>CAYYGO010000057.1:0-4777 GCA_964471635.1 uncultured Hyphomicrobium sp.
GCGGCGATCCGGTCGGCTTCGGCTTTGTCGGCGGCGGCTTTCGCGCGCGCAGCGGCCTCACCCTCCGCAGCGACCCGCTCGGATTCCGCCCGCTCCAGCTCCTCGAGCGCTCGCGCCTTTTCTGCCTCGCGTTCAGCCGCTTCGGCCCGGGCCCGCTCCAACATTTCAGCCTCGTCGGCCTTCATCTGCTCGGCTCGCGTCCGTGCCGCATCCGCTGTCCGCTTGGCATCCTCGGCCTTGCGACGCGCCTCTGCGGCCTTCTTCACGGCCGCGACGCGCTTGGCCTCGGCCATTGCCTTGGCTTCTGCCGATGCGGCCGGCTGACTCCCGCCTTTTGCAGCGGCGGCGAACTTGTCGGCAAGGGCGTGGGCCGCGGCGTCATCGGCCGCGCGCACGGCGCCAGGTGGAGCCAACGCCAGCCCCGCGATACCAACCGCCAAGAGCCATGCTGGTCGAAAGCCGCCGCGCATCCTGATTCGCTCCGCCGTCATACGCTTATAGTTGTCAAGTTGCCCGGGAGCGGTGCCTCGCCGCTCTCGAACCGGCGCCGACATTCGTCCGGAATTCCGGCAAGAAAGCGGTGTCATGCTGAACCGCGCTTGAACGATGCCCGAGTTTCTGTTTCTCGCGCCGATGCAACCAGGGCCCGCGTCGAATGGCGCGTTGGTGTGGCTAACGACTTTCGCGCGCCAGGATCGCAGCCAGTCCCTCGCGATACGTCGGATAGCGCAGCCTGTACCCCAGCACCTCCTTGAGCCGCCGGTTCGAGACCCGCTTGCTTTCGCCGTAGAAGCTGCGCGCCATGGGCGTCAAATCGGCCGTCTCGAAGTCGATCTCGGGTGGCATTGCGAACCCTCCGAGACGCGCGGCATGCGCCACGACATCTTGAGGCGGGGCGGGCTCGTCGTCGGTGACGTTGACCAGCGAGACGTCGACCGGACGCTCGATCGAGGCCACGAGCGCACCCGCGATGTCCTCGACGTGAATGCGGTTGAAGACCTGTCCGGGCTTGACGAGCCGCCGCGCCGTGCCGGCCCGCAGGTCGTCGAACGGACTGCGGCCGGGACCGTAGATGCCGGGTAGCCGGAACACGGTCGTGGGCTTGCCGCTGCGCGCGCCGAGCTCGAGCCATGCCTGCTCGGCATCGAGCCGCCGCCGTCCGCGCTCCGACATCGGCGCCGGCGACGTCGTCTCGTCCACCCACCCGCCCTGCCGGTCGCCATAGACGGCCACCGTCGAGAAGTAGCCGATCCAGCGGACGGACGGGCTTGCCGCGATCTCTGCCCCGTGATGCAGCAGTGCCGGATCACCGTCCGGGCCGGGTGGGATCGAAAGCAGCAGGTGAGTTGCACGAGACAGTGCATCGGTAACGCCAGAGCCCGGCCCGCGGCCGTCGAACGTCAGTCCGATGTGCCCGATCGAACGCATGGCCGCCGCGCCGGCCTCCGTGGTCGCGGTGCCCGAGATTTGCCAGCCGCACCGGGCGAGCAGCGCGGCCAGCGCGCGGGCACTGTAGCCGAAACCGAAAGCCAATAAATTCATCAGGCTGTCTCCCCAGCATGGACCGTGTCCGTGGCCGTTTCCGCACAGCCGAGCGCGGTTTGCCACTCTGCGATGACGCCAGGATCGGTCTCGGCGGACACGCGACCGATGGCCTCCATCGCGACTTGCTCCCGTCCGGCCAGTCGCGCCAGCGCCCAGACGGCCATGCCGCGCACCAGCGGGGAGGCATCGTCGAGGCAGCGGGCGATCGGGGTCACGAGCCCCTCGTCACCCGAGTTGCCCGCCGCAACCAGCGCGTTTCTGACCACCCGATGGCGTCCGGTCCGCTTGACGGGCGTTCCGGCAAAGCGTGCCCGGAAGGCGGCATCGTCCATCGCCACGAGCTCGCGCAGCGCCGGATCGTCGGTCTCGGCGCGGGCCTTGAGGCGGGTCTCGCGCGCGGCGGCCGCGAACTTGTTCCACGGGCACACTGCGAGGCAGTCGTCGCAACCGAAAACGCGGTTACCCATCGGGCGGCGCATTTCGAGCGGGATCTGCCCCTTGTGCTCGATGCTGAGGTAGGCGAGGCAGCGGCGGGCGTCGAGCTGGTAGGGCGCTGGGAATGCGTCGGTCGGGCAGACATCGAGGCACCTCCGGCAGCTGCCGCAGCGATCGGTCTCGGGCATCGAGGGGCTAAGCTCCGCCGTGGTCAGGATCGCTCCGAGAAACAGCCACGAGCCATGCTGGCGCGACACGAGGTTCGTGTGCTTGCCTTGCCAGCCGAGGCCTGCGGCAGCGGCCAGCGGCTTCTCCATCAGCGGGGCTGTGTCCACGAACACCTTGACCTCGGCCCGGGCGCGCGCCGCGAGCTTGCCGGCCAATATCTTGAGCCGTCCTTTCAGGACCTCGTGGTAGTCGCGCCCCTTGGCGTAGACCGAGATCACGCCGCGATCGCGCCGGGCGAGAGCTGCCATGGGGTCCTGCTCGGGCGCATAGCTCATTGCTAGCATGATGACCGAGCGCGCTTCGGGCCACAGCGCACGGGGATCGGCCCGCCGCTCGACGGTTTCGGCGAGCCAGCTCATGTCGCCGTGGCGCCCGTCGGCAATGTACTCGCGCAGCCTCAGTCCGGCCACGGCTCCGGCCTCGGGCCGCGTCACGCCGGCCACGTCGAAGCCGAGCGCCGACGCCTCGGCGCTTAGCCAGCCCGAGAGGTCAGACATCGGCAAGGGCTGCGTCCTCCGACGGCGCTCCGCGATCATGGGCCGGCCTACGGTGATCCCGGTCCCGCAGGCGGCTCGCGGGCAACCTCGAGAGCACTAAAAGTCGAGGTCCGTGTAGCTCAACGGGGGCGGTACGCCTGCGATGCGGTCGGCAAGCACCGGCCTGAACGACGGCCGCGACTTCACCCGCGCGTACCACCCCTTGGCGGCCGGATGATCCTCCCATGGCACCTCGCCCAGGTAGTCGATCGACGACAGCTCGGCCGCGGCCGTCAGATCCGCAAGCGACATCTCGTCCCCGCCGAGCCAGCGGCGATGGTGCGACAGATAGCCGAGATACGACAAATGATAGCGCAAGTTGGCGCGCACCGCGCGCAGGATGCCGGGGTCCGGCGTATGATCCGGCCGGCCCGAGAGCCGCCCGTAGAGCTTTTCCCAAAGCAGCTCGCGCGTTACCTCGCGGTTCATCTTGGTGCGGAACCAGTCGACCAGCCGGCGCGCCTCGGCGCGATCCTCCCGGTTCCCGGGCAATAGCGCCATCGCGCGCGGGTTGGCGCCGCGAGCCGGATCAGGCTCGGCGAGGTACTCCGAGATCGCGTACGCGCCGCACAGCACAAGACCGCTTTCGAGTTCGAGCACTGGCAGCTCGCCAGCCGGGTTCAAGGCCAGGAAGCCGGGCCGCTGCTCCCACGGCGGCTCCTCCGCCAGCGTCGCGGCGATCCCCATCTCCGCGAGCACGAGCCGGATCGTGCGCGACTGGGGGCAAAGTCGATAGTGTGTCAGCTTCGGCATTTCTCTGCTCTGTCGGCCGCCCTGCCGGGCAGGTTGTCGGCGCCGGGTGGCGTTCAAGCAGGGGCTTGGCGGCCCGTCCTGCGTCGGCTGGACGGGCGCTGCTGTCAAGCGCGACCGGGGATAACCACTACGACGTTTAGAGAGGGACGAGGTCGGCGAAGTCTGCTACCCCCAGCGGCGGATCGGCAAAGATGCCGGAATTGGAGGGACGCCCGGGGGGCATTGCCAAGGGCGTTACGGGGAGGCGCACCAGGGATGCGTTTCGCGGCGGAGGGCATACGATGCAAAGCTGGCAGGTCGTGCTGCTCGGTCTCCTCGAGGGGCTTACCGAATTCATTCCGGTGTCGTCGACGGGGCATGTGCTGCTGGCCGGCCATTTCCTCGGCTTCGATTCGCCCGGCAAGGCCTTCGAGGTGCTCATCCAGCTCGGCGCGATCCTCGCAATACTCTCGGTCTATTTCGGGCGCCTCTGGCACCTCGCCGTCTCGCTGCCCACGAACGACGGCTCGCGACGCTTCGTTGCCGGCATCCTGCTGGCGTTCCTGCCCGCAGCCCTGATCGGCGCATTCGCCCACAAGTTTATCAAGAGCGTGCTGTTCGAGAGCCCGATGCTGATCGCGGTGATGCTGATCCTGGGCGGCATCGTTCTTTTGGTCGTCGACCGAATGCGCCTGACCCCGCGCTACCGCGACGTGACCGAGCTGCCGCCCGCTCTGGCTCTGAAAATCGGCCTCTGCCAGTGCCTCGCCATGGTGCCGGGCGTCTCGCGCTCGGGCGCCACCATCGTCGGTGCGCTGCTTTTGGGAGTGGAGAAGCGGGCGGCTGCCGAGTTCTCGTTCTATCTTGCGATGCCGACGATGGCCGGCGCATTCGCCTACGATCTGTACAAGAACTGGGCTGCGCTCGACGCGGCAGCCGTGTCGAGCATAGCGCTTGGCTTCGTCGTCGCGTTCTTGTCGGCTTTGTTCGTCGTGCGCTTTCTGCTCGACTACGTCTCGCGGCACGGTTTCGCGCTGTTCGGATGGTGGCGCATCGTCGTTGGCGGGCTCGCATTGGGCGCGCTGCTGATGGCGCAGTGAGCGTGGCTTAGGCTTGCCCATACCCATGGCGCCTCGCTCTTTGGTGACCGGAGAGGCAATGATGAGCCCACTTACGTCTCGATCAAGTCTCGTCCCGATACGTCGCTGACCGAGACACCCGTGTTCGTCGAACGACTGCTGTCCCAGAGCCTGATCGTCCTCGATGGAAGCGGCTTCGCTTCCATCGAGGGCGTGAATCAG
>CAYYGO010000057.1:4877-20287 GCA_964471635.1 uncultured Hyphomicrobium sp.
GTGAGCCTGATCGTCCTCGATGGAAGCGGCTTCGCTTCCATCGAGGGCGTGAATCAGACTCTGAGAAGAGTGTGAGCCTGATCGTCCTCGATGGAAGCGGCTTCGCTTCCATCGAGGGCGTGAATCGGACTCTGAAACAAACGACATCGAGCAGGCCACCGAGGCTGGACGCCAATCCGTCAGGCTCGAAACTGCTTTAGCGCGACTTCCATGAGGCCGGAGGCGGGTCGCCCGCCTGCTCGCCTCGAACGGCGGGGCAGGCTTCGGACGCGCTGTGGGTGCGGGCGGCGTCGACGAGGATCCGTCCGGCGAGGAATGCCCGGCCGACAAGGACCGCATAGTCGAGCCCGGTGCGGTCGGTAAGGGTGAACTCGGTCACGGCCGTTGCGCCCGCCAGGCACAGCGGCAGGCGCACCACCGGGCGGCGCTCGGTTTCCGTGCCGGCACGGCGGATGCGGACCCAGCGGGCCACGGGCAGCTCCATATGTTGAGCTGTGCCGTCGCGGGCGCGCAGCGAGAAGCGCGCAACCTCCCCGCCCCCCGCCGTCGACACCTCGAGCCCTTCGGCGTGCAGCGATGACGTCTCGGCGCCCGTGTCGAGCTTGGCCTCGAGGCGCACGCCGGCCTCGCCGATCGATGCCTCCTCGATGAAGCCCGCGGTCAGCGGCCCTTCGCGGCCGAGCGCCGGGCCTGGTGCAAGCCACAGTGCGGTCGCCGCCGCGGGCAGCAGGGTGCTGGCCCGCAGAGTGCGCGCAAATCCGGCGCAGTGTTTCAAATTGCGACGGGCATTATGGCCTTCGTTCACCACGGCGGTTCAACCAATCTCAAAGGGCGCATGGTTCTGTCAGAATAAGTCTATCGCAAGGGACAGGGCGGAACGAGCGTGTGATCAGGTCCGGCGTAAGGGACGATCGGAGCCGGGCGACCGCTCCGGCTGACGTGCGCCGCGTCCGGCTGCACGAGAGCGACCGCCTGCGCAGAGCGGATGCGGCGGGCGGCATCCTCGGCCGGCTCGATGGCGGCGCCATACTGGTCACGTTCGCCCTTGCGCTCACTGCGTCCCAGGTCGCCATACTGGCCCACGCGTCCGCGGCCGACACGATCGGACGCTGGCTGGCGCTGGCCGGCGCGCTGCTCGCCGTGGCGTTGGTCGCGTCGCTCGTCGCGCGTGCGCGCCACATCGCCTCCGGGCATGTGCTCGCCGAGCAGCTCGACCGGCGAGTCGAGACCATGCACGACCTCAAGTGGGAGCTCTCGGATCGCGAGGCGCGATACCGCGATCTCATCGATGCCCAGGACGACGTGATCTTGCGGCGCGACGCGGCGGGCGCGCTGACCTTCGCCAACCGGGCCTTTTATCGCGTGTTCGGCCTAGCGCCCGATGCCGTGCTGGGGCGGCCGTTCCGGCCGGAGGTCGTCGATGCCGCGAGCCGGCTCGCTCCGCTGTCCACCGACGACCCTCTTGGACGGCGGCAGGCGACCGAGCTCGTTCGCACAGCCGCCGGTCCGCGCTGGATCGCGTGGGACGAGCGGGTCGTGGCGTCGTCGGAACCGGCGGGCGGGCTCGAGGTGCAGTGCATCGGCCGCGACGTGACGGAGAGCCGGATGCAGGCTAAGGCGCTGGCCGAGGCGCGCGATCAGGCCGAGGCCGCGAGCCGCGCCAAGTCGCGCTTCCTTGCCGCCATGAGCCACGAGATCCGCACGCCCATGAACGGCATCATCGGCATGGCGAGCTTGATGGCCGGGTCCTCGCTCGATGCCGAGCAGCGCACCTATCTCGACGGCATCGATAGGTCGGCGCGCAACCTCGTCGCGCTGATCGACGAGATCCTCGACTTCTCGAAGATCGAGGCGGGCAAGATGGTGTTGGCCGCCGAGCCTTTCTCGCTCGCCGCCTCGGTTGGCGCAGCCGTCGCGCTGCTCGAGCCGCAGGCGGCTGCCAAGGGGCTCGCGCTCGACTGGAGCATGGCGCCATCCCTTCCCGACGAGGTCGTCGGCGACGAGATGCGGCTGCGCCAGATTCTGCTCAATCTGATCTCGAACGCGATCAAGTTCACCGACACGGGTCGGATCGAGCTACATGTCGGCTTCGGATGCGAACATGCGCGTGAACAAGCGCGTGGACTTGTCCCCGGCCGGCTGGCGCTCCGCATCGACGTGCGCGATAGCGGTATCGGCCTCTCCGCCGCCGACATGGCAACCCTTTTTGCCGAGTTCGAGCAGTCCGACGCGGCTATCCGCCGCCGCTCGGGCGGGACCGGGCTCGGGCTGGCCATTTCGCGCCGCATCGCGCGTGCCATGGGCGGGGATATCGCGATCGAAAGCCAGCTTGGAGCCGGATCGACCTTCACGGTCCGGTTGCAACTCGGCCTCCCCGACGCCGCCGCCGATCCGGCCGAGCGTCTGCCCGCGCCTGCCGCCGTCGACGGCGGGGCCTGGACCGGGGTCCGCGTCCTGCTTGCGGAAGACAACGATATCAATGCCTTGCTTGCTCGCCGCATGATAGAGTTGGCGGGCTGCGAGGTCGTGCTCGCCCGCAACGGACGGGAAGCGGTGGAGCGGGTTCGCGATGGGCTGGCCCAGCCGGCGGACGCCGGATCCTCGCTGGCGTTCGATCTGATTCTGATGGATATCCTCATGCCCGACCTCGACGGCGTCGAGGCAACCGCGGCCATCCTGGCCCTTTACGCCGAGAGCCGGCCCGGGCATCGGCTGCCGCCAATCATCGCCTTGACAGCCAATGCTTTTTCCGAGGACCGGGCGCGCTACATGGCGGCAGGTATGGCCGACCACCTGGCCAAGCCGTTCGACAAGCCGGCGCTCGATGCCCTCCTTCGGCGCTGGCTATCCCCGGTTGCACCGAATGGCCGCGCGACAGCGCCGGCTGTCTGAGCCGTTTCGCAGATCCGTCACGGAATCGTGCTACCCGACTCCGTTAAAGCCGTTTCGGGGCCCAGCCTGTCGTACCGTGTTGGCCATCCAGCCGCACTTGCGGTCTGTCCCGCTACCGGTGCATGCTTGCTCTGCCTTCGCTTGACCCTTTGCGCCAGGGTCAAAAGTCGGCAATGCGACACGCTCGTTCATCGGCTGCGCTCCCGGGGGGGACACCAGCATGAGGTACCGCGCGCGACACATCGTCAGCCGGTTCACGTCAAACGCACTATCGAAGGCCGTTCCAACTGGGCTGTTGGCGCTCGCCGCGCTACGCGCCACCGGTCCGATGCTGCTGCCCATGCGGCGGCGCCTGCCTGGCAAGGTCTACGGCCGCATCGGCGACCTCGAGGTCCGCCTTGCCGCCGGCCGCGTCGACGTCAAGCGTGCACAGCGCCTGCGCTACGAGGTCTTCTACGAGGAGATGTCGGCCCGTCCGACGATCACCGCCCAGATGCGGCGGCGCGACGAGGATCCGTTCGACGCACTGTGCGATCACTTGCTCGTCGTCGATACGGCCAATGCACGGCCCGGGGCCAGTGCCTGGACCAATCCAAACCGCCCGAACGTGGTCGGCACCTACCGCATCTTGCGCCAGGACGTCGCGATGCGTGGCCCTGGCTTCTATACCGCGGGCGAATACGAGATTGAGCCGATGCTCGCCGCTCACCGCGGACTCAAGTTCATGGAGCTCGGCCGCTCGTGCGTCTTGAAACCTTATCGGAACAAGCGCTCTGTCGAACTCTTGTGGCACGGTCTCTGGACCTACGTCCGTGAGCACAAGGTCGACGTGATGATCGGCTGTGCCAGCTTCGAGGGCACCGATCCGAGCGCGCATGCCATGGCCCTGTCGTTCCTGCACCACAATGCGATGGCGCCGGCCGAATGGCGTTGCCGGGCGCACAGCCGCCTCTTTGTGCCGATGGATCGCATCCCGAAAGAGAAGCTCGACACCAAGGCAGCACTGAAGGCGCTGCCGCCGCTGATCAAGGGCTATCTGCGGCTGGGTGCGTTCGTCGGCGACGGCGCGGTCATAGACCGCCAGTTCGGCACCACGGACGTGATGATCGTGCTGCCGGTCGCCAAGATCGACCCGCGCTACTTCGGGCATTTTGGAGCGCCGGACGAGACCAGGAGCCGGGTCGCGGTCGGTCTCTGACGACTAACTGCGCGCGGGTCTCCCGGCCTGCCGGTCGCGGTCTCCGCTGTCGCCGCGCAACAGGTGCGCCAAGCCGCACCCAGAGCAGATCCCGATCATGTGGAACCGTAGCCGCTTCGCTTCCATCGAAGTCGTGGATCAGACGCTGAAACTAGAGAGAGCAGGCCACCGAGGCTGGACGCTGATCCATCAGCGTCGAGCCTGCTAGGCTTGTACTCTCAGGCCGCGGCACTACGGGCTGCCGCATCCACATGAGCCGCCAGATTGCGATCGATGCCGAGGCCGACCGCGAGTGCGGCGAGGAACTGCTGCTCCCCCATGGTATCCGGCTCGATCGCAAGGCGGGCCGCCGTGTACACCTGCACCGCCTCCTCCGGCGTCGAGACGGCGCCGACCAGGTCGGCCGCCGTCGCCGGATTGTTGAGCTCGGTGGCGAGAAACTCCTCCGCAGCCGCGTCGACACCGGCCTGCTTCAGCGAGCCGAGGATCTTCTGTTGCTCCGCGCCGTCGATGCGCCCGTCGGCCGCTGCCGCGCCGATCATCGCGCGGATGTAGAGCGCCGCCTGCTCGTTGGTGACCGCCGCGGGCTCGAAGCCCGATCCCTGCGGCGCCGCCTCCGGCACGAAGTTGCCGCCGATCATCGGCCGTCCCTGGCTATAGTTCTGGTAGGCCTTGAACGCGAGCCCGCCGATGAGCGCGAGCGCACCGAGCTTGGCCGCCGTCGCCGCCGCAGATCGTCCGGTCCTCGTGCCGAGCACGACGGCGCCAAGGCCGCCGAGCGCTGCGCCCGCGCCGAGCTGGTTTTTCGCGATGAGGTCCTTGAGCTGGTTCATCAGGTCATCGGGCGATTGTCCGGTGGCTTGCCCCAGGGCGTCCCGCATCTTGCCTCCGACGCCGGTCGCGTCCTCGATCCGGCCCGCGCCCTCCTTCACGCCCTGCGTGGCCTGGGCCAGCACCTGCCCCAGTATGTCCATGAGGTTGCCGCCGCCCGTCGCGCCACCTGGCTGCGCGCCGCCGCCGGGCAGCTGGCCGCCGAGCTTGCCCAGGATGTCGCCGAGACCGCCCATGCCACCCGTACCGCCGCCGGTTGCCGGTCCGCCTCCGCCTGGCAGCATCTGCTTCAGGATGTCCTCGAGCCCGCCGCCGCCGGCACCGGGTGCCGCACCCGTCGCGCCGCCCTGACCACCGCCACCGGGCAGCATCTGGCGCAGGATACCCTCCAGCGGGTTGGCGCCGCCGGCAGCCGCTCCCCCCTTGCCGCCCTGCTGCAGCACCTGGCCGAGCAGGTCGCCAAGGCCGCCTAGCCCGCCGCCGCTTCCGGTCTGCGCCTGGGGCTGCGGTGCGATAGCGCCTTTCACGAGCGTCTCGAGCAGGCTGCGCGCGTCGAACATCTGTTTGTCCTCCAGGAGGTTGGCTGGGCGGACCGTAGATTGTTCAGCGCTCGGCTGCAACGCGCGCGCTCCGGGATTGACCTATTCCGCAGCGAGCGGGCGCGTGGCCTCGACGCCGGACGGCCGCGCCGACGCTTCGGTCGGGTGCATGTGCCGGACGTCGTGGCCGTGTGGCCCGCTGGAGCGTGTCGGAGCCGGTGCTGCGTCCGGCTCGTCGACCGGGCCGATAAAGCGGCCGAAGATCCAGCCCATCAGGATCGAGAGATCGTCGATCACCGTGAAGAACGACGGCACGAACACCAGCGACAACACCGTCGACACCAGCAGCCCGCCGATAACCGCGATGGCCATGGGCGCACGGAACTCGCCGCCGTCGCCGATCGCGAACGCGCTCGGCAACATGCCCGCCGCCATGGCGAGCGTCGTCATCACGATCGGGCGGGCGCGCTTGCGTCCGGCATCGATCAGAGCCGTCGTGCGGTCGACCCCGCGCTTCATCTCCTCGACCGCGAAGTCGACCAGCATGATCGCGTTCTTGGTCACGATGCCCATCAGCATCAAGAGCCCGATGTAGACCGGCATGCTGACCGGATTGTTGGTCGCGAGTAGCCCCAGGACAACGCCGCCGAACGACAGCGGCAGCGACAGCAGCACCGTGATCGGCTGGAAGACGTTGGCGAACAGCAGGATCAGCACGCCGAGCACGATCATAAGGCCGGTGCCCATCGCGGTGATGAAGCCCGTGGCGACCTCGTCCTGGATCTCCGCGTCGCCCGACGGCTGCAGCGTCACGCCGGCCGGTAGGCCCTCCTGCTTCACCACATCGAGGAAGATCTCGCGCGCGGTTCCGAGCGGCAGGCCCGGTGCCAGGTCGACGCCGAGGTTGGCGCGTCGCTTGCGGTCGTAGCGGTCGATCGAGCTCGGCCCGCGTCCGAACGTGATGTCGGCCACCGCGCCGAGCGGGATCGCGGCTCCCGACTGCGACAGCACGCGCAACGCCTCGATCTCGGACAGCTCGGTGCGCGCACGCTCCTCGATCTGGACGCGGATCGGCACCAGTCGGTCGCCGGCGTTGAATTTGGCCAGGTTCGCCGCCACGTCGCCGATCGTCGCGACGCGCACCGTCTCGGCGATGGCGTCGGGCGAGATACCGGCCTTCGCCGCCTCGTCGAGCTTCGGCACGACGCGGATCTCGGGACGATCGAGCGCGCCGTTTGCCGCCGCATTGATGAAGCCCGGAACGCGGCGCAACGCGCCCTCGAGGCGGCCCACCGCCTTGTCGAGCGCCTCGCCGTCGCTGGCCAGCAGCGCAAAGCTCAGCTCGCGCTCGCCGCGCTCGTTCACGTACCACGCGCGGATATCGGGCAGATCGGCGATCTCGGCCGAAATGACACCCTTCAGAACCTTCTGCGGTCGCGTCCGCTCGCTCTTCGGCGTCAGCAACACGATTACGGCGGCGCGCCGGATCTCGCGACTGCCGGTCGGCGATGAGCCGCCGATCACGAACACGCTTTTGACCTCGGGGATCGCCTGCAGCTTCGCCGCGATCTTGTCGGTCGCGGCACGGGTATCGGCGAGCGTCGCACCGGGCGGCAATTCGGCCGAGATCACGACGCGGCTCGTGTCCTCGTCGGGAATGAAGGCGGTCGGAAGCATCGACGTTGCGTAGATCGAACCGACGAACAGCCCGAGTCCGATCACCAGCGTGACGTAGCGGTGGCGCAGCGTCGCCGTGAGGAAGCCGAGATAGGCGCGCATCACGCGGCCGTTGCCGTGGTCTGCCTCGGCGACCGGGCGCATCAGGTATGCGGCCATCATCGGTGTGATGAGACGCGCGACGAGCAGCGAGAACAGCACCGCCACCGCCACCGTCAGGCCGAACTGCTTGAAGTACTGGCCGGCGACGCCGCCCATGAACGAGACCGGCGCGAAGATCGCGACGATGGTGAGCGTGATTGCGATCACCGCGAGGCCGATCTCGTCGGCCGCCTCCATCGCCGCGCGGTAGGGGGACTTGCCCATCCGCATGTGGCGCACGATGTTCTCGATCTCTACGATGGCATCGTCGACCAGGATGCCCGTGACCAGCGTGATGGCCAGCAGGCTCACGAGATTGAGCGAGAAGCCCATCGCGTCCATCGCCCAGAATGTCGGGATGGCCGACAGCGGCAGCGCGATCGCCGCGATGAGGGTGGCGCGCCAGTTGCGCAGGAACACCAGAACGACGAGCACGGCCAGAACCGAGCCCTCGATCAGCGTCTCCATCGCGGAATGATAGTTCCCGACCGTGTAGGACACGGCATCGTCGATCTTCTCGACGCGCACGTCGGGATAGGCGAGCTGCAGCTCGGCGAGCTTCTTGTCGACGACCTGGGCCACCGACAATTCGCTGGCGCCCTTCGAGCGGAACACCGCGAATGAGACCACCGGCTTGCCGTCCAGGCGGGCGAAGGAGCGCGCCTCGGTCGCGTCGTCGATCACCCGGCCGAGGTCGCCAAGCCGCACCTCGCGTCCGGCCGGCAGAACGATCTTTGTCTGCGCCAGATCCTCGACCTTGCGCGCTCCCGCGAGGATGCGGATCGCCTGCTCCTGTCCGCCGACCTCGCCTCGGCCCGAGCCGAGGTCGACGTTGGTCGCGCGAAGCTGGCGGTTGACGTCGGCGGCCGTGATGCCGAGCGACAGCAGCCGGTTCGGATCGAGCAGGACGCGGATCTCGCGCTCGACGCCACCGTTGCGCTCGACGCGCCCGACGCCCTTCAGTCCGAGCAACGCCCGCTTGATGACGTCATCGACGTGCCAGGACAGCTGCTCGAGCGTCATGCCCGGCGCGATGGCGGCGAACGAGACGATCGACTGCCCCTCGACGTCGATCTTCTGCACGATCGGCTCGTCGACCGAGCGGGGCAGGTCGGTGCGGATCTTGTCGATCGCGTCCTTGACGTCGTCCTTGGCCTGCCGCGGGTCGATCTCGAGCCGGAACTCGATGGCCGTCGTCGACACGCCGTCCGTCACCGTCGAGAGGACGTGCTTGACGCCGGTGATGTTGGCGACCGCGTCCTCCACGATCTTCGTCACTTGCGTCTCGAGCTCGGCGGGAGCGGCGCCCGACTGCGTCACCGTGACCGAGATTACCGGTACGTCGATGTTGGGGAACCGCGTCACCGGCAGCTTGAGGAAGCTCAAGACGCCGAGCAACGCCAGCACGGCGAACAGCACGATGCCCGGAACCGGATTGCGGATCGACCAGGACGAGACGTTGAAGCTCATCGTTGCGCCTCGCTCTGCGGCGTGCCGTCGGTCTTATCCTGGGCATCGCTGACCCGCGCATCGGGCGGCACTGGACGCACCGTGTCGCCGTCGCGCAGGAAGCTGCCCGATCGCGTCACGACGAGGTCGCCGGCCGCGATGCCTTTGGTGATCTCTACGAGCCCGCCCGTGACGAGACCCGTTTCGACGCGGCGCGTCTCGACCTTGTTACCCGCGACCACCTGCACCGTGGTGCCGGTCTCGCTCTGGACCAGCGCCGAGGCGGGAAGCGACAGACCCCGGCTGCGGCCGGTCTCGATAGCGCCGCGGCCGAATGCGCCGACTTTGGCCTTTTCGTTCTCGCCGATAAAGATGCGCACGCGGCCGACGCGCGAGGCACGGTCGACCTCGGGAGCGACGAGGCGGACGGTGCCCGGGATCTCGGTCGCACCCGCGACATCGACCCGCGCCGGCTGGCCCGCCTTCACCTTGCCAATCCGCGTCTCCGGCACTTCGCCGTCGAGCTCGACCTCGCCGTCCGCGATGATGCGGAACATCGGATCGTTCGCCGCGCCGACCACAGCCCCGATGCGCGCGCTCCTCTTGCTCACGATGCCCCCGACCGGGGCGCGCAACTCGGTTCGCTCGAGGCGGAACCGCGTCTCGCGCCGCTGCGCCTCGATCTGCTCCTTCTCGGCGGAGGCAAGCTTCAGTCCGTCGCGCGCAGCCACGAGCTGGGCCTCTGCGGTGCGTGCCGCCGCTTCGCGCTGGTCGAAGGTGCTATCGGCGAGGAAGCCCGACTGGCGAAGCGGGCGGGCACGGTCGAACTGCGCCTTTGCCTCGGCGAGCCGCGCCTCCGCCTGCTTGATGGCGCTTTCGGCCTGAGCGATCGCGGCGTCCGCGCGCGAGAGCTGTGCCGCGTTCTGCGCCACGCCCGCCTCCAGCATCTCGCGCTCCAGGCGCGCCATGACATGGCCCTTGGCGACCCTCTGCCCCTCCTCGACGTCGAGTGCGACGACGCGCAAGCCCTCGACCTCGGGCACCACCAGGATCTCCTCGCGCGGGACAATCGTGCCCGTCACGATCACCGCTTCGACGAAGTCTGCAACCGTCGCGGGCGTCACCGATACCGCGGGCGCCGGCAGCGTCTTCGACCGCGCGGTCTTCGAGGCCTGCTTCTGCTCGCCGATCTTAGCGAGCAGCGCCATCGGGTCGGTGCCGCTGAGATAGAGACCGCCCGCGGCGGCAACGGCCACTGCAGCGATCGCGAGGACAAACGTGCGGGACGTCATCGGGCAACCTCTTGTGCGGCCATCGCCGGCTCGCGGTGGGCCTCTGGTGGCGGCACTGGGTTCATCAGGCCGGCAATCATATGGATCAGCGCGGGCAGCACCTGCTTCGCCGCGAACGTCGGATCGGTCGCCCGGCGCCAGTAGAGCCCGTCGCCGATCAGGTGAAACACGCGCGCCAGGGTTGCCACGTCGACCGCGGGTGCGATGCGGCCCTCGTCGACGAGCCGCTGGAACAGCCGCTCGAACTGCTCTTGGCAGAACGTGTCGACCGTCCGGTAGATTGCTGCGACACGCTCGTTCCTCGTCGCCTCGAGCCCCATGTCGATGGCCACGCGCTGCTTCTCCAACGGCTCATCGACGAAATAGCTCTCGCCGATGGCGCGCAGCGCCTCGAAGAAATCGGGTGCGGCGGCCAGCATCTGGATGCGCTCGGCGATCTCGGCGCGGTCGCGCTCGCAGAGGCCGGCGATCAGGGCCTCCTTGCTGGCGAAGTAGACATAGAGCGCACCGGGCGACAGCTCCGCCTCGCGGCAGATGTCCTGGATCGTCGTGCGGTGCAGACCCTGGCGCGCGAAGCACGCGCCGGCCGCGTCCAGGATATGCTCGCGACGGGCGCGCTGGGTGTCGGGCTTGAGTTTCGGCACGGCGGTGCGGGTTCCTCTATCTCCGGCTGACGCGTTCGGCAGGCCCTGCGCTCTGACGGCCTGCGCTCTGACGGCCTGCGCTCGGTTGGCCTATGCTCTATTGATCTGTGTTCAGTCGACTTTCGCGTTGCCGGCGGACGCACCGACGAACTGCATCTCCTGAATGCCTGGTGCGCCGTACCATCGGGCTCCGGTCCGGCTGTTTCGGCAAACGTCGCTCGCCTCGCTATCGTTCCGCGAGCCGCCTCGGACCCCGGCTCGCCATACCGGGGACCTCGGCTCCTCGACCGCGGGTATTCCCGTTCGATGCCGCCCGACGCTCGCAAAACGAGCGTTCGTGCTCTTTGGATCAGTCAGCTTCCAAATTCGGGCATCGTCAAGGCGAATGATTGTTCTTTTTGATGGTGGGCTTGTTCAAACGGCTGGCCCAGGTCAGCCGCTCCTGCAACTTGGCCACCGGGCGCGGCGGATCCGCGAAGGCTGCCGCAGCAGCCCGTCGTTGCGCTGTTACCCAGGGAACAACTGCCGTCGGATCGCGGCGACGTGATCGCAAGCGTCACTTCTGCGCGCAGGGAATCCCGGTCAGGATGCAGATCGTGCCGGCTGGGCCGGAGAGGCATCGCTCCTCGGCCTGCGCAGCGCGGGCCCAGTTGGCGTAGTCCGCGCCGAGGCCGGGTGTCGCCCGGACACGCGCCCGCCAGTTGCCGCGCGCTTTGGCCTTTGCCGCCCACATGAAGCGGGAGTTCTCGCCGCGTGCGGAGACGGGCGCCGGGCCACACGTATCGGCGCGTGCTACGTCCGGGGCAAACGTGTGTGCCGCCACCGCTGCGGCTATGAACATCACAAGATGCCGCCGCACGGCCATCGAGATCCTTTGGCCCCTTTGTTCCACCGCCATTCCGACCATCCCCCGCGAAGCATCGAACAGACACGAGAAAGCCTAGCGGGTTGACCGCGGCGCGCAATCCCGTGTCGCCGGTCCCCGGGTCGCCGGTCCCTGTGGCCGGTCCCTGTGGCCGGTCGCAGCTTGGTCCCGTCGACCGGATGGTGGTTGCGGTCAGAACTGCTTGATCCAGGTCGCCGTCGCATAGGGCTCGAGCCCGTCGTCACTCCGCCACGATGCGCCGCCCGCGAGCGAGACCTCGCCCCCGGTCCAATCGTAGCGGACGAAGGCGCCGCCCCGGCGATTGAGCCCGTCGAGCGACGGATCGTCGACCACCGTCCCGAGGTCGCGCCGGTGGTCGCCATTGGCGATCGCCTCGAGCCCGAGCGACACGTTCGGCATGACGCGGTATCCGCCCCGCCAGCGCGCCGAGAACACGTCGTGCGCGTCCGACCAATTGACATCGAGCGACGACCAGCCGGCATCTCCGACATTGAGCCACAGCTCGACCCCAACCTTGAACCCGACATCGAGGCCCGAGATCGGCGCCTCGTCGGGTGTCAGTCCAGGCGCGCCGGCGAGGCTCAGCCCCGTCACGTCGTGGCGCGACAGTGCGACGCCCGCGAAGGCCTTCGCAGTCAACGGACCGAAGCGCTTAAGATAGCCCGCGAGAATGTCCGTAAAGAGTACGTGGCCACTGCCCCGAGCGCGCTCCCCCGTCGGGGTGGCGTCGCGGCCGAGCCATCGGTATTCCCCGTAGCCCGACGCGATCCGGAGCCTCGCTCCGTCGTCGTGGATGCCGCCCCCGCCGAACGGCACCACCGTCGTGCCCGAGTAGACGAGCCAGGAGCGCGGCGTCGCATCTGCGCCGATCCAAACCTCGCGCCATGGCGGCGCATTCCGCAATGGGTCCTCTGCCTCGGCTGCCCCGGTCGCAAAAAGCGCGATGGCGGCGAGCCCGCATCCGGCGACGCCGACGCTGCGAGATGCCGCTCGACCCGCCCATCCGGCAGGCTGCCGGCATGCTGAACTGAGGACGGCTCTTGGCATAGGATGATGCGACGCGCCAAGTACAAACTAAGAACAGGACCATCATTGCAGAGCAGATGCCCCGCAACACATCACCCATTTGTTCAGTATCCGGGCCGTGCGTCAATATTGGTTAAGACAAACTCGGCAAATACAATTTAAAGACTGTATATTTCACGAAACGCAACCATTAGTAGCAACAGCACGCGCGGGCAGCGGCCCCGCTTGCCGGTTCGCATCTGCTTTTGCAGCCGGTTCTGGCCCTAAGGCTGTACAGGCTCATCCCTTTTGCGAATCGATCTCCCCTTGCGGTGCGGCGGCCGTCAGTGAATGATGGTGCAACGAACAAATTCCGGATTGCGCGCTGCAGATCGGCAACGGTCCTATCGCTTGTGTCGTTGCAGCAACCGGTTCCACAACCCGGTGACGGGCTCGAAACAACAATCGCGCGTTTGCGCGTGGGGAGAAATCAACAATGTTCACTGGCTCTGGCTTCCAGCCGAGTGGCGCCGATCTGTCCGGCAATCCGTTCCAGGCGGCCATGCAGGCCTATTTCAACGGAATGCAGGGATCGACGACGGCCATCGAGCCCATGATGAAGAGCATCGCCCGCTGCCAGTTCGAGATGATGGGCTTCTGGAGCCGTCGCGCGCAGGCCTACCTCGAGATCCCTTCGCGACTGTCGCGCTGCCGCACGCCGAACGATCTTCTGAGCGAGCAGCTTCGCTTCTGGCAAACCGCCTCGCACCAGTACAACGAGTGCGCGCATCGCATCATGGCCGCGGCGTCGTCGGCCGCGATGCCGGCGGCCTTCCAGCAGCCCGAGCGGCGCGCCGCGCCCCGCCCGCGCGACTACCTCGACGTCGGCGGGCGTCCGCAGCCGGCCGCGGCCGAGGGGGGCACGAAGGTGGTTCCGGCAGGCGTGCCGCGCCGCGTCGCCTGATCGCGTCGCCCAACCCAGCCGGAACTCAGGCCTGATCGCCACGCATCGCCGCCACGCCTGACGGCTGGTTTTGCCCGACGGACGATCCGTGTCGGCCCCACCGACCGGAACTTTTGACCGTAGGCTGCTGCCGCACAAAGTCTCGACGCCGCGCCGCGTAACTCGTCCTCGGGTCGGGCCGTACTCCTTTCGTGACCAGTTTGCCCTGATCGGCCGCGGCGCTCGGCGCTTCGGACGCTCTCGGCGGCCCACCTGATGCCGGACGACGCGGGCAGAGACCCCGTATCTTGTCCGCCTATCCGGTCTGCGCACCCCGTCCGCGCACCGCGCGCCGTTCCGGCCGCACAACCCGCACATCGAGAGGCTCGATCATGGGCAACGATACGACAACCAGAAAGCCGTCCCGCCCGAAGCCGGCCGCCGCGCCCGCCGGTCAGCCGGCCTCTGGTACGCCAACCGCTGGCACGCCAACCGCTGGTACGCTCACTTCCGGCCCTGCGGCGGCCCCGAACCCGAACCCGACCCCGATCCGGCGCCTCGCCGGTCGCGCGGCGCTCGTCACCGGCTCGACGAGCGGCATCGGACTGGCCATCGCCGAGGCGCTTGCCGCTGAAGGTGCGGCCGTCGTGCTCAACGGCTCGGGCTCGAGCGACGAGAAGCGCGCCGAGGGCGAGCGTCTCGCCGCCGGCATCGCGGCCACGAACGGCGTGACGGCGCGCTTCGTCGCCGCCGATCTCTCGACCGCCGGCGAAGCCGCCCGCCTCGTCGCGGACACCATCGCCGCGCTCGGCCGCATCGACATTCTCGTCAACAACGCAGGCGTTCAGCACGTGGCGCCGGTCGACGCGTTCCCCGACGACAAGTGGGACCAGATCCTGGCGCTCAATCTGTCGGCCGCCTTCCGCGCCACCCGCGCCGCGCTTCCCGGCATGAAGGAGCGCGGCTGGGGACGCATCATCAACGTCGCCTCGGCCCACGCGCTGGTCGCCTCGCCCATGAAGTCCGCCTACGTCTCCGCCAAGCACGCGCTGGCCGGGTTCACGAAGACCGTCGCGCTCGAGGTCGCCGAGCAGGGCATCACGGTCAATGCGGTCTGTCCGGGTTACGTGCTGACGCCGCTCGTCGAGCGGCAGATCCCAGACACGGCGCGCACGCGCGGAATGACCGAAGCGGAGGTCGTACGCACAGTGCTGCTCGCCGCACAGCCGACCAAGCGTTTCATCGCCGCCGACGAGGTAGCTGCCGCCGCCCTCTTCCTCTGCTCGGAGGGTGCCCGCTCCATCACCGGTATCGCGCTGCCGGTCGACGGCGGCTGGACCGCGCAATAGCCCGACCCGGCGCTTCCCTTTCCCCGGCCTCGCGAGAGAGAGCCGACGATCCCCTCGCCCCGTCTTGACGGGGTCAGGGCCAGGATGAGGGGCGGCAAAGACCGGTCGAGTGCGGGAACGACCAGTGAGGGGCGGAAAAACCGGTGACGCGGTGCCCCTTGCTCCGTCCCAAGACCAACGCGCGGACGGCGAGGCCGTGGGCCAGAACCGTCCGTTCGGCGGTTGGCCTCCCTCGCCCCGCCCTTCGCGGGGAGAGGGTTAGGGTGCGGGGCCGCTGCTTGCTGGAACCCAAACCCGATGAAGCGTCGCAAGTGACCCGGAGCGGTCCTGAGCAATCGCAGCATGAGTAACACTCATTCGGACGCGATACCTTTAAATCCGGACTCGCTCGGCGGCGTTGCCCATTCGCCAATGCCGCAGGTACGATTGAACGTCTTCACTTCTGCCCCGTCAGCCATCTTGTAGTGGCATCGTCGGCTGGAAACATGAGCTCGATCTTCAGTTCTGCAACCGGATCGTGCCCCAGGCAGTGGTGTAGCAAGCCGGTCATGGCCTGAGCTCGAT
>CAYYGO010000058.1:0-18098 GCA_964471635.1 uncultured Hyphomicrobium sp.
CACCACCGCATTTCCCGCCCGCAAGCGACCGTTCCAACGGATGTTTCCAACCTTGCCCAGGCCCTCACCCTCTTAACCTTTATCGCACCGCAAAAATGGCGCAAGCAGAGCATCCTTACTCATTGCATCAGCATCGGAAAAGAGACCTTTGCCTTGGAACGCGAAATGCAGCTCCAGTGCTACACTCCGGACCCCGCGCGGCTCTGTCTCGCACGACCGCGCCGCAACAATCGCGGCGGCACAGCGGTTGCATCTCTGCCGAACGGAAGCCATTCGCCACTCTCGGCGGCGGCCCAGGTTGGCCCGACCGGCGCACATTGCGACGGGCCGCAGCGCAAACCGGGACTTTCAAGCGTGTGCAAAAATGATACAAGCATCGCCGAGACTTGATGCGCTCCGTTCGTCTCGCGCAGAATCGCAGCAACCGACCGCCATGAACTCGTTCGCGTACCCGGTCGCAGGGCCGATCGGCGAAACCGACGCCGACCCCTCGCAGAGCACCACCGATCTTGGCGGTTTCGTCGCGATTCTGCGCAAGCACCTGCGCCGCATCATTCTGACGACGCTGGCCTCGCTGGCACTC
The DNA here is from genome assembly GCA_964471635.1 of uncultured Hyphomicrobium sp. GTDB lineage: Bacteria > Pseudomonadota > Alphaproteobacteria > Rhizobiales > Hyphomicrobiaceae > JAKAML01. The sequence continues at coordinate 584 of CAYYGO010000058.1, forward strand.
GCTGCCGCCTACCTCGCAACCGCAAGCCCCGTCTACACGGCCAGCACAACGCTGTTCATCGACCCGCGCCTCAAGAAGATCGTGACAGACGAAGTGACGCAGGGCGGTCTCGGATCGGACGTCGCGCTCGTCGAGAGCCAGGTGGCCATTATCGGCTCGGATGCCGTCCTGAAACGCGCCGTGCAGCAGCTGAAGCTGGATACCGATCCCGAGTTCGCGCCGCCCCAGGGCACGGGCGTGCTGTCGCGGCTGAAGGCGCTGGTGATCAAGCGGCCGCCCGCGCCCGATACGACGGTGCAGGCGGTAGAAAGCCTGTCGCGCGGCCTCAAGGTAAAACGCGCCCAGAAGACATACATCGTCGACATCGAGGCCAGCGCCAGCTCGCCAATCAAGGCCGCGCGCATCAGCGAAGCGATCGTCGAGGCCTATCTCGTCGATCAGCGCGAGGCGAAGCAGGCCGAGGCCAAGCGCGCCAACGAACTCATCGATGCTCGGCTCGGGGAGCTGCGCGAGCAGGTGCGGCGCGCCGAGACCAAGGCCGACGAGTTCCGCAAGGCGAACCGCATCCTCACGTCCGAGGGCGGCCTCGTGAACGAGCAGCAGCTGACGCGCATCAACGGCGAGCTCATCACCGCTCGCGCCGTCGCGGCAGAGGCGAAGGCCCGCTTCGACCAGGCCAATGCGGCGATCAAGTCCGGAGCCAGCGCCGACACGCTGCCCGACGCGCTGCGCTCGGGCCTCGTGCAGCGGCTGCGCGAACAGTACGCACAGGTGGCCCGCCGCGAGGCCGCGCTGTCGAGCCAGTTGCAGCCGCGCCATCCGGTGCTGATCGAGGTCCGCTCGCAGTCCGCGGAGATCCGCAGCCAGATCGCAGCCGAGCTGAAGCGCATCGCCACGTCGGCTCTGAGCGAGACGCAGATCGCCGCGAACCGCGAACGCGAGCTGTCCGCCGCCCTCGAGCGCGCGAAGATCGAGGTCGGTCGCACCAATACCGCGCAGATCAAGCTGCGCGAGCTCGAGCAGGAGGTCAACGCCAGCCGCGAGCTTTTGCGCGTGTTCATCGCCCGCGCCAAAGAGCTGCAGGAGCAGCAAAGCATCGCCACCGCGGATGCGCGCGTCATCTCGCCCGCAGCGGTGCCGGCCCAGCCGGCAAAGCCGCTCGGCTTGCTGATCATGGGCCTCGGCCTGATCGGAGGCCTCGGCCTCGGTGTCGCGCGTGCACTCGTCGCCGACCAGCTCGATGCGCGCCTCCACTCCGCAGACCGCATCGCGCGGGCAACCGGATTGGCGACCGTCGGTGCGGTGCCGGCACTCGCCGTTGCCCGCCGGTCGCAGCCGGTGCCGCTTGGCCGCCGCATCGGTGCGAGCGGCACCCGGCCGTCGGCGCTCGCCGACCTGTTGTCGGCCATCGCCGAAAGCCGCGGCGCGGAGGCGCTGGCCTACCGCCGTTCCCTCAGCCGTATCACGTGGCGGCTGAGAAGCGCGCTGACGCGCGGGCGCCGACATACCTTGCTTGTCGCCGCCGCCGAACGCGGCGCAGGAGCGTCCGCCACGGCGCTCGGCATTGCCTACGCCGCCGCCATGCAGGGTGAGCGTGTGCTGCTGATCGACGCCGCCTCGGCCGATCCGGAGCTCTCCGACATATTTGCCGCCGAGCTCGACACGGACCGTGCGATCGCCCTCGACAACCGTGAGCATCTGGCCTCGATCCTGGCGCGCGACGCACGCTCGGGGCTGGCCATCCTGCCGATCGCCCTCGCCGACTTGCGCAGTCTCGGCGCCCAGCAGCGCCAGAAACTGTCGACCGGCCTGGCGCGGCTCGTCGAGGACTATGACCTCGTGGTGATCGACGCTGGCGCACTGCTCGAGGACGACAGCGCGTTGCAGCTCGCCGGAGGGGCAGACCGGGCGGTGCTCGTGGCCCGCGCCGACACCACCAAGCCGCACGACCTGTCGGCCGCGGCCGGCGCCTTCGAGGGTGCAGGCCGAGACAAGCTCGCCGGCGTGGTGCTGACCATGACCACGCCGGAGTACGGCTGAGGTGCGCGCCATGACCCGCCCGGCGGGCGCGGCGATGGGCGGTGTGCCCGGGGCGGCCGGCACCGAAAGATCGCGCGCCTTCCCGCCGGCCTGGCGCCTGTTCGATTGGGGTCTCGCCCTCGTCGTCATGCTGCTGATGACGATCTCGCCGCTGGCGCTGCTCGAGCTCGGCATCAACTACGGCGAGGCGGGCGGCTCGCCGATCGAGAAGATCCATCCCGGCACTCTGCTCGCTGCCCTCATGCTGGTGCTTGCCGCCGCCACCCGCGGCAATCCACTGCGTTGGATCGGCGACACCGCACACGCGACACCGGCGATCATTGTCTACGTCGGAGCCATCGGGCTGCTCATGGCCCACACCATCCGCGTCGCGAAGCTGCCGTTCACGCCGCTGATCGACACCTTCATCGGGCCGCTGTTCGTCTACCTGTTGTTTCGTGACGCCGACGAGCGCCGCGCACGCACCCTATCGCTGCTGATCCACACCATCATGCTGCTCAATGCAGCGATCGGCATCGTCGAGTTCGCGTCCGGCCTCCGCATCACCCCGCTCGTTGCGGCCGGCCTCGTCATCGACGAGGACTGGCGCTCGACGGCGCTGCTCGGTCACCCGCTGGCCAACGCCAGCCTGACCGGCGCCTACCTGCTGATCCTGGCACTTGGCGGCGGGCGCGACCTGGCGCCGCGCCTCAGGCCGGCAGCGTTCCTCGTGGGCGCGGCCGGCATGGTCGTTTTCGGCGGCCGGGCTGCGACGGTGCTGCTGCTCGGGATGCTGGCAGTCCTGCTCGCGCTGAGACTGGTCCGCATCGCCCGCGGCGAGCGGTTCCATCCGGGTGCCATCCTCACTTCCCTCGTGGTGCTGCCGATCGGTGGCGCGGTCCTGGTCGGACTGGCGGAAGCCGGTTTCTTCGATCTCTTCATCGAGCGGTTCATCGACGACAAGGGCAGCTCGGAGGCCCGCACCGAGATGCTCGAGCTCTTCAAGCACATTCCGCTCGACGAGTTGCTTCTGGGGCCCGATGCGCGCCAAATCGAGACGCTGCAGTCCATCTACGGTCTCGATTTCGGCATCGAGAGCTTCTGGGTGGCCTACGTGCTGTCCAACGGGCTCATCGTCGCCACACTGTTCTTCCTGGGACTCATGGTGTTCTGCCGCGAGATTCTCGGGCGCACGCGCCCAGGCGGCATCTGGGTGCTGGCGTTCTTCTTCATCGTCGCCTCGACCTCGGTCAGCTTGTCCGCCAAGAGCCCGCTGATGGCGATTCAGATCCTGATGTTGCTCACGCTGATGCGGAACGGCGCCGAACATCGCCTGCGTCGGGCATGAGTGTGGGCAGATCAGGCCGCGCTAACCGCAACCGCACATTCCGGGGCGCGGCGCCAGGTCACGGTCGGTCAGGCATGGCGATTGCGTTATGACCGATGTGAGCACCGTGAACGCTGCCGGTGCCACATTGGAACGAGACGTGAGGTGCCTCAACTGACGCTCTCAGTGACGACCGCGCCGGACGCGACACCGTCGCCGACCGTCGCCGAAGAAAATGTTGTTCGCAGTCGCAGCAAAAATGCGTTTGCTCGCGTACCAGGTCGGTTTACAATGCATTCTGAAGATCTTGCCTCTGCTTCGGTGGGCAACCCCGTGATGCGTCAGTCCTTCGCAGCCTCGACAGCCCGACTGGATCCCGTGCGGGCCTCGGTCGCCGCCGCAATCGACACGGCACCCGACAGCGGGTCCGCAATGCGCCAGCAAGCGCCGTCGACGACGCGACCGGAGATGGCGCTCGCCACCGTCGACGGCTGGCCGATCACCATCGCAACGCCCGACGACGCCATCGCTGCCATCTGCGATGCGGCCGAGCGCGGCGAGGGCTTCTCAGCGGTAACTTTGAACCTCGACCACCTCGTTCGGCTTCGCCGCCACGAAGGCTTCCGCAACGCCTATCGCGCGGCCCGCTTCGTCACTGCTGACGGCGCCCCCGTGGCGCGCCTTGCGCGCTCGGACTGCCCGCGCATCGTGCGTACGGCCGGTTCCGACCTCGTCGTGCCGCTGGCGATGGAGGCGGCCCGCCGCGCACTGCCGATCTACTTGTTCGGCACCAGCGCGGACGTCCTCGCCAAGGCCGGCCGCGATCTCGCCGAGCGCTCGGACGGGAAGCTTTCAATTGCCGGCAGCGAGGCGCCGCCCCAGGGCTTCGATCCCGAAGGCCCGGCCGCCGACGCGGCGCTCGACCGTATCGTCGCCTCGGGCGCACGGCTCTGCTACATCGCTCTGGGCGCGCCGAAACAGGAGATCCTGGCCGCGCGTGCCGTCGCCCGCGGCTTGCCGGTCGGCTTCGTCTCTGTCGGGGCGAGCCTCGACTTCCTCGCCGGAAAGCAGGTCCGCGCGCCGGAAATGCTACGCAGGCACGGCCTCGAGTGGCTCTGGCGCCTCGCCACCAATCCGCGCCGCCTCGCGCTGCGCTATGCCCAGTGCGCACTCATTCTCGCCGACATCACGCTCCTCGGATTGCTGCGCCACCGGCTGCGACCCCGCGCCACCTGATCACCGCACCCCGCCCGACACCATCGCCTTGCTGGCACTCGCACGCGTGCCGACCGCCGAGACAGGCCACGCCCCGCGCCGAAGCCCTGCTCGCTGAGAAAATCGAGGACCGTGAGATGACACTGCCAAAGGTCCTGTTCTACACGCACGGGCTGGTCGACGGCGGTGCCGAGCGATTGTGGTCGTGCCTCGCAACGGCCGTCAGGAGCCGAGGCTACCAAGTGACTTTCGTCGTGGACTTTGCAGCGACCGACAACCTCGCCAATCTCGATCCCGCGATCCCGCTGCACGTCTTGGGCAAAGGCCATTTCCAGGCGGTGCGCAAGCTCGCCCGCATCCTCCAGGCAGAGCAGGCCGACATCGCCCTCTCCGCAGTCGGTGGCTCGAACACCAAGCTGATTTCGGCGCTTGCCTTGGCAGGCGTCGAGACCCGGCCCGTCATCAGCTATCACGGCTACGAGGAATGGAAGTCCGGCTTGCTGAGCCTCGCGACCTACCTCGCCCTGCCGGTGCTGGCCCGGTCCGCAGCGCGGACCATCGCCGTATCGGACGGTCTGCGCGAAAAGCTGATACGAACGTGGCACGCACCTCGCGCCCGTACGGTAACGGTTCATAATCCTGTTTTCTTTCCGGACAGCGCCCCTGTGCCGACCGCGCAAGATCTCGCGCAGCGCGAGGAGCTCATCCTGGCCGTCGGCCGGTTCGTGCCGCAGAAAGATTACCCGACGCTGGTCCGCGCCTTCGCCCGTCTCGAGCGGCCGCGCGCGCGACTTCTGATCCTCGGCAAAGGGCCGCTCGAAGGCGACATCAAGGCGCTCGCGCAACGTCTCGGCGTGGCCGACCGGATCGAGATGCCGGGCTATGCGGCCGCGCCATGGGACGCCTATCGCAAGGCGAAGTGCTTCGTGCTGTCCTCGCGCTCGGAGCCGTTCGGCAACGTGATCGTCGAGGCGCTCGCGCACGGGCTGCCCGTCGTGGCAACGGCTTGCTCGGGCCCGCTCGAGATCCTGCAGCACGGTACACACGGCAAGATCGTCCCGGTCGGCGACGACCTGCAGTTCGCCGAGGCCATTGCGGCGACGCTCGAGAAGCCCGGCGACCCGGCTGCGCGCCGCGCGCGGGCCGACGAGTTCTCGTTTGCGGTGCGCGTGCCGGCCTACGAGGCGCTGATCGCCAAGGTCATGGCGGAGGCGCGCGGCGCGCCCGCCGTCGACCCGCTCGCCGCCCGCTGAGCCGCCCTCTGGAGAGCCCGACCGGAGCCCGCCCATGCCGAGCATAGAGCCAACCGCTGCCTCGCCACCCGGTTCCGCCCCGAAAGCTGTCGTCTATCTCGACCTGACGCACCTCGGCCGCCACGTCACCGGTCTCGAGCGGATCGCCATAGAGCTGTTCGAGAAAGCGACGTTGCGCGGCGCCGAGGTGCGGCCGGTGCGCTCGTCGGGCGGCACGGTGTCGATGGTGCTCCGTCAGCAAGTTCTTCTGCCGCTGCTGGCGCTGATCCATCCTGGCGCCCACTTCATCTTTCCAGGCTTCCCGCCGTCGCCACTGTTCCTTCTCGCGCCGCGACGGACGATCATGTACGTGCATGACCTCTTCCTCATCCAGCGGCCGCAGGATCTGGCCACGAAGGCGCGTCTCTACATGGCGCTGCCGTTCCGCCTTGCGGTGACACGGCTCACTCGCTTCCTCGCCAACTCCGAGAAGACCCGTTCGGAGCTTGCAGCCGTGGCGCGACCCGGCGCGACCATCGCGCTCTACCGTCCCGCTGTCGGCAACGTATTCGGCCTGGCGCCGCGCGCCGACCGCCAACCGGCCAAGGCCCGGTCCGGCATAGGCATGGCGGCGGGGCGCGCACCGCTCCGGCTCGTCGCGCTCGGCACCGTCGAACCCCGCAAGAACTACGCCGCCGCCGCGGCCATAGTCGACCGCCTCGCGGCGCTCGGCTACCCCGACGTCACGCTCGACATCATCGGTCGGTCCGGCTGGGGCGGCGAGGCCGAACGACTGGCCGCCAACCCGCGCGTCAGGCTCCGTGGCTATCTCGACGTCGCGGAGGCCAAGGCCGTGATCGAGTCTGCCGACCTGTATCTCTGCACCTCGCACGACGAGGGTCTCGGCCTGCCGCTGCTCGAGGTTCAGTTCGCGGGGCTGCCCGTGGCCGCGCCCGACGCCCCGGTCTTCCGAGAGGTGCTCGGCACATCCGGCACCTTCATCGACCCCGGCAATCCCGACGATGCAGCCCGCCGCATCGCCGCCGCGCTCGGCGACGCCGCATGGCTCGAGACCGCGGGCGAGCGGGCTCTGGCCAACGTTGGCCGCTGGAACGCCGCCGCTGCGACGGACGCCGCGAGCGTCGCGGCCCTCTTCGCGCCTGCGACACCGGCCGGCGGCTCGGGCCGGGACGGCGCCGGTCGGCCGGCGGTGATCTGATGTCGACGCCCATGACCCTCTCGCGACGGCACCTCATGACGGGCGCCATTGCCGTTGCCGCAGCGCTCGCACCGCACGCCTCGGCGTCGCCGCAACGCGGGACACCGCACGCCAACGCCGGTGGCGGCACGCTCGGTGCGCTCGCGGCGGCCAAGGGTCTCTTGCTCGGTGCCTCTTATGCCGTACACGAATCCGACCGGCCGCACGGTGCCCTGTACGATGCGCTCTATGCGCGCGAGATGCGCGCCATCACCTCCGAGCTCGAGCTCAAGCTCGGCGTCTTGCGGCCCGATCCCGGCACTCTCGACTTCGGACCGGCCGACCGCCTGTTCGCCTTCTCTGAAGCGAACCGTCTCGCAGTGCGCGGCCACACCCTGATCTGGAATGACGGCAACCCGCCGTGGATCAAGGCGCTCGGGCAGAGCGAGGCCGCCCGGCTGCTCGACAGCCACATCGAGGCGGTGCTGGCCCGCTACAGGGGCCGCGCGTTTGCCTGGGACGTGGTCAACGAGCCGATCGCGCCGTGGGACAACGAGCCGGGCAATCTCCGCGCCGGCCCCTTCCTGCGTGCCTTCGGCGAGGACTACATCGCGCGGAGCTTCCGGATCGCCCGCGCCGCCGAGCCCGGTGCCAAGCTTGCGCTCAACGAGGCCTTCACCGAGACCGCCGACGAGCGCGGTGAGATCTACCGCACGAGCTTCATGGCGCTGCTGCGGCGGCTCAAGGATCAGGGCACGCCGATCGACGCCATCGGCCTCCAGTGCCACCTGTCCTCACAGAAGCGATACGATTTCGCGCGCTTCCGCGCCTTTGTCGAGGAGATCGCGGCCATGGGCTACGAGATCCACATCACCGAGCTCGACGTCGACGATACCGCCTTCCCGCGGCCGCTGCAGACACGCGATGCCCGCGTTGCCGCCCTCTATCGCGATTTCCTCGCAGCCATCCTGCCGGTGCGCGCAGTGACCGTGCTTACCTTCTGGCAACTCGCCGATCACACGAGCTGGTTGCATTACGACGCTGTGGCAAAGCTCCCGAACGCGACGCGGCGTCCGCGGCCACTGCCGTTCGACGAAGCGTTCTCCCCGAAGGCGGCCTATCACGCCGTCGCCGCCGCGCTGAAAGTGATGCCGCCGCGCTGAACGGCTGACGGTCCGCGTCCGGCTCCCGTCGCGGCCACTCGACCGACCATCGGTCAGGGCAACGGCTACCATCCCCTAGGTCGACCCGACCCGCGAGCCGGCCGCTCCGACCACCGTGCTGCCGAACTTCCGGCGCTGCAGCTCGCGGTGGTTCGAGTAGCATTTTGCGAGTTGCACCTCGGGCCGGAAAGCCGCGATTTCTGCCGAGACCCCCTGCGGCGTCACCGCACCCGAGCGTATCTTGTCGCGGATCGAAACGAACGCGTCGGAAAGGCGGTCGGCCATGTCGTCGATGTCGCCCGAGCGCGCGACGAGATGACCCGACACGCCATCGCGGATGACGCTGGCGAGCTGCGGCAGATGGATCGCGCAGACCGGCCGGCCGACGCCCAGCGTCTCGAGAACCGAGAACGGCATGCCCTCGAACTCCGAGGTCAGGATGCCCGCGTGGGCGCTTGCCAGAACCTCTGACACGCCAGCCGCCGTCTTGAAGCCATGAAGGCGCGTGCGGTCGCGGATCGCGGCAAACTCGGGGAAGCGTTCCGGGTCGCTCGTGCCCATGTAGTGGAACTCGACGCCGGGCCCGATCTTGTCCGCCAGCCGCGCCACGGTCTTGAACATCAGCGGCGGAACCTTGAAGAGGTCGAGCCGTCCCGCGAACGCTATGCGGAAGCCGTCATCGACCGGGAAGGGCCTCGTGGCGAACGTGCGCGTGTCGACCCAGGTCGACAGCGTGTCGATCTTGTGTGCCGCGAACGGATAGGTCTTTCGAATGCGGTCGGTGATGATCGGATTGACGCAGAGGAACTTGTCGCAGGCGCGCACGGCCAGCCACTCGTTGACGTTGTGCACGTAGCGGTAGCTCTTCAGCAGCGAATCCATCTGCAATCGCGGCGCACCCTCGCCGTGCAGCATCTGCACGAAGGGAATGCCGAGCATCCGCACCAGCGTCGCGAACTCGACGCGCTGAAGATCGACGCTGGTCGGGCGCTCGCGCAGCGTGCGGCGCACCGCCGGCAGATAGGTGATCAACCCCTGCATGAACTGGAAGTTGATCGAATCCTTAAGGCTCCGCGCCGCTTCCCGCGCCCGATCGTCCGGGAAGGACAGCACGGGCAGGAAGTCGATCTCGCGACCGCGGAACGAGATGCGCGAGACCTTGCCGAGCGGCAGGTCGCCCTTGGCATCGACGCCGATCATGAGGAACGCGAAGTCGGCCGGCAGGAAGCCGATCATGTCGCGAATGAACGTCTCGAGCCCGCCGACTTTGGCGCCGCGCGGATCGAACGAGTGAATGACGCACAATCTGTAGCTCATGGACCTTGCCTGTCTCCCCCGGGCGCGGCTCCCGCAACCCGCCGTCACGTAGAATATCCCGCTGGCGCAGCCGCTTGGCCGCCGCGCCGCACTCAGTGCGCCCTCCGCGCTCGCACCATTGCCGCGAGCATGCCGGCAGCCGCTACCGCCTCGCGGCGATAAAGGACGGCCAGCAGCCCACCGTAGACGAGCACACCGACAAGCACCGCCAGCCCCAGCCCCGATACCGTCGGCCCCGTCGGCAGCGCCGCTACCGCAATGACCATGGCTCCGCTCGCCGCTACGATCTTGGCGAGGTCGGCAAGCGGGAATCCGAACCGGTAGAGATGCCATGCACAGCCGAGCGTGACGAGAAGGCTCAGCCCCGCGCCGACCGCAGCTCCGGCGACGACACCGGCGAGCCCGCCCGCGGCCAACCCGATCGCCGCTCCGGCCAGCGTCAGCGCGGCGTCGATCGCATCGTTGACGAGCGGCACCGTCGGCCGCTCGTTGAGCAGGAACACCTGCTCGCCGAAGTGGACGCGGATATTGCGCAACGCGCCCGCGACGATGGCGAGCGGCAGCACGGCGATCGTCGTCTCGCGGTAGGGCTCGGCCACGATGAGACGCACGAGCGGCTCGCTCACCGCCCACAGCCCACCGGCAGCCGGCGCCAGCGCGGCGATCAGCAGCACGCCATTGCGCTCGAGCTGCGATTGTCCCGCGGCCATCCCATCTTCGCGGGCCCGCTTGACCGCGAGCGGAAAAGCCGCCGCCGTCACCAGCATCGCCGCGAACGCCGCCGCACGCAGCCCGAGCGCCCAGCCGACGGTTATGAGGCCGACGGCTGCGGCACCCTGCTGCCACTCGACAACGAACCGCAATCCGTTGTTCGCGACCCAGACCAGAACCGCGCCGACCACAAGCGGCGCGCCATAGCGCAGTGCCTTGCCCACGATCTCGCGCGAGGCGGCGAGCGGGTGCCTTCCAGCTCCGAGCCGGGCTGACGCGAAGACGAGCGACAGCGCCTGTGCCGCGGCGTAGCCCCACAGCACCGAGGCGGCCGTTGCGCCAACGAGCTGCACCACGAGCAGGCCGAGCGCGAGGCCGAGAACCGGCCACACCGATTGCAGCACCGTGTAGGCGACGGTGTCGGCCTCGGTGCGCGCACGTTCCGTCAGGTGGGTGACCATCGCCCGGCTCACCATGTAGGCGACGCTGGCGGCAACGAGCCCCGCCGTCCACTGGGCCGAGATGAGCAGCGGCAGCACGAGCCCGACCACAACGGTGCCGGCACCGGCCAACAAGAAGACGCCCGACTCCGTGTCGAGATACGTTCGCCGGCCTGGTGCATCGGGTGTGCCGTCGAAATAGCGAACCGTATAAAGGTCGAACCAGAACAGCGCACCCAGATAGACGAGCTCCTGGGCCGCCGCGATCAGCGCGAACGCCCCCATCTCGGCCGGCGTCAGGTAATACGTCCACACCACCGCCGACACGAACTGGAATACCGGCCCGACCACCTGTGCGGGGAGATAGAGGAGGGTCTGACGCAGCAGCATCGGGTTCCAGTCAATGGCGCGGCTGGACGCCGCGCGGAGGGGACGTGTCCGGTTGCCGTCCGACCGGAAGAGCCGGCGCGTCTGGTGGACCGACGGTCTCGTTATAGCGTGCTGCACCGCACAATCCATGCCAGCCGACCGCGACCGATCGTCAGTGCGCGGCCATGCCGTTCGACGACCGGGTCGCGGCAGCCGAGTGCGGGCGCAATGGTAGCAAGCACGTTCCGTGCCGCCGGACTGCGGCCGCGTCTCTCGGACCGCGTTGTGGCCGGCGGCGGGCTCGGCTACGCAGGCGTCCGTTGAGAGGGGTCTGGCATCACGCGTGCACCGGACCAGCCCGACTCTGGAGACCACCGTCAGCATGCGCGTCGAAATCGCCGTCGACCCAACCCGACTGTTGCGCTGGCATCTGTGGCTCTTCGAGCGGCTGGCGGCAGCCCGCGCGGAGGTGATCCCGTGCGTTCGCTGGACCCGGAGCAGGGAGGCAGCCCGCCCGGTCGCCGTCGAGTTGCTGCTGCGGCTCGAATCGCTGACAGGTCGTATGCCACCCGCCTGTGCCCTGGAACCAGTGTCCCCGGACGCTCCTGCACTCGTGGCGCTGCTCCGTTCCGGGACAGCCGGCCCGCCCGACCTCGTCATCGACCTCGCCGGCGCCGGCGCCGGCACGCCGAACACCGCATGCTGGTCGCTCCGCTTCGATGGGGCGCCGGGAGAGATCGGGCTGTGGCAAGCGCTGCTCGCCTGCCGCGCGCCGCTGGTCTCGATCCACCTCGGTGACGGCAGCCGCCTGCTCCCTGGCGCGGCGCCTGCAACCGAGGCGCCGCGCGTGCTCGCGGCCAGCGCTACAATGGTGCTTGCCCGCGCCGCCGATGCACTGGCCGCCGCGGTCGGCGACCGCGCCGCCGGCCGCGAACCCCATCCGCGCGGCCGCCCATCCGCAGCAATGCCCGCGCCGTCGCTCGCAACCGCTTCGACCGTACCAACGTCAGCTGGTACTGCATTCGCAGCCCAAGTCGTCGCCGGGATGGCACGTAGCCGACTCGAGCGGCTGCTCGGCTCTGCACCCCGCTGGGCGGTCGCCCTGCGCGACGCCCCGGCCGGCCGCACCCATCCGCCGGCCACCCTCGACCCGGCCCGCTACCGGCTCCTCGCCGACGACGGTCGGCGGTACTACGCCGACCCGTTCCTGTTCGCCCACCAGGATACTCTTCACTTGTTCGTCGAGGAGTACCCGAACGCCACCGGAAGCGGGCTCGTCTCACACACAACGCTCGATCGCGACGGTCGCCCCGGAACGCCGCGTCCCGTCCTCGAGCGACCCTATCATCTGTCCTATCCCCAGGTGTTCGCGCACCGTGGCGCAATCTGGATGATCCCGGAGAGCGCCGCCTCGGGCGCCGTCGAGCTGTACCGTGCCGATCCCTTCCCCGACCGCTGGACGCTCGTCGCGCGGCTCGTCGAAGACCATCTCCACGACGCGACGCTGTTCGCGCACGAGGGCCGGTTGTGGATCGCGGCGGCGAGCCAGAGCGCGGGCAGTTCGTCGTGGGACGCGCTGTCGCTGTTCCACGCCGAGCACCTGACGGGCCCGTGGCGTCCCCATGTGCTGAACCCGGTGCGTCTCGATGCGGCCGCATCCCGTCCGGCCGGGCAGCTCTACCGGCAGGCCGGCGCTCTGTGGCGCCCGGCGCAGGATTGCTCGCGGATGTACGGCGGGGCGCTGGCGCTGGCCCGCATCGACCGCCTCGATCCCGACCATCATTCCGAGACCGTCGTGGCGACGCTCGATCTTGCAGACATGACGGGCGCCGCCGCTGCAGGACCGCACACACTCAACTGGGCCGGAACGGGAGACAGAGGGGTCGAAGCCATCGACCTGATGGCGCCAACCGGCTGGCAGCCGCGACGCGAACCGGGGCGGTGATCGTTGGATTTGGGGCTATGCGCTCGACGAAGTGCTGACAGCCGCCGGACGGGGTGAGAGCCAGACCCGGCGCTGCGGCGCGCTCGTGTGGTGCCGGGTGCAGGATTTGAACCCGCGACCTTCGCATTACAAATGCGCTGCACTACCGCTGTGCTAACCCGGCTCGAGCCGGTTCTAGCCGAGTGGCCGGGCAGCTGTCAAAAAAGCGGGACCAGGCGCCGGACCGCAAGCGGTAAAGCGCGCGGCGGCCCGGCTCGAGTCTTCGGACATGGCGCGCGGACCGGGCCGGCACGTCGGGGACCGCGCTTAGGCCACACGCGCGCGTCAGTCGGGCCCGGCGTGCCCACGCCCTCCCGCCGGCCCACCCCGTCGCCTTGCCCCATCCGATCGACCTGTCCAGACCGGTCGAACTCCTTGCTCTCAATCAAGGCGCTATGTCGTCACTGAACCGTAATCTTATGCCGACTCACTCAGGGAGTCCGGTCATGATCACGCTCGACGACTGCCTTGCTTTCAGCGGTCTCACCGAGGCCGAGGTGCAGGCCATTGCCGAGCACGAGCACATCCCCGAGGTCGCGGCGGCCGGCCTCGCGCAGTACCTGCTGTGCCAGGACTGCGGCGCGAGCCGCATCCGCGACATGATCCTCGACGATATCGTCGCAGCTCAGCGGCGCGGCGACGAACGGCACGCGCGTGAGCTGGTCATGGTGTTGCGCCATTTCCTCGACGAGCACCCGGATGCGACCGAGGCTGCCCGCGACCCATATGCACCCGCAGGCTCGGCGCCGAGGCGAAGAGGCTAGGCTGAATCGACATTCACCGCATCCATAGGATAGCGGCGGCGAGACAAAGAAAGGCGGCGAAGTGAACGGCACGGCGATCGAAGCGAGAGCGTCTCGTGCCACTGGGTCGCCGCCCGGCGGCGGGGCCGCGGCGTCTGTTTCCGCATCGAATCCGCGCCCACCGATCCTGCCTGCCCCGGCGCGTGTCGATGCCGCCTCGCACGACGAACGCTCCGGCCAGCGAGCGGCACCTTACGAGATCCAATTCGACTACCTCGACCGCTTCATGCGCGCGGCCGCCGCACGCCTGACCCTCGGGCTCTCGCCGCACGCGGTCGGCGCGGCGCTGTTCGACTGGTCGATCCACATGCTGCGCTCGCCGGGCCGGCAGGCAGACCTGGCCGGTGCTGCGATCGCCTACCATGCGCGGCTCGCCCATTATGCGATGTCCTGCGCCTTCGGTCGCACGGCAGAGCCGCCGTTCGCGCCATCGCCGGGCGATCATCGCTTCGACGCGCCGGAATGGCATGCGCCGCCGGCGTGCCTGCTCGCGCAGAGCCACCTCGCCCTGGAGAGCTGGTGGGCGCTCGCCACGGCGCAGATCCGCGGCATGTCGGAGAAGCACGTCCAGCGCGTCGCGTTCATGACCAGCCAGTTGCTCGACGTCGTGTCGCCGACCAACAGCGCGCTCACCAATCCCGTCATCGCGTCCCGCATCGCCGAGACCGGCGGCATGAACCTGTGGCATGGCGCGCTTAACCTCTACGAGGACGTGACGCGCGACCTCGCTGGCGAGCCGCCGCGAAGCGCCGAGGCCTACCGCGTCGGCCGCGATCTGGCACTGACGCCGGGCACCGTCGTTTTCCGCAACCACCTGTTCGAGCTGATCCTCTATCGCCCGACGACAGAGACGGTTCACCTTGAGCCGCTGCTGGTCGTGCCGGCCTGGATCATGAAATTCTACATCCTCGATTTGCAGCCGCGTAACTCGCTGGTCCGCTACCTCGTCGGACGCGGGCACACGGTGCTCATGATGTCGTGGCGCAATCCGGGACCCGACGACCGCGACCTGTCGCTCGACGATTACCGCCGCGCCGTCATGACCGCCGTGGGTACCGTCTCGGATGCGTTCCCCGGCGCCGGCATCCACCTTGCCGGCTACTGCCTCGGTGGCACTATTGCTGCTATCGCTGCGGCTACGATGGCGCGCGACGATGACCGCCGCCTCGCCTCGCTGACGCTGCTCGCCGCCCAAACCGACTTCAGCGAGGCTGGCGAGATGATGCTGTTCGTCGACGAGAGCCAGATCGCGTTCCTAGAGGACATGATGTGGGCCCAGGGCGTGCTGAAGGGCCGCCAGATGTCGGGTGCATTCCATATGCTGCGCTCGAACGAGCTCGTGTGGTCCCGCATCATCAAGGAGTACGTGCTCGGCGAGCGCGCTGAGGTATTCGACATCCAGGCGTGGAGCGAAGACCCGACTCGCATGCCCTACAAGATGCACTCGCAGTATCTGCGCGGCCTGTTTCTCGAGAACCGCCTCACCGGCGGCCGCTTCGCGGTCGAGGGGCGCGTCATCGCGCTACAGGACATCGACGCGCCGATGTTCGTGGTCGGCACCGAGAGCGACCACATCGCACCGTGGCGCTCCGTCTACAAGGCCACGCTTTTCACCGACAACGAGCTGACATTCGTACTGACCAACGGCGGTCATAACGCAGGCATCGTCTCGGAGCCCGGCCACGGCGGCAGGCACTACCGGATCGGCGTGCGCCAGCCCCGCGACCTGTATCGCGATCCGGCGACGTGGAACGCCGCGACACCATCGCAACAGGGCTCATGGTGGCCGGCGTGGTCCGACTGGCTCGCTTCCAAAGGTAGCGCTGGAACCGTGCCGGCCCGGCCCGACGATGTGCCGCGCGGCATGCTGCAACCGCTCGAGCCCGCGCCCGGCCGGTTCGTGCTGCGGCGCTGACCCCGGTGCCGCTTGCGCTCTCGCTCGATCGCGAGATGCCGCCGGGATTCGGACGCCCGCGTAACACTGGCACGGGTATTGCCGTAGACCGGTTGGCGCGATCCAAATGCCGCATTCCGGGAGTTCAGATGCACAATCGCTTCGCATTCACCGGCGCCGAAGTAGGCGTCTGGCGCGTCACGGGGATGACGGCGCCTCTCGGGGCCGGTCTTCCGGGCGTATCCGGCGTCAGCGTGGCCGCGGCACCATCCATGCCGACGGGCGCGCCGCCGGACGGCATGACGGCCTCGGGCACGAGTTGGGTGCTGCATGGTCTGACGAGCAACATCCGCTACGCCACACGCCACGAGGTGACGGCGCTGCGCTCGTCCCAGGAGCCGCTCGGCCGCGCGGCCGCGCGATACGCGGCCCTGATCCCGATAAAGAAGTCCGCCGCGTGGTGGGATCTCGCCCAGGACGAGCGGCGGGCGATTTTCGAGGAGACCTCTCACCACACGGCCATCGGCCTCGCCTACCTGCCAGCCATCGCCCGTCAGCTCTACCATTGCCGCGATCTCGGCGAGCCCTTCGACTTCTTGACCTGGTTCGAATTTGCGCCCGAACATGCGGGCGCATTCGACGATCTCGTCGCTCGCCTTCGCGAGAGCCGCGAATGGACTTTCGTGGAGCGCGAGGTCGATATCCGCCTGGAGAGATAGCCGCTCCAGGAAACCGAGCCGATCCACCACGAGGCCCTCCCTCGACGTTGCAGATCGCACGTCGAGCGACGATCGCGCGCCGCGTACGACGATGGTCGCAGACGGCCGGCGGATCGATTGCCGCACACGACCTCAATCGAGTGCGCCGCCCCGCCGCAACTTGATCCCGATCAATCCCGGCCAGTGCTCCCCATGATGGGAATGGCGATGTGCCGAGGTGCGCCGGTTTCCGTGGCGCGCGGTCTCGGCCCTCGGACATTTTCGTGGGGAAGCAATGACCAATACAACGGCAGAAGGGCATGCGTTCAGCGATGCCTTGGCCGTCCTGGCGGCGCTCGTTGTCGCAGGCCTCGGCGCATATCTCGGGCTGGCCACGGCCAACCCGGCCATGTCCTTCCATGGACTTCTGATCGCAGCGGGCGGCCTCGTCGGCGCCGGTGCCATCGTCACCTTGGGCAAGTCCATCAAGAGCTCCGAGGACGACTACTTCGACGGCCCGATCAAGGTCGCAACCCTGTTCGCCGTATTCTGGGGCGTCGCCGGCTTCCTCGTCGGCGACATCATCGCTTGGCAGCTCGCCTTTCCTGCCCTGAACTTCGACCTGCCGTGGATCAGCTTCGGCCGCCTCCGCCCGCTGCACACCTCGGCGGTGATCTTTGCGTTCGGCGGCAACGTGCTTCTCGCGACGTCGCTGTATGTGGTGCAGCGCACCTCGCACGCACGTCTCGCAGGCCGCTGGGCACCGTACTTCGTGGTGTGGGGCTTCCAGCTCTTCATCGCCGTCGCCGGCACCGGCTACCTGCTCGGCATCACGCAGGGCAAGGAGTACGCCGAGCCGGAGTGGTACGCCGACCTGCTGCTGACGGTGATCTGGGTCCTCTACTTCCTCGTGTTCCTCGCCACGCTGGCGAAGCGCAAGGAGCCCCACATCTACGTCGCCAACTGGTTCTACCTGGCATTCATCCTGACGGTGGCGATCCTCCACCTCGTGAACAACGCGGCGATCCCGGTCAGCTTCACCGACACCCAGAGCTACATCGCGTACTCGGGTGTCCAGGATGCGATGACGCAGTGGTGGTACGGGCACAACGCGGTCGGCTTCTTCCTGACCGCCGGCTTCCTCG
>CAYYGO010000059.1:0-17859 GCA_964471635.1 uncultured Hyphomicrobium sp.
GAGGAACGCTCGCGACTGGCGCGCGTGTTCTCCGAGGGTCTGGGTGCGCCGCGCGGTTTCGTGCTGCCGATCCAACGCTGGAATGCGCGCGCGGGCTACGGCTGGATGAGCGAGAAGTGGCGGTTCCGGCGCAAGCGACTTTACCTGATGCCGGGCGATTCGCCCCTCGGTCTCCGCTTGCCGCTGCAGTCGTTGCCCTGGCTGCCGCCGCTGGCGTTCCCCTACGTGGTCGAGGCCGATCCGTTCGCCACCCGCGGCCCGCTGCCGGACCCGGACGAGGTGCGCCAGATCTATCACCGGGTCGGCGACAACCCCTACCGGCAGCCCATCATGGAGCAGTCGCTGGTCGAGGGGGCGTCGGTTCGCACGGCGGTGGCCATCGAGCCGCGCGACGGCAAGGTGTGCGTGTTCATGCCGCCCGTCGGGACGCTCGAGGACTACCTCGAGCTGCTGACCGCGATCGAGGCGACGGCCGAGGAGACGGGTCAGCCCGTCGTCATCGAGGGCTATCCTCCGCCGCCGGACGCGCGCCTCGGCGTCATCAAGGTGACCCCCGATCCCGGTGTCATCGAGGTCAACATCCACCCGGCGTTGAGCTGGCGGGAGTGCGTCGACACCACCCGCTCGCTCTACGAGGACGCGCGGCTCTGCCGGCTCGGCACCGACAAGTTCATGCTCGACGGCCGCCATACAGGCACGGGCGGCGGCAACCACGTCGTCGTCGGCGGTCCCTCGCCCGGTGACAGCCCCTTCCTCCGGCGCCCGGATCTGCTGAAGAGCCTCGTGCTGTACTGGCAGCGTCATCCCTCGCTGTCGTACCTGTTCTCGAGCCTGTTCATCGGGCCGACGAGCCAGGCGCCACGCGTCGACGAGGCGCGCTACGAGAGCCTTTATGAGCTCGAGATCGCGCTGTCGATGATCCCGGCGCCTGCCCACGGTTTCGCGCCGCCGCCCTGGCTTGTCGACCGGATGCTGAGGAACCTGCTGGCCGATTCGACCGGCAACACGCACCGCGCCGAGATCTGCATCGACAAGCTCTACTCGCCCGACAGCACGACAGGACGGCTCGGGCTGGTCGAGTTCCGCTCGTTCGAGATGCCGCCCGATGCGCGAATGAGTCTTGCACAGCAACTTCTACTGCGCGCTCTGATCGCCTGGTTCTGGCGCGAGCCGCTGGCGGGCGGTCTGGTACGCTGGGGGCCGGCGCTGCACGATCGGTTCATGCTGCCGCACTTCGTGTGGGCCGACTTCCTGTCGGTGCTTGGCGATCTCGGTGCGGCCGGCTACCCGATCGAGCCGGAGTGGTTCGAGGCCCAACGCGAGTTCCGCTTCCCTTTCTGTGGATCGGTGGAGCACGGCGGCGTCAAGCTCGAGCTGCGCCAAGCGCTCGAGCCGTGGAACGTGCTCGGCGAGGAAGGGGCGGCGGGCGGCACGGTGCGCTATGTGGATTCGTCGGTGGAGCGGCTGCAGGTGCTGGCGGGCGGGCTCAATCCTGCGCGCCACGTCCTGGCCTGTAACGGCCGCCGGCTGCCCATCCAGTCGACCGGTCGGACCGGCGAGTATGTCGCCGGGCTCCGCTACAAGGCCTGGCAGCCGGCCTCGGGCTTGCATCCCACGATCCCCGTGCATGTGCCGCTGACGTTCGATATTCTCGATACCTGGGGGAATCGGTCTCTCGGCGGCTGCGTCTATCACGTGGCGCATCCCGGTGGACGCAACTACGATACCTTCCCGGTGAACGCCTATGAGGCGGAGGCGCGGCGACTGGCCCGCTTCCAGGATCACGGGCATACTCCGGGTCAGTTCCGGGTTCCCCCGGAAGAGCCGAGCACGGAGTTCCCGTCGACCCTCGACCTGAGGCGTCCGGCGCGGATCTAGCCATTGGGCGAGGGGTCGCGAGACGGATGACGGAGCCGCTGGGTGGCAGATCGAGCGAGTTGGCCGCCGGCGGCATCGCGGACCTCCTTGCCGGCTACCGGCCGGAGCCCGAGCTCTACGACGAGATGATGGATGGGGCGGGGAGCCTCCGCCCGCATTGGCGGCCCCTGCTCCAGCGGCTGGCCGCGCTCGGCGCCGACGAGATCGGCAACCGCGCTCTGCTCACCGAGCAGCATTTGAGCAGCTCCGGCGTCTTCTACCGCGTCTACAACGTGCCGGACCAGGCTGAACGGCCGTGGCGTCTCGGTCCGATCCCGCTGGTGATCCCTGAGTCGGAATGGGCCGCCGTGGTGCGCGGCCTGCAACAGCGCGCCGACCTCATCGAGCTCGTTCTGGCCGACGTCTATGGCCCGCAGCGCTTGGTGAGCGAAGGGCTACTGCCGGCGGCCGCCATCGCGGGCAGCCCCGAGTTCCTGCGACCTCTTCATGGCGTCAAGCCGCGGTCCGGCCGACACATGATGCTCTATGCCGCCGACATCGGTCGCGACCCTGCCGGACGGTGGTGGGTCCTGCGCGATCGGACGCAGGCCCCGTCCGGCTCGGGCTATGCGCTCGAGAACCGGATTGCGATCACGAGCTCTCTCGGCGACATCTACCAGAGCTTCGACGTGCATCGCCTGGCATCCTACTTCGGCGCCCTCAGGACGGCGCTGAACCGCTACCTCGAGGATGGCGACAGTGGCATCTGCCTGATGTCGCCGGGGCCGCTCAACGAAACCTACTTCGAGCATGTCTATCTCGCGCGCTACCTCGGCTTCCGTCTCGTGGAAGGGCAGGATCTGAGCGTGCGTGGCGACCGCGTCTACCTGCGTACGATCTATGGCCTGCGGCCGGTCAACGTGGTCGTCCGCCGTCTCGACGCGGATTTCGCCGACCCTCTCGAGCTCAACACGCAGTCCAGGCTCGGTGTGCCGGGGCTTGTCGAGACGATCCGCAACGGCCGGCTGGCGATCGCCAACGCGCTCGGCTCCGGCCTTGCCGAGAGCGCGGTTCTGCTCGGCTTCCTGCCGGCCTTGGCCAAGCGGCTGCTCGGCGAGGCGCTGGCGATGCCGAACGTGGCCACCTGGTGGTGCGGGCAGGCGAACGAGCGCGACATCGTGCTCAGCGGTCTTGAACGCATGCTCGTGGCCCCGGCCTTCTCGTCGGCCGCTGCAGGGCGACCCGTCGAGGCGTCGGTCCGTGGTGCCGACCTGAGCGCGGAGGAGCGACGCGCGCTGGCCGACGAGATCCGGCTGCGCGGCGCCGATTTTGTCGGCCAGGAGCCGGTCAAGCTTTCGACGATGCCGGTCTGGGACGGCGGACGGCTGGTGCCACGGCCGTTCGTGCTACGCGTCTATCTGGCTGCCGTCGACGACGGCTGGCAGGCGCTGCCCGGCGGGCTGTGCATCATCGGCGAACGCTCCGATCAGACCGCGATGACGATGCAGCAGGGCGCGCGGTCCGCCGATGTGTGGGTGCTGGCGGAAAACCCGGTGCATAGCGTCAGCATGTTGCCCGCGGCCGGCCACGAGCCGATCCGGCGTGCGGTCGGCGCGCTTCCGAGCCGGGCGGCCGAGAACCTCTATTGGCTGGCGCGCTATACCGAGCGGGCAGAGGCCACGGCGCGTGTCGCGCGTACTATTCTGTCGCGCTATGCCGAGCGCCACGTCGCCCAGAAGGCCGACGTCGCTGCCCTTGTCGATCTGCTCGTCAAGTGGGGGGCGGCGCCGCCCGGGACGTCCGATCCGCTGGCCGCCGCCATGCTGGCGCTGGTGGACAGCGCCGGCTCCGGAACGGCGGCCACGCTGATGGTCAGGGCGCGCGCGGCAGCCTTCGTCATCCGCGACCGCTACCCGCTCGACGCCTGGACAGCACTCGACGGCGCCACCGCGAAGCTCGCGCGTGCCCAGAACGCCCAGGCCGGCCAGCCGCCTGGCCTTGTGATCGCCAACGATCTTTTGCGCGACATCGCCGCGATCACTGGCCATGAGCACGAGAACATGAACCGTCTGGCCGGCTGGCACTTCCTGATGCTCGGCGCCTGCCTCGAAAGGGCGATCACGACCAGCCGCTCGGTACGCCAGCTCGCGCACCAGCAGGCACCTGCCGAGAGCCTCGACGCACTTCTTGCAACCAGTGACAATCAATCCACCTACCGCGTCCGCTATCTGCATGAGCCGACCCGCAAGACGACGCTCGATCTCGTCATTCTCGACGAGACGAACCCCCGTGCGCTCGCCTTCTCGCTCGCCGATATCGTCCGCCATCTCGCGGCGCTCACCGATAGCGGCCGGGATGCAGACGCCGCCGGTCTCGGTGCCTCGGCGCAGGCGATGCTCGACGAGGTCCGCGCGATGGATCCGGGCAGCATTCCGGCGCCGAGTCTCGTCGGCCTCGAGAACCGCCTGATGCAGCTTTCCGACCGTATCACCGGCCTCTACTTCAACGACCGGCGGACGATCATCGCAGTAACCCCGTTGCCAGCCATAGAGCGCGAGGGAGACGGTGCGCGATGATCTACCGCGTGCGTCACACGACAACCTACACCTATGCGCCCCCCGTTCCGCATGCGCGCCACGTTATCCGAATGCTCCCTGTCTCGCGGCCCGGAATCGACGTTGTCGAGGGCCGCATCGTCGTCGAGCCGCGCCCTGACGAGACGAAGGAGAGCGAGGACTATTTCGGCAATCGTGTGCTGCGTGTCTCGGTCGAGACGCCGCATTCCGTGCTTGCCGTCGAGAGCCGTTGCGTCGTCGAGGTGGCCCCTTCCTTACTGCCCGATCCGTCCACCACACCCACCGTGGCCGCGGTTCGCGCCGCGCTCGAGCGGAAGGCACGTCTCGACGGCCGTGCCGCCTCTCATCACGTCTTCCCGAGCCGCCTCGTACCCCTCGACCGCGACATCCGCGACTACGCCGCACGCAGCGTGACGGAGCAGCGGCCGGTGCTGGCCGCGATGCTCGAGCTCAACGAACGCATCCGCGCCGATTTCGCCTACGATCCCACGGCAACCGACGTAACGACGCCGATTGCAGCCGCGTTCGCAAAGCGACGCGGCGTGTGCCAGGATTTCGCTCACATCATGATCTCCGGATTGCGCAGCCTCGGACTCCCGGCGGCCTACGTGAGCGGGTACCTCAGAACGCTGCCGCCGCCCGGCAAGCCGCGCCTCGTCGGCGCAGACGCCATGCACGCCTGGGTGGCGGTGTGGTGCGGGCCGGAAATCCGCTGGGTCTGCCTCGATCCCACCAACGGCGTCCCGACAACGAGCAGTCACGTCGAAGTTGCATTCGGGCGGGACTATGCCGACGCAGCACCGATCGACGGCGTCATCGTAGCCTCCGGGCGCCAGACGCTCGCCGTGTCGGTCGACATGGTCGAGATAGATCCGGCCGAAGCGCGACCGGCCGCTGGACGCTGAGATCTGGATAACTGTCTGGCTGCCGGGCGCTCCTGCCGGGCTTCCGGTTAGGGGCCCGAAGCGTGCGCGGAAACGGCCGGCGTTGGCGCAGATCAAGGCGCAGCGTGCCGTGCGGTCGCTATTTGGGGCGGCCCGGCGACGGCCAGGGCGATCGATCGGGCAGCGCCCTTCGGCGCGGCGGGGGACGCATGAACGACGCCGCGGCAGCATCCGAAACTATACTTGGCCTCTCCGCGGGCGAGGCGGCGCAACGGCTTGCACAATACGGTCCCAACGCGCTACCCGAGGCGCCACCGCTGCCATTCTGGACGCGGATCCTCAACCAGTTCCGCAGCCCGCTCGTCTACATCCTCGTGTTTGCGCTGCTGCTCGATTTCGGGCTGTGGGTCCACGAAGGCGCGCATGGCCTGCCGATCGAATCGATCGCGATCGCGGCCATCCTGACCCTCAACGCCTGGCTCGGCGCGTGGCAGGAGAGCAAGGCGGACGACGCGCTGGCGCATCTGCAGACGATGGCGGTGTCGTCCGTGTGGGTGCTGCGCGACGGGGTTCTGTCGCGTTTGCCGGCGACCGCGCTCGTGCCGGGCGATGTGGTTCGCGTCGAGGCCGGCGACCGTGTCCCGGCCGACGGCGTTCTGCTCTCAGGCGACGGCGTGCTGATCGACGAGTCGATACTCACCGGCGAATCCGTTCCCGTCGACAAGGTGGTTGCCGGCCCGCTCTCGAGCGGCACGCTGCTCGTGCGGGGTAAGGCCTACATCGAGGTCCGACGGACGGGACGGGCGAGCGCAATGGGCCAGCTCGCGACCATGATCGGCGCCATCGAGACCGGAACGACGCCGCTCGAGCGCCGGCTTGCGGTGTTCGGACGTCAGGTCGCGCTGGCCATCCTGCTGATCGGAGTGATGCTGACGCTCGGCGGCGTGATGGTCGAGGGCGTGACCCACATCGGCCCGGTGGTGTTGTTCTCGGTCGCGCTGGCGGTCGCCGCGGTGCCGGAAGCGCTGCCGGCGGTGCTGACGCTGACCCTCGCGCTCGGAGTCGAGCGGCTGGCGGGTCGCCGCGCCATCGTGCGACGCCTGTCCGCGGTCGAGGCCCTGGGTTCGGTAACGGTGATTGCAACTGACAAGACGGGAACGCTGACAGAGAACCGGATGCAGGTGCGCGCTGTCGATGCGGCCGACGAGGCGGCGCTGCTCGTCGCGATGGCGTTGGCCACCGATGCGGAGCGAACGACCCGCGCCGGCGATCCGCTCGAGCTGGCGCTGCTCGACCACGCGGCATCGAGGGGTGTCGATCCGGCGCGTCTGGCCGCAGACCATCCCCGCATCGACAGCTGTCCGTTCGACAGCTCCACCAGGTCCATGAGCGTCACGGTGCGCGCGGGCGCCGATTCCGTGACCTATCTCAAAGGTGCGCCAGAGGTGGTGATCGCCGGGGCGCAGCTCTCGCCCGCCGAGCGGCAGCAGTGGGAGGCGACGGCGCTCGCGCGCGCAGGCGAAGGCTACCGCGTCATCGCTTTTGCCGAGCGCCGCGGCGGCGGACTGCACCTCCTCGGCCTCGCCCATCTCTGGGACCCGCCCCGCGCCGAGGTGCCGGACGCGCTTCGTGAGGCCGCGGCTGCGGGCATCCGCGTGGTGATGGTCACCGGCGATCATCCCGCGACCGCCGAGGCGATCGGTCGGGCGGTCGGCATCGAGGCACGGCGCGTGCTCACGGGCGAGGAGGCCGCCGCGCTCGGCGAGGCGGCCTTTGCCGAGGCGGTGCGCGAGGTCGGCGTCTTCGCTCGCTTCTCGCCAGCGCAGAAGCTGCGTCTGGTCGAGGCGCTGCAGGCCGACGGTGAGATCGTCGCCGTCACCGGAGATGGCGTCAACGATGCGCCCGCGCTGAAGCGCGCGGACGTCGGCATCGCAATGGGGCAGCGCGGCAGCGACGTGGCCCGCGAGGTGGCCGACATCGTCCTCATCGACGACAATTTCGCGACCATCGTGGCGGCGGTCGAGGAAGGGAGAAGCATCTACGACAACGTGCAGAAGTTCATCCGCTTTTTCTTCTCGACCGATCTGGCGCTCGTGGTTTTGATGTCGGCGGGGCTGGTGGTCGCCTATTTGCAGGGCTGGCGCGACCCGTCGACCGGCACATTCCTGCTGCCGCTGACGGCGGTTCAGCTGCTTTGGATCAACGTGCTCGCGGACGGACCGCCAGCTCTTGCAATCGCTCTCGACCGCAACCGAGATGTGATGGCTCGTCCGCCCCGGCCGCCGTCGTCGCGGCTGCTCGACGCGAATTCGCTGCTCTTCATCGCGGTGAGCGGGTTTGCCAAGGCTGGCGTGGGTCTGGCCATCCTCGCCCTGTTGCCGCGCATGGGTTTCGGGCTGGAGGAAGCGCGCACGGCCCTCTTTCTCTACGAGGCCTTGCTGCAACTCGTATTCGCTTATCCGTCGCGCCACGTCGGCGCGACACCCGAGCACAATCCGTGGATGCATTCAGCCGTGGGCGGCGGTGCGGCGCTGCAGCTCGCGGCCGTTCTGCTGCCGCCGTTGGCCGTCCTGCTCGGTCTGGCGCCAATCGGCTGGCAGCTCATCGTGGCCGTGATCGGCCTCGTCCTTCTGACTTGGGCCGCGGCCGAATGGCTGTGGCGTATTGTGAGGCCGCGCCGCCGCTCGATGATGGAGGGTTAGAACGGTCGGTGTCGCGGTCGGGTCAGAGCCATCCCATCAGTTCGCGCCGGGCGATGTGCTCGATCACGTCGAGGCCTTCGGCGCTGTCGTTGAGTGCCGGCAGGTAGGCAAATCTCTCGCCGCCATTCTCCTCGAAGATGTGCCGGTTCTCGCCGTCGAGCTCCTCCAGCGTCTCGAGGCAGTCGGCAGAGAAGCCCGGCGCCACCAGCGCCAGCTTTTTTATGCCTTCCTTGGCCAGTCGCTCGACCGTCGCGTCGGTGTAGGGTTGCAGCCAGGGGTCGTTTCCGAAGCGCGACTGGAAGGTCGTGAGCCACCGCTCCTTCGCGATGCCGAGCCGCTCGCGTAAGAGCCGCGACGTCTTCTGGCACTGGCAATGGTAGGGATCGCCCGCCTCGAGGTATTTCTGCGGCATGCCGTGGAACGTGGCCACGATCCGCTCTGGCTCGAAATCGAGCTTGGCAAGCTCCGCCGTCATCGAGCGCGCGAGGGCGTCGATGTAGACCGGATCGTCGTGGTAGCTCGGCGTGACGCGGACCGCTGGCTGCCAGCGCATCTTCATCAGAGCCCGGAAGGCCTCGTCGCAGGCCGTGGCGGTGGTGGCGGCGGCATAGTGCGGATAGAGCGGCAGCAGCAGAATGCGGTCGCAGCCCTGGTCTTTGAGCCACTGGATGCGGCTCTCGGTCGACGGGTTTGCATAGCGCATCGCCCAGTCGACGACGACATTGCTCCGGTCGCCGAGACGGGCCGCGAGCTGCTCGGCCTGGCTTCGTGTGATCGTCTTGAGCGGTCCCTCGTTCCGCTCGTTGTTCCAGATGGACGCATAGTCCTTGCCCTTGGGGCCCGGGCGAACGGTCAGGATGATGAGATTGAGGATAGGCCACCACTTCCAAGTCGGCTCCTCGATCACCCGCTTGTCGGAGAGGAACTGCTTCAGGTAGCGCCGCATCGACCAATAGTCGGTGTTGTCGGGCGTGCCGAGGTTGAGCAGCAGCACGCCGACCTTGCCGAGCACCACGGCCGGGTGGCCTGCTGGCCAATGCTGGCGGTGAGCAGCGACGATCTCGGCGCTTTTCGGCATGTCGTTCATGGCCCCTGGTCCTTGCCTGTGCCCGCACTGGCACGGCAACGCGAGAGATAGCTTATCGGATCAGATTCGGGGAGGCGACATCGGCGGGCGGGGAGCCGGGTCAGTCGCCCTGCCGGGACGGGAAGTCGGGCTCGGCGGCACGCTCGGCGGCCGACAATGCCATTGCGGACTGCCAATAGAGCGTGATGCGGCGTGCCAGACCACGTGGCTTTTCGGCAAAGAGCCTTTGGCCGAGCGGCTGCGCTTCGGCCCGCAGCTCGTTCTGGCGGGCCGCCGACAGCTTGACGACGGCCTTGCGCTCGCGGGCGGACAGCCCGATGCCAGCCGCGGACTCCACGTGCACGGCGAGGATGGCCAGGTCGTGATCGTCGCCGAGGATCTGCGACAATCGGCGAGCCGCAGACAATCGAGCCTCGCAGTACTCCGGCCAGGCGCGGATCAGCAGCGCCATATGCCGCCAGTGCACTTGCACGCCCTTGCGCCACTCGTGGAAAGCCTCCGGCGTGGGGTCGGCATAGGCGAGATCCAGAGCCCGTCCAGCGCGCCGGTAGCTCCTGAGAAGCCCGCCAGCGACCGCCTCGATGCCGCCTTGCACCTGGCTTGCCCGTGCAAGCCGCTTGCGCCCGTCCATCAGCCGTCCGATAGCCAGCTCGCGCGCGGCCAAGCCCGACGGCGTGGGATTGGCGGCCCAGTTTGCCTCGTCCGAAAGCCGCAGATGCAACTTGCCGAGCCCCGATTTGCCGCCGTCGCCGTAGCGCGCCTGGAGCTTCACGGTCGTCTCGAGCAGGATCTCCCGGTCTCGTGCCGCCGACAGCAGTTGCGCCGTCTCGCGGAACCAGTGGTTATCGCGTGCGAACGCCGCTTCTCCTAGCCCCGGCCGCACTAACCGCAGCAGTGCACGGATGCGTTTGATGCTCTTCCTCGACTCGTGAATGGACTTTGCGGGCTCGACCGCGCCCTCGAGCGCGGCGACCGCGCGGTCGATCTGCTCCGTGACGATGCGGCGGAAGCCGTCGTCGAAGGGCTCGTCGAGCTTGAAGCGGTAAGCCATTGCGGGTTCGCGTTCGTTCTAAGGGAAGCCCCGTGCCGGGATAGTTCCGAACGCCAAGTGTGCATGACACATCGAACGGCGATGGTGCAGGCGTCCGTGTCGATGGACGCCCAACACGACCTCCGGCCAAACCCGGGCAAGCCTCTAGCCCAGATATCCCGCCAGATCGATCAACGTCAGCACAGCCCACTGTCATAATCGACAGCCGTCAGGCGCAGTTGGTTAACTCGCCCCCATCAAAGGCCTTGGCGCAGCACGGTTCGCGGACCACTGGACCCAGTCGTCGATACGGGCTTCCGGGTCCGCCGCCGTCACAAGATCGGTGATGACGGCACACGATTGTGCGCCTGCGGCAAGAACGCCGTCCCGGCGGTCCGGCGTGATGCCGCCGATGCCGACCAGTGGCAGCCGACCGACCAGCGCCTTCCACCGCCCAATGCGGTCGAGGCCCTGCGGAGCCCAGGCCATGGCCTTGAGCCGCGTCTCGTAGATCGGGCCGAGCGCAATATAGTCCGCGCATGCAGCAAGCGCGGTAGCCAGCTCGGCCTCGTCGTGGGTCGAGATGCCGATCCGGATACCCGCGGCGCGGATCTGCGCGAGATCCGCATGTGCGAGATCCTCCTGGCCCAGGTGCACCCAGCCGGCCCCCAGCCGGATTGCGTCCTGCCAGTAGTCGTTGACGATCAGCTCGGCGCCGTGGCGGCTGCAGATCTCGAGGCTGGCGCCGATCTGGCGACGCACCTCCGCGGGAGGGGCGTCCTTCAGCCGGAGTTGAATGGTGCGTACGCCGCGCGGCACCATCCGCTCGAGCCATCCGAGGTCGGGCGCGATCGGATAGAAGGCGTCGAGGGGTGAGGTCGCTTCGGGCGGCTGCCGCATCACCGCTTCCTCTCGAGGTCGAAGAACGGCGTGCCGGCAACGGGCGTCGAGGGGGCGGCCATGTCGCGCGGCTCCATCAGGCCGGCCTCCCAGGCCGTTCGGCCGGCGCGGATCGCCTCGGCAAAGGCCGCCGCCATGCGCACCGGGTCGCCGGCCTTGGCCACCGCGGTGTTGAGCAGCACGGCGTCGTAGCCCATTTCCATGGCCTCGGCCGCGTGCGAGGGGGCGCCGATGCCGGCGTCGATCACCAGCGGAACACCCGGAAAATAGGCGCGCAACGACCGCAGCGCGTAGCGGTTGTTGAGACCGCGCCCGGTCCCGATCGGGGCGCCCCATGGCATCAGCACCTCGCATCCGGCGCCGAGCAGACGCTCGGCGACCCCGATATCCTCGGTCGTATAAGGGAAAACCTTGAAGCCCTCGCGCGAGAGTGTCTCGGCTGCCTCGACAAGTCCGAACACGTCGGGCTGCAAGGTATCGTCGTTGGCGATCACCTCGAGCTTGATCCAATCGGTCTCGAACAGCTCGCGCGCCATGAGCGCGGTCGTTATGGCGTCCTTTGCTGTCCGGCAGCCGGCGGTATTGGGTAGCACCCGTACGCCGAGCGCGCGGATCAGCGCGAAGAAGCTTTCACCGGTGTTGCCGCGGGCAGATTCGCGGCGGAGCGAGACGGTGACGACCTCGCTACCCGCCGCGCGTGCCGCCCGCGCCATGATCTCGGGCGACGGATAAAGCGCGGTGCCGAGGAACAGGCGGGAGCCGAGGGTGCGGCCGTAGACCGAAAGCGCCGGATCGGGCTCGAGGCCCTGCTGGAGCACATTCATGAATGTCGAGCCTTCTGGTGTCTGATGCGGCTCAGCCGCCCTGCCGCGGGGCGAGGATCTCGATGCGATCGCCGGCTGCGAGCGGCGTAGCGGCGCGCTGCGCGTCGGCGACGAACGCACCATTGACGGCCGTTGCCACCTTGCGGCCCTCATAGCCGAGCTCGCCGAGCAGCGCGAGCAGCGTGCGCGCCATCGCGGAGACCGCCGCCCCGTTGACGACCAAGTCCACCGAATGGTTGGCGGCGGGCACTGTCACTTCGGCTGGCCTGCCGAGGTCGGTCTTGCTCACGGGTCGTGACCTCACGTTGCGGCACACTGTCGAAAGGCGTTGCCCCGGCTGTCTCGCAGCGGCTGCCGTCGAAGCCCGACGCCGTCGTCGCCGCTTCGACAGAGTGTGGCCCTTGCGCGGCAGCAATCAAGGGCTTCAGCGCCGTTCGTCGCAGGCCGACCCTTGTCCTGGAATACCAGTCGCCGCGCCGGTTGCGCAACGATCTCAACCCGATACCGAGGGCGCCCTAGTGCACACCGCTCCGGACGAACCCTATATGACCGGCGTTCAGTATCAAAGTCGTGCATGGCACTGACATCCCGACGAGAGCGGCAAGCCACCTCCCGCGGGTACGTTCGGCGCTTACCTGCCGGAAATCCCTCTGCGCCAAACTCGGTCGGCCGCGGGGCGCCCATAGCCTATCGGCTTGCGCCTCCGCCCGTCTCGGCGTCTCTGTCTTGGGGTCGCGCCGCTCTCGCCGCCAGAAAGGGACCGACACAATGCCTAACCCTTCGACCAAGCCCGACCGATCCGCACCAGGCGAGGCCACGGGGCGGTCGCTGGTGCAGGCTGTCGCCGGGTGGATCTATCGCGTTCTGATGGGGCTCGAGGTCCGCGGTCGCGAGAACCTGCCCGCCCAGGGCACGCGTGCCATCATTGCGCCGAACCATGTCTCGCTGCTCGACGCGTCGATGATGCACGCGATCCTGCCCTCCCATGCCGCGTTCGCGATCGACACGGGCATGGCCAACACCTGGTGGGTGAAGCCCTTCCTACGGCTCGTGAAGGCCGAGCCGATCGACCCGACGAAGCCAATGGGAACGCGCCACCTGATCCAGGCGGTGAAGGGCGGAGAGACGCTGGTCATCTTTCCCGAGGGCCGGCTGACCGTGACGGGCGGCCTGATGAAGGTTTACGACGGCACGGCCATGATTGCCGACAAGGCGGACGCCGTGATCGTCCCGGTCCGCATTGAGGGACCGGAACGGTCGCCGTTCGGCTATCTCAACCGCTACCAGACGCGGAAAGCCTGGCTGCCGAAGACCGTCGTCACGATCTTGCCCCCGGTGAGGCTCGATCTTGATCCAGCTTTAAAGGGCCGAGCCCGGCGCCGTGCGGCGGGCGCCAAGCTGCAGGACATCATGGTCGACAGCGCGGTCAGGACCGCCGACCTCGAGCGCACGCTGTTCGAGGCCCTCGTCGACGCCCGTGCGAGGTTCGATACGGGACGGCCCGCGGTTGAGGACCCGCTCGGCACGAAGCTTTCCTACTCGCTGCTCATCGCGGGCGCTCAGGTTCTCGGCGCCAAGCTCGCCGATCTGGCGCCCGTCGGTGCCAACGTCGGGCTACTGCTGCCGAACTCGGCCGGTGCAGCGGTGTCCTTCCTTGCCCTGCAGACGATCGGCCGCGTGCCGGCAATGCTGAACTTCACTGCTGGCGCGGCCAACATGACGGCCGCCTGCCGTGCGGCCAAGGTCGACGTGATCCTGACGTCGCAGACGTTCATCGACAAGGCACGCCTCGGCGAAACGGTGAGCGAGCTTGCGAAAGTCGCGCGCATCGTCAATCTCGAGGAGGTTCGCACGACGGTTACGTGGGCCGACAAGATCAAGGGTGCGATCCAGGGCGGCCGCCCGCAAGTGGCTCGCCATGCCGACGACCCCGCCGCCATACTGTTCACCTCGGGCAGCGAAGGCACGCCGAAGGGCGTGGTCCTCTCGCACCGAAACATCTTGGCCAACGCGATGCAGTCGTTGCATCGTGTCGCGGTAAACGGCCAGGACAAGGTCTTCAACGTCCTGCCGGTATTCCATTCCTTCGGGCTGACCGCCGGGCTCGTTATGCCGCTCATCCGCGGCGTGCCGGTGTTCCTCTACCCGACGCCGCTGCACTACCGGATCATTCCCGAGCTCGTCTATCAATCGAATGCGACCATCCTGTTCGGCACCGATACGTTCCTCAGCGGATACGCGCGCGCGGCCCACCCTTACGATTTCGCGCGCGTGCGCCTCATCCTGGCAGGCGCCGAGGCGGTGAAGGAGCGGACGCGCCAGCTCTACATGGACAAGTTCGGCGTGCGCATCCTCGAGGGTTACGGCGTCACCGAGACGGCACCAGTCCTGGCGATCAACACGCCCCTCGCGAACCGCAGTGGCACCGTCGGACGGCTGGCGCCGCTGATGGAGGCGCGGCTCGAGCCCGTGCCGGGGATCGACGAGGGCGGCCGGCTCCTGGTCCGCGGGCCGAACGTGATGCTCGGCTACCTGCGTGCGGAGAAACCAGGCGTGCTCGAGCCACCACACGATGGCTGGCACGATACCGGCGACATCGTCGCGATCGACGCCGAGGGGTTCATTCGCATCAAAGGTCGCGCCAAACGCTTCGCAAAGATCGGCGGCGAGATGGTGTCGCTGTCGGCGGTGGAGGCGGCGGCGTCCGAGGTCTGGCCTGCCCTCGTGACCGTGGTCGTCGCGCAGCCGGACCAGAAGAAGGGCGAGCGGCTGGTGCTGCTGACTACGGACACGCGCTGCACCCGCGCCGAATTCGCGGCCCACGCGAGGGCGAAAGGCATGACGGAGTTGGCCGTGCCTGCCGAGATCCTGGTGGTGCCCGCAATCCCGCTGTTGGGCTCGGGCAAGCCCGATTACGTGGCGGCTAACCAGCTCGCGGCGGCGCGTGCTTCGTCCGGCGCGGCAGCGGCTCGCCCCGAGACCGCCTGAGACGAAGACCAGGGGCGCCCAGGGGCGCCCAGGGGCGATCAGGGGCGCCCAGGGGCGATCAGGGGCGCCCAGCGGCCTGCTGTCGCTACCTTGGACACCGAGCAACGAGCTCGCGGGATCTCCCCTCGCGGAGAAGGGAAGAGCTCGGCTCCAGTCACGCCGCGACCCGAACGCGGACGACGTTCTTCACGCGGCCGCCATCGTTTCGCCGGGAAGCTGCTGCCTTTGAGGCGGAGCGGGAGTCGTCGTCTGATCTATGCGCCGTTGTGAGGGGGCATGATGACACCCGCGCGCCATGCGTTCGGCCTGCACGATCACCCGTCCGATACCTATGCGGCTGCGCTCCGATCCGAGCTCGATATCGTGCCAGACGATCGGATCGGCCCGCTTCGGCGGCACCGCCGCGGCGGGCGCCTCGCCGCCACACTGCTCGTCGCGATCGCGCTCGGCGGAGGTTGGATGCTCGCCGACGCCCGGCACCATTGGCCGGCTTGGCTCAGCGAGACGTTGGCGGCGATCCCGTCGCTGATCGAGCGCCAACTCCCGGGGCACAAGCCGGGTTCTGATCCGGCGCTGGTCGGCCGCGACACGGTGCCGGCGGCCCCACCCGTCTCGAGTGAGCCGCCTGCAGCGCCGGAGACCACCGCGTCAGCCGTCGCCGCATCCGATCCGGACGGGAGCTCCGTGCCCGCCCAATCCGCCCTAGTGGCCTCCCCAGCGGCCGCCCCAGTGACGGTCGTTCTGGAGCCGCCCCTTGCCAGTGTCGCTGAGGTACCGGCCCTCGCGCCGCAGCCGAAGCCATCCGATCCCCGTCAGGCGCGCGCGGTCGCCGCCGGGCTTCACCCGGAGCTGTCGCCCGTCCTCCTGTCGCGCCTGTCGCAGACCGACTTCCGCAACGCAGGCATCGCCATCCGCAACGCCCTGGCGGCGGGCAAGGATGATGCCGTCTACGTCTGGCCACGCCCGGCGGAACTGGGCCGCGCCCTCTATCACGTCTATTTCGTGCCGGGTGCCGCCGAAGGTTGCCGGAGGTATGTCGTCACCATTGCCAAGGACGGCTGGGAGACAACGGCTCTGCCCATGGAGAGGTGCGGTGCTGCGGCCGACCGCCAGCAAGCTAGGGCAGCACAGTAAGGACGCCCGCTATTCGTGCTGCGTCACGGTCGTCGAGCCGCGCGGATCGCTGCGGTCATCGAAGCATTGCAGCAAGGCGCGTGCGCGCTCCGGCCCCGGCAGATGACCGGATGCCGCGTTCCCGCGGCTCTTGGCAAACCAGGGCGCCCAGCCCTCGACGTCGAAGCGCGAGAACAGCCCCCGATCGCGGCCGTCCTTGACGGCCCAGCAATCGGCATCGATCTCCGCCGAGGGCCGCAACACGTAGACGTGGCCAAGGGCATGGTGTGCGCATTCGTGGCCATAGAAGAAGAGCTGGAGCGTCGACGGGAGCACGTTCAAATGACCGGGATCCATCATGATAACCGGCGTCTTGAACACGTTCCGCGCCCGCGCGACGTCGCCGAGATCCGCGACCATCACCGCATGCACCGCCTGGCCATAGACATCACGGCAGCTCACGGGCCGGCCCGCGAGCTCGGTGATCACCTGCCGCCGGTCGAGTGCTGGGGCGGGATTGGCGCTGGCGTCGACCGCCAGAACGGCCGCGAAGATCATGGCAATTGCGATCGCGAGTTGCAACGTCGGGCACCCCCTGGCCAATCGCCGGCCTAAAAGTGGCCAGAAGGCAGAGACTAGCCGTTGCAGAAGGAGCGGGAAGAGCGAACCCGGCTCTTCGGGCGATCACGATTTCGCGAGAGGGCTCTTGTGGAGCATACTCGTGCCAGCACCCCCGAGCGCAAACACGGTGTTGACCTCGTCGGTGTAGACGGGTGCGTAGCCCAGGGCGAGGATCGCCTCGCGGGCCTTGCGGGCGTTAAGCTGGAGCGGCCCGAACGCTGCGAAGTCGGCATGGGTATCCACCAGTTCGACAACGAGCACCCGGGGTCGCCACGGGCTGGCCGCGAGCGCCTCGATCACGGGCAGCTCGTGGCCCTCGACGTCCACCACCATCAGCTCGAAATCGTGCTCGACGGCGTTTCGCGCGAGAAGCGTGTCGAGGCGCTCGAGCCGGATCGTACGGGTCGTCGCCCGGCTCGCACGTTTCCGGCCCCAGCCGATGCGGGTGTAGGCATCCGCCGTCTCGGCGTCGAGCGTGGTCAGGGCATCCATGACGCGGATCTCGCATGAGCCTTCCGTGTTGCTCGCGGCGACGGGCTCGACCGTGACGCTGTTCAGCCAGTGGCGCAGACGGACCGTCGTGCAGCGCTCCGTCACCGGCTCCACGTAGATGCCGCGCCAGCCCTGGTCGG
Source organism: uncultured Hyphomicrobium sp. (assembly GCA_964471635.1). GTDB lineage: Bacteria > Pseudomonadota > Alphaproteobacteria > Rhizobiales > Hyphomicrobiaceae > JAKAML01. Next base: position 17,215 of record CAYYGO010000059.1, read on the forward strand.
CGAGAAATGACGTGTTCGAGAAGCCCTCGCCGTCATAGGCGCCGATCTCGACGAAGGTGCCGTGGTGAGCGGCGAGCCCGAGCGTCGCGTAAAGCTCGCGCACGCCCGGGATCTGGCAGGTCCGGGAGACGGGGCTTCTACCGGTTGCGACGGCCAGCGTCTTGCGGACCACGCTGTCCTTCAGCGCGGCTACCGTGCGGCGGGCGTAGTTGATCTGCCGCGTGACCATTCGCCCGACTACTCCTCACGAGGTGGCCGACTTGCTGCCCCGTTCGACCCCAGCCTGTTGGCGTTAGTGGCCGAGCGCCTTGGCGATCTCCTCGGTCATCTTCTTGGCATCGCCCAGCACCATCACGGTGTTGTCGCGGTAGAAGACCGGATTGTCGATACCGGCGTAGCCGGATGCCAGCGAGCGCTTGTTGAAGAACACGGTCTGTGCCTTCCACACCTGCAGCACGGGCATGCCGTAGATGGGCGAGGTCTTGTCGTCCTCGGCCGCCGGATTGACGACGTCGTTGGCGCCGATCACGTAGACCGCGTCCGCCTGGCTGAACTCGCTGTTGACGTCCTCGAGCTCGAACACCTCGTCGTAAGGCACGTTGGCCTCGGCGAGCAGCACGTTCATGTGGCCCGGCATGCGCCCGG
>CAYYGO010000060.1:0-17763 GCA_964471635.1 uncultured Hyphomicrobium sp.
GACGACAGCGGCCACGGCAAGGCTTTTGCCATAGCGCGCCGACATGAAGTCCGCGATCGACGTGATATTCTGGCTCTTTGCCAGCCGCACGATGCGCAGGACCAGCGGCCAGCCGAGCGCGAACATCAGCACCGGACCGAGATACACCGGAATGAAGTCGTACCCGCTCGACGCCGCGAGCCCGACGCTGCCGAAGAACGTCCACGACGTGCAGTAGACCGCCAGCGACAGCGCATAGATGAGCGGTCGGCCACCGCTCGTGCGGCGGTTGCGCATGAAGCGATCGCCGTACCAGGCGAGCGCGAACAGGGCGCTCACGTAGCCCAGCGCGACGGCGACGATCCACCAGCCCTGCAACATCGTCTCAGACCCGGCTCCCATGCCTGCCGTCTATGGTCCCATCCCCGCGGTCCAGGCAGCCGCGTTCGGGAAAGCTAGCTTACCAGCATAAAGGCGCGGGCCAACGCCGCACTCAAAGATCGTGAAATTATCTGAATGCCCCTAGTGGCCAATGGCCGGCCGCACCCCGACCGCGATGCGGATCTCACGCGATCCGCCACCTCCTGACAACCGCCGCAAAAAGGCCGTACGCGTTCCATTGATCCATTGGTTTGATTGACATAAACTATTTCTATCGACTCGCGCAGGATCGGCGGAAGCGATTGCCCTATGAACTGCAGGCGCGGGGGAGCGTCCACGCGGGGCACGCATCGTCGGGGCGGTGTCGGGTCGGTTCGTGGTGCGCCGCAACGCGCCCAACACTCAATCGGGGAAGGATAAGAAAATGAGCCTCGCGTCGGAATTCAAGGACTTCGCAATGAAGGGCAACGTGATGGATCTCGCCGTCGGCGTGATCATCGGCGGCGCCTTCGGCAAGATCGTCTCGTCGCTGGTCGACAACGTGCTGATGCCGTTTATCGGCCTGTTCCTGGGCGGCATCGATTTCAGCAAGCTTGCGGTGAAGATCGGCGCGGCCGAGCTGAAGTACGGGGCCTTCGTCCAATCGATCATCGACTTCGTGATCATCGCCTTCTGCATTTTCATGATGATCAAGGCCTTGAATTCACTTAAGAAACCTGCTCCCGCTGCTGCCCCGCCGGCACCCCCGGCCTCCGAGGTCTACCTCAAGGAGATCCGCGACGCGCTGGTCGCCCGGAAGTGACCTGACCGCCCGGATCTCGCCGCCCGGATCTCGCCGCTCGAACGCACGCGGGCGCGCGCGACAGGTGGGACACGAGACGGTTCAGACACGAGACGCGTCTGACTTGAGACAAGTAGAACATGACCGGCCGACGAGCGCCCGTACGCACTCGGAGCAGCGCTCGACTGACGGGGCCCCTTCATCTGCTGCTGAAGGGGCCTCATTCGCATTCGAGGCCGTGCCGATGCGTCACTCGTGCATGTCATCGCGTCGGGAGCAGCTTCCCCCGCCGAGCACGCAGAACTTGGCGCAGTGCGGGTGGCAGAGCTTCACCGCCCCATTGTCGAACATGCCACCGTCGGCCGCCATCGATTCGGCCAGGGTGGCACCCATCTCGAATGCGGGATCGTAAGGCAGCAGCGTGCACGGCAGCACTGCCGGTTTCTCGGCGCCCTTTCGCTTCACGACCATACGCGACGTCGAGCACATCATGTCGGCCGGCTGTTTGCCGAGAATGCTCCAGCAGCCGGTGCTGATCTCCGGAATGTCGATCCTTCCGTCCATCTCGGGCAACAGCATCAGCCGCCCGCGGTCCGCGGGATCGACGGCCCAGCCCTTTTCGGCGATCAGCGCCGCATAGCCCGCGCGCGAGAACTCGTCGCTCTCGTTCCAGCAGGTGCGCCCTGCGATCGACGTCCGGAAGCCGTTGGCGGTCAGCCAGTCGAGCCCGGCCACGGCCGGCGCCCACGTGCGCGGGCCGCGTTCGGCCTCGTGCAAAGCCTGTGTGTGATGATCGAGACTGATGCGCAGCGTCAGCCGGTCGCCGTAGCGTTCCTTGAGCGCAAGAAGCTGCCGCTTCGTCCCCGGCCGCTGCATCGGCACCATGCCATTGGTCAGCACCAGCACGTCGAAGCCCCGCGCCAGCGCGTCGCCGAGCATCTCGTTCATGTCGGCGTTGAGGAACGGCTCGCCGCCGGTGAAGCCGATCTCGCGGACCCCGATCACAGAGGCCTCGTCGAGCAGCTCTCGCACCTCGCCGGCCGTGATGTAGGCGAGGCGATCGTTGGTCGGGCTCGATTCGATGTAGCAGCTCTTGCACGTGATGTTGCACAGCGTGCCGGTGTTGATCCACAACGTCTCGAGCCGGACGAGCGGAACCCGCGCGCGCTCCTCGCCTTTAATGGTTCGATCCGGATCGCTGAACTTACGCGGCGCTTCGATCGGAGTATGGATGGTCACGCAGAGGTCCGGCGGTTGTTGGCACTGGGGGTCGGGAGCCCGCCCCAACGATCCAGTTAACACGCGGACCGCCGAGCGTCGAACTCACAAACTGTTTCGACTGTTCCGCTCGGAGCGCACGTAACGCGTGCGCGATCGCCCGCGTACTCTTCTCCGCCGGGAGCGTGTGTGCTAGGACCTCTGTGGTAGGACCTCTGTGCTAGGACCCAAGTCGGTCGCGGGCGTAGTTCAATGGTAGAACGGCAGCTTCCCAAGCTGCATACGAGGGTTCGATTCCCTTCGCCCGCTCCAAATATCGGCCCGCACCAACGGGCCCCGCTCCAGCGTTCCGGCTCCAGCATTCCGGCCACGGCGCCCGCGGAGTCACGCCGGCAGCCTAAGCCGACCTCGTCTTCCGTCCGAGTGCGGCGCGGCGCACCGGCAGCCGCCGGCCATAGGCGGTGAACAGAGCGCTCTCGATGTTGGCGACGAACATGCGCGCGGCCGCCTCCCAGCTGTACTCGAGCGCGCACGCGCGGACGGCCGCCCGGTCGAGCCGCAAGGCTGCGCGCGCAGCCACTCCGAGGTCCTCGGACAAAAAGCCCGTCGTGCCGTCGGCGACGAGGTCGATAGGCCCCGTGACGGGGTAGGCTGCGACCGGCAGTCCCGAGGCCATGGCCTCGAGCAGCACGATGCCGAAGGTGTCGGTGCGGCTCGGGAAGACGAACACGTCGGCGGAGGCATAGCAGGCGGCCAGCGCCTCGCCCTCCTTGCGACCCGTGAACAGCACCTCGGGGAACCGGCACGCCAGCTCGGCCCGCTGCGGGCCGTCCCCGACCACCACCTTGCGGCCCGGCAGATCGAGCGCGAGGAAGGCCTCGATGTTCTTCTCGAGCGCGACCCGGCCAACGTAAAGAAACACCGGACCGCTGCCGAATTGGCGCACCTCGCGTGGCCGGAACAGGCTCGTGTCGACACCGCGCGTCCACGGCAGGATGCGCTCGAAACCCCGCCGTGACAGCTCGTCGGCGAGGCTTCGCGTGGCGACCATCATGCCCGCGCCAGCATTGTGAAAACGCCGCTCTACGGCCCAGCTCCACGCGGCAGGCACGCGGAAGCGGCGCTCGACATACTCGGGAAAGCGGGTGTGGAAGCTGGTCGTGAACGGGATCTTGCGCAGGCGGCAGTAGTTGCGCGCCATCCATCCGACCGGCCCCTCTGTTGCAATATGAACGGCGGTCGGATTGAGGAAGCGAAACCGTTCGGCGACGTAGGTCGGCGCCGGCAGCGCCAAGCGGATCTCGGGATAGGTCGGGCAGGGCAGCGTGCGGAACTCGGACGGGGTCAGAAAGCTCGCTTCCGCGCCCAGAGCATTGAGCTCGGTCGCCAGACGCTCGTAGGTGCGCACCACGCCGTTCACTTGCGGGTGCCAAGCGTCGGTGGCGACCAGGATACGCATCACGCCGCCTGAAGTCGCGTCAGCGCGGGCCCTTCCGCCTCGCGGGCGCGCATCACCTCCAGCCAGCGGATCACCTCGAGCCGGCCGTCGAAAGTCTCACCGACGGCCGTGCAGCTTTCGACCCAGTCGCCGGTATTGACGTAGTGCACGTTGTGCAGCTCGCGCGAGGCCGCGTGATGGATGTGGCCGCACACCACGCCGTCGACGTCGCGGCGCTTGGCCTCCTCGGCGAGCGAGTTCTCGAACTCGCCGATGAAGTTCACCGCCTGCTTGACGCGCAACTTGAGGTAGCTCGATAGCGACCAGTAGCCGAGGCCGAAGCGGCGGCGGATGAAGTTGAGCGGCAGGTTGGTCCACAGCGCCAGCTCGTAGCCCCGGTCGCCGAGGAATGCCAGCCACTTGGCGTAGCGCACGACCACGTCGAACTCGTCCCCGTGGATGATCAGGTAGCGCCGACCGTCGGCTGTGGTGTGCACCGCCTGGCGCTCGATCTCGATGCCACCGAAGCGCTGTCCGCAGTACTGTCGCAGGCCGTCGTCGTGATTGCCGGGGATGAACACCACGCGGGTGCCCTTGCGGACCTTGCGCAGAAGCTTCTGCAAGACGTCGTTGTGCGACTGCGGCCAGATCGCGCCCCGGCGAATGCGCCAGAAGTCGACGATGTCACCGACGAGATAAATCGTCTCGGCCTCGGTGTTCTTGAGGAAGTCGAGCAGCATGTCGGCCTGCGACGATCTCGTGCCGAGATGCACATCGGAAATAAAGAGCGTGCGGTAGGTCGTCATGAGAGCGGCCCCGAAAGATCCTGAAGAGTGTACCCCATCTGTGTCGTGTGACACCATGAGCGGATTCAAGTTTCAACTGTGTGACAAATGGACCCCCTCGTGCCTTCTGATCCCCAGGCATGCGACTGATTGCTCTACGATTTGCCCAATTCTGTGGCGCCCTCCTTGGCGCCGCGCCCACTTGCCGGGCAGGACCTCCGCACCGGCCCTGCCGGCTCCGAGGGCGGGGGCATGACCCGTGTCAATAGACACGGAACGGAAAGTAGCGCTGCACCAGCTCGTCGAGGCGGCCGCTCGCGCGAACCCGGGCCAGCGCGGCATTGAGCTCGACCCGGATCGCGGGGTCACCGCGCGGCACGGCGATGGCTACCCCGTCGCCGAAGAAGCGTGGCTCGAAGTAGGCGCCGCCGCGAAACTCGCAGCACTGCTTCGACAATGTACCGTTCAACCAGAACGAGAGGCCGACGCCGTCGTCGAACAGGTAGTCCACCTTGCCTGCAACGAGCGCATCGCGGGCCAGCTCGACGTTCTCGAACGCCTGCACCGCGCTGTCGCGGAAGTGGGCGCGCAGGAACGCCTCGTGAGGCGTACCGCGAGCGACCGCGATCCGCTTCCCGTCGAGCCCTTCGGGCGTCATGGCGAGCTGGGGGCGGTCCTTCGGGGCGGCGAAGCGCGCAGGCGTGTGGAAATACCGGTCGGTGAACTCGACCTCGGCCAACAGCGCGGCCGAGATCGTGTGCCCGGCGATGATGGCATCGGCCTCGCCGCGCTTCAGGGCAATGACGAGCTCAGCCCAGGGGCGGGCCTTGATATCGCAGGCCGCGGACAACTCGAGGCAGATCGCGCGTGCCAGATCGACATTGAACCCCGTCAGCGCGCCGTCCTCGTCGACGAAATTGAAGGGGGGGAAGTCGCTGTCGGTCAGGAAACGCAGCACCACACGCCGGTTGGCGTCCGCCGTACCGCCGACCCCCGCTCCGCCCGGCGCATCGCCTCGCCGCTGAGCAGCCGCCGGCTCGGCAAGCACCGCCAGCATCGATCCAAGTGCGATGATCGCCGCCGCGGCGGCGGTCCATGTCGGTCGTGCCATCGTCGGTCGTGCCATCGTAGGTCGTGCCATCGTCGGTCGTGCCATCGAGGTCCCACGCGTCTCGCGCCGGTCGGCAGCCGGCATCAACGTCTGAACAACCTATAGGCCAATTTCAGCCGGAGGTCGCGCACGAAGGCTTCCGCACGCGCGGGTGCCGTGTCACCCTCCGCCATGCGGGACGAGGCAACGAGCGCACGGCCCGTCGGTTTTTATTTCAGTTCATCAGCTGGTTGCGCCGAGCCATCCGGCCTTGCCGCACCGCTCGGGCTGCGTCGCGATGATGTCCGAAGGCTTCCACATCGACAGAGCGTCGCCACCGCCGCACGGGCCACAGAGCCAGAGCCGGCCTCTGCCGCCGCTCCCGCCCGTGCTCTCGGCCGGCACCGCGATGCCGCCCAGCCAGCGGGTCGCAATCGTCGGCATCCTCGTGGCCGCGGCAGCAGGACTGCTCGTGTCGGGCGCGGCGGTGGCCGCGGTGGCGGTGGCGCTGGTGACACTGGTATCGCTGGCTTTTCTCCTCGTGCGCCTCGCCGCGATCGCGGCTCTCGACCCCGAAGCAGGTTCCGGAACTGCCCCTGGCCAACCCGGCCGCACCAACGTGTCGCAGCCCGTGCCCTTCTACACCGTGCTGGTGCCTGCGTTCCGCGAGGAGCCCGTCGCGGCCCAGCTCGTCGCTGCGCTCGGCGCCCTCGATTATCCATTGGATCGCCTCGAAGTCCTGTTCCTCACCGAGGCCTCTGATCCGGCAACGCGGGACGCCATCGCCCGCTGCCGCCCGCCGCCCCACATGCGGCTCGTCACGGTGCCCGAGGGACAGCCGCGCACCAAGCCGCGGGCGCTCAACCATGGCCTCTCGGTCTCGACCGGCGACCTCGTCGTGGTGTTCGACGCCGAGGATGTGCCCGACACCGACCAGTTGCTCAAGGCCGCAGCGGTCTTCACGTCAGCCGGCGAGCGCCTCGGCTGCCTGCAGGCCCATCTCAACGTCTACAATCCCGCCGACCGCTGGCTGACCCGCCAGTTCGCCATCGAGTACTCCGCCTTGTTCGATGGCATCCTGCCAGCTCTCGAGCGCCACGGGCTGGTGCTGATGCTTGGCGGAACGTCCAACCATTTTCGCCGGCAGGCGCTCGTGGCCGTGGGCGGCTGGGACCCCTGGAACGTCACCGAGGACGCCGATCTCGGCATCCGGCTGCAGCGGTCGGGCTACGAGGTGCGCATGCTGTCCTCGACGACCCTCGAGGAAGCGCCGCGCAGCCTCGGTGTCTGGCTCGGCCAGCGCACCCGCTGGCTCAAGGGATGGATGCAGACCTATCTCGTTCACATGCGCCGGCCGCTCGACCTCGCCCGCGATCTCGGCGGATGGCGGATGGCGGGCGTCCAGGCGCTGACGGGCGGGCTGGCGCTGTCGGCGCTGGCCCATCCCTGGTTCTACGCAGTCCTCCTGGCCGACGCGCTTGGCGGCGCCCACCTCGACGCGGTCGCGATGGAGCCCGCGGCACGGCTGCTCTGGTGGTTGTCGCTCGCGAACCTTGCCGCGAGCCTCGCGGTTGCGGCCCTTCTCGGAGCGCTCGCGAGTTCGGCGCGCGGCCGCCCCGAGTTGGCCGGCCATGCGCTGCTGACACCCGTCTACTGGCTGGCGATCTCGCTGGCCGCCTACAGAGCGCTCGTCGAGCTCATGCGCCTGCCGTACCACTGGGAGAAGACCGAGCACATTGGGCTGAGCCGACCCGCTGCCGGTTGGGACGGCGGGTCGGCCGCGCATGACGGCCCGCCCCGTCCGTCGTCGCCCGACGCGGTGCCGTGAGGCGATACCCGCGACGCCCTACTCCGCTGCGATCTTCCGCAGCGCCGGGGCTGCCGCGCGCACGTCGGCGTCGACATGGGCCTCGAACTTCGCGAAGTTCTTGGTGAACATATCGGCCAGCGCTGCCGCCTGCTTGTCGTAGGCTGCGGGGTCCGCCCACGTCTCACGAGGGTTCAGGATCTTCGCGTCGACACCGGGCAGCGCCAGCGGCACCTGGAAGCCGAACACGGGATCGGTGCGCATCGGCTGGCTCTTGAGGTCACCCGCCAGTGCCGCGTTGAGCAGCGCCCGCGTCGCCTTGATCGGCATCCGCGAGCCGGTGCCGAACTTGCCGCCCGTCCATCCCGTGTTGACCAGCCAGCAGTCGACCGCGTGGTCGGCGATGAGCTTTTTGAGCAGGTTGCCGTAGACGGAGGGATGGCGCGACATGAACGGCGCACCGAAGAAGGTCGAGAACTTCGCCGACGGCTCGTTGCCCATACCCTTCTCGGTGCCGGCGACCTTGGCGGTGTAGCCCGAGAGGAAGTGATACATCGCCTGCGCCGGCGTCAGCTTGGCGATCGGCGGCATGACGCCGAACGCGTCGGCCGTCAGCATGACGATGTTGCGCGGATGGCCGGCGCGGCCCGTCGCGCTCGCATTGGCGATGTAGTGCAGCGGGTAGGCCGAGCGGGCATTCTCGGCGAGCTTGTTGTCGTCGAAGTCGGGCTTGTGCTCAGGGCCCTTCAGCACGACGTTCTCGAGCACGGTGCCGAAACGGTTCGACGCCTCCCAGATCTCGGGCTCGGCCTCGCGCGACAGGCGGATCGTCTTGGCGTAGCAGCCGCCCTCGAAGTTGAAGATGCCGTTCTGGCTCCAGCCGTGCTCGTCGTCGCCGATCAGGATGCGGCCGGGGTCGGCGGACAGCGTCGTCTTGCCGGTGCCGGAGAGCCCGAAGAACACCGCCGAGGACGCGCCGTCCTTCGACACGTTGGCCGAGCAGTGCATCGGCATTACGCCCTTGGCCGGCAGGATGTAGTTGAGGAACGAGAACACGCTCTTCTTGGTCTCGCCCGCATAGCTCGTGCCGCCGATGAGCACGATACGCTTGGTGAAGTTGCAGGCGATCACCGTCTCGCTGCGCACGCCGTGGTAGTCGGGGGCGGCGCGGAAGCTCGGCAGGTTGACCACCGTGAACTCGGGCAGGAAGCCGGCGAGCTCGCTGTCCTCGGGGCGGCGCAACAGGTGACGGATGAACAGCGCGTGCCACGCGTACTCCGTCACGATGCGGCACGGCAGCCGGTGATCGGGATCGGCGCCGCCGAACAGATCCTGGACGAACAGCTCCTTGCCCTTGGCGAATGCCGCGAAATCGGAGAAGAGGCGGTCGAACTGCTCCTCCGTCATCGGCTTCGAGTTGTCCCACCAGATCTGGCTTTCGCTCTCGGCGTCGCGCACGACGTACTTGTCCTGCGCCGAGCGGCCAGTGTGCTGCCCCGTCTCGACGGTCAACGCACCTGTCGCAGAGAGACGCCCCTCGTTGCGGCGGATCGCAAACTCAACGAGGTCGGCCTCGCGCGTGTTCCGATGGACGATGCGTGCAGCTTCAAAGGGAAAGCTCTGGATTTTCATGGGCTCTGTCGCGGTCCCGTTATGTGACGGATGTGAGTTGGCCGGCTGCTGCCAGGGCAGCCGACGACGGTTGTCGTGGTTTCGTGAGCGAACGTGGCGTGCGTGAACGTAGACGTCCCGGAGGTCCGGCCCGAGCCATCATCATGGTTGCCTACTCCCCGCTCACCGACCGTACAATTCGTTGAAAGTCGAAAATTGTGTTGCTCTGCGTCAATTGGTTAGCAGACGGGCCTCGCGCGCATGTCTGAGCCCTCAAACGGGGGGTGCAGGCTGCACGCAGGGGGGCGCCAATGGACGAGCCTCGGGGCCTAGACTATCGCCCGCGGCCGCGCTCGGCCAGTCGCTTCATGACGGCGGGGCGGTCGTCATGACGGGATGGTTTCTGCGATGGCGCGGAGCGCCGCGTCGGCCGTCCACACCGGCGCCTCGAACATGACCCGCCGCATGTCACCCGCAACGTCGATATCGCAACCCAAGGGATCGACGCCAGCCAGCCGGGCCGCTGCCCGAGCCGCTGGCATACCACCGCCGCTACGGCCGACGCCCCTGGAAATGGCCGCAAGCCGCCCGGCCAGTTGGTCCGTCGCCGTCCCGAGGATCTCCTCCTCGGCCGCCGCGAGCGCCGCGCAATCGTCGTCCGGCAACACCAGTCCACGCGCATCGATGCCCGAGATGCGGCCGAAGCCGCCGACGTAGTGCGCCCGCTCGACCTCCAGTGCAAAGAGCCGGAAGTCCGGAAATCCGGCATAGAGCTCGGCCGAAGGGTGGCGCGAAAGAAAGCGGCGCCGGGCCGAGGCGCTCGCGGTCGGGGCACAGCGCCCGATGACCGTCACCCGACCCGCAGTCAGCGGGTCTGCATTGGGCGCCTGTGGCCCGACCGGCGCCTCGAGCAGCAGGCTCGCCCGCGAATCGGCCTCGAGATTGAGCGTATGGAGCGCCAGTTTGGACAGCAGCAGCAGCGGCGTACCCCAGGGCTCGGTTGCAACCGTGACCAGCGAGGCGTATGGGTGTCCCGTGGAGGGTCCGCCGGGTCGCTCGATGGTTGCCAAGGCGCCTTTCATGGCGCTGCGCACGATGGCGGCGGCGTCATCCGCGGGCGATCGCGCTTGGGGGCCCTGTGGTTGGCGCCCCGGTGGCCGGCTGGCAGGCTCGTCTCGCTCGGCCATCTGTGTTCTCGCCTCGAGGGTCGCAGCACGGGCAAAGCTCCGTTCAACTGCGGTTCAGTAGGGAGCTTATAATCACGATGGCGCCTCGCTTGCCACACTGCGGCGCCAAAATCGAACCGGCGTACCGCAGACAAGGGCACGGTGACGGCAGGCCAAGACCGACGGGATGCTAGGGGCTAGACGTCCATGAAAGAGAAAAGCACGATTGCGCTGGTCGACGACGAGCGCAACATCCTCACCTCGCTGCGCACCGCGCTCGAGGCCGAGGGCTACAAGGTCCGAACCTACAACGACGGCCAGGAGGCGTTCGACGCGCTCGCCGAAGAGCCGGCCGACCTCGGCATCTTCGACATCAAGATGCCGCGCATGGACGGCATGGAGTTGCTCCGCCGCGTCCGCCAGCAGTCGGAGATGCCCGTCATCTTCCTGACGTCGAAGGACGAGGAGATCGACGAGCTGTTCGGCCTCAAGATGGGCGCCGACGATTATATCGCCAAGCCCTTCTCGCTGCGCCTCATCGTCGAGCGCGTGCGCGCCATCCTGCGCCGCACACAGCCGAAGGAGGCGCAGGCGCAGCTCGCGGAGAGCGCGCGCACCCTCGAGCGCGGCAAGCTGAAGCTCGATCCGGAGCGTCACACCTGTCATTGGGACAACCGCCCGGTGACGCTGACCGTCACGGAGTTCCTGATCCTCCAGGCGCTGGCCACGCGCCCCGGCGTCGTCAAGACGCGCGACGCGCTGATGGACGCGGCCTACGACGACCAGGTCTACGTCGACGATCGCACCATCGACAGCCACATCAAGCGCTTGCGGAAGAAGTTCAAGCACGTTGACGACGACTTCGACGTGATCGAGACGCTCTACGGCGTCGGCTACCGCTTCAAGGAAGCGTAACGCTCAGGCGGAGGCGCAATGCCGCTCGACAGCGCGCGGAGCTCGTCCGGACGCCTCCCCAGCGAGGCGTCCGCGGTCCGGCCCGACACCGAGGCGAATCCGCCGCGAGCCGCGCGCGCGACAGCCCGTGAGGCGCGATCCACCTCCACCCGCGACGTCGGCGGGGCGGCGGCTTCCGACGCCGATGCCTGGGGCTCACCGACCGGCGACGCATCCGCCTCCGCTGGAGGCCCGGCCTCTGGGTCGCGCGCCAGAGCCTGGTTCTCGCGCCAGCCGCTCGTGCGCTTCCTGTCCGCCAATCTGCTGCGGCGCATCCTCGCGTCGAACCTGCTCGGCCTGTCGCTGCTCCTCGGCGGCATCCTCTACCTGACCCAGTACCAGACCTGGCTCATCGACGCGAAACAGGATGCGCTGAAAACCCAGGGCGAGATCATCGCCGCTGCAATCGCCGCCAACGCCAAGGTGACCCGCCAGGAGATCGAGCTCGATCCGGCGAAGCTGCCCGAGGCCGAGGGCTCGCTGATCCCGTTCCGCGACGACGGCTTTGCGGCGCTCGAGCTGTCGCTCAGACCCGAGCAGGTGACGCCGATCCTGCGCCGCCTGCTGCAGAACACCCACGTGCGTGCCCGCATCTATGGCCGCGATGCCGCGCTGATCGTCGATTCGGCACGCTTTCTCACACCAGGCCAGATCTCGCGCAGCGACACCCGCGTCGGCTCCGAGGCCAAGCCGAAGGACTTCTGGACCCGCCTGACCCAGTGGCTTCTGGACGGCGACCTGCCCGTCTACAAGGAGATCGGCAGCGGCAAGGGCACCGCCTACAAGGAGATCACGGCGGCGCTCAAGGGCGCGCCGCCGGCGCCGATGCTGCTGCTCAACGACGACGGCGACCAGATCGTCGCGGTGCCGGTGCCGATCCAGCGCGCCAAGAAGGTGCACGGCGTGCTGCTCCTGTCGTCCCAGCCCGGCGATATCGACGGCATTCTCGACGAGCAGCGCAAGGTGATCCTGTGGCTCGCGGCGATGGCGCTCGCCGCCACCGTCATCACGTCGGTGCTGCTCGACCGCACGGTCGCGGGCCCCATGCGTCGCCTGTCCGAGACCGCGCTCGTCGTCAGCCGCGACATCAATCATCGCCAGGATCTGCCCGACTACGCCGAGCGCTCCGACGAGGTCGGCCAGATGGCGCGCGCCTTCCGCTCCATGACCGCCGCCCTGTTCCGCCGCATCGAGGCCAGCGAGAAGTTCGCCGCCGACGTCGCCCACGAGCTGAAGAACCCGCTGACAGCTGCCCGCTCCACGGCCGAATCGCTCGAGTACGCCCGTACCGACGCCCAGCGCGCCGAGCTCGTCGAGCAGATCCAGCTCGAGCTGAAGCGGCTGAACCGGCTCATCACCGACGTCTCGAAGGCCTCCCGGCTCGACGCCGAGCTGGCGCGCCAGCACACCGAGCCGGTCGAGCTCGCCTACGTCCTCGACAGTGTCATGTCGGTGATGAAGGAGCGGGCCGGCGACCGGCGCTGCCGGCTCGAGCTGTCGCTGTCGGGCGTCGACACGCCGGAGGGCTCGGCCGCATCCAACCCGCTCGCCGACCGCCTCGTCGTGAGCGGCAACGATGGCCGGCTGGCGCAGGTCATGACCAACCTCGTCGACAACGCGATCTCCTTCTCGCCGGACGGCGGCGTCGTCCGCGTCACCGCCGCGCGGCGCGGCGGCACCATCGAGGTCCGTGTCGACGACGACGGCCCCGGCATCGACGAGACAAAGCTCGGCAAAATCTTCGAGCGCTTCTATACTTACCGCCCCACATCCAACTCGAGCCGTGGCGACAATTCCGGCCTCGGCCTCTCGATCTCGCGCGAGATCGTCAAGGCGCACGGCGGCGAGATCCGCGCTGAGAACCGCTATGCGGACGCCGAGGCGGAGCGACGTGGCGAGCGCAGCGGCGCCCGCTTCGTCGTCACGCTGCCCGCTGCCGAGCCGCTGACCTCGGGCCGCGGCAGTGGGGCGCGCGGCGCGGCGATACGCGGAGTGACGGGCTTTGGCCGGCGCATGTGAGCTCGTGCACGGCACCGCCCTGGCGCTCGCCGGGACCGCCTGCGGCCCTGCGCGCCTGCCGGCGGGCGCGGTCATTCTCGGGGCGTCGGGGGCCGGCAAGTCCGACTTGGCGCTGCGCTGTCTCGGCCTGCCGCCCTCGGCCGTTCTGCCCTGGCAGGCGGTGCTGGTGAGCGACGACCAGGTGACGGTGGCGCCGGGCGCCGGCGGGCTCGTCGCATCGCCGCCCGCAGCCATCGCTGGCCGCATCGAGCTGCGCGGCGTCGGCATCGTCACGGTCCCTTTCGCGGCAGCCGCCGAGGTTCGACTCGTCGTGGCACTGACGCCGCGCGAGCACATCGAGCGGTTGCCCGAGCCGGGCGAGATGCAAACCATCGCCGGGGTACCCGTCGCGCTGCTCCGGCTCGACCCTCGCGACGCCTCGGCACCGCTCAAACTGCTCTTGGCCCTTGCCGGACTCGCCGGTGTTGCCGCCGTGCGCCGCTGAGCCTTGGGCTGTGCCATGTTCGCACTTGCGCCGGCGACGAACCCTTGTCACCTTGCGCCGCCTGCGTCGGATGCGTTTCGGGGGAGCGCGGGCGACCCGCTCGGTCGCAAGCCTGCCACCCTGGCCGAATTGGCCTGCGGGCGTCGGCTTCGGATGGTCGGCGGCGGCTTCGGGTCGTCGGTGGCGGTTTCGGGGCGTCGGCGGCGGCTTCGGGTCGTCAATTGAGGACGTGCCGTGCCGGCGATCCTTCCGCCGGACCGACAGTCGGGGCGAATGGGGAACGCGACAGAACCATGATCGGGCTTGTCATCGTCACCCACGGCGGCCTCGCCGTCGAGTTCCGCTCGGCGCTCGAACACGTCGTCGGTCCGCAGAGCATGCTGGAGACCATCTCCATCGGCCCGGAGGACGACATGGCGCGGCGGCGAGACGACATTCTCAAAGCCATCAAGAAGGTGGACGACGGCGCCGGCGTCGTGGTTCTGACCGACATGTTCGGCGGCACGCCCTCGAACCTCGCCATCTCGGTCATGGACGAGGCCAACGTCGAGGTCATCGCCGGCATCAATCTGCCGATCCTGGTCAAGCTCGCATCCATCCGCTCCGAGCTGCCGCTGGTCGAGGCCGTTCTGAAGGCCCGCGAGGCGGGTCGCAAGTACATCAAGGTTGCCAGCCAGGAGTTGTCGGGCGAGACCTGAGCGCCCGCGGAATGCCCGCCATGCCCCCTTATGTGGTCAATGCCAGCCGTCCGGAAACGCTCGTCACGATCCGCAACCGGAAGGGGTTGCACGCGCGCGCCTCCGCAAAGTTCGTCAAGTGCGTCGAGAGCTACGATGCAGTGATCCGCGTCACCCGCGACGGCCAGACCGTTGGCGGAACCTCGATCATGGGACTGATGATGCTGGCGGCAGGCCCGGGCTCCGTGTTGCATCTGGCAGCCGAAGGGCCGGAGGGGCCCGAGGCCCTCGATGCGCTGGTGGCACTGATCGAGGCCGGGTTCGGCGAGGAGTGCATCGACGACTCCTGACCGTGGCGATCTTCGCCGAATGTTCGCATCGATGGTCGGCACGCCGTCATGTCGCATGCGAACATGCGCTGTGCGTCCCCGGTTGTCCCCGTTATGCGCAAATGCGCAGGGGCCCCGTGGGGCCCCTGCCGTAGGCTCGCTCGACCGTTCGTCTGCCGGCGCTCAGCGCGACAGATAGAGGTTCGAGATCTTGACCGCGATGTCGCGGAACGCCTGGCGAAGCTGGTCGCCCGTCGCAGCGTTGTAGAACTTCGTCGGATCGGTGGCGCAATTGGACAGCGTGTCGGTGGCCGCCGCATTGCCTTCGATGTCGAAACCGATCGTATAGACCGTAATTCCTGCCGCTTTCATGCCGGAGCACAGCGACTTTGCCTGGTCGGCGGACTTGCCGTTCGGCGCCGTGCAATTGCCGCGCTGGCTCGAGTTGCCGTTCGAGTTCTTGTCGCGGACGCCGCGGTGCGCCGTGCCACTGCAGTATTGCGTGTTGTATTCGCCGTCCGTCATCAGGATCGCGATCTTCTTGAGCTTCTCCTGGCCGTATGCGCCCGGTGCACTGCCCGAGGGCAGGACGCTGGCCCAGTTCGGCGACAGCAGGTACCACGCCCACGCCGTGCCGAGATGACCGGCGGTGCTGCCCGACAGCGTCAGACCGTCGATCCGTCCGATGAGATTGCTCTTGTTGTTGGTGAGCGGCACGATCTCGGACGACGCCGCCATCTGGCAGGTCGACGAGTTCCAGTAGGACGGCAGCACGTACTTGCCGTTCCCGGGGGCGTCGTCGCTGAACTTGCTGGCGCCGATGCGCTCGGCGACGCAGGCGGTGGCGCGGTGGGTAACGTACTGGCCGTTCATCATGAGAGGGGTCTGGTTGTTGAATGGGCCCGGGCCGCGAACCGCGTCGAGCATGCTCGCGGGCGGGCGCACATAGCTCGAGAACGGCACGATGCCGACCTTGCTCGTGTAGTTGCCCTGGTTGTCGTAGACGACGATGTTGACGAGATCTTTCGCCGCGGTCTTCATGTCGTCGAACTTGGTGCCCTCGCCCATCGAGCCCGACACGTCGAGCATGACCGAGATCTCGACGCTCTCCTCGGCGTTGCCGCCGACGGCGAGCACTGCCTTCGAGTACTCGGCGCCCGACAGCTTCAGGAGCGGGAGCTGGTTGATGCCGGCGAGCTTGATGAAGCTCATGTCGAGCCATGCCGAGCCCTGCGCGGTGATCGCCGTGCCGCCTTCGGTGATCACGAACTGGATGGTGTCGCTCGCGACAGGCGCCCGCTCGGCGACGTTCTCCTTGTAGAAGCGGTCGGCCGCCGCGATGGCGGCCGCCTCGTCCAGCGCGTTGACCTGCAGCATTCGGCCGGCGGCAAGCACGGCCGAGTCGAGCGCCGAGATCGTCACGTTGCGGGCGTGCAGCCAGCGGGCGAGATCGATCGATCCGCCGATCATCAGAAAGGCCCCGAGCGCCATCAATCCGAACAGCATCGCGATATCGCCGGACGTGTCTGTCTGGAAACGCTGCAATTGCTGTCCCTTGGCCACCCGCATGACGCGAGCCGGGCCCGGGCGACGGAAAGTCCGCTCCCTATGCTTGCGGACGAAACGGATGGGATCGACCGACATGACGCACTCCTGACTAAAATCAACTCGGACAAATTTAGATGATTACATGCGAACGGCCCGTAAATTGATTTGATAAACTTTTCCTCAAGCGAAAAAAAATGAAATAGCAATTTAAATCGAAGTTGAATCGAGTTGAATGGTCTTATTTTCCGTTTCGTTATCCATCCGCCGCCGCTTTGCGCCCCTCGCTCCCGACCGGCGCTCCGTTGTCGCCGGCTGCCCGGCCCCCGATCCGCGGCCGTGCCGCGCCGCCACCGCCTCCAATCCCGCAAAAGCAACGACGTCCATGCAATGACCCGGCCAACGCCGCGCAGAGGCCCAGGACGCGGTCGTTTGCAGGGGACATAAAGAGTTGTTTATATCTTGTTGCCGTCCTTGGCCGGCCCCGGTATACGGATGTCGAGGTCCCGGCTCGATGCCGCCTCCGCCCGCCTCAGCGGCGTGGCGGACCGCCTGCCGGGACCTGTCGCAGCCGCCAAATCCCGGGATCACCGATGAGCGCCAAGGACTACATCGTCAAGGACATCAGCCTCGCAGACTGGGGCCGCAAGGAGATCGCAATCGCCGAGACCGAGATGCCCGGTCTCATGGCGACCCGCGCCGAATATGGGCCGAAGCAGCCGCTGAAGGGTGCCCGCATCGCCGGTTCGCTGCACATGACCATCCAGACCGCGGTTCTTATCGAGACACTCGCGGCTCTCGGCGCCGATATCCGCTGGGTGTCCTGCAACATCTATTCGACGCAGGATCACGCAGCCGCCGCGATCGCCGCTGGCGGCATTCCGGTTTTCGCCTGGAAGGGCGAAAGCCTCAAGGACTACTGGGATTATACGCGCAAGCTCTTCGAGTGGGGCGATGGCGGAATGCCCAACATGATTCTCGACGACGGCGGCGACGCAACGATGTTCGTCCACCTGGGCCTGCGCGCCGAGCAGGGCGACACGGCGTTCCTCGACAAGCCGGGCTCCGAGGAGGAGGAGATCTTCTTCGCGCTCCTGAAGAAGACGCTGGCGGAAAAGCCCAAGGGCTGGTTCGCCGCTCTTGCCAAGGCCATTCGCGGCGTCTCCGAGGAAACGACGACCGGCGTGCACCGCCTCTATGAGATGCAGAAGAAGGGAACGTTGCTGTTCCCGGCTATCAACGTCAACGACAGCGTGACGAAGTCGAAGTTCGACAACTTATACGGGTGCCGCGAGAGCCTGGTCGACGGCATTCGCCGTGGCACCGACGTGATGATGGCGGGCAAGATCGCGTTCGTTGCAGGGTTCGGCGACGTCGGCAAGGGCTCGGCCGCCTCGCTGCGGCAAGCTGGTTGCCGGGTCATGGTCTCGGAGATCGACCCGATTTGCGCACTCCAGGCAGCGATGGAGGGCTACGAGGTCACGACGATGGACGACGCC
>CAYYGO010000061.1:0-17580 GCA_964471635.1 uncultured Hyphomicrobium sp.
GCGGGTCCGCCTGGACCGTGACCGCGTCGATGGTTTTCGAAGTAGTCGATGATGTCGTCGAGTTGTCCGAGCGCCAGTTCCTGTTCGACCTCCTGCCTGAAGCCGGATGCGGACGAGCCGGCATAGCCGTTGAACATGGCCACGGAGGCGTGCTTGTACTGGATTTTGCCGGCGACAACCCCGAAGGGCCGGTTCGCGATGTACCAGGCCAGCGTTCGCCTGAACTGACGGGTGTTGAAGCGCCAGACGTCTTCTCCCACTCGGGGGATCACAGGACTATCGTCCGCGCCATATCGCTCATCGAGATGTTCTCGGAATTGGTTGATCTTCTTGGCGATGAGTATCGGCGTCTCGGCATTGTTCGTCTCGCGGTCGTCAAGGGCAAGCCATAGCCGCTCTGTCCCCGCATTCCGGCGGAATCGTTCCGAAAGACGCTCGGCAACCCGGATCGCCTGGACGGCGGCCTCGATGGTGATCCATTCGACCTGTTCGCCGCGAGCGCCGCGATCCTTCCAGGTCACGCCCTCGATCGCCAGCCTTTCTGTTCGCCCGTCCCGGTCGAGATTCCGTTTCAGGCAGCCGGATCGCAGCGACTGCACCTCACCGTCGCGCATGCCCGTCAGATAGCAACACACGATATAGGCGGCCGTCTGCAGGTGCCGTTCTTCCCGCGCCAGGCTGATGGCATCGAAGCGCTCCCGCCACGGTCGCCCCGTGTCGGGATCCGGGGAGATCGGCGTGTCCATCCCGCCCACCTCGAACCCAAGCTCGTCGACAGCATCATGAACCATCGACAACAGGGCCGGATCTTTGTGGACGGTGGTGAGATGCAGCCCGCATTGCATCGTCAGGAGCTTCAGATTGATGACCTCGCCATCAAACCTGCCGCCCCGCGACAATCTGCCGGTCAGCCCCCCGATCGAAAGAGGTCTTTCCCAGACAGGAATGCCTCTTCCTTCCTCGCGACGCTTGTCGATCCAGGAGGCCAGCATTACCGCGGGCCGCGTGTGGCGGGCGCGCGAGCGTGCTGCGAACCGGCTGTTCAGTGCATCGGCTTCAGCCCGGGCAGTGAAGATGTCGTCGCAGAGGTGCTCGACATATTTCAAGGCCCATCGCAGCATTGCGCCGATGACCGGCTCCGGGATGCGCGCGGTCCGGTTTTCCGAACAGCGCGTTCCCTGGCCGGTTGCCCGATAGACCGGTCGGCCGCGCCACGGGGTGAAGGTGATGCCACCGCACGTCAGATAGGGCGCCAGGCGATGAAGCTGGACGATGGGCCTGAGGCACACACCCACGCGCCCCGGCGTGATCGGCCGCGCCCGGTGATGGGTCGCGTATGCATCGATCAAATCCTGATCGACGTTTGCCAGATCGAGCTTGCCGATCCGCGAGCGCACGAAGTCCAGGAACCGGCGCAGCGTCGCAAGCGCAGTATGGCCGGAGACTGGCCGCAACCGCGGCTCACCGTCGGCGCGCCGTTCATTCATCCAGGCATAGATGTATTCCTTCGCAAGCAACCGCTCTGCCGCGCAGGGGATCACGCCGAAGTCGACCGTTCGAAAGGCCTTTCTGGCCATGTTGAACATCGCCGGCGCCATATCCCAGACATCATCGCCGAACCGCGAGAGCGCCGCTCGGTCGGTACCATCCCTGAGAGGCATCGAAGCCAAAACGATGTCGTCATCGACCCTGAGGCGTGAGACGGCACGCTCATCGTTCAAAGGAGAGGTAGTGGTCATGAGCCGTAAGCCTCCGGCGGAAGATAGAGCAACCGCGCCGAGGATTCTGCCGCCTCAACCCGTGCGCCTCCGACGACGGAGGACGGGAACATCGGCAGAATTTGCTCCGTGATCCTGCGGTATGGCCGATCGAATTTCTCGTTCCAGTCGCCAGAAGGCAACGCCTCCCGCAGCTCGTCCATGAACGCCTGGAACGCGATCAGCGCCGGTAGTTTCCGTGCGGTAATGACCGCGTTGGAGCATTCCAGGCACCCCCAGAACGGCGTCGGACAGGCTTCGCCTTCCCGACCGAAAGGGCTGACGCGGAAGTTGCTGCACGCCGCCAGCCAAAGATCCTGCTCTCCGTCCAGGAGCGGGCCGATCTTTTCCGACGGCACCGGCAGCCCGGTCGCGTCGGCTGAGGTTCGCAGCCGGGCTTCATCCGCGGGCACAACGATCCAAGGTCGCAGAGCCGGCGCCATCGCGTCGGTCAGTGCCTCGACTATCGTCTGCTCATGCAGATGCCGAAGGGCGGGGATGTCGGCATAATGGTTGGCCGCCACCGCTACCGTGTGGCCGACGGCAAAGTTCTCCAACTGCCCTCCGGTCCGCTTATACCAGTCAGCCTTCTGGGTCTTGCGCAGCCTGGAGAGATTGAGCGCCAGCGATTTTCCGGCGTCATCGACGATTCCGTACTTCTCGACAAACGCGGCCACGCAGGTCCCCAGCTTTTTCGGCGACGACAGGCGCCCCGGCTTCCAGGTGATCCAGAGCTTGCTCGATCCAGTGTGCTGCCGAGCCTTTTCCGTCAGCTTGATCGCCAGCCGCAGGACGGCTCCGGGCGTCTCCCGTCCGCCATCGCGGACACGCAAGCGCTTCCACTGGGCATGATGCGCGCGCCGCTTTCGATACTCGATCTCGACATAACCCCGGTTGGGATTGCGCAAGCAGTCAGCCTCAAGCCCACGCAGCGCTTCGATCTCCATGCCGGTCGTCAAGGACAGCCAGACGAGGAAGCCGACGACATCGTACCGGGTCAGATGGAAGCCGGCATGCAGTTCCTCGACCGGAGGCGGCTCGAGCCCGCATCTATGAGCGTGGTAGCGCAGATTGTCGAACAGCGCGCCTTCCCCGGCGACTACTCCCGCCGTCACAATCTGTTCGACCACTAGGTCATAGCGACGGCGCAATTCTGGATCACGGCCTACATCCAGAAGTGGGGGAGGCAGAGCCTCGCCCGTCGCTATCCGGTCGCGAGCCTCGATGATCTGGCGCATCGCTGCCTGCAGCAACGTCGAGGCAATCCTCCCACTGTAGGCATCGCGCGGCTTTGAGACGCCGTGCTCGCCGTGACCGATGTATTTCAGGCGCAACAGTGTTTCGGGCGGAAGCCTTTCAGGATTGAGCTCGGCGGCGACGCGCAGCACCCCGATCAGAGCACCGAGCACATTGCGCTGATTGGGTCGCTCGCCGCCGTTCTGCTCCAGCCAGTCCTCATAGGCATTGATTACCGCCGGAGTTAAGTCGTCGAGACGACGAGGTTTTACCGACGCCCCTTCCAGGAACAGCCAGAACCGCCGCAGACGGCGGATAAAGGTGCCTGCGGTTTTCCAGAGTGGTGCCGGCCCCATCCGGTGGAGATACTCCTGCAGGAATGGCGCAACCTCATGGGTCAGCGCCGTCAGCGGCCAGGAAGACAGATTGACGTCGATCCTCCCGGCATCTTCCGTCCGAAGGACGAAGACGAGCGGATTTTGCGGATTTTCCTCTTGAGTGTCGAACAATTCGATTCCAACTGGGAAGGTGGCACGACGACCGCGTTTCATCACAGGGGTCCACCAGCATTAACGCGCAGTTCCCAGGCCTCGACCGCAGCGTCGATCATTTCCTGGCTTTCTTCCATGCAATCCAGGTAGATGTGAGTGCTTTCGATGCGGCTATGGCCCAGCAAACGCTGCAACTTCAGAAGAGGATCGCCAATCAAGCGGCGGTACGCCGCGCCGATATGGGATCGGCGTTCGTCGAGTACCCATCCGATCTGTTCACGCACGAGCAGCGACAGCATATGAACCGCAAAGGTGTGGCGCATCATGTGCGGAGTGACGTCGAGGTCGATCCCGAACCGCCTGCACCGTACGCTTGCCCTCCGGAAGACCACCTCCCAAGCGGCCGGGGGCATGGGCCGCGCCCCTTCCGCCAGCCAAAGACACAATGGTTCGGATGTTTCCGCCCATACCAAGCGGCTGCGTTCGCGCGGCGCCAGCACGTCGACACTGGCTCGAACTGTGTCCTTTTCCAGAAGGAGCCTTCCCCGATCGTGGCTGACGACACGGATCGGATGTTCGATTGACCTATTGCGCGGTTGCGAAAGGCGCATGAGGACATTGGTCCGTTCCAACGCCGCGTATTCATGCAGACGCTTCAGCACGCGCTCGGGCAAGCGGATCTCGCGCCCCTTGCTACCCTTGGCAATGGCCGGCGCCAGTCGGAAAGATCGGCTCCTCAATGCACCGACCGGCTCCGTCCTCGGGAACTCGATCCAGAGCAGACTTGCCGCTTCCTGGAGCCGCAGGCCCGTCGTGACGAGCAATTCGGCGAACAACGCATTGCGCTCGCTGTTGCGGCCCTGCCAGGTGGGATCCTCGCTCCCGTCTGGAAGACGACCACGCAAGCCGATCTCGCGAAACAGGAGATACCGATCCAGGGAAAGGAACCGGATATCGCGTGTCCGTGCGCCGCGCTCGGTGGCAACATTGGCAGCGACCGCTATGGCCCCGCCGCCGTTCGTCCGTCGCCATGATTGCCGATAGGTGAAAGGCGATTTGGCGATCATTCCCTCTTCAAGAGCCCATCGGTAAAGCTTGTCGAGCGCTGCTACCGACCGGTTCCAGCTCGCGGCCGAGATGCGCGCCGGAGGAAGCGCCAGACGTCGCGCCGCATGGAAGGCTGCGACATCGTGCCGATCAGCCGCCCAGAGGGCTCTGTTGTCTCGGCGCTCGGCAAGAAAGCGCATCCAGATCAGGATATCCCAACCATAGGCGCGCAAGCTGTTGGGCGAACGAACCCCCAACGTGGGGCAAGCTCGAAAGAACCGGTTCAGGTCGTGATCGTAGCTGTCGTCATCGCCAAGAATGAACGGCATGCCGTCCACGAGGTTCAGCTTCTCGGCGGCTGCGACTTCATCCACCGACAGCCTGTGGACGACGCCATCAACCGTAACAGACTGCCGCAGCGTCGAAAGATCCGTGAAGAAGAGCTGGGGCATCCTGTTCTCCTCGGCCGCGATTTTCCCGCCGGGACGGGCTCGAGCCCGTCCCGGCGGGAAAATCGCATCGCCTCACCTCAAGCGAAGGGGAATGTCGTCAACGTTGATCGTGTGCTGCGAACGTCACAGCGGTAAGACAGAACACAGAGTCAGGATAATTCCGTGATGCCCGCCAGCGAGTACGACGGCGACACCGCCGCGATTGTCCATGAGATCGATCCTTTCGCCTGACCGGGGCAACCCGGTCCGCCGAAGCGGAAATCCGCCGCGATTTCCGCTCCCGGCGCAGTCGACCTTCAGCTATAGTGCGGTCGCGCCGTGGTGGTGGTGGCAGGCGCAACCGTCAGACCTTTTGGCACGGAGGCCACCACTATGATCATCCTCGCTATACTCGCATCCCTCGCAGCAATAGGCCTGCTTTGCTGGCTGTTGTTCACGCTGGCCGTCTTCGCGCTGCCGGCCTTCGTCGGCTTCGCCGCAGGAGCCTGGGCCCACGGCACCGGCGCCGGCATTCCCGGCGCGATCCTGGTCGGCCTCGTCGCCGCGGCCGTCACCTTCGCGGTCGGCCAGCTCCTCATCACCTTCGCGCGGCCGATGTGGCTGAAGCTCTGCGTCGCCGTCATCTTCGTCGCGCCCGCCGCCGTCGCGGGCTTCCACGCCACCCATGGCATCGTGAAGCACCTGATGCCGTCGGACGCTTGGCAGATCACATTCTCCGTCGTCGGGGCCATCGCTGTCGGCATCACGGCCTTCGTCCGGGTCGCGGGAATGGCCACGGCCAGCGGCCCCACCGGCCGGGACCTCGCGCGGGCCTGACGTCACGCATGTCGTCATGGTGCGGGCCAGCGCGATGATCGAAGCGGCGATCCCCGTCAGGAGAATGGGCGGTTGCGGGGCTTGGAAAGCGGATCGTCGTTCGGCCCTGAGAGCGACCCACGGCGGGCGCAGGCGAAGCGTCAGCCGTCGTAGCGAGAACCGAGATCCGTTGATGCGGGGACGTCCGCCGGAGGCAGGCCGGGTCAGGATGCCGTGATCGGCCCAGACAAAGGACGACAGCTCGCCGGTGAGGTTCGTGGCGATGTCATCTTGGCGGCAGCGGCGGGCCGCCATCTCTTCCTTTCTGTCCGTCACGCGACCGCTCCAAACGGCCTCTCCAATGGCCTGATCTGGCCGAAGGCCGGCTTCGCCTCGATCGCCTATGACGCAACAGCCGCGTCAAACTTTCTTCCCCTGCCGGCTGCGCCGTCATTCCTCGCGAGACAAGAAAGCCCTCCTTAGCTGTCAGGCCCCTTCGGGGTGCGCCGTCGATCGCCTCCGGCCAACCGATCGCCATCGAGGCCGCAATGGTGCGGCTCGGGAACGGAAAACGGAGACTTACAATGGCGACCATCGGCACCTTCAAGAAGAGCGGCTCGAACGAGTTCACCGGCGACATCGTCACCCTCAGCGTCCAGGCCAAGAACGTACGCATCGTCCCCGACCAGCGCGCCACCGGCGAGAACGCTCCCAGCCACCGGGTCCTGGTCGGCCGCGCCGAGATCGGCGCCGCCTGGTCCAAGCGCTCCAACGAGGGCCGCGACTATCTGGGCCTCAAGCTCGACGATCCGAGCTTCAACGCACCGATCTTCGCCAACCTGTTCGACGACGAAGGCGAAGACACCTTCTCGCTGATCTGGTCCCGCCCCAACGGGCGGCGCGGCGACTGAGGCTCCGCGCAAGGCCCCGGCCGGAAGGTCGGGGCCTTCGGTTGTGACAGCCAGGCGACCGAATCAGTCGCCGCGTTTTTGGATCGCACCGAGCCCTCGCAGGCACTTCTTGCTAGAAAATCACGCCGAGAACGACTATTATAGTCGTAGTTTTGGCGTGCGCGTAGGTCCGTATGGGAGGTGATCATGCATGATCACCGCCCGACAGTTTCGGGCCGCACGCGCGTTGCTGGGTTGGACACAGGAGACGCTCGCTGACAAGGCCCGGGTCTCATTGACTGCGCTCAAGCGCCTCGAATCCACCAGTGGTCTCGAGGTCTTTGAGAGTACGCGCGATGAGGTACGAAGGGCCTTCGAACGCGCCGGCATCGTCTTCCTGAACTCCGATCAGGGCAAGGGAGTGCTACTCGTCGATGCAAAGAAGGAAACCTGACGTTCGACACCTCGCCGCGTTGGCTCAACCTCCCGCAGCCGGGCCTTGCGTCATCCTTCCGATAAAATCATCGTTAACAATTCCCTCCGGATTGGATACATCTCGCGATCGGGGGATGTTGTGACCAAAGACGACTTTCTTGATCAGCCGCCGTCCGGGGCAGCGCTCACGGCCTATGACCACGCACATCTGAAGCTCTACGTCCGGCTGCTCGACGCCGAGAGTGAGGGCGCGGATTGGCGTGAGGTCGTCGCGGTGCTGTTCAATCTCGATGCGGGCGCCGATCCGGAGCGCGCCTTGCACGTCTACACCAGCCATCTCGACCGCGCGAAATGGATGACGAAAAGCGGCTTCTGCGAGCTTCTTCAGTGTCGCCTTCATTAAGGTGATGCGCAAACCGCATCACGTCGCGCCCACTTCGTCCTTCCCCCGCCTCGTTCAACCGGGAATCGTATCTGCCGCATAACTCGCGTTGCACGAATTTGCGCAGAGGCAGAGAAGGATGTCCGAAGATGAAGATTGGCGGTCCGAGGCCGCCTATGACTACATCGATAAGTTGACCCCCGGCGATCTTGCTTGGGAGTTCTTGCGTCGTAACCCCGATTATCGGAACGCATACCGTGACTTGGTAGCCACCGGGCGCCTTACCGAAGCTATCGCTCAGGAATTCGCTGAACGATGGGGGTTGCGATTTCGTCGCCGACCCTCGCAACTCGGCGCTAATCCAGCCGATCTTCTGGACCCCGCAAACCGATCCCGCGACACTTCCGTTCACCGTCGGACCTAACCCGGCGAGACATCTCCGCCTCCGCGTTGAGGATCTTCACGCCCACGCCATCATCGAGCATGATCCTGGTCTGATCCGGCTCGTACTGCGCGGCGAACCCCACGACGTCGCCCTGATCGGCGTTGATGATGCCCGCCCTCTTGGCGCGTTCATCATGTTCGATGAACTGACACCCGACCGGCTGACCGCGGTTGAACGCCTCTGGCACGCTATGTTCGGCAAGCGCGTGCCGCCCGATCCACGCCTGACGCCACAAAGACGTCAGCGCGCCCGCCAGATGTTGCGCGCCATCGACGCGCGCGCGAGCGGCGCCATCTACCGCACCGTCGCGGAGCATCTCTTCCCCCAGCACAAGATCGATGCAGCATCCTGGGTCGGCGACCCGATCCGGGAGATCACCATCCGTCTTGCCCGCGACGGCATGAAGCTCGTTCGCGGCGGCTATCGGACATTGCTGCGTCGCCCACGCCGGGATCGCTGATACCCGCTCGCGTGTCGATTTTAGCATCTTACTTCGACATCGTCCGGGGCGCCGTCTTCGCGCCACCGTGCTCGCAACCCGCCGCTTATTCGCAGCGGCCACCCGCGAGACCACGGAGGTTCGATCATGGCCGAAAAAGCCGCCAATCTACCGCCACGATACCTGAGAACGCAGGAGGCAGCCCGCTTCCTCGGGCTTTCCGAGCGCACCCTCGAAAAGCATCGCACCTACGGGACCGGCCCGACCTACCGCAAACTCGGCGGCCGCGTCGTCTATTCCGTTGACGACCTTCAAGCCTGGGCTGATCGCGGTCTCGTCACCTCGACCTCCGATCCGCGCGGCGGCACCGTTCTTCCGGCCAAGCGCCAGGCCGTCTCCCCTGCGGTCGCCGAACGTTTCCCGCGCTGAGTCCGGGCATGTCGGCGCGCCATCACAGCAGCGAACGCGAGCAGCTCGATCTCTTCCGGGCGCTGCCCGGCGATCTCGCGCTGCGCGATGCGCAGGACCTGATGGCGTACCCGTTCTTCGCGCTCGGCAAGTCCAAGCGGGTGGCGCCTATCGACTTCAAAACCGGCTCCATCGTCATCCGTGTCGAAGCCGTCCCCGAGCACGGCATGGCCACCATCTGGGATGCCGACGTGCTGATCTGGGCGGCCTCCCAGATCGTCGAGGCACGAGACCACGGATTGCGCCCATCGCGTCTGATGGCGACCACGCCCTACGAGATTCTTCAGTTCATCGGCCGCGGCGTCAGCCTGCGGGACTATGAGCGGCTGAAGGCCGCGCTCGACCGACTTCAGTCGACCACCATCGCGACGTCGATCCGCCAGCCGACGGAGCGGCGGCTGCACCGCTTCTCCTGGATCAACGAGTGGAAAGAGCGCGCCGACGGCAAAGGCCGCCCGCTCGGCCTCGAGCTGATCGTGCCGGACTGGTTCTACGCCGCCGTGCTCGACGACGCGCTCGTACTGACGATCGACCGCAATTATTTCGGCCTGACGGGCGGCCTGGAGCGCTGGCTCTATCGCCTCGTGCGCAAGCACGGCGGCAAGCAGGAATTCGGCTGGAGCTTCGATTTTCCGCATCTCCACGCCAAGTCCGGCTCGCTCTCGCCGCTCAAGCATTTCGCCTACGACCTGCGGGACATCGTCCGCCGGCAGCCTCTGCCGGGCTACCGCCTGACCATCGAGCAGGGCCTCGGCGGACCGGAAATCCTCTCCTTCGTGCCGACCGACCCGGATGCCCTCGGCATCCCGCGCCGTCGTCGCCGGAGCAACTCTCGCCCTGGGGATAAGCTGTGAATCGTCTCGTGCTATCAGGGACCGGCACTATCGTGCCATCGGGGACCGGACTCTCGTGCTATCGGGGACCGGAATCATCGATTCCTCGCGGTGAATCAGTAGCTTGCGAGCCCTCTAACTTATCTAACTTAGATTCCTACGGAATCTTTCTAACGCGACCGCGTTTTTCGGCCGCTGTGGACGAGTCCCCGATCGCCGGGAGATCGTCATGATCGTCGCGCTGCTCAACCAGAAGGGCGGCGTCGGCAAGACCACGCTCGCCCTGCACCTTGCTGGCGAATGGGCTCGCCGTGGACAGCGCGTCACGCTGATCGACGCCGATCCGCAAGGGTCTGCGCTCGACTGGTCCCAGCAACGCAGCCGGGAGGGGCTGGAGCGGTTGTTCGGTGTCGTCGGCCTGGCCCGCGACACGCTCCACCGAGAAGCGCCGGAACTGGCCCGCAACGCCGACCATGTCGTGATCGACGGCCCGCCCCGTGTCGCCGGGCTGATGCGCTCGGCGCTGCTCGCCGCCGATCTCGTGCTGATCCCGGTGCAGCCATCGCCGCTCGATGGCTGGGCCTCCGCCGAAATGCTCGCGCTGCTCGGCGAGGCGCGCATCTATCGCCCGCAGCTCGCCGCACGCTTCGTGCTGAACCGCTGCGCGGCCCGCACGGTTCTGGCCCGCGAGACCGCCGAGACGCTGGCGGATCACGACCCGCCCTTGCTCTCGACGACGATCGGCCAGCGCATCGTCTTCGCCGATGTCGTTCAGACCGGCCGGCTCGCCGCCGAGCAGGACGAGAATTGCCCTGGCGCGCGCGAGATCGCCGCGCTCGCAGCGGAAGTCGCGAGGATCGGCGCATGAGCGAACGGTCCCCGAAGCGCAGTTTTGCGGCGCGTCCGGCCGATCCCGAAGACTGGATCAAGGCGCCCGAACGCCATGCCTCCCGCAGTCAGCCCGCCGAGGACTTCTCGGCCCGGCTGACGATCGACGTCACCGCCGACATGCGCGGCCGCATCAAGATCGCCGCCTTTCAGCGCGGCCAGACCGTCGCCGACATGCTGCGTGCGCTGTTCGAGCGCGAGTTTCCACCCCCGTCAGGAGAAGGACAATGACCGGCCTTGTCGCCGTGCCAAAACGCGTCGGCCGTGCTGCCGACGAGCTGCCGCCCGAAGCGTTCACCCAGGTCGAACTCGTCTGGATCGAGAAGCACACGGAGTACTGGGTCCGCTTCGGCCGCGAGCGGCGCGAGCAGATCCTCGACCGCCGCCGTCGCATCCTCTTCTTCCCTCCCGGCAGCGTCTTCGCGCTCGTGCGCTGGGCGGCCAACGAGCACGGCACTGTCCTCTCGCGGCTCGACATCCTGCGCACGGTCGAGCGCAACGCAGCGTGCCAGACCGTTCCGACGGTCGCGCCCGGCGCAGAGGTTCTGCTGCATGTCGATGGCTGGCCGAAGGTCGAGCGCGTGCTCCAGCTCATCGACGCCATCGAGGCGCGCGGCATCGACCCGATCGACGTTTCGCCGGACCATTGGCGCCACGTCCACAACCGGATGACCGTCGGCGAAACGCCACGCGCTTATGGCCTTCGGCAGCATCGCGCATTTCTCCTGCGCCGGGAGATCGGCGCATGACCCGGCTCTCCTATGCCATCGTCACGACAGTGGCCGTGTCGCTTCTCGGCATCGCCTCCGTGGCATCGTTCGCGCCGAAGCTGATCTGGAACGCGTCCGCCAGCACGCCCGTCGGCTTCTACACGATAGAAGAACCCGGCCCGGTCGCCGTGACCGATCTGGTCGCGGTGGATGCCCCCGAGCCACTCGCCACTTTCCTGTCCGACGGCGGCTACCTGCCGCGCGGCGTGCCGCTGTTGAAGCGCGTCGCCGCGCTACCGGGACAGCGGGTCTGCCGGTCCGGGCTCGCCATCACGGTCGACGGTGTACCGATGGGTGAAGCCCTTGATCGCGATCGTCGCGGTCGCCCGCTCCCGATCTGGCAGGGCTGCCGGTTGGTCGCGAACGGCGAACTGTTCCTGATGAACTGGCAGGTCCGCGACAGCCTCGACGGCCGCTATTTCGGCCCGCTTCCGGCCACCGCCGTGATCGGCCGGGCCACCCCCCTCTACACCGACGAGGACGGCGATGGCCGCTTCGTCTGGCGCGCGCCGACGCGGTGACGGCCCGCCCATGACCCTGCCCACCGCAATCTGAAGGAGACGACCCATGCCCGTGATCGGTCAATTCATGCGCGAAAATGATGGCTTCATCGGCCACCTGACGACGCTGTCCTTGCATCAGGACATCATCATCGTCGCGGCCGAACCGTCCGATGCCGAGAACGCGCCGGACTACCGCGTCCATGTGCTTGACACCATAAGCAACGAGACCGGCGCGGAGATCGGCGCGGGCTGGAAGCGCACCGGCGAGAAGGCCGGCGAATACGTCTCGCTGCAGCTCGACGATCCGACCTTCGAACATCCGATCCGCGCCAATCTGTTCCAGTCGGCCGACGACAAGTCCGCCTGGGGCCTGCACTGGAATCGCCCGCCGAAGCGCGGCGAGCGGGACTAACGATGCCCGCCGCGCGCCGTCAGCCTGCCGTCGGAGGGAGGATCACCCTCCGACGTGCAGCCCTCCTTCTCCTTTCCGGCCTGATCCTCGCCGCGCCGGGGGCGAGCCCGGCCGGAGCACAGCAGGCGTCCGCCGAGCGGCCGTCGCGCAGTGATCCCTATGGTGCTTTTATCACCGAGGCGGCGCAGCGGTTCGGCGTCCCGGAAGCGTGGATTCGCGCCGTCATGCGCGTCGAAAGCGCCGGCGACGTGCGCGCCATCTCGTCGGCCGGGGCGATGGGCCTGATGCAGATCATGCCCGCCACATGGGCCGAACTGCGCGTTCGCCATCGACTCGGCAGCAACCCCTACGATCCTCGCGACAACATCCTGGCGGGCGCCGCGTATCTGCGCGACATGCACGATCGCTACGGATCGCCCGGTTTCCTGGCGGCCTACAACGCCGGACCGGGCCGTTACGAAGAGTATCTCGCCGGTCGCCCATTGCCGGCCGAGACGCGCGCCTATGTCACGACGCTCGCCCCAATTGTCGGCGGCGGAGAACTCGCCGGCCCAGTCGTGGTGGCGGCTGCCGATCCGCTCGCCTGGACGCGGGCGCCGCTCTTCGTCGTGCAGTCGGCCGGCAGCGGACCTGCCGCGCCAACGCAGTCCGAAGGCGCGCCCGGTAACAGCACGGCGTCTGCACCGGAGCGCGATCAAGGCCCGGCGGCTTCGCGCACCGATGGCCTTTTCGTCGCGCGCAATGTCGCCGGTGGCCCGCAATGACCGCGTTCGCACCCGTTCGCATTGTGGCGTGGTCTGGCGGGCAAATGGCGGTCCGGAGAGGAGGAGCAGTCAGCACAACCGCACGATGGCGAGATAAAAGCGCGCGAGGTGCGGCTTGGTGCGGTCGTGTTTTTTCAGGGACTTATGGCGCATTTGCGCGAGGTGCGCCTGATCGGCGCAGCCTGCGCTCTCGCGTTTTATTGAGGAATTTCCTTGGCTTTGCGCGATGTGCGGGGCCTTGGCCATGAGCGGAGAGGACGATTTCCGCATTCGCCCTGGCCGCATCCGCTCGACCCGGGCTCAAGCTGCGCGGCCCTT
Organism: uncultured Hyphomicrobium sp.; assembly: GCA_964471635.1. Taxonomy (GTDB): domain Bacteria; phylum Pseudomonadota; class Alphaproteobacteria; order Rhizobiales; family Hyphomicrobiaceae; genus JAKAML01. The sequence continues at coordinate 13,326 of CAYYGO010000061.1, forward strand.
TATCGCGCAGGCGCTGGCAGCCGCGCAGCGAGCCGGTGGACGCGTCTCGCGCTCCGGCCAGATCAGCAAGGGCAATCGCTCGCGGTTTGGACGCGGACAGCGCGCGACCGTGCAGGCCAATCGGCTGCTCACGAGCCGATCGCGAAACACGGTCATCAAGACACGCGTCGTCCGTCATAGCGCGCGGGCTGCGCCGCTCTCCACCCACCTCAGCTATCTCCGCCGCGAGGGCGTCACCCGGGATGGGGAGAAGGCCCACCTGTTTGGTGCCGAGACCGAGGACTCCGATCCGAAGGCCTTCGCCGAGCGCACCCAGGACGATCGGCATCACTTCCGGTTCATCGTCTCACCAGAGGACGCGACCGAGATGAGCGACCTCAAGACCTATGCCCGCGAACTGATGGGGCAGATGGAGAAGGACCTGGGCACGAAGCTCGACTGGGTCGGCGTCGATCACTGGAACACCGACAACCCGCATGTCCATATCATCCTGCGGGGACGGACTGACGACGGCCAGGACCTCGTCATCTCCCGCGACTACATCAAGGAAGGCATGCGCGCCCGCGCGCAGGACCTCGTCACCCAGGAGCTGGGACCGCGCACCGATCACGAGATCCGCCGCAACCTGGGGCGTCAGGTCGAGGCGGAACGCTGGACCGATCTCGATCGCCAGATTGCCCGCGATAGCTATCGCACCGGCGTCGCCGACCTCGCCCCACATCCCGATCGGCAGCCAGACGAATTCCACGCGCTGAAGGTCGGTCGGCTGCGCAAGCTGGAGACACTCGGCCTCGCCGATCAGGTCGGTCCCGGCCAATGGGTCGTATCGGAGAATGCCGAGAAGACGCTGCGCGCGCTCGGCGAGCGTGGCGACATCATCAAGCGCATCCACCGCGGCCTGACTGAACGCGGCATCGAACGCGGCGCCGCGAGCTATGTGCTCGCCGGCGAGAGCATCGACGATCCGGTCATCGGCCGGCTGGTCGACCGCGGCCTCGATGACGAGCTGAAGGGCACGGCCTATGCCGTAGTCGACGGCACCGACGGGCGCACCCACCACATCAAGCTCGCCGATCTCGACGCCGCCGGCGACAGCGCACCGGGTTCGATCGTCGAGCTGCGCAAGTTCGACGACGCGCAGGGCCGCCGGCGTGTCGCGCTCGCCGTTCGCTCGGATCTCGATATTGAGCGGCAGGTCCATGCGACCGGCGCCACCTGGCTCGACCGGCAGGCGATCGCCCGCGAGCCGGTAGCCCTTGGCGGTGGCGGCTTCGGCGCGGAGGTGCGCCAAGCGATGGACCGACGTGCCGAGCATCTCGTTGGCCAGGGCCTCGCCGAGCGGCAGACGCGCGGCGTCAGCTTCTCGCCGGGCCTCATCGAAACCTTGCGCCAGCGCGAGGTCGAAGCGCTCGGCGAAAAGCTCGCGGCCGAAACCGGGCGTCCGTTCACCAAGGCCGGATCGGGCGAGTATGTGGCGGGCACCTACCGCCAGCGCTTCGCGCTCGCCTCGGGCCGCTTCGCCATGATCGACGACGGCCTCGGGTTCCAGCTCGTGCCCTGGTCGCCCTCCCTCGAACGGCAGCACGGTCAGCACGTCTCGGGCGTCTCGCGCGGCCCCGGCGGCGTCGACTGGAGCTTCGGCCGCAATCGCGGCCTCGGCATGTAACCCAACTAAGAAAGGAGTGCCCGCCATGTCGGCGACGAAGATCCTCTGGGGCCAGATCCTCACCGTCTTCCTGATCGTGCTGATGACGACCTGGGGCGCGACGCAATGGACGGCCTATCGTCTTGGCTTCCAGCCTCAGCTCGGCCAGCCCTGGTTCGAGCTCGTCGGATGGCCGATCTACTATCCGCCGGCCTTCTTCTGGTGGTGGTATTTCTATGACGCCTATGCCCCGCCGATCTTCGTCGAGGGCGCCTATATCGCAGCGTCCGGCGGGTTCATCTCCATCGCCGTCGCCATCGGCATGTCCGTGTGGCGGGCACGCGAAGCGAAGAATGTGGAGACCTACGGCTCAGCCCGCTGGGCGCGGCCTGAAGAGGTGAAGGCCGCCGGCCTCCTCGGTCCAGACGGCGTCGTGCTCGGCAGGCATGAGCGCGAGTATCTTCGCCACGACGGCCCGGAGCATGTGCTGTGCTTCGCGCCGACACGTTCCGGCAAGGGCGTGGGCCTGGTCGTGCCGTCGCTCCTGACCTGGCCGGGCTCGGCGATCGTTCACGACATCAAGGGCGAGAACTGGACCCTGACCGCCGGCTACCGCGCCCGGCACGGCCGCGTGCTGCTGTTCGATCCCACAAACGCGAAGTCGGCGGCCTACAATCCGCTGCTCGAGGTGCGCCGCGGCGAATGGGAAGTCCGTGACGTGCAGAACATCGCCGACATTTTGGTTGACCCGGAAGGCTCGCTCGAGAAGCGGAACCACTGGGAGAAGACGTCGCACGCGCTTCTGGTCGGCGCGATCCTGCACGTCCTCTATGCCGAGGCCGACAAGACATTGGCGGGTGTCGCGGCCTTCCTGTCCGATCCGAAGCGGCCGATCGAATCGACGCTCGCGGCGATGATGAAGACCGCCCATCTCGGCGAGGCCGGGCCTCATCCGGTGATCGCCAGCGCGGCTCGTGAACTGCTCAACAAGTCGGACAACGAGCGGTCGGGCGTGCTGTCGACCGCGATGTCCTTTCTCGGTCTGTATCGCGATCCGGTGGTCGCGGAAGTAACCCGCCGCTGCGACTGGCGCATCGCTGACGTGGTCGGCGGCAAGCGTCCGACGACGCTCTACCTCGTGGTCCCGCCATCCGACATCAATCGGACCAAGCCACTGATCCGCCTAATCTTGAATCAGGTTGGACGCCGGTTGACGGAGGACTTGCAGGCTAAGGGCAACCGGCACCGCCTGCTGCTCATGCTCGATGAGTTTCCCGCGCTCGGCCGCCTCGACTTCTTCGAGAGCGCGCTCGCTTTCATGGCCGGTTACGGCCTCAAGGCCTTCCTCATCGCGCAATCGCTGAATCAGATCGAGAAGGCCTACGGCCCTAACAACTCAATTTTGGACAATTGCCATGTCCGCGTGAGCTTCGCGACCAATGACGAGCGCACGGCCAAACGCGTTTCGGATGCCCTCGGCACCGCGACCGAGATGAAGGCGATGAAAAACTATGCTGGCCACCGGCTATCGCCCTGGCTCGGCCACTTGATGGTATCGCGCTCGGAGACCGCCCGACAGTTGCTGACGCCCGGCGAGATCATGCAGCTCCCGCCCTCCGACGAGATCGTCATGGTCGCCGGCATTCCGCCGATCCGGGCGAAGAAGGCCCGCTACTACGAGGATCGCAGATTTCAGGAACGCATCCTCACGCCGCCCACACTCACCAAGCCGGCGAGCGCAATGACCGACGACTGGAGCACGCTCGCCATACCGGCGGCTCCCAAGCTGAGCACGGTCATCGCAGTGCAGGACGGGTCCGATGACGATCCGACGGATTCCGAACGCCGGCATCAACCCGAACTGAGCCGGACCCAGGCCGTCGAGCGAAAGCCGGTGCTCGAAAATGAATTCGAGATCGATCCCCGTGACGATGTCGACGAGGATGCCGCACGCCTGAGCCGCATGACGCAGACGATGCGCCAAGTCGCCCGCCAAGCCTCGCTCGATCCGGGCGACGGTATCGAACTTTAGGATGTGTCGGTGAGCAAGCCTCCGAAAAAGCAACGCCTCTCCGTGTATCTCGACCCGGATGTCATGAAGGCGCTCGCGGCCCATGCGGCGCGGCGAGACCTGTCCCTATCGCTGGTTGCCGAGGCTGGCATTGCTTCGTTTCTCTCGCCGGACGCCGCTGAGCGGCAGGAGGCAGCCACGACGAAGCGGCTCGATCAACTCGACCGTCGCCTGGCGCGAATGGAGCGCGACCTCGGCATATCGGTCGAGACGCTAGCTGTATTCATCCGTTTCTGGCTGACGTCCAATCCGCCGTTGCCGGAGCCGGCCCAGGTCGCGGCACGCGCCAAGGCGGCCGAGCGCTACGAAGCCTTCGTGACCGCGCTCGGCCGACGACTCGCGCAGGGACCGAAGCTCAGACAGGAGATTGCGGAAGACATCCCGCCCGCGCGTGACGCGGAATAATCACTGATCCGCGCATCACAAGTATTCGGGCGTTCCGCCGTTTTCCTGTCTTTGTACGCCACAGTACGACTGCCACATCATGGTTGTTGTCAGGCCATGATTTCTGCCTCTTCTACTCATCCCCGATCCAGGGC
>CAYYGO010000062.1:0-17162 GCA_964471635.1 uncultured Hyphomicrobium sp.
CAGCCTGGACAAGCCTGCTGCCGCGGCCATGGCCCCGGCTCCGGCGATCAGCGTGCGTCGGTCCATCATTTCGCGGCCTCTCCCGAGATCAGTCTGTTGCGGGTCAGCCGCTTGACGCCGCGCACCCAACCTTCGTCGCTCGCCTCGAGCACCGTAATGCCGGCCGTCCGCACCAGCTCGCCCGTCGCAACGTCCCGGATCGCGACCGAAATATTGGCGGCCGACGCCGAGCCCTTCTGCACGAGACCGGTGATCGCGTAGGCGGCCCCGAGCTTCTTGGCGATGTCGGCCTCGCAGCCGTTGCATTTGAAGAACGGGCTCTGCTTCTCGATCTCGGCGGCAAGCGGCGCGGTGTCGGCGAGCGCGTACTCGCCCGACTCGCGCAAGAGTTCGGCGAGCGCCCGCGTCATGAGCTCGAGCCGATCGCGCTCGGCCTTCGAGGCGATTGGGATACCCTCGAGCGTGTCCTCGACGATAATCTCGAACGGCATCAAGGCCGCCGTCTTGGGTGCGGCGAGGGCCGACTGCGCCAGCCCCGCCATCGTCGCAAGCGCCCAAAGCCCGGCGCAAGCAATCCCGCGCGCGTATGCCAGCCTAGCCACGCGCCGTCCTTGCGCCTGGAGCCATGTCGTCGACGTGCCGCTCAAACCAAGTCCTCCCTCGCGGGCCAGTCTTGTTAACCGGCTCTGCTCGCCGGTCTTGCTGGCCACTCCTGCTTGACGCTCCAACGGGGCGATGTTGCTCGCCGCACGTCGCGCCGCCTCTACGTGTCGTCGCGGTGTTTCCGATTTCAAGCCTTCCATTACACGCGCGGCGTTGACGTTGTCTCACAACTGCGTGAGGCCCGGCGCGGCGCCGCTTGACTTTCGAACCGGCACAGCCGATCTCTCGGTAGCCAATGTAACTTTGTTACAAATATAAAAAATGCCGTCCGGGGAGGTTTCATGGTTGGCCAAGTCAGCGCGCGCCGCACGGCGCGAGCTTCTCACGTCCGGCTGAGTGCCGCGTCCTTGACCGCCGTCGGCCTGACCGGCCTTTTTCTCGCCGTATCGTCCGGCCCCGCTTCGGCCCAGGACGCGAACGCGCCCGCCGCGAAGACCGAGCAGGCAGCACCCGCCAGTGCCGCCAAGCCTGCTGCCGACACGATAAAGGTCCGCCTCCTCGTCGCGCGCGAGTTGGTCGACAAGCCCCCGCCGCTGTCCCTTCTCGACCTTCCTCCCCCCGACGACGGTATCGCCGGCGCCAAGCTCGCCATCGCCGACAACAACACGACCGGGCGCTTTCTGAAGCAGGAGTTCCTGCTCGACGTCGTCCAGAACGAGAAGCCCGATCAACTCGTCGCCGACATCGTCGCCAAGGTCGATGCCGGAACGCCGTTCGTGATTGTCGACGCCACGCCCAAGACCGTTCTCGCCGTCGCCGACGCGTTGAAGGACAAGCCGGCGGTGGTGTTCAACGCCTCGAGCCCGGACGAGCGGCTTCGCGAGGAAGACTGCCGCGCCAACCTCAAGCACACCATTCCGTCTCGCTCCATGTTCGCCGACGCGCTCGCCCAATACCTCGCCTGGAAGCGCTGGAGCCGCTGGTTCCTCATCGTCGGTCCGACCGAGGAGGACAAGGCGCTGGCCGACGCCTACCGCCGAGCCGCCAAGCGGTTCGGCGCCAAGATCGTCGAGGAGCGCACATACACCTACGAGCCCGGCAGTCGTCGCTCGGACGGTGGGTTCGAGCAGATCCAGCAGCAGATGCCCTCGTTCACCCAGAACGCCAAGGAGCACGACGTTGTCGTCGTGTCCGACGAGGGCGGCCTGTTCGGCGAGTACGTCCCGTACCGCACCTGGGACGCCAAGCCCGTCGCTGGCACTGCCGGCCTCTACACCGCCACCTGGCACCCCGCGATCGAGCTCTGGGGCGGCACCCAGTTCCAGAACCGCTTCCGCCGCATGAACAACCGCAACTTCCGGGAGCTCGACTACAACGTGTGGATGGCCATCCGCTCGGTCGGCGAGGCGGCGACACGCAAGAAAACCGCCGACCCCGCGACCCTCATCGACTATCTGCGCTCGCCCGAGTTCGAGCTCGCCGCATTCAAGGGCCAGAAGCTCACCTACCGCACCTGGAACGGCCAGCTCCGCCAGCCGATCCTGCTCGTCACCGGCAAGCTGCACGTCACCGTGTCGCCCCAGCCGGGCTTCCTCCACCAGCACACCGAGCTCGATACACTGGGCGTCGATAAGCCAGAGACCAAATGCAAAGCGTTCGCCAAGTAGCCCCGGCCGCCTCGCGCCGCGATCGCGGCCGGACGCCGCCGAACACGCCTCACCCGCCCGAACAACCCGCCATGGAGATCCCGACGTGAAGCTTCTCGTCCCCCGTCTCGCGCCCGCCGTCGTGCTCGGCGCCCTCGCGCTCGCGCCCCTCCCGGCCCAGGCGCACAAGGTCTTCGTCTCGAACGAGAAAGAGCAGACCGTCAGCGTCATCGACAGCACGAAGCTCGAGGTCGTGCACACCATCAAAACCGGCAACCGCCCGCGCGGCATCATGCTCGCCAACGACAACAAGTGGCTGCTCGTCTGCGCCAGCGACGACAATCGGGTCGAGGTCTACGACGCCAAGACCTACGAGTTCATCAAGAACCTGCCGTCTGGGCCCGATCCCGAGCTGTTTACTCTGCACCCCTCCGGCAACCCGCTCTACATCGCCAACGAGGACGACAACATCGTTACCATCGTCGACATCTTCGACGGCAAGGTCCTCGGCGAGGTCCCGGTCGGCGTCGAGCCCGAAGGCATGGGCGTGAGCCCGGACGGCCGTTACGTCGTCAACACGTCCGAGACGACGAATATGGCGCACTTCATCGACACCAAGACCAACGAAACGGTGGAGAACGTGCTGGTCGACAACCGTCCGCGCGTTGCCGTCTTCACGCCCGACGGCAGCGAGGTCTGGGTCTCGGCAGAGATCGGCGGCACCGTCACCGTCATCGACACGGCGACCAAGAAAATCAAAGCCAAGTTCGGTTTCGAGATCCAGGGCGTCAACAAGGATGCCATCCAGCCGGTCGGCGTGCGCTTCACGCGCGACGGCAAGAAGGCCTACGTCGCGCTCGGCCCGGCCAACCGCGTCGCCATGGTCGACGCCAAGGCTTACAAGGTCGAGAAGTACATCCTCGTCGGCCAGCGCGTCTGGAACCTCGACTTCACGCCCGACGACAAGCAGCTCTACACCACGAACGGCACATCGAACGACGTCTCGGTGATCGACGTCGCGACCGACAAGGTCCTGAAGTCGATCAAGGTCGGCCGGTATCCGTGGGGTGTCGTCGCAAGGCCGGAATGACCGCAGCCGGTCCGGCGCAACATGCTCCGGACCGGCGCTCCTCCACCACGTTCTCACGCCGCATCCTGTAAACCATTCCAGCCGAAGAGGGCCTCCATGACCCGCACCACCCGTTCCATCGCCGCCATGTGCCTCATCGCGCTGCCGACGGCGGCCGTCGCCGAGGGCTTCCTCGTCGGCCGTCCCGAGCGAGCCCCCGACATCGAGGTTGGCCTCGGCGATGCCGGCTACGGCTTCCGCCAGGACGCCTTCACCTTCGAGACCGGCAAAGGCTACAGAATGTGGATCAAGTCGACCGGTAAGAAGGAATGCGCGTTCGAGGCGCCGGAGTTCTTCCAGCACGTCTGGTTCCGCAAGATCGAGGTCAACAAGGTCGAGCTCAAGGTGCAGACCGTGACCGAGATCGAGTTCGAGCAGGAGGGTGCTGCCGAGCTGTTCTTCACACCCATTAAGCCCGGCGAGTTCAAGTGGCACTGCCGGGGGCTTGCGGACAAGGGGCTGGCCGGTAAGATCACCGTCAAGTAGTCCCGAAGCCACCCCCTTGCAGCTCAGAATGACAGATCGCGCCGAGGCCACGCCGTACGACGCGCTGGCGGTTCAGAACGTCAGCCACAGGTTCGGCGAGCGCATCGCGCTGTCCGATGTCTCGTTGCGTGTGCCGCGCGGCGCATTCGTCGTGCTGCTCGGCCTCAACGGTGCCGGAAAGTCGACGCTGTTCTCGCTCGTGACCCGCCTCTACGACAACGTCACGGGCGAGATCCGCATCCTCGGACACGACGTGCGGCGTCGCCCCACCGCCGCCTTGCAGCGGCTCGGCGTCGTGTTCCAGAGCCGCACGCTCGACACCGACCTCACTCTGATGCAGAACCTCGAGTACCACGCGGCGCTGCACGGGTTGCATGGGCGCGACGTCGCCGAGCGCTGCACCTACGCGCTCGACCGTGTCGGCCTTGCCGACCGCGCCGACGCCAAGGTCCGGGCGCTTTCCGGCGGGCAGGCGCGGCGCATCGAGATCGCGCGGTCGCTGCTCCACAAGCCGGCGCTGCTGCTGCTCGACGAGCCGACCGTCGGTCTCGACATCGGCTCGCGCGAAAGCGTGATGCGGATCGTGCGCTCGCTCGTCGCCGACGAAGGCATGGGCGTGCTCTGGGCCACGCATCTCATCGACGAGATCACTGCCGGAGACACGATCGTGCTGCTCCACAAGGGCAACATCCTGTTCGCGGGCGCCGTTCCCGACTTCTTGGCCCGCGCCGGCACGGACAACATTCGCACCGCGTTCCGCAAGATGACCGGGACCGAAGGGACATCGACCGACGGGGACGCCGAATGAGCGCCGAACTGGCCGGAACCGCTTCCCGCGCACGTCCCCCGCATGCGCACGAAACCGTCGCGCCGATCGGGTTCAATGGCTACCTCGCGTGCTTCCGCGGAATCGTGTGGCGCGAGGTGCTGCGCTTCCTGCACCAGCGCGAGCGTTTCCTGTCCGCGCTGGTCCGCCCGCTGGTCTGGCTCTTCATCTTCGCGGCCGGCTTCCGGCAGGTGCTCGGCGTCTCGATTATCCCGCCCTACCAGTCCTACGTCCTCTACGAGACGTTCGTGACGCCCGGCCTCATCGGCATGATCCTGCTGTTCAACGCCATGCAGTCCTCGCTGTCGATGGTCTACGACCGCGAGACCGGCGCCATGCGCACCTTGCTTGTGAGCCCCTTCCCGCGTTCCTACCTGCTCGTCTCGAAGATCGTCGGCGGCGTCGCCGTCGCCATGCTGCAGGCCTACGTGTTCCTCGCCGTCGCCTACTTCTGGGAGATCGAGCCGGGCGCACCGCCCATCGCGATGCCGTTCGGGCTCACGATCCCTCATCCCTTCGCCGGCTATCTCACCGTGGCGCCGGCGTTGTTCCTGTCCGGCCTCATGCTCGGCGCCCTTGCGCTCTTCATGTCGTCCGTCATCAAGCAGCTCGAAAACTTCGCCGGCGTGATGAACTTCGTCATCTTCCCGATGTTCTTCGCCTCCTCGGCGCTCTATCCGCTCTGGCGCATCAAGGAATCGAGCCCGCTGCTGTTCGAGATCTGCCGTCTCAACCCCTTCACCTACGTCGTGGAGCTGATCCGCTTCGGCTTCTACGGACAGGTGGACTGGTTCTCGCTCGCCGTGGTCGTCGGATGCACGATCCTGTTCCTCGGCGCCGCGATCTATGCATACAACCCCTCTAAAGGCCTGATCGGCCGCCGCGGCGGCCCGGGTGGTGGAGCCTAGCATGTCGTATCGCCTTGCCCTCGCGGCCGCGCTCGTGGCCGCGTCAGTGCTCTCCGCCGCGCCAGGCGACGTCCTCGCCGCCGTGGGCGAAAAGGAGCATCCCGACTGGCCCTGTGTGCAGCGCAAGGTCGTCACGCTGACGTCGGTTCAGATCTGGGATGGCCCGCCGGTCGAGGACATCACGGGCTGGTCGAGCGACCCCGTCTTGGCCAAGCTCGTGCCCGGCCTCGTCAGCCGCCGCGTGCCGATCGAGGAGGCGACCGCGTCGATCAAAGCGTTCGCCGAAGCGCTTCCAGCCGCGGAGCGTGATGGCAAGCTGAAGGTGCTGTTCGCGGGCGTTCTTTCGCGCACGAACGAGGAGCGCACCGCCGTCATCGCGGGCGTCGAGCGTTTCCAACGTCGTCAGGCCAACCGCTCGAAGGAGATCGAGACACAGAGCTCGGCGATCATCACGCTCAAGGAGAAGGCCACCGACGATGCCGGCCGCAAGGCGCTCGCCGAGGCCCAAGAGCGCTTCAACTGGGACGTCCGCATCTTCCAGGAGCGCCAGAGCAACATCCCGCTCGCCTGCGAGGTGCCGGTGCAGATCGAGCAACGCGCCTTCGAGATCGGACGGCTGATCCGCGGCCACATGAGCAAGTGACCGCATCGTCGGCTCGGCGCGGCCGATCGTCACCGCACCTTCAAGGCCCAGCTTGCCACGCCCCAGCTTGCATTGCCCCTGCCTGCAATGCCTCACGGTGTTCAACGCCCGGACCTGCGGGGCAGGCAGCATCGACCTCGCGCGTCAGGGGCGCGGTTCTGCAACGACCAACGGCAGGCCGAGCTCGTCCCGCCAGCCGTCCGTGCCGTCCGGGAACCAGACGACATCGGTGTAGCCGAGTTCGAGCGCGCGCTTGGCCGCGTTCCACGACATCCAGCAGTTACTGAGGCAGAAGAACACCAGGGTCCGAGCCTTGTCGCCGCCGCTGAGCTCGCCGAGCTTGTCGGCAAAGTACTGGGCGACGGCAGGCGCCAGCACGCCGTAGCCCACGTTTGGCAGCCAGTGTGCCCGCGCGATGGTCGCGTGCTGCGGATCGCGCCAGACCGTTTGCGGGGGAAGGTTTGCCGGCTTCGGGGCCCGCGGATAGACGTCGATGAACACCGCGCCGCCACCCTCCCACAGCGACTTTGCCCGCTCCGCCGAGACGACGCGCGCGCCTTTCAGCGCTGACGGAACCGGCGAACGGTAGTCGGACGACTTGTAGCCTTCGGGCTCGGCCACGGCGACCGCGGAGGCTCCGCCCGCGGCTTGCGTCGCATCGCCCGCAGCAACCGGGCCAGTAGCGTGAAACGCTGCAACCGCCAGGACAAGCGACGCCAAGACGATGGTCGGCGAGGCGCCTGCCGCCCGTGCCGGTGCTCGTGGCCGCACCCCGGCACCGTCGCGAAACGGGCTGGCCGAAGCCAAAGCGTCGCAGCCCTCGGCACCGCAGGCCCGGCGCAGCGCGAGTAGCGCTCGCGCCCCGGCAGCCTTCGCTTCGGTCACCCCCGGTGCGTGGCGCATCTCGACCCCCGGCTGCGGATCGGCGGCCGCGGCCTCACTTCCGCGCCGCGGCAATCAGCTTGTTCTGCTCGTCGACCAGCGGCACGCCGAAGCCGAGCAGCACCGCGTCGATGTCGCCCTGCCGCTTCTTGATGATCTCGTTGAGCTGGCGCTTCCAGTCGTCCTCGCCGTTGCGCACTCCGAAGGTGATCCGGTAGGCCATGCGCGGACCGGTCGACTCTTTCAACAGCGGCGCAACGACGAGCTTTTCGCCTCCCCGCGCCGCGAAGTAGCCCGCAATCGGCCCCCACAAAACGCCCGCGTCGATCTCGCCCTTACGAATGTCCTCGAGCATCTGCTCGGCCGGGCTCTCGTGTCGGCGGTCCACGATGAGCCGGTAGGGGCGCGCCTTCGACATCAACCCTGCCGTGGCCATGATATCGGCAGGCGGCGTGCCGGCGATGATACCGACCGACTTGTCCTTGAGGCGCGGATCGACGATCGAGTCGACGCCGTCGAGCCCTTTACCCGCCCGATAGACCAGTGCGTAGACCGAGCGGTAGTAGTGGTTCGAGTTCAGCACCAGCTCGTCGCCCTGGGCGTAGCCGATCACGATGTCGCAGGCCTTCGCGAACAGCGTGCGGCGAATGAAGCCGACCGCCTGCGGAAAGAACGTGTACTCCACCTTGACCTTGAGCTCGTCGGCGACGATGTCGGCGACCTTGTTCTCGAAACCTTCGAGCTTGTCGTTGGAAAACGGCAAGTTCGACGGATCGGAGCAAACGCGCAGCGTCGTCCTGTTGACGAGATCGGCGCGCTTGCCGTCCGCTGCCGACGCGTCCGAAGCGCCAGAGACGATGCCGCCGATAACGAACAGGGCCCCGAGGAGCCCTGCTGTGAAACCGTTCATGGTGATCCCATCCTGGTTCGGTCTCCCTCTGACGGCATCAGCCGCCGAAGCACGCATCTTCGTACTTCTTGGAGGCCTCGGAGCGCGGAACGTTACGCGACGGCCGGCCACCGGGAAGCGCGCCGTCCGCGCGGGCGCGCAGGTATACGAACAGATCGTCGATGTAGCACATGACGTTCTTGTTATCGCCGAGCGCGGGCATCACGCTCTCCTGTCCGCCCGGTCGCTGCACGACCCGGCCGCTGGCGACGACCTGCAGGAAGTCCGTGTAGGTCATCGTCTTGAGGCTGTCCGCGAGCGCGGGCGCGTAGGTCGAGCCCTTGCCTTCGGGACCATGGCAGACGTGGCACTCGGCGTGATAGCGCCGGAAACCGTTGAACGTATACCAGTCGAACGATCCGTCGTCGTATTTTTTGTAGGTTGGATCGCCGTTTTTGTCCAACCACTTGCTCTCGTTCTCCTTGTCCGTTGCGACGGCAACGGACTGAGCAACCGCCTCGCCCGCCACCGGCAGGCCGATCAGCAGACATGCGACGAGCGCAGCGCCAATTCTTTTCACGCGTTTCCCCATGGTTTCTGTAAAGCGTTCGACCTGCCGGCCGAACGGCCCCGATTGTAGGTGGACGTGGAGCAGCCGTACCGGTCTTCCAATAAACCTCACGAAGCGTTCAACTCTCGTGAGAACCTGTGATCCCGCGAGATCAACCGACCCCGAGTGGACGTTCGTCGTTCAAGTCCCGCCAATCTGCACCCGACCCTCGACCGCACGTGGCCCCGGACATCCCGCCGGATGTCCTGACCTTCCTTCTCGCCCTACCGCCTCGGCTTCCCGACACAGTTCGCGTTCCTGCCACTGTTGGCCAACGGCCGCACGACCCCAGAGGATCACCCGCCGACAGTGTGCCGCAGCCCAATCTCGCTCGGCCTCCGGCCTGCTTCGACCCCGGATCGCCCGCGATGCCGGGGCGACGCCCCACACGAACCTCCGCGAAACCTCGAACCGCCTCGAACCTTGGCCAGCGCAGGGTCCGTGACCACCGGACGTTCGCCTGCCGTGCGAGCGTACCGAGAGAGCCTTGACCAGCAGCCGGTGGCTCGCTTTGGACGCCCCCGACGCCAGATCGACACGAAAAGAACGCCTGTTCGACCGTGCGCCTTCCATATCGCATGGGCCGTGACTGCCCCAACGAGGAGAGCTGTGTCAGCAACGACCACCGCGTCGTATTTGGCTTTGCGTCCGCCACCCGCAGAGTGACGCGTCTGCCACTCAAAGTGAGGCCGGCGCAGGTCGCCCTGCGCCGGCCCTTAGTCTTCAAGCGACCCGATTAGGGCAGCGTGAACACGGTGAGCGTGCCGCCGAGGTTCGTGTAGTTACGCAGACCAGCGTAGCCACCGACCGCGCCCAGACCGTCGTTCGGGTTCGTCAGACCAGCCGCGAGACCAATGCCGGCCCAGCCACCAACGCCCGAGAGGACGGCGATGTGCTGCTTGCCCTTGTGCATGTAGCTCATGGCGTTGCCGATGATGCCCGACGGGGTCTTGAACTTGAACAGCTCCTTGCCGTCCTTCTCGTCGACTGCCTTGAAGTAGCCCTCGAGCGTGCCGTAGAACACGACGCCACCAGCGGTGGTGAGTGCACCCGACCAGACCGAGAACGGCTCAGGCTTCGACCAGACGATCTTGCCCGTGCCGGCGTCCCAGGCAATGAAATTGCCCATGCCGCCATGGCTGTTCGGAGCAGGATACATCGACAGCGTGGCGCCGACGTAGGGCTGGCCAGCCGTGTACGAGACCTTGAAGGGCTCGTAGTCCATGCAAACGTGGTTCGTCGGCACGTAGAAGAGGCCCGTGCGCGGCGAGAACGCTGCCGGCTGCTGGTCCTTGGAGCCCAACGCCGCCGGGCAGATGCCCTTCGAGTTGAAGTCCTGGCCCTTGCCAGACTTGAACGTCGAGTAGGCCTCGACGACCGTCGGACGACCGTAGCGCGGGCTCTTGGGGTCCATGTCGACGCCCGAGGTCCAGTTCACGGCCGGATCGTACTTCTGGGCAACGAGCAGCTCGCCCGTCTTGCGGTTCAGCGTGTAGCCGAGACCGTTACGGTCGAAGTGCACGAGGGCCGGGGTCTTCTTGCCCTTAACGTCGATGTCCGCGAGGATCATCTCGTTGATGCCGTCATAGTCCCACTCGTCGAACGGGGTCATCTGATAGACCCACGCAGCCACGCCCGTGTCAGGATTACGAGCGAAGATGGTCATCGAGTAGAGCTGGTCGATCGGCTTGCCATCCGGGCCGGTGCGCTGCACCGGGTTCCAGGTCGAGGGGTTGCCGGTTCCGTAGTAGAACAGGTTCGCCTCGCTGTCGTAGGAGAACCAGCCCCACGTGGAGCCGCCACCGATCTTCCACTGGTCGCCGTTCCAGGTCTTGAGCGAGGAGTCCTTCCCAACCGGCTTGCCGAGGTTGGTCGTCTTCTCGGGATCGACCAGGATGTCGCTGTCCGGACCCATCGAGTAGGCACGCCAAACGCGCTTGCCGCTCTTCAGGTCATAGGCCGTCACGTGGCAACGCACGCCGAACTCGGCGCCCGAGACGCCAACGAGCACCTTGTCCTTCACGATGAGCGTCGTACCCGTGTGGGTCTCGCCCTTCTTGGGATCGGCGTTCGTCGACTTCCAGAGCTCCTTGCCGGACTTCGCGTCGAGAGCCACGACGTTGGTGTCGGCCTGGTTCAGGATGATGATGCCGTCAGCGTAAGCGAGACCGCGGTTGACGGTATCGCAGCACATCACGGGGATGACCGACGGATCCTGCTTCGGCTCGTACTTCCAGATGATCTTCGCGTCCTGGTCGAGGTCGAGCGCGTACACGATGTTCGGGAACGGCGTATGGACGTACATGATGTTGCCGATGACCAGCGGGCCACCTTCGTGACCGCGCAGGACGCCCGTCGAGAAGGTCCAGGCGACCTTCAGGTTCTTGACGTTGTCCTTGTTGATCTGATCGAGCTTCGTGTAGCGCTGGTTGAAGTAATCGCCAGCCTGCATCGCCCACTGGTTCGGGTCCGCCGTCAGCTTCGTGACGCTCTCGTTCGCCATTGCGGGAACCGACAGAGCCACAGATGCCAACAATGCACTGGTGAGTGCACTTTTGCGCATAGAGCTTCCTCCTTTTTGAAAGTCTTGCCACGCTTGCAAGCGGTAGGCTTCGTCAGCGTGTCACGGCTGGCATCAATGGGACCGAGGTTGCCCTCTTGTTTCCCGCCAGACCTACGAAGGTGACCGCCCTGCGCGGGCGACCGGAAGTCGAAGCTACCGAGGCCATCTAGGCACTTTTTGTCGCGGCACGCAAGAGCGTCTGTGACCTACTCTTTCAGGATGACAATAGGACAATAGGACTGACCGAAAAATCGCCCGGTGCAATCGAGCTTCGACGCGTGCTGCAATGCAAAACGCTTGTTTTCTCGAATTGTCAGCGCATTGCGCCCAAGGCGCCAAATCCCTATGATGCGTCTGCGGATCATTGCGACGACGCATCGCGATGTGTCGCCGAGCGCTGCCCAAGGCGGCAGCCGTGACGACACCGGAGACGCCCTCCGCGGCGCCGCCGCAGACCACATTCGTCCACAAGCAATGTTCTGCCACCGGCGTGGCCGCTCGGCGTGCGTTTGCCGCGCCCAGCAAGCCGTCTGCCCAGCAAGCCGTCTGTCACGTAGACGTCACTTGTCCCGGCACCGTCTCCCGCTAGCATGAACCGACTCGGAGAAGCGCATGCCATCCATCATCGAGCGACGGCGCGTCTTGACGACGGCGGCGATAGTTGCCGCTGCTGCGGTTCTGCCGCCGCTCGGGGTTGCGCCCCAACCGCACGAGGCGCGGGCCGCGGCTCCGGCGAGGGCCGGTCGCGACAGTTCGACCGGAAACCCGCCAGGGAACCAAACGGGTATTGCCGACGGCCCGCTCGCGGTCGACGAGATCGCTCCGGGCGTGCACGTGCACCGCGGCCGGCACGCGCTGTTCTCCCCCGAGAACGGGGGCGACATCTCGAACTGCGGTTTCGTCGTCGGTGGCGACCGGGTCGCTGTGATCGACACCGGCGGCAGCGCCGCCATCGGATCGGCGCTGCTGGCCGCCGTGCGCCGCGTCACGGCCAAGCCCGTGGCTTACGTGGTCAACACCCACATGCACCCCGACCACGTCTTCGGCAACGCCGCGTTCGACGACGGCGCCACGGCCTTCGTCGCCCACCACAAGATGGCGCGCGGACTGGCCGCCCGCTCGGAGCGCTATCTCGCCGTGAACGGACCGATGCTCGGCGACGCCGCCTTTGCCGGCACCCGCATCGTGCTGCCCACCCTTCCGGTAGAGGGCACGCGAACCCTCGATCTCGGCGGGCGGACGCTTCGGCTCGAGGCGCTGCGCACAGCCCATACCGACAACGATCTCGTAGTCTCGGACGACGCCACGGGCACGCTGTTCCTGGGGGACGTGCTGTTCTCGGAGCATATTCCGACGATCGACGGCTCGATCCGCGGCTGGATCGAGCGTCTCGCGGACCTC
Source organism: uncultured Hyphomicrobium sp. (assembly GCA_964471635.1). Classification (GTDB taxonomy): domain Bacteria; phylum Pseudomonadota; class Alphaproteobacteria; order Rhizobiales; family Hyphomicrobiaceae; genus JAKAML01. The sequence continues at coordinate 12,587 of CAYYGO010000062.1, forward strand.
AAGGCGCGCGAGGCCCGGCGCGTCGTGCCGGGGCACGGTCCGGCCGCGATGGCCTGGCCCGACGCCGCCGAACCCATCGTCCGTTACCTTGAACGCCTCGCCGGCGAGGTTCGGGCGGCGATCAAGGCCGGGCGCACGCTCGCCGAGGCGGCCGCCACGGTCGGGCTCGCAGAGAAGGATGCGTGGAGCCTTTTTGCGGAGTATCATGCACGAAACGTGTCGGCGGCATTCGCCGAGCTCGAATGGGAGTAGCCTCGCGCCACCATGCAAACGGCGGCGACCGCGGCAGCGGGCAGGTCCACACGAGACAACAACGCCGCGACCGGGAGCCCGCGAGGCCCCACGGATCCGGACAGACGGAGGAGACGAAGGGATGGCAGTCGTGAAACAGCGCGGTCAACAGAGCGGTCCGGCCCTCGTTGGCGCCGCAGCGGCACTGGTGTTGGCCGCGATCCTGGCGGCTGCGGTCGCGGTCCCGGTCTCGGCCGCGACGGGCGGGTCGCCCGTCGGCAACGCCGTGCTCGACTACGACCCCTGGCCCGGCATCCGCAAGGACGTGTTTGCCGGCCGCGACATCGTCGAGGACGAGACGGCCCTGACGCTCGATGCACCGGTGCGCGCAGAGGACGCAGCGCTGGTGCCGATCACGGTCCGCGTGCCAGCCGCCATGGCGGGCAAGGTTCGCAAGCTGACACTGATCGTCGAGAAGAACCCGGCGCCGGTCGCGGCCGCGTTCACCTTCGGCAGCGGCGCGGGGATCGGCGAGCGCACCATCTCCACCCGCGTCCGCGTCGACATGTACACCAACATCCGCGCCGTCATCGAGACCGAGGACGGCCGGCTGCTGATGGCCACCCGCTACGTCAAGGCTGCGGGCGGCTGCTCTGCGCCGGCACTGAAGGACGCCGACGAGGCACTCGCTGCGATCGGCAAGATGCAGTTGCGCGCCTTCGAGCCGAAGACCGGGGCGTCGGCAGTGCGCGAGGCACAGGTGATGATCAAGCACCCGAACTACTCGGGCATGCAGATGAACCAGCTGACGGGACTCTATATCCCGGCGAAGTACGTCGAGGAGATCGAGGTGCTGCGCGATGGCGAGCGCGTGTTCAAGCTCGAGGGCGGCATCTCGCTGTCCGAGGATCCGAACATCCGCTTCAGCTATGCCGACGGCGGTCGCGGCTTGCTCGAGGTGACGGCCAAGGATACCGATGGCCGCGTCTTTACCGTTCGCGGCGGAGCCAGCGGCTCCTGACACGGGACGCTACCTGACGTACGAGACTGGCGCACGAGAGCGGCGCAGAAATCGAGGCGCGGGTTGTCAGCAACCCGCGCCCCATTGTTACCTGGCCTGACGCCGGCGCGGCTCAGAAGCAGCGCAGCTCGGCTTCCACCTGGGCACGCCGCAGCGTGTTGATCTTCTCGCGCAGCGGCGCGTAGGAGAAGAACATGTCGGTGCTCTCGCCGCCCTTCTGGCGCACCGACAGGATCGTCTCGGCCTCCTCGTAGTCCGCGAACGCCATCAGCGAGGCGATGACGTCGACCGAGCACGAGCAGCGGCGCAATGCGTCGCGCGTCTGACCGTTGACCTGCATGCACGCGAACACGTAGTCGGCCCGCGCGTCCGTCGGATAATCGTTCTGTGGAAGCTCGACGGCCCGCGCCCCGCCCGCGCCGAGCGCCAGCACCAGGACGCCGACCGCAAGCGCCGCCGCATACCGGCCAAACGCCATCATCGATCTCGACCCTGCATGCATCCCGATCATTTCGCGGCTCCCACCGTCTGCAGCGTGATGCGCTCCTCGAAGCGCGGCGCGTCCTTGTTCGTGCTCTCGTAGGTCGAGACCATGTCGACGAAGTAGCCAGGCACCTCGTTGCTCACCGTGAGCACGAACCGCGAGCCCTCGTAGCCGAGCATGCGCACCGCATTCTTGTCGTTTGCATAGGGCGCCACCTGGATGCGGTAGCCATCGACCTCCTTGCCCTGGAAGCCGACCTTCACCGGCTCGACGACGGCACGGTCGCGGATCGCCTCGCGGAACACCTGCTTCAGGTAGTTGCGGTTGCCGCCGCCGACCAGGCCGAAATTGCCGACCGCGCGGTCGAGAAAGAAGATCAGGATCGGATTTCCGGTCATGTCGGTCTCGGTGCGTGGGTCGCGGGCACGCTCGCCCGAGAAGACCTTGATCGACACCTCTCGCTTGCCCGACGCGGGATCGACGGCGCGCACGCCGATGCGGATATCATCCGAAAACGGATCGCCCAGCGCCTTGGCGTCCGACACCGTGCGCTGGATGCGATAGAGCGCCTCGCTGCCCGTGTCCATCCGCTCGAGGTGCGGGCGCTCGAACAGGACGTCGGCGGCCGAAATCTTCGCGGCCTCGGCGCCAACGGCTCCGGAAGCAACGAACAAGACAGCGCAAAGTGCGGTGATGCGCGAGATCGTGACGAGCATGCGGCAAGGTCCTCCGACTGTTGCATAGGCGCTTGTCGCGCCTCTTATCCGGACGTGTCGTCCGAGTGTTGTGGCTGCTCTTGGCGCCAGGTCCAGAGCGGTCGACAGGGCGATCAAGTCACCGCCTCCGGCCGCGCCCGTTCGACGCGAAGCAGCAGGGAGCCCGACGGGAGAAAGGTCCTAGCACAGCGCGAGCAGCTAATCATGGTTTCGCAATCCAAATCTTCGTGAGCCGAGGCGATTTCAGTCCGATCCTCATTTGCCGGCCGTTGCCCGCCCTCCTTTGCCGGTGGCGCAGCTCATCCTCGCAGGCCCACTATCCTCGCACGCCCACTATCCTCGCACGCCCAGCGCGACCGCATCGGTCCCGGATCGCATCGCCCCCGGATCAACGAAGGAACAGCCCGAATGCGCGCGGCCCGTCCCCGACCGTGACCCGCCCCGTCACCTCGAGCGTCGCCGTATCGATCCGCTCGAGCGTGTTGGCGTCCCAACAAGCGACGTACACGGTGCGTCCGTCCCGGTCGGCGGCGATCCCTTCCGGATAGGCACCGACGCGTATCGTCTTGATCCGTGCCAGCGACGCGACGTCGAAAACGGTTACGCTCGCCGCATGCTGGTCCGTGACGAATGCGCGGCCCGCCGCCAGCGCCACCGCGTAAGGTCGCCGCCCGACCGGCACTCGGCCGATAACGCTCAGGCCCGCGATGTCGATCACCGTCACGTCGTTGCTTCCGACATTGGCCGTATAGGCCCGCCGGCCATCGCCCGAGATGGTGACCCCGAACGGCCGCTGCCCGACGGCCACCGTTCCGGTCACCGCAAGCGTGCGCGTATCCACCACGCTCACGCGGTCGCTGTCGCGGTCGGCAGACAGCAAGTGCCGTCCGTCGGGCGTGACCGCGAGACCCGACGGGGACAGCCCAACCTCCACCTCGCCGGCCGCCTTGAGGCCGGCAGGCCCGCGCCCCCCGGGGTCGAACGCGCGGATGCGGTGCCGGTACCAGTCGGCGACGTAGACCGCACCGCTCACCGGATTGACCGCCACGCCGAGCGGACCGCTGCCCGCTTCGAGCCGGGCCACCACGGTGCGTGCCGCGACGTCGATCACGTTGAGCATACGCCCCTCGGGCGAGGTCACGTAGGCCGTGAGCCCATCGGGCGACATCGCGACGCCGGCCGGCTTGCCGCCGATTGCGATCTCCGCCACCTGCGTCATGTCGGCGAGGCGCACCACCGAGAGCGTGTCGCCGGTCTGGTTGGTGACGAGCGCCTCCACCGAGGTCGAAACGCGCACACCCGCCTCGGACGCCCGCTCCGCAGCGTCGGCATCGGGGGCAGCCGGCAGGCCCTGGCTCGCGGCCAGAATCGCCGATGCCAAAACCGCCGCAGACAGCACCCGATGCACGCGGGCGAGGATGGTCCACCACGATCTCGCAGCGCGGCGCGGCACGCCCGCACCCGCTCGCGCGTCGCGCCCGCAGCTCGGCCCAACCGCCGGGCCCGCCATCAGCCTCCCGCCTCGAGCTTCGCCTTCAGCGCGTCGAGCCCCGAGCGGAACACGCCCTTGATCGCCTTCACCGCGGCCTCGTCCGACAGCTCCGGCGGCGGATCGTTGTTGAGGAAGCCGCGATAGAACGCGCCCCGCCACTGCACTGTCGACTTGCCACCGCTCTCCTCCACCGACAGCGTCGCCGCGTAGTTGGAGACAGGCAGCACCTTCACATCGACGGCGGTGATCTCGTACGACATGCTCTTTCCGGCCTCGTAGGCCGTCAGCGCCTCGATGATGCGGCCACCCGATTTCAGCGTCAGCACGCGCGTCGCCCCTGCGGCGTTGCCGCCGCTGCCTTCGGTGGCGCCGACTGCGGGGTGCCAGCTCATGTCCTGGAAATTGCCGATCGCCGCCCACACCTTGGCCGCCGTCGTCTTGATCTCGACCGTCTCGGTCACCTTCTGGCGCGTCGGGCCATGCGCCTCGGCCGGCGCGTATGCGCCGAGCGGCACGAGCGCCGCAAGCGCCATCAGAGCCGCCAGCCAAAGTCCATGTCTCGCCATAAGTCGCCTCCCTCGATGATGATGCCCGATCGCAGAACGAAAGCCGACGTGTGCAACGTGTCTGCC
>CAYYGO010000063.1:0-17131 GCA_964471635.1 uncultured Hyphomicrobium sp.
CGATGCCGTCGGTGACGGTGATGGTGCAGAACTCGCGCGGCGTGCCGCCCGCCTCGTTGACCCCGACCTTTGCCGACTGGGCCTGGCGCATCAGCGCGATGTTGCACGGCGCGGCCTCGTTCCAGCAGGACACCACGCCGACGAACGGGCGGTTGATCTGCTCCTCGGTGAGGCCCATGGCATAGTAGTAGGAGCGGTGCGGGGCGCGCGACGGCCCGACCGTCACATGGCGGCTCGGCAACTTGGATTTGTCAAACGTCTTGGCGTCCATTAGGCGTCCCTTTGCGCTCCACGGATGTAAGAAACCGCTTTCCGGCGCGGGTTATCCCCGGCGCGGACAGGCGGATCCCTACATGTCAGGGGCGAGCGGTGCCGATCAAGTCTCTCGCGCAGCTAGGCCTGCGGCCGGGTGGCGGGCCCGGGACCATCCCCGCGATGACCCCTTCTGGAAACCAGCGAACGGTGAGGCGGGTTTGTGGCCCAAAAGAGGCGATTGGTTGCCAGTCGGCCACACTCGAATGACGACGCGTCGGTCGTCAACGGCAACTTGTCCCGAACGAGCGGTCCCGCCTCCGCGGCGGCCGCTGTCCGCCGTTCGCACCTGCCGTTCATGCTGCCTCCGGCCTGGCACCCAACGGCCCACCGGACATCGGTAATTCCGGCCGCGCGTCCTATGCCGCACCCATCCCATTGCCCCGACCTCGCGTCGCAGCGCCATGCCGTCCCCTCGATTGCCTTGTCGTCGATTGTTGACGGTTAACGGGCGAAGTCGACCCTCTGAGGGCCGGGCTGGGGCAAACTCTGGGCCGTCTCGGTGCGGATGTCGTCATGTTTCGGGGCCGGGCGGACCGCCATCAAGACTTCGCTATTCCGTCGCAACATCCGACGCTGCGGCAAAGGGAGACGGGCATGCTCGATGGCGACGGCGGGAGCCGGCGAACGGTAACGAGCGGCGACGCCGCCGAGCCGCTGTCGCTTGGCTGGTTGCAGCCGCTCGGGCTGCTCGGCCTCGCCGCCTTCAACTACATGATGCGCATCCTGACGCTCGGGGTCTACCACTTCTGGGGCAAGACGGAGGTCCGCAAGCGGATCTGGTCGGCCGTGCGCATCGACGGCGAGCCGCTCGAGTACACCGGCACCGGGCGCGAGCTCATGCTCGGCTTCATGGTGATCTTCGGCGTGGTCCTTTTGCCCGCGCTCATGCTCTCGTTCGGTGTCGTGGTCGCGTTCGGCCCCCAATCGCCCCAGTCGGCGTTCTACCAGGCCGTATTCTACACTGTGTTTTTCCTGCTCATGGGCGTCGCCACCTATCGCGCCCAGCGCTACCGCCTCGCCCGCACCCGTTGGCGCGGCATCCGCGGTGCGCTCGTCGGCAGCTCCTGGCGCTACGGGCTCACCCATTTCTGGACCGGCGTTCTGGTGCCGCTGACCCTCGGCTGGATCATGCCGTGGCGCTCGGTCCGGCTGCAGCGCATCGTCACCCGCGACATGCGCTTCGGCGACCGGCCGTTCACCTTCACCGCGACCGCCGGCCCGCTCTACCTGCGGTTCGCGCTCTTGTGGGCCGGTGCCATCGCGATCGTGGTCATTGGCACGAGCCTCGCCGGCGGCATCGTCACGAGCGATCTCGCCCGCGCAGGCCAGCCCGGCGCGCGCATCGGCATGCTGTCGACCGGCGCCCTCGTCCGTATCGCCGCCGTAGCGCTGCTCTCCTATCTCGCGCTCGCGGTCGTCAGCGCCTGGTACCGCGCGAGCCAGATGCGCCACTTCGCCGCCCACACACAGTTTGCCGGCGCCCGCTTCCGCTCCACCGTCACCGCGGGAGGCCTCATCTGGCTGTCGATCAGCAATTTCGTGATGGTCGTGCTGTCGCTCGGCCTGCTGGTTCCGGTCGCGCAGGCCCGCTCGGCACGCTATCTGGTCGAGAACCTGTCGATCGACGGCACGGTCGCTCTTGGTACGATCTCGCAGGGCGCGGACCAGGGCTTTACCCGCGGCGAAGGCTTGGCACAGGCATTCGATGTCGATGCATTCTAGCGATTGGGACGGCGCCGTGTTCCAGGGTCGGTTCAGCGACGGCACGTCGGCGGCCGGCCGCGTGGTCGACGTGCGCCTTGGCGAGCGCGGCATCGAGATCCGCTCCCCTGGCGATGCCGCACCGCTGATCTGGCCCTTTGGCGCGCTTTCGACGTCGGTGCCGATCGGTCGCCACGCGATCGACGTGCTGGTCGGCTACGCGCACCAGCCGGGGGCGACGCTGTTCGTCGCCGAGGGCGTGTTCGCCCGCCGCCTCGGCGAGCTCGCGCCGCACCTCACCACGCACGCCACGCGCATGCGCCACGCCGCGCCCTGGCTCTGGGCGGCGGCGGCGGTCGCGCTCGTCGCCGGCGGCGTCTGGCTCATGGAGCTGTCGCCGGCACGGGCCGTGGCGCGGCTGCTCCCCGACGGCGCGCGACAGATGCTCGGCGCCAACGTCGTCGCGTCCATGACCGCCGGCCGCGCCGTCTGCACCGCCCCCGCGGGCCGCGCCGCGCTCGACCGCCTCGCCCTGCGCCTGACCGAGGCCGCCGGCGCCGCAACCGCGTTCCGGATCGTCGTGGTCGACTGGGGGCTCGTCAATGCGTTCGCCGCCCCTGGCGAGCGGGTCGTGCTGACGCGCGGCCTCATCGAGAAGGCCACCAGCCCCGACGAGGTCGCGGGCGTGCTCGCCCACGAGATGGGCCACGGCCTCGAGATGCACCCCGAGGCCGGCATCGTGCGCGCGCTCGGGCTCACCGCCGCGGCCGACCTGATGCTCGGCGGCTCGGGCGGCGCGATCGGCAATATGGGCGTCATCCTGGCGCAGCTCTCCTACACGCGCGGCGCCGAGCGCGAGGCCGACGCGCATGCCGTCCGAATCCTGCGCGGCGCCGGCATCTCGCCCAAGGGCCTCTCCGATTTCTTCCGTCGCGTCGAGGCCTCCGAGGGCGGCGGCGGCAAGCGCCCGGCCGGCACGCTCGACATCCTGTCGACGCATCCCCAGTCCGCCGAGCGCGCCGAGGCTATCGCCCGCCAGCCGGCCTATCCGGCGACGCCGGCTCTAGCCGCCGCCGCCTGGGCCGATCTGCGTGCCATCTGCGGCGCCAAGGCGAAGCCCTGAACACGACCCAAACCCGGCCCCCGCCCCGGAATCAGACTTGCGATCGGCCCCGGACCGCAGGGTAGGCGCGTCGCCGCGTGTGTGCTACCGGCACGCACCCGTTCCACCGGAGCCGACCGCCCATGAAGCCGCTGTCCTACACGCAGAACCTCGAGGACTACCACCTGTCGCTCGCGTTCGCGGGCACACCCGCCGGCACCTACATCGACATCGGCGGCGGCCATCCCATCGCCGACAACGTCTCGATGTGGTTCTACGAGCGCGGATGGAGCGGCGTCGTCGTCGAGCCGCAGCAGCGGCTCGCGCGCCTCTACCCGCTGATCCGCCCGCGCGACCGCATCTTCTGCGGGCTCGTCGGGCGCACCACCGGTGAAGCGACACTGCACGTCTTTCCGCGGCTGCACGGTCTCTCGACCACGGTAGCCGCCAATGCCGAGGGCTCGCTCGTCCACGGCGACAGCTTCCACACCGTCAAAGCGCCCATGATGTCGCTTGCTGATCTCGCGGCCGCTCATGGCCTCACCTCGATCGACTTCCTCAAGGTCGATGTCGAGGGCGCCGAGGCCGACGTGCTCGCCGGCAACGACTGGACCCGCTATCGTCCGAAGGTGGTCGTCGCCGAGGCCATCGCGCCCGACACCAACGCGCCCGCACACGCCGCCTGGGAGCCGATCCTCGTCGCCGCCGGCTATCGCTTCCGGCTCGACGACACGCTGAACCGCTTCTACGTCGCCGAGGAATGCCCCGAAATCTTCGCGCGCCTTCCGGCCGCGCGCGGCGACTGGGGGGCCGTAACGCACATGTACGAGATCGGCCGGGCGCCCGAGCAGAAGGCGCATCCCGATCATGCGCTGGCGCGCGAGCTATCCCGTGCGTTCTGGGCCGGGCTTCCGGCGATGACGGCGGACGGCCTGGCCCAGCTCATCATCGAGGCCCGCGCCCTCGACCCCGCGGCACCAGAGGCCGCCGAAGTCCGCGCCGAGGTCGAAAGCGAGCCGTTCCGCGCCGCGCTCGGCCGCATCGCCTGCGGCTACGACGGGGGCCAGCTCGCCCCTGACGACGCCTGACGAGAACCCTTTTCCCGCTCCCCCGCCAGAACCCGTCGCACGCGAGATCACGCCGCCGCGGATCGGCGCTTGGCTCCGTCGAGCGCTTGTCCCCGCCGCGCCGTTGTCCCCGCCGCGCCCTTGTCCCCGCCGCGCCCTTGTCCCCGGTGTCCAGACCGCGGCTACACTGCCTCGACCTCGTGCCGCTCGGGGGCGCTGTCCGGAAGGCGTTTCGATCAGTGTGGCGCGGGGTGCAGGACCAGGCGAAGGCGGGTGACGCGCCCGTAAGCCTGGGGCTCCGATCTCGTGCCCAGGCAAAGGCCGGGTTCACGCTGGTGACCGATGGCGAGAAGCATGCCCAAAAACCTGCGCGGGGCGGCGGCGAGCCGCTCTCTCACTCCAAAGCTGCGGACCGTCTCCGCCCCGCTCCCCGGCCCCGTTGCCGGAAACCGTTGCCAGCGACCGTCACCCGCTGCCCGCGAGGGCGCCGGGGCGGTCGCGGCGTGGCGAAAAACTGATATTCCCCGCCGCTGCGCCATTTCGCCACGAAGGGGCGCAATCGCCCCGGATGCTGCCCAAATCGACTGATCTGGTTGTAATGCCGTGTGTCGTCCGATCGCACCCGACAGGAGGCGCAAGGGCGGCCGGCACGCGCGCACGCCAGAGACAGACGCCAGAGACAGACGCCAATGGCGAGCGGCAGAGGCGGGTCGTGTCCGACGATTTGACGTTGCCGGCACCGCTTGCATGATGACCGTTTGCACGATGAGGGCCTTTGCTTCCATGAGACGTTTGCTTGCCGCAGCCCTGATCGTCCTGCTCGCCGCCTCCGGCTCCTATTTGGCCTCGCCGTTCATCACCGCGTGGAACATCCGCGAGGCGGTGAAGGGCGGTGACGCGACCTATCTCACGGACAAGATCGACTGGGACAAGGTCAAGGAGACTTTGAAATCGTCGCTGGCGGCCGCCGCGCTCGATCTGCCGGCCGATGACGCCGGGCCGGCCGCGCCACTGCCCACGCCGAGCCTGTGGCAGAGGCTCAAGGCGTACTGGGGCAAGGGTGCCGTCGATCGCCTGGTCGAGAGCTACGCCAACGCCGAGGGGCTGCCCAAGCTTTTCTCCTATCGACAGACGTACCGCGATGCCGTCGGCCATGTCGACGAGCAGAAGACCCTCTGGAACCTTCCCGATCGCATGGGCCGCGCGTGGTCGCGCGTCAAGCGCGCTGAGTTTCTGACGCCGACCCGGTTCGCAATGGAGATGGCCGACAAGACAGATCCGACGCGCTCGTTCGCCGGCATCCTCGAGTTCACCGGGCTCGAGTGGAAGCTCGTGTCACTGCATGTCCACCAGTCGCGGCCCGTGGGCGCACCGCAGTCGCTCACCGGCTCGGATGCTGCCGAGACACGCAACGTGCTCCAACGGCTGCGCGATGCGGCGCTCGGCCCTCGGGTGGCCCGAGTGGAGGATCCGATCCGTGCGGGCGATCCGATGGAGCGCTGAGGGCGACTATCGAGGCGACATGCGTCGCGACGGCGACACTTCGGATGCGCACGCTCGTCAGTTCAAGGTGCGGAAAACGCTGCGCAGCCAGTCGCCGCTGTCGGTCGCGTCGACCTTACCGACCATCTGCGGCGCGTGCGAGGTCCACAGCCCCAGGTTCGAGCGCGCGGCGTCGGGCTTTTGGTGCGGGCCGGGCTCGGTGGCCGCTGCCGGCGTCGTAGAGGGTGCCCCCACTTGGAGCGGCGCGGATGGTATCCCTGTGCGCGTCGGCGGTGCGATGATCGGCACGACCGGCGGGCCGCCCGCCGGAACCTGCGGCGCGTTGCGCGGGCTCACGGCCACCGTCACACCCGCCTGCGGATATGGCGCCGCGACTGCGGCGACCGCGGGCTTCTGATTTGCAGCCGGCGGCTGCGCGGGCCTCTTCTTGGCCTCCTCGAGTGCGGCCAGCCGGGCTCGCTGCACCGCGCGTCGCGGAGCGGGCGGCGCCCCCGCCGGTTGACCCGACGGGGCGGCCCGCGTCTTGGACGGCGACGCGGCCGGCGTCGCCGCCACGCGCGACAACGGCGGCGAGCCGAAATCGTCGACCGGCTCCGCCAGCCAGATGTCGGCATCCGACGCGGCGGCGGCCAAAGACGTGTGGGCAGACGTCGTGGGGGCCGAAGTCGCGATAGGTGCAGGCGAGGCCGGTAAGGGCTCGGATGTCTGAGTCTCCGGCGCCGATCGTTCGGGCGCAGTCGCCAACCGGAAAATCGCGGTCCGACTTATCTCCTCGGCTGAGATCGGTGCGACAGTGGTCTCGACGACCGACGCAACTGCTACGTTCGCGACCGCGACAACGGACAGGTCCGGTGCCCCGTGGGCTTGGTTCGCGTCGGCTCGCTCCTCGCCGGCCGATCCCTTGTTGGCGGGGCGACTGTCGGCCCGTCCGACGTCCGCTGTACGCGTTTGGGGAAGAGCTGCGACCGCGCCGGGACGTGTGCTGCGTTCGACCAGAAGCGCGGTGCTGGCCCAGATCGTCAGCGCGTGCGGCACCGGGAACTCGATGCCGTGCACATCGGCGATCTCCGATTGTGCGCTGAGTGTGCCAACGGCCGAGACCGACATGAGCGCGGCCACGAGCGCACCGGTCTCTAGCAGGCGCGGCGCGCGCCACATCGATGTCGCCGGAGGGCGCGCCGTGCTTCGACACGAACGGAGCACATCCGAGCGTGTTTTGAAGAACGATACCGTGAGCAGGCTCTTACCAGTGGCGGTCCAACAGCCGCCAAAGCGGTCCGACGTCGACACAACGCACCCCCGAGGGCAGGTGAAGCGCAAGCTTCGGAACACTAATGTCGCGGGCCTCATCCTGTCACATGAATGTGACAGTCATAGTTTCTTCCCGAATCGACATAAGGCCCGTCTCGCGCGTCAGTCGACCTCGATGCGTTTCAGCTGCGCGCCGAGCCTCCGGATCTGGTCCTCGAGCTCGAACTTGCGCTGCCGCGCCTCCTCCACCGCCTCCGGCTTTGCGCGCTCGACAAAGCTCGGGTTCTCGAGCTTCGCATTCATCTTGCCGAGATCGCCCTCGGCGTCTGCGATCCCCTTGGCGAGCCGCTTCGCCTCCGCCGCCATGTCGATGATGCCGGCCAGAGGCAGCGCTGCCGTGGTATCGCCGGCCACGATCAGCGCCGCGCCCTTCGGCGCCGATTTCTCGAACAGGATCGCATCGAGGCGCGCGAGCCGCTTCAGCATGTCCTCGTTTCTCTGCGCCCGCGTCCTCAGCTCCGGATCTCCGCCCGTGATGACGAGCGGGATCTTCGCCGAGGCCGGCACGTTCATCTCGTTCCTGACCGAACGGATCTCGGACACGAGGCGGACCACCCAGCCGATCTCGGCATCGACCGCGGGATCTGCGAGCCCCTCGAGCCGCGGCCACGGCGACAGGCACAACAGCGCGCGGCGGGGCGTGCCGTGCTCGACCATGTGCGCCCACAGCTCCTCGGTGATGAACGGCATGAACGGATGCAACAGCTTGAGGATCTGATCCAGTGCCCACGCCACGGTGGCGCGCGTCTCGGCTTTGGCCCGCTCGTCGGCGCCCTCGAGCAGCATCGGCTTGATGAGCTCGAGGTACCAGTCGCAGAACACGCCCCACACGAACTCGTAGGCCGCGCCGGCCGCCTCGTTGAACTTGTAGGCCTCGAGAGCGGCGGTCACAGCGGCGGCCGCCCGCTCGGTCTCGCCTGCGATCCAGCGGTTGACCGGCTCCTTGACCGTCGAGGGAGCGAAGTCGCGATCCCGCACGCACTCGTTCTGCTCGGCGAAGCGCGCCGCATTCCAAACCTTGGTCGCGAAGTTGCGGTAGCCCTCGACGCGATCGATGGACAGCTTGACGTCCGAGCCCTGCGCGGCCATCGCCGCCATCGTGAAGCGCAGCGCGTCGGTGCCGTAGGCCGGCAGGCCGTCGGGGAACTCGCGCCGCACCTCTTTCTCGACGCGGTTGGCTTGCTCCTTCGAGAGACCTGCCGTGCGCTTCCTGACCAGCGCGTCGAGTCCGATGCCGTCGATGATATCCAAGGGGTCGATGACGTTGCCGCGCGTCTTCGACATCTTGTTGCCCTGGCCGTCGCGGACGAGGCCGTGGATGTAGACGTCTCGGAACGGCACCTCGCCCATGAAGTGGATGCCCATCATCATCATGCGGGCGACCCAGAAGAAGATGATGTCGAAGCCGGTGACCAGCACCGCGGTCGGGTAGTAGCGCGCGAGCTCAGGCGTCGTGTCCGGCCAGCCCATGGTCGAGAATGGCCACAGCGCCGACGAGAACCAGGTGTCGAGGACGTCCTCATCGCGCGTCAGCTCGACGTCCCTGCCGTAGTGCCTGGTGGCGAGCGTCTTCGCCTCGTCGCCGTCCGTGGCGACCACGCAGTGCCCGTCCGGCCCGTACCACGCCGGGATCTGGTGCCCCCACCAGAGCTGCCGCGAGATGCACCACGGCTGGATGTTCTCGAGCCAGCGGAAATAGTCGGCCGCGAACCGCTCCGGCACGAAGCGTGTCTTTCCCTCGCGCACCGCAGCGAGCGCGGGCTTCGCCAGCTCGGCGGCGTTGACGTACCACTGGTCGGTCAGCCACGGCTCGATGGCGACGCCCGAGCGGTCGCCGTGCGGCACCGTGTGCGTCGTCGGCTCGATCTTGGCAAGGAGCCCCAGCCCGGCGAGGTCGGCCACGATCTTCTTCCTCGCCTCGAACCGGTCGAGCCCGCGATAGGCCGGCGGCACCTCGTCGTTCATGCGCCCGAAGGCGTCCAACACGTTGATCTGCGCGAGCCCGTGCCGCTTGCCGACCTCGAAATCGTTGAAATCGTGCGCCGGGGTGATCTTCACCGCGCCCGTCCCCTTCTCGGGGTCCGAGTACTCGTCGGCGACGATCGGGATCTCGCGCCCGACCAGCGGCAGCACGACCGTCTTGCCTACGAGCGCGCTATAGCGCTCGTCCTCGGGATGCACCGCGATGCCCGTGTCGCCGAGCATGGTCTCGGGCCGCGTCGTGGCCACGACGATGAAGCGCGCAGGGTCGTCCTTCAGTGGATAGCGGAAGTGATACATGTGGCCGGACGGGTCTTTGCCCAGCGCCTTGGCCAGCGCCGCCGCATCGAACGGCTTCTCGGCGTCGCCGTCGGTCCAAGCGTACGATCCCTTCTTCTCGACCTGCACCACCTCGAGGTCGGAGATGGCCGTCTGGAACTTCGGGTCCCAGTTGACCAGCCGCTTGTCCTTGTAGATGAGCCCCTGGCGATACAGATCGACGAACACCTTGACGACGGCCTTCGACAGCCCCTCGTCCATGGTGAAGCGCTCGCGGCTCCAGTCGCAGGATGCGCCGAGCCGCTTCAACTGGTTGGCGATGGTGCCGCCGCTCTCTTCTTTCCACGACCAGACGCGGCGCAGGAACTCCTCGCGGCCCAGCTCGCGCCGGCCCGGCTCGCCGTCGGCGGCGAGCTTCCTCTCGACGACCATCTGCGTCGCGATGCCGGCATGGTCGGTGCCCGGCTGCCACAGCACATCGCGGCCGCGCATGCGCTCGAAACGCACCAGCACGTCCTGCAGCGTGTTGTTGAGTGCATGCCCCATGTGCAACGAGCCCGTGACGTTGGGCGGGGGAATGACGATGGCGTAAGCCGCGTTCGCTCCACCGGAGGCGGCGCGTCCCGCCCCGAAAGCGCCCGCCTTGTCCCACTCCGCGGCAACGCGGGGCTCGATCGTGGTCGGCTGATAGGTCTTCTCGAGCATGGAGTGGCCCACAAGGATGACGATGGAAGGCGCGCTGAGGGGGCGTGCCCGCACGGCAGCGGCGGCCGCACGCGGGCCCGAGGTGTACGAACCCGGCTCCGATGCTGTCAACCAAGCGAAGGGCTTGCCCCCGGCGGCGCGGCGCGGGTGGCCGCGGCTCAGGTCTTGGGCGGGAAGGCGCGGTCCGCCACTTCGATCTTCAGCGCCTTCTCGACGATGCGAGGCATATTCTCGTCGAGCCACTGGCGCAGCATCGGACGCAGCAGCTCGCTGACTGTGTCCTCGAGCGTGCGCACCGGCCCCAGGTCCTCGCCCACATGCGCGAGCCCGCCCGCGTGCGGCACAAGCGCTGCCGCAGGCGGCACTGGCGCCTCGGCCGGGGCGGCGGGCGCCGGCACGGGCGGCGCAGTGTCGAGAACCGTTGCCCCAGTTGTGGCCGGCGCGGGAGCGGTATCCGCGTCTGCCGACATGGCGACGGACCCGGGCGGAGCCACGTCTGCTGGCACATCTATCCCGGGCTCGATCCGCTCAGGCTCGATTGCAACCGACAGCGGTGCGGCTGGGGCGGGATACGACACAATCTCTGTCGTGGCCGGCCCGGGCTCCGATGCGTGGACCTCGAACGGCTCGAGGGCGGCAAGCTCTGACGCGGCGGCCTTGGCTTCGGCTGGGGGCGGCATGGCCAGAGCGGGTGACGCGGGGGCGTCGGGCTCGGACGACGGCGCGAGAGGCGCGAATGCGTGCGCCGACGCAGCGAGCCCAGCGGCGAGCGCACCCAACGCGTTTGCTGCGGCCGCCGAACTCTCGCGCACCGCCGCCTCGTCCACCGGCGGCCCCTCGAACATTTCGGCAAGCCCCGGCAACGACGCTTCGGTCGCGGCGTCGGAGGCCATCGCCACGATCGGTGCCTCCGGCACACGTGCCGGCATGGACGCGATGACTTCATAGCTGGTGCGCTCGGTCGCGGCCGGTCCGGTGTCGGCGACCGGAGCCACGGGCAGCCACGCGTCGACGGAAGGAGCCGGTGCGGTGTGCGTCGGCGGGGGTGTGGCCGGCGCCGCGACCAGCGATGGTCCGCTCCAGCGGAACGTCTCGGCGTCGAACACGGGGCGCGGGCGGCGCAACGACTGAACCAGGTCGGCCGCGGACTCGACGGCACTCGCCGGCTCTTCCGGCGGCGGAGCGGGGGCATTCTCTGGCTCCGTGGCGACGAGATCGCTGGCGTGAGTTGCGGTGGCGTGAAGGTTGGCGGCGGTGGCCTCGCTGGCGATGGGCGCGTTGCCAAAGGCCTCTGGACGCGCCGTATCGTCCCCGCTGACGTAAGAATCGGGCGCAAATTTCCCTGGCACGAATGCCCCGAGATCGAAGGCGCCGGCGTCGTGCGGCGGGACGTCCGCCACATCGCGCGACACGGTCTCATTCGTGGCGCCGGGCACGGCGGGCGCCGCAGCCTCGAGTTGCGGCGGCTCGGCTTCGCGCTGCGCATCGCTGAAAGATGGGCGATTGCGCAAGAAGCTCGCAAAGGCATCGAGCGAAGGTGTGGTAACGGCCTGAGCCGGCGTTGGCGCGACGGCGGGCGCCGCCGTGGATCTCGACGTGGGCTCGGAGGCGAAGTCGCTGGCCGGGCGCAGCGCTCCGAACGGAGCGACAATCGGCTCGGAGGACGTGGAGAGAGGTGCCTCACCGAGGGATGGAAACGGCGATAGACGCTGCTCGTCGCCGAACGGGCGGTGGCGGACGACCAGGCGGGGCTCGCCGGCCGGCGGCTGCACCGGGACGGGTGCGGCTGGGGCTGGCTCTGACGCCGGAACCGGGTCGACCACGGAGACCGTGCCCCCGCCCACCGGACCGCGCGAAACTGCGGGTCGCAGCGGCGTCGCGGGCGCCTCCTCGAGCAGATCCGAGAGGTCGTCGTCGAGCGGCAGCGGTTTGGGCGCATCCGACAGCGGCGTTACCGCGGAGCCGTTAAGGGCCCTGGCGAGGCTCGTCGGAGCGTTGCCGGCGGGGTGAGTGTCAACCGGGGCCGCCGGCGCCGGCGATGCCAGTGGAGAGCTCGGACTCAGCGCCTTCAGATCCGGCAGCGGACGCGCCGCCGCGGGCTCCTCGGAGATGATCTTGCGGATCGACGCCAGGATGTCGTCCAGGCTGGGCTCGGCGGCCACTTCCGGTCTGCTCATGACCCTATCTGTCCTCGGTCTTCCGCGCAGGGACTATACTGGGGCTTCGGAACGGGGTCGTCTGTCAATGACCATGCCGCACGCAGTTCTAACATGCGGAACGCACGTCCGGCTTTGCCTCGTCTTGCGACGCACGTCAGCGCACCGTCGTCTTTGGTGCTACACCGCCGCCGCCGCCGCATCAATGAGGCAGCGGTCCGGATCGCGACACGTTGTATGCGGCATCGGTCAGTCTGCCGCGTCCCACGATCGGCAGCACTTCAACGAGTGGAAGGCAACCGGCAACCGTCCGGAGACGGCCCGACGACGCCAACACGACTCTTCTTGATAATGTCTTGGCACCGGTTCTGGGCAGCGTCGTGGCGGAATGGATGGGGCGGCGCACAGGATACGGATGGCAATCGGCATGCGCGGAGCACGCCCATCACACGGAGGGGCCTGGACACGAGAAAAAGGGCCGGCAGCAGCCAGCCCTCTTATCCGCTAATTCGCGACGTCGCCAAGCTCGGGAGCCAACCAGCGCGGCCTCGCTTACTTGACCGGCTCGTGCTTGCCGTGTGTCTCCCAGACGTCGAGACGCTCGCGGCGGCCGTTTTCGTGCGTAATCGAGACGCCGTACCACTGGCGCCGAACCTCAAGGTAGTGCTGCTCTGGATCGTAGACCTCGGACGCAGTGCCGAGCGACAGCGAGTCGAGCCGCCCGATCGACGAAAGCACGTTGTAGGCAGCGACGATCAGATTGCGCCGCGTCGTCTCGAGTGTCACCTGGGCGACCAGCAGCTCCTGCTCCGCGTTGAGCACCTCGATCAGCGTACGCTGGCCGACCTTCTCCTCCTCGCGTACACCAGAAAGGGCAGTCCGGTTGGCTTCGACCTGCGTCTGATCCGAAACAAGCTGAGCGCGGGCGGCCTGGAGCTGGGACCACGCGGCCACTATGCTCTGGCGCACCTCGGTTCGGACCTGCTCGACCTCCTGCAACCGCGAGACGTGCGTGTGCTTCGCCTGGCGCACGCGAGCATGGACCTCGCCGCCCTGGTAGATCGGCACCGAAACACGGCCCGTCACGGTACCGGTCTCGCTCTCCTCGACCGTTCGGCTCGGGTCCCAGCGCTCGGCCCAGCTTGCCTCGACCTGAACCTGAGGCAGCAACTCGCCGCGAATACGATCAACGGTGTAACGGGCGCCTTGCTCTCGATAAAGTGCGGCAACGACGAGGGGATTTTCCCTGGTGCCGATGCCGATCGCCTCGTCGAGCGTCTTGGGGAGCAGACGCTCCGGGGCGGGCGGACTCGACAGGTTGGATGGAGGGTTGCCGGTCACGCGCTCGTAGTTGGCGCGGCTGGTCTTGAGGTTTGCCTTCGCAAGATCGAGCTGCGAGACGGAGCCGGCACGGCGTGCAACCGACTGCGACACGTCCGTGCGCGTCACCTCGCCCACAGAGAAGCGCTCTTGCGTAGCCTTGAGTTCGCGAGAGAGCACATTGGCGTTGTTTTCCTGAAGCCGCACGACGGCATGGTCACGCACTACGTCCATATAGAACGTTGCTGCCTCGAGGAGCACCTGGCGCTCCACGTCGCGCAGGGTCTCGCGCCCTGCGCGCACTGCGGACTCGGCCTCATTGACCGCATTCGTGGTCTGGAAGCCGCGGAAAATGGGCTGCACCAGGGAGATATCATAGCCCCGCGAGCGGTTTCCGCCGTTGTTGAGGCCCGACGGGCGAGTTCGCGAATCCTGGTAGGTCAGGTCGGCACCTGCGGAGATGTTCGGGCGGTAGCCGGACATGGCCCGCGCGACCTCTTCGTCGGTGGCCCGAAGCCGCGCCCGCTCGGCATCGAGCCTGGGGCTATACCGATAGGCGGACGACATGGCCTGATTGAGGGTCTCGGCGTCGGCCTTACCGAGCGGGATCATGACAGCGACCGACACCGCCGCCACGCAGGAGAGCAGTCGATACCGCAGCAGACGATCAGGCCGCGAGTTGACGTTCATGAGTATCCCAGCCGCAATTTGCCATCTGCCGCAGCCTACAAAACCACGTCCGACAGGCATGACCCCGATAAACGAGGGTCAGCTAAGGCGATTCGAGTTGGCTTTCCCAGAGCCATCTGCGTTGCAGCGGCGCGTTACCGGGGATGCGTTGCAGCATTGCGACGACGACGACCCGGAGTGCGACGGGCGATCGCATCCGGGCGTCATAAGTGCGTCCCCGCGGCAACAGGGCTGTCACCCTCGGGCATCGGTCGACTGCTCGGCCTCGTTTCGTGGGGCCTCCGGAGGGCTAATCCTTGATGCTCTCAGCCTCCTCCGCGACCTCGACCCGCTCGTGTCGTCCATCTGCGTGGGTGATGCTGACGCCGAGCCACTTCCGGCGTGTCTCCAGATAATGCTCCTCGGGGTCGTAGACCTGGGACGTGAGCCCCAGAACGTCGGCGGTCAGCCGGCCCATTGCGGCCAGCAGCGAATAGCCCGCGACAATCACGTCGCGCCGCGTCACGGTCAGCTGCACCTGGGCATCCAGATATTCCTGTTGGGCGTTCAGCACCTCGATCACCGTGCGCTGGCCGACGAGCTCCTCTTGCCGCACGCCATCGAGCGCCGAACGGGCCGCCGACACCTGCACCTGGTCCGACTTCATCTGTGCCCGCGCCGCGACGAGACGCGCCCACGCCGCCGTGACGTTGGCCTGGGTCTCGGTTCGCGCCTGCTCGATCTCCTGCAGACGCGAGACGTGGGTGTGCTTAGCCTGACGGACGCGGGCGTGCACCTCACCGCCCTGATAGAACGGCACCGTCAGCCGGCCCGTGACCTGCGCCGAGCTGGTCTGATCGACACTGCTCGACGGCTCATCGACGTGCGCATAGCTCGCCTCGACGTCGACGCGCGGCAGCAACTCGCCCCACACCTTGTCGACCGCGTGCCGCGCTGCCTGCTCGCGGTAGAGCGCGCTGCCGACGTTCGGGCTCTCGCGCTCGGCGATGGCCAGCGCGTCCTGCAAGCTCGACGGCAGGTGCTTGTTGGCCAGCGGCGGCTCGGTGAGCCGGCCCGGGGGGCTGCCGACCACTCGCTCGAAGGTCGCGCGCGAGACGTTGAGATTGGCCTTGGCGAGATCCTGGCCCGAGATGGCTCGCGCGCGGCGCGCCTGTGCCTGCGCCACGTCGGTCACCGTGACCTCGCGGGCGTCGCGCCGGATCTCGGCGGCTCGCAGCTCCCGCGTCAGAACCGCGACGTTGTTCTCGCGAAGCCGCGCGATCGCGATGTCGCGCACCACGTCCATGTACGCCGTCGCCGCCTCGAGCAGCGTCTGCGTCTCGACGAGGCGCAAGTTCTCGCGCCCGACGCGCACACCGGCCTCGGCCTCGCGCACGGCGTTGGTAGTTTGGAACCCATTGAACACCGGTTGGCGAACATTGACCTCGTAGCCGCGCGGCCGCGCCGAGCCCGACGACGTCGTTGCCGGCGTACTGTCGACGCGTGTCCGGCTCAACTCGACGCTGCCGTTGATCTGCGGCCGGTAGCCCGACTGGGCGCGCGGCACCTCCTCGTCGGTGGCCCTGAGCCGCGCGCGCTCGGCGTCGAGCCGAGGATTGGACGTGTAGGCAGCGGCCATAGCCTCGCGCAACGTCTCGCCCGTCGCCGCAAGCGGCATCAGCAGTGCCGGCACCACGGCCAGCATGGCCGCAAGGCTGACCCGCACGCAAGCCAATCTTCTTCTGACCGATCGTCCGCCCGACTGTCCGACGCTCGCCGTCATCGCCCGCTCCCGCAACCCGGCCCGCACGCGCGGTCCCTCCGGATGTGATTGGCGGGTGATTCGCTGAACGATCGGTAAATCCGCGGACAGGCCGCCGCGCGTGCGGGCCAGCTGCGAGGGACGCGGCGGGGGCAGGCGGAGGGCTTCGGCCCGCTGTCGTCACGGCTGGAAGCGTTGGATACGGCTCAGAAAACGAAAGCGGGGGCCTTATCGAAGCCCGGCAACCGCGGCGCGCTGGCGTCGAATACGACGCGATCGTCGAACTGCTCGCCGATGCGCTGCCAGACGACCGCGCGGCCGTAGTGGGCGTCGGCCAGGATGCCGACCAGGCGACCACCGTCCTTCAACTGGTCGAGAAGACCAACCGGCACCTCGCCCACCGCACCCTCGAGGACGATCGCGTCATACGGTCCCTCGGACGGGTAGCCCCTGGCCAGCGGCCCGGTGACGACAGCAACGTTGTCGGCCGAGAGTGCACCCAGCACCCGCGTCGCCTCATGGGCCAGAGCCGCATCGCTCTCGAGGGCGACGACAGTCTGAACGATCCTCGCCAGCACGGCGGCGGTGTATCCTGTCATGCAGCCGACATCGAGAACCACATGGTCCGCTTCTAGGCCGGCCGATTGCAGGAGCTTCGCCAGAGTACGCGGAGCCATCAGCGCGCGGACATCGACGACGGCGGTTGTGACACGCACGGGCTCGTCCATGTATGCGACCGAGCGCGCGGCCTCAGGCACGAACATCTCGCGAGGAACGTCCGACATGGATCGTATGATGCGGCGATCGATCACGTCGCTCGGGCGCACCTGCGATTCGACCATATTGCGGCGCTGTTGCAAGAAATCGATCATTGCCATCTCCAGACCTAGCCGTTACCGCGCGCGGGTTCGTTTCAGCGCGAGGGTTCGCACGCAACACCCCTTTTTGCGGGGGACAACGGCCCCTCCCCCGACTACGGGAGTAATGCCGTCTGCCCACTCACCGCTCGGCAAGCCGCCGATCGGTGCGGACCATATCCTATTGTCAGGCCCGGGAGCCAGACCGCCAAACGCATCACGCGAGCTGGTTTATCGCGGCGTTCGAGGGCGCCGGTCGGGCCAGCCCCCGGACGACGAGCGGACGACGACAACCCGCGGCGAATGACACGAGTGCGGACCGCGCGGCAGCCTCAGGCAAGCGACCGAGCCATTAGGCACCGTTCCGATTGCATGCCGACAACGGCCTGTGATACATCGCCTGC
>CAYYGO010000064.1:0-16499 GCA_964471635.1 uncultured Hyphomicrobium sp.
GGATTCGGCAATCCCTTTAGGGATAGCTTTGGCGCGTTGCCGTGTGCCTGCCTCGCGGAGCCGTCCCTTGCCTCCGGCCCCTTCAGGGGGGACGGCTCCGCGGGGCTGGCACCGGGCCTGCCTCGTGGTGAGTCCGGCACGGGTCGCTCAAGCGTCGTGAGCCCTTAGCGCCCGGTCGACAGGGTGCTCGCT
Source organism: uncultured Hyphomicrobium sp. (assembly GCA_964471635.1). Lineage (GTDB taxonomy): Bacteria > Pseudomonadota > Alphaproteobacteria > Rhizobiales > Hyphomicrobiaceae > JAKAML01. The sequence continues at coordinate 193 of CAYYGO010000064.1, forward strand.
GACCGCGCCAGGGACCGTCACCCGGATGGGCCGAGACCGGCGGCGCCAGCCGGTGCTCGCCTCCGGCAAGACGCCGGGCTCGGGCGCGCGGCCCCTCGTCTCAGGCGGTGCTGTCGGCGCAGTCCCGCGCGGTAGGGCCCGGCCGCGGCCCTTCGGCCGCGGGGCGCCCCAAGACGATTGTGCGAGCTCGTGATGGTCGAGATCTCGGCGATCGGACTGAGCGTTGGGTAATGGGATTCAGAAGGATGATGACGACGTGAATTGGGGAACCCCATTCGGATCCCCATTCAACGGCGGCATCTTCTGAGCAGTTCCTGCAACCGTGTCGCAATCCTCACGGCGCCCGCGCCGGGAGCACCAGCGTGGCCGAGGCGAGATCCCACAGGCCGGCGAGGAAGGCGGCGGTCACGATCCACTGGAACCACCACATGATGTGGTGGATGTGCGACAGGAGCCGGTAGCCTGTGACTCCTGCCATGACGTGAGCTAGCCAGCCGGCACCGGCAGGTGGAGGCAGGGCCTCATAAGGAGGCGTGCGGCCTGAGCGGTCTTCCTCCTCGCGCATACCGGCGACAAGCCAGGTCAACACGGCCCGGCACGCGTTGTAGGCGATCGACAGCATGACGAAGGCGGCGGCGAAGAGGCCTTCTGTCCAGCCGAGCAGCACGGCGACAAGCGATACGCTCCGGCAGGCGGCCTCGGGCCTCGCGCACCAGGCCGCAAGCGGCTCCTTGATGGTCGTCGCGGCCTCGATCAGCGCGATGCCGTAGAGCGCGTAGGCCTTGGCCGCCAGGGCGCCGACGAAGAGCAGCAGCGCCAACAGGTTGAACAGGAGGCGCGGACCGGTGTAGGTGCGACGCAGCACGGACCAGGGATCGTCGGCGCTGGCGGAGAAGACGGTTGCGCGGACGGAGGTGGCATCGAGGATGAGATGCCGGGCGCCACGCAGGTCAGCGCGGTCGAGACGCGCTGTGCGCAGCGTCGTGCCCGCAAGATCGGCCCGCTGCAGGTCAGCGCCGCTGAGATCGGCCTCGTCAAGCACGGAACTCGCGAACACAGCCTCGATCGCGGTGGCATCGGTCAATCGCGCCAATGTCAGGTCGCAGCCGTCAATGAACCGGGTCCCGACCAGCGCCGCGCCCGAGAAATCCGTCTGACGCAACGCCGTGCGGGTGAAGACTGCACCGGAGAGCGTCGCTCCGCGAAACGACGATTGCGAGAAATCGCAGTCGTCGAACTGCGCATTGGCGGCGTCGAGGCCGGAGAGATCGGCATCGCGGAGGCTCAGCTGCCGAAACCGTGTCGGCGGTTCGTCCGTCTCGATGCGGGCATGGTGGTCAGCCAAGGCCCTCTCGAGGCCGGAGCGGTCGAGCGGGCCGGTGACCTGATGAACCACAGCGATGGGAACCTCAGCCATGCGCTGCGCGGCCCGCCCCCGAGCGCCGCCCCTCGTCGACTGAGTAGGGGGCAACGAGGAGACCGGCGGGGATCGACAGCCGGTCGGCGATGAGCCGGATGAGATCGAGGGTCAGGCGGCGCTTGCGGTTCAACAATTCGGAGGCCCGGCCGCGATTGATGTCGAGGCGCTCGGCGAGGCGCGAGGTGTTGAGCCCGAGCTGCTCCATGCGGAATTCGAGGACCTCGATCGGATCGGGATCCGCGACCGGGAACGCCTTGCGCTCGTAGTTCTCGACCAGCACGCCGAGCGCCTCGAGCTCGGCATCGCCCTTGGGATCGCCGGCAGCGATCAGCGCCTCGATGCGGGCGAGCGCGGCGCGATGATCCTTGCGGGTCGCGATGACGGGAACGAGCGTCTGTGTGTCGGAACGGGCAGCCATCTCACTTCACCTTCTTGATCAGGACCGTGCCGGTACGGAACTCGATCGTTGCCTCGATGACGACGCCGGAGGCCGCGAGCGGGAACGTCCACTCCGGGCTCGCGCTGGTGGCATTGGGGAATGCCGCGGTCACGTCCGCCGGAGCAGCCCACCGGGCGGCCCTGACGAGGCCGAGCCAAGCGCGCACGTCGCGACCCTGGGCCGCGCTTGCCGCCTTGAGAAAGGCCTGGATCTCACCGACACCGACTACGAGCATTGAGATAGCATGTTCCCACCATGGGATCAAGGGTGGAAGGCAACGCCGCACGTTTGCCCTGACGTCTTGAGGGAGATCAATGTATCCGTCATCGCCATTTTTTGCGATCCGGAAATGCGATCGAAGCTGCTGTCGATGCGCTCTCAACCATCCCGACGACCAACTGGTTAAGCGCAACCTCGCCGTAGCAAACAGGTCTTTGTTGGCGTCTGCGATCGCGCAAGCAGGGTTGAACTTGCAGAGGCTACGCGGCAATATTGTCCGGCTTCGCCATCGCCAGAGCTTGAACCAACGCCGGTTGCCGTAGCGCAGAGATCTTGGGGGACCTTCATGGCAATAAAGCTCGAACTCGAATTGAACGAACCTGACCGGTTCTTCAACAACCTCTTTGGCAGCAGTGGTGCGACCGCAGGGCAAACTGCAACGCTGGAACATGGCCTCACACTGACCAACATGACAGCTGGAGGCCAGGGTATCTCACCGAGCGACGTAGTCACCTTTGTCGTCGACAACTATCAGAACATCGCTGCGGGGGTTGCCGCAGCAGCGCTATACGACATTGTCAAGGGTGCAGCACGCACCGCTATCATAAACGGTCGAAAAATACTTAAGCCCGGAGACATACAGGAAGAAATAGAAAAGTCAGTGGATTGATAGGCTGCACACCGCGATGTCGCTGCCCCTTGATCCAGTTGAACGGTATTACCGGCTGTATCTCGGCATCGCTGTGACTTCGTTTTCAAGATCGGCCGTATCTCAGGATCCGGATGTGGCGACGATTTATCGAGCTTGGTACGGCTTGAATCACACACAGCTAATGCCCGAGGCACTCAATACCACGTTTCAATTTGCCGAAAGTGAGTTCTATGAACGCACCCGCGAGATTGCGGAGACGGCAGCACAGATCCAAAAAATCCCCGAGTTTCATTTCAATTTCATGCGTATTGCCAATTTCGATTTGTCCGTTCAGCGTATCGACCAACGCCCCGTGATCTTCCTGGACCAGGAGTTCCTCGATTTTTGGTTTGGGTTCTTCTTTGCAAGACTCTGCGAGATCCATGCCGCCAAGTCGATAGCCGAGCGGCGGGAACTTGATCGCATCAGCCTTGATCAGATCCTCCACTTCGCGCATCGTCGCCGTGTGCCTGATCACGAGCGGAGCAACTTAACGACGTGGTTTACCGCGCATCAAGATATCGCCGCGGTCGCCGCAAGCTTGTCGCGCGTCATAGCCTATTACGTGATCGCCCATGAGATTGCACATGTCGCCCTCCACGAAGCGGATAATGGTGAGATCCGAAAGAGAGAACTTGAAGCCGATTACTTCGCCGCGCGCACGCTAATTGCATTGCGTCGACGACCAGATCTTCAGTGGGCGTCCGTGCCGGACGCTTATCTCGCTGCACCTGTCATATTTTGTCAACTTTTAAACGTTGTCGAACTCGCGCAGAAGTTTGTCTTGGGTCGACGCGTGGATCGTCGAGGCTATCCGTCTCCCCGCGAACGTCGTACAGCAGTTTCCCGGCACACAATTGCGGCGACGCCAAACGACAAAGCGTTTTGCATTGACATGCGACACTCCCTCGCACGCCTCTCCGTATCGATCTTGCGCCAATCCAAACGGGTTGAGTGATGGCAATTTGCGGAGCAAACCGTGGCGGCATGGCCGGAGCGGCGGACGGAACTAGCGTCCGTTTCGGGTGCACGCCGCCTCGATCCGGTTGCGCGCAATCAGCGCATCGATGCGGGCCACGATGGCATCGACGCCCCTGATCGGCCGGCCGAGGTGAGCGGCAATCGTTGCGACGAGCTTGTCGACGCGCTCGATCTGGACCGCGCCGGCGGCGAGCGCGCGCATGGCGGATGAGGGACTTTCGAGTGCGCGGGCCGCCTCGGCGTAGCGCTCGAAGGCGACGAGATTGTCCCGCTCAGCGCCGAGCGCCAGGCAATGGCCGGCAACCTCGTCATAGATCTGCCGAGAGACAGCGAGATCGCCATGAACGGTGTCGCCAATAGAGGCGATCTGGTCGGTCTCGAGACACCGGTAGCTGCCGGCGATCAGCATCGGCCACTTGGCAAGCGGCACGAAGATGGAGCCATGGGCTTTCAACTTGACCGGCAGATCCACAACATCGCCGTCGATCGAAAGGCGCGCCGCCGCGATGCTGTCGGCGATCTCCTCCAGAAGCTGCTGGTCGGCGGCATGCGCGAATGGGGCGGCCTTGAAGTTGGTGGCAAGCCGCACCTGCAGCACGTTCGGCGGCTCGCCGGCCGGACGGAAGGCCTGAGGGTCGGCGCTGCAATGGCTGACGCGCGAGGCGTCGATGCCGTCCCACACGCTCGCATCGGTGTAGCAGTCCTCAAGCGCCGCACCCTCCAGCGCCGCGATCCGCTTGAGGAACGGCAACGGCGGCATGTTCATGAACGAGAGCACCGGTCGTCCCGAGGCGGCAACGGCGGCCAGCAGCCGCCGGATGGCCGGCGCGCGAACCTGCGGCTCCTGCATGGCGAGCACAATGAGGTCGTAACGCGCCGGCTCGGCAACGTCGGGTACGGCGGCATCGATATGCCCGGCCAGCGCCTTGGAGTGGATCTCGACGTGACCCTCGCGGCCGCGAAGGGGCAGGCGCACACGGCAGCCGTCCTCGTTGATGCGATCGACCTCGTAGGGCAGCGCGACCAGCGTTGCGTGATGACCGGAGGCGGCGACCTTGATGCCGAAGAGGGCGCCGTAGGAGGCACCGAGGATGAGGACGCGTCTGGGAGCTTGCATGCGGGATCTCCTGTCGCTGAGGGCGGGTTGCGGCCATCAGGATGGACAGGAGGGAGGCGGGCCGGCAGGAGGTATCGCGGTGAGAGTGGGCAAGGCCCGTGCAGAGGCGTGCAGATGGCGCGGCCCCTCATCGTTCCGGACCGATCCGGCCACGCTGGCGGCCGATCAGCAGCTGCTTGACGCCCATGGTGCCGGCGATCTCCTGGCCCTGGTGGCGCGCGAGCGGCTTCGACCACGGCACCAGCCGGATCTCGCGGCCGCTGGTGATGGCGAGGTAGCGCCCGTCGGGCGTCTCGATGGTCCGCCCCACCGTGCCACGTACGACCGTGCCTTGTGCGACCGGCACGTGCCGCAGGCCGGTCTCCCGCGCGATTTCGGCGCCGAGACGCGCGGCCTCGCGCCGGCGCAATTCGGTGACGGCGCTGTGGCGGACTTCGAAGCGGCGATCGTCACGGAACCGGCCGAGATTTTGTCCGGCAAGCCAGGACCGCCGCGCATCGATCATGGCGGTCAGCTCCGCGCCATAGCCGCGATGCTGCTGCGTCCCCGGCACGCCGCCGACGACCAGCCGGTCGACCCAGAGCGGGCCGTCGTAGCTCGCCTGCTCGATGGCCGTGCCCCGCGACAGAAGCTCGAGACGCGGCGTCGATTGCGGTTTGCCCGTTGGCCGATCCCCGACGACGCGAACAATCGCGTTGCGCGGCGGGACGGCCTCGGGCTTGAGCCGGCCAAGCTCGACGTAGTGGACGCGGCCGTCCGTTCCGTCGACGACGACCCAGCAGCGATCGCTGATCTCGTCGATGAGCCCGGTGCCGACGACCTTGCCGATCAGCGCTGCATTGCGGCTGCCGCGATCGAAGACCGCGAGCGTGCCGGGCGCAGGCTGCAGCCCAACATCGGCGAGGGCCCGCTGCATCATCTTGATCTTGTCGGCGCGCTCACCGAGACGGCGGAGCTTGCCGTCGAACTCGGGATCGAGCGACCAGACGCCGGCGCGGCGCTCGGCGGCGAGTCCTAAGCTTTCCAGCTTGCGCAGGCGGCCGATCAACTGGGTTTGCGTCGCGCCGTCGCCGCGCTCCGGGCTCGTCACGACGACCACACCCTCGGCGCTGCGACGGATGAGCGTTCGGTCGAGGCTCGTCAGCCGTTCCTGCTCGATCTCGTTGGCGCGCTTGGCGATGCGCTCGAGCTCGGTCTCGGGCCCCAACTCGAGCGTCACCAGTTCTTGCGCCCGCGCGCGAATGCCGAAGGCAATGTAATCGCGGGCCATGACCAGGTCCTGGCCCGCCACGTCCCGCCCCCGCACGACGACGTGGGTATGCGGATGCCCGGTGTTGAAGTGGTCGACCGCAACCCAGTCGAGGCGGGTGCCGAGGTCGCTTTCCATCTCGCGCATGAGATCGCGGATGACGGGCTTCAGGTCGGCGAGCCGGGCGCTGTCCTCGATCGAGACGATGAAGCGGAACTGATGCGGATCGCCGTCCGAGCGTGCGAGGAAATCCTCAGCACCGGTCACCTCGCCGTGGGCGTCATAGAGCTGCCCGGGCGTGCCCTCGCGCGTCGTGCCATCGCGCAGGATGTAGCGCAGGTGGGCGCGCGCCGCGCCAAGGTCACCCTTCACCTGGCGGACGTAGCGGGCGCGAACCACGACGCGTCGCGTGCCGGGAACGAACGCGCCTCCCGCCGCAACGACACCGGTCGCAAGCCCTCTGCGGCTGGCGTTGGGATCGATGTGGCCCTTGCGCCGCAGCCTGCTCCTGGCGGTCTCGGTGGCAACGCGCGTCGCATAGCGCATGGCGCGCCCGCGGCCGGCATTTCCGACACGGCCGAGTTTCGGCTTGAATACATCCTGGTCCATGAGGCCCTCCGACGGACGTGGTTTTCGCCGCAGATGGGCCGGAGAAAGCGGGCGTCAAGACGGAGTCAAAAACATTGTGGAATTCCATCGCGTTGAATATCGGTTCGCACATAGCACTAATGCGGCAGCAACAATAAGATATAGGAACATCAATAAGCTAGATGCCCAGCAGCGCGCGTCTTTTATCCTGATCTCATTTTCACCTGTCCCTGTTCTTCACGGAAACGCACGCAATTGCACATGGCTAAATGATAGACCAAGACCGGGAAACGAATGGTACCGCCCTGCAAAAGATCAGAGAACGGCTGGATCGCACAGTTTCACTGACCCATTGGAATTGCATTCTGAACAGGGGAGCGCCGCTCCGACGACGCACTCATGCCCTGTGGCCGAGATGCCATCATGGGTGTCACATCACGGCGAACGGAAGCGATAGCCGCACCATCAAAGGCGGCGCCAGCGCTTCGTGGCGCCACCGCCACCTCCGGCGGATCACCCTCGCTTGGGCCTCGAGACCGATGACAAGAGCAGGCATCGTTCGGAACAGGAACCGTGGCTCGAACGGAACCCAAAGGAAGGCAGCACGAACCTTTCTCTGGGCGGGTGGGTGGGGGCGGGTGGCGGTCGGTACAGAAGCAGCAGGAGATGACCCCCGCGACGCTTGCGCGACGCGGGGGCGGCTGGCTTTAATCCTGCGGGTTCCAGATGAGCGCGAAGACGTCCGGATCGCTCTGGCCCGCCGCGCGACCGAGGTTGGCGTAGAGTGTCCGCGTGCCGAGCTCGGGGGCCGCGATCGACAGCGCGACGTACTCCTTGCCGGAGATCTGGCCGGTGCGGATCCAGCCGGCGCCGATCTCGATGCCCTGGCTCAGCACACGGTAGTCGGGCTGAGCGGCGCCCGACTTGTCGGAAACCGGGACGATCTGGATGTCGGCGCGAACCGACAGCGTCTTCAATTCGCCCTCGTAGCGGCCGTCCTCGCGCTTGGTGACGGAACCGATGGTGGCCATGGATGTGCTCCTTCAGTTGTCCGGCGCGGGACCATTCCCCGCCGGTGTGCGCGCAAGGCCGACGGCGGCGACTGAAGCACCTGGTCGGAGCGGAGCTCCGCGACGCGGAGCCAGGCCGGAACGCAGTGGAGGACCCGGCCTCTTCGGCCGGGTTGCTTCGAAGGCGACGACGACGGCATCGTCGCACATCGTTTCGGCGGGGTGTGTCCGCGCGCGCGACAGGTACAGCCAGGCCTTGCTCGTGGCGTCGCAGCGCGAAGGGAGAGCGCGATCGTTGGGCGATGGCGACAGTCTCGGATGCGCGGACGCATGTGAGGGCGCAGGATACGGGGAGTGGTGTCGTCGAGGCGGCTCGCGATGCTGAACGGACCAGCCGATAGCCGTCAACGTCATGTCGTGGCACCTCGGTTGGCGCGCGGTTGCTGATCGAAGTTTTCGACACGCGCGACGTTCTTGTGTCGCCGAGTCGGAGCAGCGGTCTCCGCGCCAGGGATCGTAACCCGTATGGGCCGAGACGCGGGATTGTCCGGAGCTTGGCTCCGGCAAGACGCGGCTCGGTCGCGCGGCGCCACTTGGCTCAGAGGTTCTTTCCGCCACGGCGCGCCGCGCGATAGAGCCCGGTCCGTCGCCGAGCTTCGGCTCGGCGACGGAGGCGTTCAAACACTTTGCCTGTTGGGGAAATTCACGAACGGTCGCGAGTCTTCTTTATCTTGCAATCCGTGCAGTAGCCGGCAGCAGCGGGCATCACGCCTCTCCCGCTCGTTGTCGACGAGCAAGGCCGCTACGACTGGGAGGTCCAGAGCGGGATGGCCTGTCCGATCACCGCATCGCGGCGAAGCACGCCGAAATAGCGGCCGTCGAAGCTTCCGGGCGCGGTGCTGAGGAGAAAGAGGTCGCCGGCGCCGAGTGTCATGCAGCCGCGCCAGCGGGGAAGCGGACGCGCGGCGGCATCAACTGAATGCGCGTGAGCCCGAAGGCGTCCATCGACGAGCACGACATTTGCCCAGCGACAGACGCGGCTGCCGTGGGTGGCGACAACAGGCTTGAGCAGAATGGCGTTACCGGCGAGGTAGCCGCGCGCATCGGCGAGCGCAGCAATATCCGCGGGCAGCCGGACGGCGGCGATGCTGCCGACAGGCGGGGCTCGCTTGGCAATCCAGTAGAGCCCGACCGGCACGCTCGGGCTCGCGTTCCAGACGAGCCGCGGCGCGACATGAGGATCATCGGCAAGAAGGGCGGCAACAGCGATCGCTGCGACGCAGAGCGTGCGCAAGCCGGGTGCTCGGCCCATTCCATCTTAGTCCGACGACACCAGCGGCTTCGGCACGAGCTCTGTCGTCGTTCGCCGGCGTGAGGCATTGATCCAGGCGAGCACGTCGTCGCGGTGATAGCGCACGCGCCCGCCGTGTTTGCTGTAGAGCGGGCCGGTACCACGCTGGCGCATGTTGTCGAGCGTGCGTGGATTGAGGCGCAGGTAGGCCGCTGTCTCCTGCAGCGTCAGATAGGGCGAGGTCTGGTCAGTGTCTGGCATCGGCATGCTCCCGGGCAAAGCGATGGCGTGGAGGATGCCTGCCGTCGTCGTAGCCGGGGAGAGTCGTTCAGGCGATGGCCCTACTCGTCTCCCCCGCAACCAAGCGACGATAGCCGCCGGCGACGAGCCGTCGACCGCGTTGCACGTCGCGTTTGATGACCGCTTTCAGCCGGCCTGAAGGATGAGCCCACTCCTCGGCCACGCGGCCGGCGCCATAGATGACGGTGGCGATCTCGCGGCGTGTGGCGCCCGCTTGTTCGCCGTCAATTGCGATAAGCGCATCGCGGAGTTTGGTCGTCTCGACACGGCCCGGCCGGTCGATGACAAGGCTCGACCTCGAACCGTGGACCAAGTGCGAGAGTGCCGACAGCTGGGTGACAGCTTCTTCCAGAGTCGTCAGTCCGTCGATCAGCAGCCGTATGTGGACAGGGCCGGTCGTGACAAGCGGACCGGAGATGTGGAGGACAACCTGCACCGTCGTCCCCTTGAGGATGAGGTACTGGTGGCCAAGAGCGTCAAGATGCAGATGGGCGACGATCGTCAACCGACGCGCTTCGAATTCGAGATCGCGCCAGTCTGCTTTGCGATGTGCCTCGGCGGTGAGTTTGAAGCGGACCGCCTGATCGGCCCAAACCACCGGGGCGTATGGCGCAGCCTGATCGGGCGCTGCGAAAGGACAACAGGCCCCAAGCTTCTGCCTGAGGCTGACGGCGGCGCGTGCGCGACACGTGGAGGTGGTTCGCCCCCGGCACACGCCGCGAACTCAAAACGCCGAAACGGCGCGCATCGCGGCGATAACTGTGTGAGCGCCGCAGGAACTCCCACGCCCAATCCGGATTGGCGAGGTCCGACAAATAAGCGTACGATTCGATCTGCGCGGGCCATCGCGGACCCACGGCGAAGCCATGGATCGGCATGGCGCACCTGCCACAAGGAAACATCTACTCGGGCAGCGCCATTCACGACATCGGAAAACGAAGAGTTCTGTGCTGCCGTTTCAAAAGTATCACTTAAACAGCAGAGCCGTGGTGCGATCCGAGCCTATGGTGAATCCTGATCTCGGTGCGCGAGCTCGGCTATCACACTGAAAGCATACGTCGGATCGTCGTGAAGCGCTGTCCACTCACGGATCACTTGATCGGTAGAAGTAGGAACTGCCCCGGCTTGAGCGAGCCGGGCCCGCGTTGCGAGTTCGTGATCGCTGTCGAGCATCGCCGTGGCATCGCCCACGACGAACGTATCATACCCCACCGCGAGACAGTTGAGAGCAAGAAGTGTAACAGCCTCCTCCAGCCAAAATCCGCCGACTATGATTTGACTGCGCGATTCGGCGGCCAGGGCTCTTCCGAGGTCCGTGGCCGCCCAATCTTCGGGTTTGGGATGGAAAGGCAGCGACGTCCTCACGCCATCCAATTTAATATCGGCAAGAACATCCTTTTCTGAAACAACGGATTGAAATCGTGCGACGATTACTGGCACGTGCAGAACATTTCCGACAGCAGTCAGACGGTGCATGCAATCGGCAAACGGTCCGATCGCCGAGCCATTCCCCGAAGTAATTGGAGAAACGACGAGAGCGATTGCGCTATTCTTGGGCACGAGCATGCGAAGATACTCCAAGTCGATGGCTCGAAGACGCCCCTCCCTCTCAGCAGGCGGTTACAGGCCACAGTCGACCGGAGAAATACGGACAATACATGGCAGGCATGGATGGTTTCAGATGCGCACCGACAAAAGAATGACTAAACCAAACAATTTCTCGTCATTCGGCGCTGGCGCCCAAGAGATTGCTGCCAGCAGCGCACTCGCTATAACGGTCAAGCCTGAGTCATGACGGCGGCATTCTGCCAATGAACGAAATCGCCACGCGACGAAATGATACTAGCTTCGACGGGCTGTAACACAGTCGAGTTCTGCTGGATCACGACAAAGCAATTTCTTTAAGCGAGTGGCAACCGCATCAATTCGCTACACCTGGAGAGCGCGGCTGGAAAGTTAATTCACTTCCCTGTTGGCAGATGTTCTCTGTTGGACGCTCTCCATCGAATGCTGCGCATGCCCTGTTTCCGGCGCTATCCTCGACATCGGGGTGTGCGAGCAGCTTGAACGACTGTCCGACAGGCCATGGATGTAAAGGGTAGAAACGCCAAATTTCAGCATTCTCGCTGAGTTGTGCGAACCCCGCCCGTCGTTGGCCGGCCATGTCGACAATTGCGATCATGGGTCCTGCGCTTGCCGAGACAGGGGCGTCGAGCTTGACCACGAGTGGATCGCAGGTCTCAGCCAACGGCTGCTTGAACTTCCATTGGTCAGGGCGAGGACCGGACCGGTCCTCTTGCGTGACTGTCCAGGTCCGCGAGAGTTCGAGCCCGAGCTCCCTATCGACCACATCCAGGGTCACGCGCAGGCCGCGCGTGATGGCGCGTCCCAGGCGTGCATTAGCAAGAAGGCCGGTCTTGATGCGGGCTGGATGCAAGTAGATCGTGATCCAACGGCCATCACCACTCAGCAGCGGCGGGTCGAGGAGAGCTCCTTCAATGAGCTCTGTGCCGGTTCGAAGCCGAAAGCTCTTCATGTCGGGGCTGCGGGACATACCGTGTGCTACCGCGATCTCGAACCGCAAGATATTTTCCGGTATGGTCGGCGTCGTTGGATGGATGGTGGGATCGGACACACCGGTGATACCCCCAAGCAGCAGCGCCGCCGCCTCGATGCAGGTCATCGTATACCCCTAGCGAGCGAGTTCCGGAAAGCCTTCGGCGGCGCGCCAAATCCGATGATAAGCCCGAAACGGGTCGTCCAATTTGTACTGAAAATCCGCGAAGTCGTATTCATTCACAAAATCGCTGATCCGCAAATAGGCACCTTTCGGAATCGAGACGAGCTGCAGGAGGCCGGTGGCGTCTTCGCGACGTAATGCCAAAAGATCGGAGGCATTCTGGTTGTCGATCTGCATGGTCGCGGTTAGGGGAATCGAGATCGCTTCAACGCCAGCCAGTGGTTTTGTCGGCCATACGATCGGCGTCGTGATGCCGGGCTTGCCAATCTGTGCGGCGATCGCAGACATTGGCATGAGATCGGCGCTTTTGCTGGAGTTGAGGAGCAGCGCGTGGTCCTGCCCACCGACATCGAAGGTGATAAGATCAATCGGCGAACTTCCCCAGCCCAGCTCGGCAATCGTTTTTCCCGCGAGATGGGCACCGTCGCGCAGTGCCTTGACGGGGAGCGCCACGAGGGGCGTGCAGGTGTAAGCCATGATGAGCGTCGGCTCGCCGTCGATGGTCGCGACCGTCAACGTTCTGACGGGCGCGCGCGTCTCAATCTGATTATGAACGGGATGATACATCTCGACTGAGGTTGCGAGTCCTCGCCCGGTCAAAGGCAAGTCATAAACTCGCAGCGTCGAGGAGAATGTTCGGTTGGACAGTCCGGCCACATAGAGCTTGTGATCGTGCACATGCATGTCCGTCACTGTCAGTGTCTGCAGCGGAACGTCTCTCCAGACGCGAGCGTCGGCAATCGGACGGTCGGCGATGGTGACCGACGAGGCGGCACCGTCCAGCGACATGCGCTCGACCCGTCCGGCCGCGTCGATCGACACGATGGCGGGCTCTGTCCTCCCCTGATCCCAATCGATGGTGAGTGAGAGATAGGCAAGTTCGGAGCCCGGCCGAACGACCATGTCTTCAATTCTCAAGCGAGCCTGGCCCGTGGCGAGGCGCGTGGCGATGGCGCCGACGACATCCTTGAGGTTGAAAGGGATCGCCGTACGGGGCGCCGACGGTGGGAGCACATAGGCATGGATCTGGCCTCCGCGCCAATCCGCCACCAGCAGTTTGTCCGGGCCGTCGAACGTCATGACGCCCACTGACAGGGGAGCATCAGCGGACGCAGCAGTGGAGCACGCGAAGAGCGCTGCGGCGGCGAGCATTGTCCGGAGTCGATACATGACGGTGTCCTGCTCTTGGTTGCGGTGGGAAGTGAAGTTGGTTCAGGCGGGTCATTTCCACGTCAGCGGGCACGGTGGTCACCGAAGGTGGCGATGGGTGACCAGCCGGGAACCACGGGCGGTGGCGGCTTCAGGTCGAAACGAGAATAGGTGTCGCGACCATAGACGACCTGTCCGCCGACCACCGTCAGCACGCTTCGGATCTTTGCGATGTCGTGGTCGCTCACGGCAAAGTAGTCGCGATCGAGAACTGCGAAATCTGCCAGCTGTCCATCCTTGATGGCGCCCTTGCGGCCGGCATCGCCTGTGAACCAGGCCGAGCCAGTTGTCCACATCCGCAGAGCTTCTTCGCGGGTCAGGAGATTGGTGTCGTCGTACATACGCATGCCGCCGCGCGACAGGCCTGTGGCAAGCCATTGAAGGCAGAGCCAAGGGTTGTAGCTCGTGACCCTCGTCGAATCGGTTCCTCCCCCAATCGGAACGCCAAGGCTCATCATGAAGCGGAGGTCCGGAGTGCGTCTCAACCTGTCCCTCCCATAAAGCTCGAGATAGTCCTCTGCCTGGAATTGCAGTCGGTTCTGGATGGCGACCCCGCCGCCGAGCCGAGCGACGCGTTCAAGATTGCGACGCGAGAACGTCTCGACGTGATCGACGTACCAACCTTTGACGAGTCCCGCTCCCTGCGCGACTGATTCGTAGACACCCAACAGCCGATCGCCGGTTTCGTCGTAAGTGATGTGTTGCCGAAACGGCCATCCCCGTTCGCCGAGAAGCGTCATGATGCGTGTCTGATAGCGCTCGGCATCGCGGTCGATATCGGGTCGAGGGCGGCCGAAAATCTCGTAATCGTACGCGGCCCAGCAAAGGTTCTCGCCTGCTCCGATGAGCTTGAGATAGTCGTCCCCTTGGCCGGGCGTAAACGCCTTGGTCCACCGCTCGTAGTCCGCAAGCTCCTCCCCCTTGACCTGCGGAAAGGTATGATAGCCGATGCGAACCGTGAGCAGGCCGCGCGCATGGAGCCATCGAAAAACCTGATAGGCTTCGGCATCCGGAAAGGCCATCTCGCCGCCGCCGGCATCGGAGAGCGATGTCAGCCCGAGCGCATTGAGTTCATCCATGAACTGGATGGCCGAGTTGACCTGCTCGGAGATGTCGAGACGTGGGGCTTGGACAAGCGTCTTGTAGAGAACAAGTCCCGAAGGGTCGGCCAGCAGTCGCCCGGTTGGACGTCCGTCGACTTTCTCGATGGTGCCACCGGGGTATGTCGCATGACCCGCTCGGTCGTAGCCGAATGCGGAGACCGCCCGCGCATTCAGCAGTGTAGACTTATAGAGATAGTGGATGAGGACCGGATGCCGAGGCGCGGCGGCATCGAGCTCCGCCACCGTCGGCAAGCGACGTTCCTTGAACTGGTGCTCCGAGAAGCCACCGACAACCCGCACGAATTGATCATCGGGTGTTCGTTCAGCTTGCACGCGGAGCAGATGGAGCGCCTCCTCCAGGCTGTCGACGCCGTCCCACCTGGTCTCGAGTGCGTAGTTGACGCCACCGCGGATCGCGTGGGTGTGACTGTCGTTGAGGCCAGGAATGACGCGACGGCCAGCCGCGTCGATCATGATCGTGAGCGGCCCCTTGAGCTGCATCACGTCTGCGTCGGTGCCAACGTACGAGAACTTTCCGGCCCGCACCGCCAGCGCTTCCGCTTCAGGCCGCTGCGAAACCATCGTGGTTACGCGGGCATTGTAGACAATCAGATCGGCGGCTTCGGCAAGGGTTCCTGCGGCCGAAGCAGCGGTTGAGGGCGTGACGGTCAACGCCGCAATCATGCCCAGAACATCTCGTCGCCGCGGTGCAGCTACAGGGTCGCTCATCGTCGGCGCTCCAAATGTCACTTGCTGCCAGGCTAATTGCGATAGTCGGTGCTGGTCGGACCCCGGTGGCCCGTGATGTGGACCGTGACGGGCTCGTCGCCCGTCGAAGCGAAGTGCGCAACTCCAGCGGGTTCGGTGTAGAAGCTCCCTGCCGGCAAAGCCTTCTGGAGCTTTTCATCGAAACGCTCGCCGATGCCGAAGCGCCAAACACCCGAGACGACCGTCACGACCCGGTCGTCTCGATGCGAGTGTGCTTCGATGCGTGTATTGGCCGGCACCGTCAGGCGAATGGTGTATGGACCTGCGGCGAGAGGATTCCCGGCCAGCAGTGCCGAACGAATGCCTGTCACCCCGGAGCTTCCGGCGCCCGGCACATCCTGTTCGATCGCCTGCTGCTCGGCTGGCGACAAGAGAACGGGTTGTTTTGTTTCGGATCCGGCCGTGAGCGCCGCACCGAGCATCGTCAATGCGGCCGCTCCCGCCAAAGTCCGTGAATGTCTTCGCATGGCTCAACTCCAACTGCTGATAGCGCCATTGATTCTACTTCCTCAGGAAGTCGACGAGCTTTGGAATGACCGTGTCCCCAGCCTCCTCCATCAGCCAGTGGCCGGAGTTTTTCACGACCACGCCCTCAACCTTTTCGGCGACAAGCCGCGCTTGCGTGATCAGGAACTCACCCGAAGCCTTTTCGCCGGTCAGGACCAGCATCGGCATCCCGAGCTTTGTCTTTGCCAGGCTCGCGAAATCGACGGCGTCCTTCTCGAAATTCTTGAAATAGGCGAAGCCCGCGCGCATCCCGCCAGGCTGGGAATAGGCCGTGGCATAGTGTTGACGATCCGGTTCGGAAACCGACTTTGTGCGGTCAGCAGCGAAATCGTTCCAGAAGTGCTCGAAATAGACCCGCTCGCGTCCTTCGACGAGTTTTTCCGGTACTTCGCCGTAGAAATGGAAGTGCCATAAGTCGCGCAGAAGCCACACGGACTTCCAGTCCCCGATCCCGGGCAGGAAGGCATCCATCAGCACGATCCGGTCGATTTCGCTGGGGTGCTGCGCGGCGTAGGCGTAGGCGACCATCAGGCCGATGTCGTGACCGACGATCCTTATTTTCGATAGCCCGAGTTTGCCCGCAAGTGCACGGATGTCGCTGGCCATCGTCACCTTGTCATAGGCTGGCGTCCCGGGGCGTGGTGTAGGAGGCGGGGCGGCGGCGTTCGTCGGAGG
>CAYYGO010000065.1:0-16442 GCA_964471635.1 uncultured Hyphomicrobium sp.
CGCGGGAGAGGCGCAGGTCAGGGCTCCACCCCTTCCGCGCCTACTCCATCTATGCAGTCGATTCACCCGCCGTGCAGTATTACGATTCACAGGAGTCTGGGGCTTGATCGAGTTCGCAGTTGGCCTATCGTGGTCCCGCGCAGCGACGCACGCGATTGCGGTGCGGGGACGAGAACCCGGCACGGCGAGGCGGACGCTGGGGGTCGAACAAAGCATGAGATCGCTTCAGATGCTCGCTGGCGGCGTGGCGCGCGGGTGTCGTGTCCTTGGTCAGGCATTCGTGCGAGCGTTCGCGCTCGGCGTGCCCACGATTCTCGCGATCGCCACACTCGCCGGATCGGTCGCCGCAGCCGAGAACCTCTGGCGGAATCCGACGCTGGTCGCGTGGGACTTGGCTCCGTTCGGCGCCTGCGCATTCCTCGTGCCCATCGCCGTCGCGGGCTGGTGGTCGTTCTTCCCCGCAATGTTTCGCGGGCGCCGGGGCGAGCGAGTCGCGTCGCTCCGGGTGCGCCGGAGCGGCGCCGTCGTGCGCGTACGCATGCCCGCAGCGCCGCCGATCGTTCTCGCGGTGTGCTGCTTCTCTCCGCTCTCGTTCGCGTGGGTGTGGCTCTGCGCCGCTGTGACGGACGCGCAGGGCTCCGCGTGGATCGCGGGCGCGGTCTGGTCGCTCATGCTCGCCGCGTGCGCCGTCATCGGCGCCGCCCGATGGCGCAGCCTGCGCGCCGGCAACTGGGATCTTGTCATCGATCACGACGCCCGAACGATCACGCTCCCGAGGTCGTGGAGGCGAAAGACACCCGCGACTATCGCCTTCGAATCGATCCGAGAAATCGCCGTCGAACAGGTGATGGGCTGATGCCCGGATCTCGAAGGCCAGTCCCGTGGCATCTCGTTGTGGTGCGAACATCCGCCGATGATCCGGACGCGACCCGCCACGTGCTCGGGATGTTCTTGGAGCCCGGCCGCGCCGAGGCGCTCGCGCGCTGGCTCGCCGCGGAGATCGGCCTCGACGCGGCCGACCACGCGAGCCTCGAGCCCGCGCGCGATCAAGCAGCGCGCGGGCGCCGGCGGGTTACTTGAACACGATCTCCGCGTCGGGCTCGCCGGTCGGGCTGCGCGACCACGTCAGGATCACCGTCGCGCGCAGGCCGCTGACGCGGATCTCGGCGGGGAGGGTGGGGTCGCGGCTGGGGATGAGGTCGAGGCGCGTGGTCTTGCCGCGGTCGTGCGGCGGCTGGAAGAGCTTGTTGTCGGCGCTGTCGAGCGTGCGCCGTGAGGCGTGGTCGGTGATCGTCACGCGGAACTTGGCGCGCTGCAGCGTGCTCTTGAGTTCCTCGATGGTGGTCGGGCGTTCGCGCCGCTGGTGCAGCGCCTTGAGGCCCTCGGCCAGGAAGCCGAGGCGTTCCACGGCGCTCGACACCGGGTCGGGCTCGACCTGGAGAATAAACCGCGTCCACGCCTGCTCGAACGCGGCGGGGTTGGTGGTCTCGAACGCCTTCGCGAAGGCCTGCTCGCTCGGTACGCCGTCGCCGATGAGTCGGATGTACCGCTCGAAGGCCTGCGAGTACTTCCCGCGCTCGGCGTGCACGAGGAAGTGCACCATCGCCCACGCCTGGTCGTACTGCAGGTCGCTGCGCCGGTCGTCCGCGGCGACGCGGTTGTTCCAGTCCTCGTGCGTCATCGAGAGCATCTGCGAGAAGGGGAACGTCTGCTGCTTGCGGATGGCCTGCTTGATGCGCAGCAGGCGGTCTTCCGGGATGAGGCCGAGTTCGAATCGCCTGCCGATCAGCAGCCCCTCGCCGAAATACTCGGCCATGCCCTCGTTGAGCCAGATGGGCAGGTTCTGCGAGATGCGCACGAACGCGAACTGATGGAAGCCCTCGTGCTGCAGCACCTGCAGCAGGCGCTGGCGGTCGTTGCCCCCGACCCACGCCGCGAGGCCCGCTTCCGTCTCGCGCGCCGCCGCCCCGCCCCCGCCGCCGGAGCGCGCGAAAAACATGCCCGCTCCGGCGCACCGTCCGAGGTCCAGGCAATCGCATTCATGACAGCAGTGTGGCGCGGACGCTCTAACGCTGGCGCGCACCATGCGATATAGAACACGTGTAAACCGTCTTTTCACCGACCTCGGCGACGATCCGTCGGATGACTGGTCCACGCTGCGCCATCACGCCGATGCCGCCGCAGGAGCCACTGCAAACGGAGTTCCTCGATGCACGTTAACCGCACTCGTTTCGGCATGGCCGTCGCCGCGCTGATCGGCATGACGACGCTCGGCGGCAGCCAAGCCGACGCGCAGCAGGTAGAGTACCTGTGGGGAGGCGGCTCGGAGTGGGGCGGCGGCCGGCAGACCGTCAAGTTCAGCCCAACCTACAAGCCCGGCCAAGTCGTGGTGTCGTTCGGCGACCGCCGGCTCTATCTGGTGACCGGACCGGGCCAAGCGGTGAGCTATCCGATCGCTGTGCCGCGCGAGCAGAGCCGCTGGCAGGGCGTGACCAGCGTGTCGCAGAAGCGCGAGAACCCGTCGTGGACGCCGACCCCGACGATGCTGGCCGAGAACCCCCGCCTGCCCCGCTGGGTGCCCGGCGGCCACCCCCTCAATCCGCTCGGCGTGCGCGCCCTCTACCTCGGCTCGTCGGCCTACCGCATCCATGGCACCGATGCACCCTGGACCATCGGACAGGCGGTCTCCAAGGGCTGCATCCGCATGTACAATCAGGATGTGATCGATCTCTATCCCCGCGTCCCCGTCGGCACGCGCGTCACCGTCACGTGGCAGCGCTTCCAGGCGGGACCGGCCGTGGCGGACGCAGATCCGCAGCCGAAAAAGCAAGCCTCAGCAGGCGGTTACACGTCGAGCGGCTCCACCGGCTTCTCGCTCTTCGGGCCGTCCGAGGACGAGATCCGCGCCGCGCGTCTGGAGCGCGCCCGCGCCGCCGCCGACCTCCGCCGGGCCAACATCGAGAAGCGCCGCCAGGTCATCAAGCAGTACAGCGCGCGCAGCCCGAAGCAGCAGCAGGCTGCCGTCGAGTAACGACCGGCCGGGCGCCATCGACACGGACAGATCCACGGGGCGGCCATCGGCCGCCCCGCCTTTTTTTGGGGCCGGATGCGAAACGCACCAGTGTGACGCCATCGCGCATTCCGGGGATGTGATTTTGCCGCGCGCCGCAGGCTGGTCGTCCTGCACCGCCAGACGGTAGAACTTCGCCACCAAGACAGCACCTGTCGAGCAGGCCGGCGACGTGTCGACGTGGATGTCACCCGACGCCCACAACAAGCTCATGGTGTCGTGGATCGCTGGCAAACGCGACTTGACCCACGCCCAATCCCTCATGGACGACGCGGCCACGCGGATCGGCGGCTCTCGACCGGCTCGGGGCGGGCGCAAGAGTGCCGCTCCGCCTTGCACTACACAGAGCGCTCTCCACAGGCGGCCATACACACGCGGGCCGCTCAGGCCGCGGCGGTCAGTATTTCCACTGGCGCGCCTTGGAGACCAGGAAATCGCGCAGCACCTGGACCTTCTTCGAGGTCTTGAGCTCCTCGGGGTAGACGAACAGGATCGGCATGGTCGGCGGGTCGATCTCGGTCAGCACGGTGACGAGATCGGTGCCCTCCTCCATCATGTAGTCGGGGATCATGCCGATGCCGATGCCGGCGCGGATCGCGTGCATCATGCCGACCACGCTGTTGACCTTGAACACCGGGATGCGCGGCTCCTTGGCGCCGTCGCGCCCGACCGTCTCGATCCACGTGATGGCGGTCAGATGGTGGGCGGGGTGGCCGCTGTAGGAGACGATGCGGTGGCGGTCGAGCTCGTTGAGGTTCTTCGGCGCACCATAGCGCCGCACGTACTGGGGCGAGGCCACCGCGTGCACCTTCATCAGGAACAACTGGCGGCGGATGAGATCGGCCTGGTCGGGCTCGCGGGTCCAGATGGCGACGTCGGCGGCCCGCATCGAGATGTCGATCTGCTCGTCGTTCAAGATGAGCTCGACCCGGATGTCGGGGTAGAGATCCATGAACTCCTTGACGCGCTGCGTGAGCCAGATCGTTCCGAGCCCGATGGGCGCGGTGACGCGCAGCTCGCCCGACGGCTTGGTCGTGGTGTCGGACAATAGCGTCTCGGCCGTCTGAAGCTTGTTCATCACCTCGGCCGCCGTGCGGTAGAGCAGCTCTCCCTGCTCGGTCAGCACGAGGCCGCGCGCATGGCGATGGAACAGCGCGACGCCCAGGTCGCGCTCGAGGGCGGAGACCTGGCGCGAAACGGCCGACTGGCTCATGTGCAGAGCCTCGCCGGCATGCGTGAAGCTGCCCGCCTCGGCCGAGGCGTGGAAGATCTTGAGCTTGTCCCAGTCCATGTGGCCCCCGCGTCGCGGTTCTCTGTTGCGACGCAATATATATAAGGAGCCATGCGTTTTATGCAATGCGGTCGTCGCTCACGGGGGCGACCGGAGTGTATATAGCCGGGGTGTATGGCGGGCGTGTATGGCCTCGGCGTGCGGAGAGCGGACGGGCGCGTGGTCTGGTGAAAGCCGGCCGCTATTCCGCGGCGGCGGCGGCGATGGCGTGGTGGGCGAGGTAGCGCTCGGCCTCGAGCGCGGCCATGCAGCCCATGCCGGCGGCAGTGACGGCCTGACGGTAGGTCTCGTCCTTGACGTCGCCGGCGGCGAAAACGCCCGGGATCGCGGTGGCGGTCGAATCGGGGCGCGTCACGAGATAGCCCCCGGGCGTGGTCGGCAGCTGGCCCTTGAACAGCTCGGTCGCAGGCGAATGGCCGATGGCGACGAAAACGCCATCGACGCGGCGCTCGGTGACGGCGCCGCTCTTGACGTTCTTCAGCCGGACGCCCGTGACGGACTTCGGCGACGCGGTGCCGACGATCTCGTCGATCGCATGGTCCCAGACGACCTCGATCTTGGGATTCGCGAACAGCCGCTGCTGCAGGATCTTCTCGGCGCGGAAGCTGTCGCGGCGATGCACCACGATCACCTTGGCGGCGAAGTTGGTCAGAAACAGCGCCTCCTCGACCGCGGTGTTGCCGCCTCCGACGACGGCGACCTCCTTGCCCTTGTAGAAGAAGCCGTCGCAGGTGGCGCAGGCAGAGACGCCGTAGCCCTTGTACGTCTCCTCGGAGGGCAGGCCCAGCCAGCGGGCCTGGGCGCCGGTGCAGATGATGAGAACATCGCAGGTGTACGCGTCGCCGCTGTCGGCCTCGAGCCGGAAGGGGCGCACCTTGAGATCGACCTTGGAGATATGGTCCATGACGATCTCGGTGCCCATGTGCTCGGCCTGAGCCTTCATCTCGTCCATCAGCCAGGGCCCCTGGATGACCTTGGCGAAGCCGGGGTAGTTCTCGACATCCGTGGTGATGGTGAGCTGGCCGCCGGGTTGTATGCCCTGGATCACGAGCGGCTTCAGCATGGCGCGCGCGGCATAGATGGCCGCCGTGTAGCCAGCTGGCCCGGACCCGAGGATGATGACTTTGGCGTGGCGCGGCGTGCTCATGGGATGGAATCTCGCTGGGTCCCGCCTGATCCGGCCGGCCGGGATGCGCGGCGTGCGGGCTGGCGTGACGAGGGGCTTCGGAACTCGGAGCCTTAATTTGGTGGCCGCGCGCAGCGAGGTCAATTGCCGGAATTCGAGGCATCCCGTGCGGACCTGTCGCAGCCCGTTGCCCTCGCGGCACAGGTCGGCACCATTCGGGGCCTGCTAGCACAAACGTCACCACCCGTTAACGCACGGTCATCGTATGTTGACGCGAAGAACATAGGCCATTCCACGACCTCCCGCCCGAGACCACCGACATGACACGACCCACTTCCACCGGCCGCGCCGTGGCATGCGCGATGGCCCTGCTGATCCCGATCGCCGCGTTGGCCGCATCGGGCGGGGTTAACGATGCCCGTGCCGGCGGGCTGTTCGGCGGCGACGGGACGTTCGACCTGCAGGCCGGCGGCATCGCGGTGGTGAAGCCGAAGTACGAGGGCTCGAAAGAGTACGAGGTGGTCGGCGCGCCGATCGTCGCTCCGGCCGGCGGCAGCGAGAACGGCGTCGTGCAGTTCAAGGGCCTCGACGACCTGCGCTTCCGCCTGCTCGACGCGTCGGGCTTCGAGGCCGGGCCGCTCGTCGGCTACCGCTTCTCGCGCGACGAGGACGACGCCGACCGTTTGCGCGGTCTCGGCGACGTCGATGGCGGCCTCGTGGTGGGCGGCTACGCAGCTTACAATTTCGGACGAGTAAAGCCGTTCGTGTCCTACCACTATCAGGTGACGGGCGACGATGCGGGTGGCGTGTTGCGCTTCGGCGCCGAAGCGAAGGCTCCCGTGGCACCGCGCATCGACGTGACGGCAGTCGCCGGCGCGACGTGGGCCGACGAGGACTACGTGCAATCGTTCTTCGGCGTGACCGCGGCCCAGAGCGCGGCCTCGGCGGCGGGGCTCGGCGTGTTCGATGCCGATGCGGGCATCAAAGACGTCTATTTCGGCCTGTCGACGGACGTGCCGATCGCCGAGCGATGGTCGATGAAGCTTGCTGGCCGCTACACGCATCTCTTGGGCGACGCGGCCGACAGCCCGATCACCGAGAGCGAGAGCCAGTGGACGGGCGCCGTCGGCCTGACCTACCGGTTCGGCATCGGGCGCTGAACGCGGCCGCTACATCAGTTTCATCGCCTTGAGGCTCGCGTGGCCCCCGCGGCCGACGATGACGTGGTCGTGGACCGCGACGCCGAGCGGGCGCGCCGCCTCCACGATCGCCCGCGTCATGTCGATGTCGGCACGCGACGGGGTCGGGTCGCCGGAGGGGTGGTTGTGCACCAGGATCAGCGCGGTGGCCGATAGCTCGAGCGCGCGTTTGACGACCTCGCGCACGTAGACCGGCGTGTGGTCGACGGTGCCGCGGCCCTGCACCTCGTCGGCGATGAGGCGGTTCCGCTTGTCGAGAAACAGGACGCGGAACGCCTCCCGCTCGTCGTAGGCCTGCGCGGCGTGCAGGTAGTCGATCAGCGCCGACCACGAGGACAGCAGCGGCCGCTCGACGAGACGACCTTTGGCGAGCCGCAGCGCCGCGGCGCGGATCAGGCGGAGCTCGTCGATGACCCGGTCGCCCACGCCGTCGACCTCCAGCAGCCGCCCGTCGGGTGCATTGACCGCCTCGGCGAACGATCCGAACCGGGTGACGAGACGTTTGGCGAGCGGCTTCGTGTCGCCGCGCGGAAACACGCGGAACAGCACCAACTCCATCAGCTCGTAGTCAGGCAACGCGTCGGGCCCGCCGGTTGCGAACCGCTCGCGCAGCCGCTGACGGTGCCCATGGCGGTGGTCGGGTGTGTGGTCGTCGGCTCGGTCGGGCTGGACCGGGTCGGCCGGCGGAGCGGTGCGTGGCGCACCTGCAGCGCGCTGCGTGAGGGCGGCTTCGAACAGCACCCCTTGGGCATCGCCGCCCGCCGAGGGCTCCGACGCCGTTTCCGATGGCGCCCCGGCATCCGCCGGCACGAGGGTCTTGCGCCCGCCTCTGGCCATCCCGCTCCCCCGCCCAGACGTCTCGTCACTGCCGCGTGCCCGCCGGCTCGCCCGGCCCCTTCAGGCCGCCGAAAGGGAGGGCGGGAACTCGAGGCCTTTCGGCGACAGCGTGAAGATCTCGCAGCCGTCGGCCGTGACGCCCACCGTGTGCTCGAACTGGGCCGACAACTCGCGGTCGCGCGTCACCGCGGTCCAGCCGTCGGCGAGGACCTTCACGCCCGGCTTGCCGAGATTGATCATCGGCTCGATGGTGAACAGCATGCCCGGCTCGAGCACGGGGCCCTCGCCCGGCTCGCCGTAGTGAAGGATGTTCGGACGGTCGTGGAATACGCGGCCGAGGCCGTGGCCGCAAAAGTCGCGCACGACGCTGCAGCGCTCGGCCTCGGCGAAGCGCTGGATCGCATGGCCGATGTCGCCCGTGGTGGCGCCGGGACGCACGGCGGCGACACCGCGCTGAAGCGCCTCGTAGGTGACGGCGATGAGGCGCTCCGCGCGGCGCGAGATGGCGCCGACAGCGTACATGCGGCTCGTGTCCCCGTGCCAGCCGTCGACGATCAGTGTCACGTCGATGTTGACGATTTCGCCCTCCTTGAGCGGCTTCGGACCGGGGATGCCGTGGCAGACGACGTGGTTGACGGACGTGCAGATCGATTTCGGAAACCCGCGGTAGTTCAGGGGCGCGGGAATGGCGCGATGGTCGAGCGCGAACGCCAGTACGCGACGGTCGAGCTCGTCGGTCGTGACACCGGGCGCGACGAACGGGGTCAGCATGTCGAGCGCCTCGGCGGCGAGACGCCCGGCTGAGCGCATGCCGGCGAACGCCTCAGCATCGTGCAGCGGTATGCCGCCGTCACGGCTGGCCGCGCGCTTCAGTTCGACGTTTGACATCTGTCACCCGGCACGTTTCGTCGTCAGGCTGGTCGGCACAAGGCTGGTCGGCATGAGGCTGGTAGGAACGATGCTGGCGACCTGGCAGGCGACGATCGCCGCCAGCCTGCCCCGCGAGCCGACCCTTGGATCACGTTTACACAAATTTAACGCGAACGCCCCAGCCTTCAATCCCCGATCCTAAACGGATCGTCTGTATTGCTGCCGGCCGTCGCGCCGTTTGATTGCCCGAACCTGAACGAACTGTCAGCCGCAAATCCGCCCAACAAAGCACCATGCTTCCCCTCGCCGCGTCGCGTTGCGCCGGGCATGCAAGATCCATAACGGAACATACCGTGTTCAAGACACTCTCCGACCTCGACGCCCCGCCGCACCCCGGCGAGCTTCTGCGCGAGGACATTCTGCCCAAAGCCGGCCTTGGCCCGCGCGAGCTGGCGCGCCACCTCGACGTGGCGCCGAGTGTCGTCGACGAGCTTCTGGCCGAGACGCGCCCGGTGACGCTCGACCTCGCGCTGCGGCTCGGCGTCGCGCTCGGCCAGGGTGCGCGCTACTGGCTCGGCCAGCAGATGCTCTACGACTTGTGGCAGGCGGAGCAGCCGGCACAGCGCCCGGCTCGGGTGACGCCGGTCGTCTGGACGAAGCGCTCGGCGGATGCCCGATCGGCGCGGCGCCCGGCCGCGGCTTGAGCGGCTCTGGCCTCGGCGGCGAGTCTCGATGGTGTAGACCCGAAAGAGGAGCCACGCCGCACGCCCCACCTCGATCTGGACCAGTGATTATCGCAGGCAGCAAGCAGCGTCGACGGTCAATTCGCCGTGCATCCGGCGAGGCGATCGGGCTAGAAGCAGGGAGGCCTTTGCGGAGGTTCCCATGCCCGACATCGCCCCAGGCAGCATCGAGACGATCGACTACGACGCCGCGCGCCAGCGGCTCACCGTTGTTTTCGCCGGTGGCCTAAGAGTGGTGCATCTGGCGGTTCCGAGCGGCGTGTACGCCGCCTTTGCGGCCGCCGCAGAGCCGGGACTGTTCTACGGCGAGCGCATTCGCGACCAGTTCCGCAAGGCGTGAGGCGCGGCGTGCTGGATCACCTGTCGCGGCTCGCGGATATCTGGATCGGGCGCCATGCCGCGCCGTCGCGCGCAGCACTCGATGCCGTAGCGGGCCTCGCTCCGGCCGTGGTGGTGACGGGCGGGTCTCGCGGCATCGGCCTGTCCATCGCGCGGCGCTTCGCGGAGGCGGGGCGCGACGTGCTCGTCGTCGCGCGGTCGGCACCTGATCTTGCGGCCGCCGCGGACGAACTGAAGCGCACGGCAAATGGAAGCATCTCTGTGCTGGCGCTCGACGTGGCGCGGTCGGATGCGGCCGTAGCGATCGACCGGCATCTCGAGGCCGAGGGCCGCTATGCCGATGTCGTGGTCAACAATGCCGCGGTCGGGCTCGGCGGCGCCTTCGCCGGCCATCCGCCGGACGCCATCGACGCACTGGTGGCGCTCAACGTCGCAGCCGTCACGCGGCTCACCCGGCACTGGCTGCCGGCGATGATTGCCCGCGGGCGGGGCGGCATTGTGAACGTCGCCTCGCTCGGCGGCTACGTGCCAGGGCCCTATCAGGCCGCCTACTACGCCAGCAAGGCCTACGTGCTGTCACTGACGGCAGCCATCGCTGCAGAGGCGGCGGGGCGCGGCGTGCGGATCGCGGCCGTGGCACCAGGTCCCGTGGAGACGGGATTTCATGCTGCAATGGGCGCCGACAACGCCATGTACCGCTGGCTGATACCCGCGCTGACGCCCGACCGCATCGCGCGCGCGAGCTATCGCGGCTACATGCTCGGCCGGCGGACGATCCTGCCGGGCATCGTGCCACCCGTCGCCGCGCTCGTGCTGAAGATCGCACCGCTCTGGCTCTCGGTGCCGCTGACCGGCTGGCTGCTGAGGCCGCCGACCGAACGACGTTGACGATAGGCGACCCGCGCGATCCTGCCAGAAATTGCGCCGCGCGTTTGCGTTCTGGCAACACCTTGGCGTGTAGTGTCATGGGGCGCCGCGATCTCAGGTTCTTGCGTCTTCCGGTGCCCGAGCACGGCAGTCCGCCGCCCCAGAGCCTCGCCATCGGCGCGGCTCTCGCGCCGGAGCTGCCGTGCTCCCGTACTCGCTCCCGTACTCGCTCCCGTACTCGGGCCGCCCGTTCACGGGCCCGCGCTGGCGCGCCGCAACGCCTGCTCGCGGCGGAACAGGTAGATGCCCGACGCGGCGACGAGAGCGGCACCTGCGAGCGTCCACACGTCCGGCACGTCGCCGAATACCAGCCATCCCAGCGCCACCATGCTCAGAAGCTGCATGTAGAGGAACGGCGCAACGCTCGACGCCGGTGCGAGCCGGTAGGCGAGGATGAAGAGGTAGTGTCCCGCCCCGCCGAGCAGACCCAACGAAGCGAGCAGTAGTGCCGTCGAAGCATCGCCTGGCCACACCCACTGCGTCATCGCGACCGGGCCCAAGAGCACCGTGCCGACGAACATCGAATAGAACAGCGTGACGAGCGGCGGATCGTGCGGTGCGAGCCAGCGGGTCAGGATCATGAAAAGCGCGTAGGCGAGCATGGCGCCGAGCGAATAGAGCACCGCGGGATGGACCTCGGCGATACCCGGGCGGACCGCGACGAGAATGCCGGCGAAGCCGACCAGGATCGCGAGCATCCGCCGCCAGCCGACCCATTCGCCGAGCAGCGGCCCGGCGAGCAGCGCCACCACCAGCGGCGTCAGGAAGATGATGGTCACCGTCTGGTCGAGCCGGAGGTATTTGAGGGCGAGGAAGTTCAGCACCGTCGTCGCGGCCATGAGACACGAGCGCACGAGCTGCCAGCCCGGCTTGCCGGTGGTGAACAGCGCGCGCGCGCTCATGAGCCCCAGCGCAGGCACCAGCACGAGAAGCCCGAGGAACTGGCCGACGAAGCGCAGCCAGGCGATCTCCGCGACAGGAATGTGGCTGCGCGTCGCGAGGTACTTGGCGGCGGTGTCGAGGCTCGAGAACAGCACCAGCGCCACCATCATCAGGACAATGGCACGCAGCGTGCCGTCGGGCGCCGGCTGAGGCGCGCCGCCCGGATGCTGCCCCTCGAGCGCCGAGGCGTCCGGCAGCGGCGGGGTGGTGCGTTCGGTCACGGGATGCGATCCTTGCTTGACGGTCGGGCGACCCGGGCCTGGGCCGGCCGGACCTCGTCGGGCCTGGAACAGAGCGGGCGCGGCGCCGCGGGTCGGACAGAGCGCGTACGCCGGGCTCTCCTGGGCGGCAGGAGCGCGGGAGCGGCGTCGGCGGAGAGCGGGCTCTATAGCTGAGTTCGCGGGCCGGCGTCAGCCGGGGCATGGCAGCGCGGCGGCGGCATCCCCCTGCGTCGCCTCCTGCGGTTGCCTTGCACGACCACCCAAACCCCTGTAATCACACGCCGCGTGAGGGCGGGTAGCTCAGCGGTAGAGCACGTGACTTTTAATCATGTGGTCGAGGGTTCGATCCCCTCCCCGCTCACCAATTCCAATCGAGAGCCGTTATCGGATGGCGCAGCGGCCGGGCGATCGGCTACGGCAAGCCACTCGACGATGCCGTCAGCCGCGGTGCGTGCGGTGGACAATGTGGCCTGCAAGAGATAGCCGCCGGTCGGCGCATCCCAGTCGAGCATCTCGCCCGCGGCGAACACACCGGGCAGGTCACGCAGCATAAGACGCTCGTCGAGGGCATCGCTGCGGATGCCGCCCGAGGTCGAGATGGCGCGATCGAGCCCGGCGAGACCTCCGACCAATACGGGCAATCCCTTGACGAGACCCGCGAGGGCCGCGGGCGAAGCCGGCAATCGCGCACCGGGCGGAGTTGCGGCGGCCGGGTCGGAGCCGCCGGCGTGCGGTAGCGCGCTCCCCGGCGCGGCCTCGTGCAAGAGCGCGATTTCGAGCGGCGACAGTGAAAGGGTCTTTCGGAGAAAGGTGGCGGCGGACTGCTTGGCACGTGGTCGCGACAGGCGGCGCATCAGGTCATCCAGGGCGAGATCCGGACGAAGGTCGATCGACAATCGGACGGGCGCCCCGCCGCTCGCCTCGAGCGCGCGACGGAGCGGAGCGGACAGCGCGTAGACCGCGCCGCCCTCGAGGCCGGTAC
Source organism: uncultured Hyphomicrobium sp. (assembly GCA_964471635.1). Taxonomy (GTDB): domain Bacteria; phylum Pseudomonadota; class Alphaproteobacteria; order Rhizobiales; family Hyphomicrobiaceae; genus JAKAML01. Next base: position 12,548 of record CAYYGO010000065.1, read on the forward strand.
GCGTCAGCACCGCCTCGCCCCGCGCGGTATCGCCGCCGACCGAGACGGCGATGCGCTTCAATGGCGTACCGGCGAAACGATCGACGAGGTGCGCGCTCCAGGCGACGCGCAGGCCGACGTTGGACGCCCGGAGCGGCGCCACGGCGATGCCGCGTGCGGCGAGAAGCGGCACCCACGCGCCGTCGGAGCCGAGCCGTGGCCAGCTTGCGCCGCCCAGCGCGAGGAGCGTGGCGTCGGCACGGATCGCGACATGCCGGCCGGCGGCGTCGGTGAACGCGAGCGCACCGTCCTCCGTCCAGCCTACCCAGGTATGGCGGGCGCGCACGTCGACGCCGAGGCGGGCGAGGCGCGCGAGCCAGGCGCGAAGCAGCGGCGACGCCTTCATGGCGCGCGGGAAGACGCGACCGGAGCTACCTTTGAACGTCTCCTGACCGAGGCCCCGGCACCAGTCGACCAGCGCGTCGGGCGGGAACGCACGGATGGCCGGCTCGACCAGCAAGCGGCCTTCCGGGTAGCGGCCGAGGAATGCCTCGAGGGGTTCGCCGTGGGTGATGTTGAGCCCGCCGCGGCCGGCCATCAGCAGCTTGCGCGCCGGCGTCGGCATGCGCTCGAGGACGATGACGCGGTGACCTGCACCGGCGAGCTGCTCGGCAGCGGCTAGTCCCGCTGGGCCGCCACCAATGACCGCGACGGATCGCGGCATCGAACTCACCATACGCCCGTGCTCGCCATCGAGGCCCAGGGCTCGGCAGGCGCAAGCGACGGCCCCTTCTGGAGCAGCTCGATCGAGATGTTGTCGGGCGAGCGGACGAACGCCATGCGCCCGTCGCGGGGCGGACGATTGATGGTGACCCCGCCCGCCGCGAGGCGCGAGCAGGTGGCGTAGATGTCGTCGACCTCGAACGCGAGGTGCCCGAAATTGCGGCCGCCGGTGTAGGTCTCGGGATCCCAATTGTAAGTCAGCTCGATGAGCGGCGCCTTGTCCGCATTGGCGCGCTCGCTGTCGCCGGAAGCGGCGAGGAAGATCAGCGTGAAGCGGCCGGCCGGATTGTCGACGCGGCGCGTCTCCTCGAGGCCGAGCAGACCGCAATAGAAGGCGAGGCTTTTGTCGATGTCGGCGATGCGGACCATGGTGTGGAGGTAGCGCATGGACGGTCGCTCCTGACTGGTTGCGGGGACGGCGGGTCGGCGTCAACCGGGCTCGGCGCATGTGGCGCGACAGCCATCGGGGTACCCGATAGCGACGACATCGAAGTGCACCCGGGCAACGGCCCCCGTGCGGAAGAGCCGGTGCCGAGGCACCAAGAGCCGAGCCGCCGTATGCGGCCGGCGCGGCGTGGCTCCGAGCACGTCCGCGGGCCGAACGGCTGAGGCGTCCCTCTCGCCACAAAGCTTCCTGGCATACTGCGCCACCCCCGCCTCCCAAGCCGGGAAGTAGGCCGAATAGGTTGGAACGGCAAGAGATCATCGTTGCAGACCGGCCTCGGTCAATATGCCAGTGCGCCACGCGACAGAAAAATGTCAGTCCCGTAGCACTCCCGACCTGTGGATAACCAGTGCATGACGGCACGGTCCTTGCCGCCCGTCTCAACCTGCGCCAGAGCGGCTAATCGACGTGTCGAAAAACCGAATCAGTCCCTCGCCCGAAGCAGGAGGTGACCGCAAAAGTGACAGCTGAACACTGAAACTTTACGTCGTTCAGATGCTGCCGGCAAGGCAGTGCGCAAGTGCACGGGCGAGCGCCGAAAGTCTTCGATTTAACATCATATTAACCACCTTATTCTGCTGTGGACTATTTGCGGCACAAGCGGAGTACCACCGAGGACTTGATCCAAAAGGGGCTGGCGATCACCCAAACATCTGACTATGGTCCGCCTCGCTTGGAACGCTCCTCCGGCTGAGGGCAGAAAAGAAGGCCGAGGCGGGCGGTCCCAAGCAATCTAGTTGCTTCAATGTAGCAAAGCGGGGGTGTCCGTAATGGGAGACAAGATTCCGACCCAATTCGAGTTGGAGAAGCTGGTCTCGGTAGAGGGCGGCGACGACGCGGGTCTCGAGGTGTTCGAGATCGCCGGGGTGATCAAGTGGTTCGACGCCTCGAAAGGCTATGGCTTTCTCGTGCCTGACAATGGATTGCCGGACGTTCTACTGCACGTGACCTGCTTGCGGGCCGGCGGGTACCAGACCGCCTACGAAGGCGCCCGCGTACACTGCCAGGTGCTGAAGCGCCCGAAGGGCATGCAGGCCTTCCGCATCATCTCGATGGACGAAAGCACCGCAATACACCCCTCCCAGCTCCCGCAGCGCACCCACGTCGTCGTGCAGCCAGAGAGCGAGTGGGTCAGGGCCATGGTGAAGTGGTTCAACCGGGTACGCGGATTTGGTTTCTTGACTCGCGGCGAGGGAACCCCCGATATCTTCGTCCACATGGAGACGCTGCGCCGCTTCGGCTTCACGGAGCTGCGTCCCGGCCAGATCGTGCAGGTTCGCTTCGGCGACGGCTCGAAAGGCTGCATGGCAGCCGAGCTGCGGCCGGACGGCTCGCAGACGGGGCCGACATCCCACTGAGGCCCGTCGCTAAGCAGGCCAAGGCTCTATGACTGGCGCGAATTGCGACAACGTCAGATCGGACCATCAGATCGAACAGTTCCCGGCCAGGGTTGCCCGTAGGGCGACCCTGGCCTTTTTTGCAACGGCCGTCGCGGCCTCCCTGATGCCCCCCATCGCCGCCATGGCGCGCATGCGGCGAGACCGGCTCGAGATCGAAAGCGGCGGCCAGCGCCACGCGTTCGAGATCGAGGTGGCGGAGAGCAACGAGGAGAAGGCGCTCGGCCTCATGTTCCGGACCGAGCTCGCGGAGAGCAGCGGCATGCTGTTCTCGAACGCGACGCCGCAGGAATCGTCGATGTGGATGCGCAACACCTACATCTCCCTCGACATGCTGTTCATACGTGCGGACGGTATCGTGCACCGCATCGAGAAGCGGACCGAGCCGCAGTCCGAGCGCATCATTTCGTCTGGCGGGCCGGTTCTGGCGGTCCTCGAGCTCGCCGGGGGCACGGCCGACAAGCTCGGCCTGAAGCCTGGAGACCGGGTGCACCATCCGCTGTTCCGGATTGGCGCAGGCCGTTAGCGCCATCCGCGCACGCGACGGTGGAAGGCGGGCGCGCGGCTGGAAGTCGAACGATTGGACATTGCACCGACTTGACCCGGAGGCAGCGAACCGGCAGACATCTCGGAGGCTCGCGCCAGCCTTGAGGACGGCGGGTGCGGCGCCCATCGGGGCATAGCTCAGCCTGGTAGAGCGCTTGCTTTGGGAGCAAGAAGTCGCGAGTTCGAATCCCGCTGCCCCGACCAACACGTTCGAGAGCTCAGAGCAGTCGGCGTTTGAGCGTCCGAGGCTGAGGATCGGCCCGGCGTCGCCGAGGCACGGGGAGGAGCGACAGACGGATGACGGCACGCATCTACCAGCCCGCCAAGACGGCGATGCAGTCGGGTCAGGCGCGGACGAAGGCCTGGGTTCTCGAGTTCGAGCCAGAGGCCGCTCGCGCCGTCGACCCGCTGATGGGCTGGACCAGCTCGCCGGATACCAAGGCACAGGTGAAGCTCGAGTTCGACACCCGCGAGGAGGCGATCGCGTACGCCGAGCGGAACGGGCTCGCCTATACCGTAGCCGAGACCAAGCCCCGCAAACAGATCAAGAAGTCCTACGCCGAGAACTTCAAGTTCGGCCGCATCGGCACCTGGACGCACTGAGCCAGCGTTGCCGACCGACGGCTCTGGCGCAGCGGACGGGGTCCGGCATGCGCGTGCCCAAGACTTGTGCTATCTCCCCGCCAGCGGCCCCGTAGCTCAACCGGATAGAGCACCTGCCTTCTAAGCAGGATGTTGCGTGTTC
>CAYYGO010000066.1:0-15385 GCA_964471635.1 uncultured Hyphomicrobium sp.
CCGTAGCTGGGCGGCTTTGTTGGCGGAAACCCGCCGGGCGGCAGCAGCTTCATGGATTCGGCGCCATGGGTGAGTTCGACAGGACGCTCATCGTTCATCAACGGTTCCAGGTCGCCGTAGAGTACGAGCCCCGCAAGCGGCGTGCCGTGACCGCCATGCGGCTGGTGATCGTCCGCACCCCAGGCGGGATCGTAAGCCCAAGCGCCGCGCAGGCCGGGCGCAATCAACGGATGAGCCGCCATCACGCCAGTGTCGAGCGTACAGACCACGGGAGCGTCAGGAGACGGCGGGCTCACGCGCTGCGCCAGCTCTTCCACCCAGTCATGCTGTCCAAGACCGGTCTCCCCACGGTCGAGGAAAGGCTCGATCGTTCCCGTCGCGCGGCGAATTTCGGTGATGGCGCCTGGCACGCGCGCCGCGAACGCTGCCACCGCCGCAGCAACCGCGTGAATGAAGACAACCGTCGTGTCGGGAAAGATCAGGCGATCGCCGTGCACATCGATGTTCGCATTGCGGGCCGCCGCCACCAGGCGATCCGCTAGTGCGACCGGCTGGCGAACCCAGAGCTCCCACCATAGGATGTCGGGCGCAGCCAGATCCACCTCGCCGGTGAACAGCGATACGGCTTCTGCAGCCCTGACTTCCTCGATCACCTCGAACCGCTCGGCATCGGGGCGTCTCTGATTGCCGGGATCGCGTCCATAGTCAGCGATGCGATTGCGCAGGAAGGCGCGGGCATCATCCGGCACGAACACCAAGGCGCTTTCGGTGCGGTCCTCGTTGCGCTCCGATCGCAAGATCACAACGTCCTGTGTAGGAAACTCCAGCGCCGCGGGCACCTTCACGGCCTTGATCCGGGAGTCTTCCGCTGGCGGCAGCGTCGTGACCTCCACGACAGTACCGGATTTCAGCCCCTGTATGGGCAGGCGCGGGTCGGCAGCGGCAGCCGGAACCGTCCCCAGCGCCGCTGCGAGCTGGTCGAGGAGCTGCGTCGCATGCGCCGTATAGTCTCCCCGGAGGGGTTTGCGTTCCTGATTGCGTGAGGGAAAGGTATAGGCCGCGGTCTCACGAAAGACGTCGATCGAGATATGCGCGCGGTCTCTCGTGTCGAAATTATCGGGCTCTGCCATAGGCTCCTACTTCTTCATTCGCGTTCCGTTCGATCCGTTCGGCGGAGCCTGCCTAACGGCCGGGTTGGCGACGGAACTTGCCCTTCAAAGTCTGTCGATTTTGGAGCGCGTCACGCAAGGCATCGGGCGATACCTTCGAGGCGCCTTCCAGGATGGCGTCCTTGACGACGGCATCGGCCGCGCGGACCAACTCGCCCTGGCTCAGGCCTTCGAGCACGCTTTCAATGCCGGGCCATACCGTCGACGCGAACTTGAACTTGCCAAGCCGACGTTCAACGATGGCCCGCGCTGACGTCGCGTCTGGCAATGTATATTCGACCACTTCGTCGAAACGACGCGCCAGAGCTTCGTCCAGGATCTCGACATGATTGGTCGCGGCCAGCACGAGACTGTCGGTTGAATTCGGCTCCTCCATGAAGGCCAGCACCGAATTCAGAACCCGTCGTATTTCGCCGACATCGTTCGGGTGGCCTCGGCGAGAGCCGATCGCGTCGAACTCATCAAGTAGATAGACGCCGCGGGTCTGCGCAATCTGGTCGAAGAGCAAGCGCAGCTTGCCGGCGGTCTCGCCGAAAAACCGGCTGAACAGCGATTCGAGCCGGACCGTGAACAGCGGCAGCCGCAGTTCGCCGGCCAAGGCCGAGGCCGTCATCGTCTTGCCCGTTCCGGGCGGGCCAACAAGGAGCATGTGCGTGGCGGGGGTCTGTCCGTGCTCACGCAGGGTCGCACGCTCCTGCTGCTGGCGGACGACACGGCCCAGCCGCTTGGCAATTTCATCGGAGAGCACCATGCTCGAGAGCGCAACCTTGGGATAGGCGCTCTCGACGAGGCCCTGCAATTCGCCGCGCGGCCGGGCGAGCGGGATCGGGGTCTGTCCGCCGGCAGGTTTGCCGGTCCCTCGCTGATCACGTGCCTTCTGGACAAGCCGTTTCAGCTTCTCAGCGTCATCCGCACGGCCCTGGCGAGCTTCCTGAGCGGCGATCTGCAAGGCGATCGACAGGAGCTGGTCCTCATCCCCGTCGATATGCGAGTTCAGGAGTGCGAGAATTTGCTTAGTCGACATGCTCGCCTCCTTTCTTTGGTTGGGCCTCGCTATACTGTTGCCTGCTCAGATGCTTTTGGCTCTCGCTTGCTTCGCCAACGCTATCGGAATCAGGCCAAAAGCGCCACCGTTTCCTCTCTACCACAGAGTTTCCTAACCATTCTTTCGACCCGTGGGATGCGAAGCTCAGCCGCCCAGCCGGCCAGACCAGTGTGGGCGACATCTCGACCGGCTGTGCTTCCCTCAATCAACGCAGGAACAAAACAGGAACTTTATATCGAACCCATCCTGGGGATTCAACGGGGTGCTTGCGGCCCCTGCGGGAGCTGATCGCGCGGCCGATGTCCTAGTTGTGGGCCGTCGAGGCTTCCAGAGATGACCTTGAGGGGAAAGCATTCCCCGGCGGCCGAGCCTTTGTCTCGGTCGACCCCTTCTGCGGGGAGACCCCGCAACGCCCCCTGAGAGTGAGAGTGCGGACCGGTTTTCCGTGACGGGTTGAGAGCTGGGAGAGAGCTTCCGGTGCCCGTCGTGGAGATTGGTCCCATGAACATACAGGTCCTCGATGCGCGCAGTGATGCGCGTGGCGGTTACAAGGTCGATGTCAGCCGTGGCGAGCAGATCGGCCGCGTCTCGTCCGAATGGTTCTCCCGGCCAGCGGATGAGCGCTATCTATCTCTGTCCGAGCTGGCGCATTCCGTTCGCGACCGGGCCGACCGCAGCCGGACGCGTGTCGTGGAAAGCGCACTCATCCATGTGGAGGCGAACCGCCGCGACCCGGAACGCCTGGCGTTGATCCTTCCCGGCACGGATACGCCTATCGCCCCGACCCATTGGAGCTTCGGCCAACTGGCCGGCCTGGTCGGCGCGCCGGCCGCCTATCTGCGCCAACTCCCGGCGCCGCTCGCCGCCATCAACCTGCAATATGGCCTGACGTCCAATCGGGCCGAGCAGATCAAGACGCTCGAAACCGATAACGGCCGTGTCGAACTGCGCGCCGTCACCGGCCCGGACTATGGCCGCATCTTCGACCACGAGCTGGTCGAGGCGGTGCAGCGCATCGCCGGCAACGGCACGGGCGACACACGCTGGAAGGTGCCAGGCGTGCTGGACTGGTCGACCGGCATCTACAATCCGCGCGTCGACATCACCAAAGACACCACGACGCTCTATGCCTCCGATCGGGATGTCTTCCTGTTCCTCGTCGACGACCTGAACCCGATCGAGGCCGGACGGCTGGCGGACGGCTCGCCGGATCTCTATTTCCGCGGCTTCTACTGCTGGAACTCCGAGGTGGGCGCCAAGACGCTCGGCATGGCGAGCTTCTATCTGCGGGCGGTCTGCCAGAATCGCAATTTATGGGGCGTGGAGGATTTCGAGGAAATCACCATCCGCCACTCCAAATATGCCGCCAACCGCTTCGCCCATGAGGCGGCGCCGGCGCTGGCGAACTTCGCCAACTCCTCAGCCCTGCCTTTCGTAAACGGCATAAAGGCAGCCCGCGAGAGAATCGTGGCACGCACCGATGAGGACCGTACCGACTTCCTGCGCCGCCGCGGCTTTTCGAAGGCCGAGACCAGCAAGATCATCGACACCGTGCTGGCCGAGGAAGGCCGGCCGCCCGAGTCGATCTTCGATTTCGTGCAGGGCATCACCGCCGTTGCCCGCGACAAGGCGCATCAGGACGCCCGTCTCGACATGGAGGCCAAGGCTAAGAAGCTGCTCGATCGGGCGGCCTGATCTCCGCAAGGCCGGGGATGCGGTTTGCGTGTCTCCGGCTCTGCGCTTCCGTGCCTTTCTGGTTTCCCGGTCCGTGGCGCTGCCCCCTTTAGAGGAAGAGGGCGGCGCTTCGCTTCGTGACGGGTTTAGGGCTGAGAGAGAGTCTCTCGGCGCCCGTCGCGGAGTAATCCCCGATGGCTACTGCAGTTCAGAAGATCATCCTGTCGTCCTCACGCGACATCCCCTTCAACAAGCTGGTGCTCAGCCAGTCCAACGTCCGGCGTGTGAAGGCCGGCATCTCGATCGAGGACCTGGCGGCCTCGATCGCGCGTCGCGGCCTGATCCAGAGCCTCAGCGTCGTGCCCGTGGTCGACGCCGAAGGTCAGGAGACCGGCATGTTCGAGGTCCCGGCCGGCGGCCGCCGCTTCCGTGCGCTGGAGCTGCTGGTCAAGCAGAAGCGCCTCGCCAAGATCGCCCCCGTGCCGTGCGTCGTGCGCAAGCGCGACGACGAGGTCCTGTCCGAGGAAGTGTCGCTGGTCGAGAATATCGATCGCGCGCCGCTTCATCCGCTGGACCAGTTCCGCGCCTTCCAGGATATGCGGGTGAAGGGCAAGACCGAGGAGGAGATCGCCGCAGCGCTCTTCGTCCCGGTCCAGGTGGTCAAGCAGCGCCTGCGCCTCGCGGCCGCATCGCCCGTCCTGCTCGACGTCTATGCCGAGGACGGCATGACGCTCGACCAGCTCATGGCCTTCACCGTCACCGACGACCATGCCCGCCAGGAGCAGGTCTGGGAGGCGATCAAGGACGCCTGGTCGAAGGAGCCCTATCAGATCCGTCGCATGCTCACCGAGACCACGGTGCGCGCCTCCGACAAGCGCGCCGTCTTCGTCGGTGTCGACGCCTACGAGGCGGCCGGCGGCATCGTCATGCGAGACCTGTTCCAGTCCGATGACGGCGGCTGGCTGCAGGATGCGGCGCTGCTCGATCGGCTGGTCGCCGAGAAGCTGAAGGCGACGGCTGAGACGATCGCCGCCGAGGGCTGGAAGTGGATCGAGGTCGCAGTCAGCTTCCCCTACGACGCCACGCGCGGCCTGCGCGAGCTGCAGGGCGAGCCGCTCGACTTGACGGCGGAAGAACAGGCGACGATCGAGGCGCTCAACGCCGAATATCAGAAGCTCGAGGCGGAATATGAAGACGCCGACGAGCTGCCCGACGAGGTCGACCTGCGGCTTGGGGAGATCGAGACGGCGCTGTCGGCCTTCGAAACCCGTCCGGTCCGCTTCGAGGCCGTCGACATCGCCCGCGCGGGCGCTTTCATCAGCATCGCCCATGACGGCAGCATCGCCATCGATCGCGGCTATGTCCGGGCCGAGGACGAGGCTCCCGAGCCCGGCATCGAGGCCGATGGGGACGACACCGAGCATCAGCCGGGCGAACCCGGTGTGCCGGCCTTGCAGCGCGCCGTCATCACGATCGGCGGCCAGCCCGTCGAGGCGGAGGACGACGAAGACGACGCGATCAAGCCGCTCCCCGAGCGCCTGGTCATCGAGCTGACGGCCTATCGCACCCTCGCGCTGCGCAACGCCGTCGCGGAGAACCCGCACGTCGCCATGACCGCGCTGCTCCACAAGCTGGTGTCGGACACCTTCATGACCCGCATGTATACGGGCGCCATGGAGGCCGGGGTGAAGCACGTCTTCTTCCCGGCGCAGGACGATGGGCTGAAGGACAGCCCGTCCGCCCGCGCGGTGCAGGACCGTCACGCCGCCTGGGCCGGCGACATCCCGAAGGACGACGATGCACTGTGGGATTGGCTCGCGGGCCTGGACGACGCCAGCCGGATGGCGCTGCTGGCGCATTGCGTCAGCTACGGCGTCAACGCGCTCTATGAGCGGCCGAACCCGCACAGCGCCGGCGGCGTGTCGCAGCACACGCTCGACATGCGGCTCGCCCAGGCCGACCGCCTGACCAAAGCGACGGGGCTCGATCTGGTGGAGGCCGGCTGGCGCCCGACCTTCGGCAACTACCTCAACCGTGTCACCAAGCCCCGCATCCTGCAGGCGGTTCGCGAGGGCATCGGCGAGCAGGCCGCGCAGCTCATCGACCACCTAAAGAAGGGCGACATGGCCAAGGAGGCCGAGAGGCTGCTCGCCGAGACCGGCTGGCTGCCCGAGCCGCTGCGCCTGATCGACGATGCCGAGGCGCCCACGCCGGAAGTCGAGGCTGGCGGCGAGGACGACGATGCGGCGCTGCCCGCGTTCCTCGCCGGCGACGACGAGGTTGTCACGGCGGAGGCCACCGACGACGAAGCGCACCTTGTCGCAGCCGAATGACGAGCACCCGGAGCGGCTTCGGCCGCTCCGGTCCTTTCCCCGATTGAAGGAGCATCGCCATGTCGCGATCCAACCCGTCGCCACGCCGCGTCGTCTTCCAGTACCTCGTTCCCGTACATGTCGAGGTCGAGGACGGCATCGTCGGCCGCGTGACGATCATCGACGAAACCCCGGTGCGCGCCCCCGTCGTCGTCGAAGGCGATCCCGCCTATCTCGCCGACGCCATCCGCGCCGCCGACGACGGCCAGGCCTGGCCATCCTGGCAGTTCGGCTACTAGCCGCGCCACCCCGAACCCACTCCGAGCCCGGCCCGAGCGCCGGGCTCTTTTCGTTTCCGGAGCCCGCCATGACCGATTTCTCCACCCGCTATTCCTGCCTGCTCGATGTCGGCACCTCCGCCAACGTCGCCCGGGCCTTCGACATCTACGCCGCCTTGATGGCCGAGAACGACCGCGAAGACCCGCCGGCCGAGCCGTTTCATCTATCTGTGACACCCGATCACGGTGCGTCGCGGCTCTGGCTGCGCGATCCCGGCACCGCAGATCCGCAGCTTGCGATCACCTTCGTGACGCGCTGCGCCGAGGCCCTCGCGCTGACCGGCCGTTGGGGATTTCAATGGGCCGGCATCGCCTCCGATCCCGTGGTCGATGGTTTCTCGGGCGGCACCCATGTGCTCGATCTTGCCACCGGCGAGACGATCGCATGGACGAGCACCGGCCGCTGGCTCGCCGACCGGCTTGCCAGGGGAGGCGCGCGATGAGCATCCCCGACCATGCCCGCGCCAACTTCCAGACGCTCCTGCGCGCCGCGAACAGTGGCGACCTGGCGCTGATGGAATGCACCGACGTAGCAACCGGCGAACCGCGCTACGTGATCTGCGCCGTCGGCCGCGATGACGGCGAGTTCGTCTTCACACCGTTCGGCCATCTCGCCGATGGCAATCCCTTCGAAATCTACAGCCCGCCGGACGCGTCGACATAGGCGAGCGCGCGCCCAATGTCCTCGCTCGCCGCTACCAGACCGCAACTTCCCACTGCCCGTTGACGCGGGCAAATCCGATTGGCCGGTTTTGCGGGCTCGCGTTCGGCCTGGTCGGATCGAGCACGATCTGCGTCATGCAGGTCACGCCCGGACCGACCCCACCCGGCGAGCAATCGCCGAGCTTCAGCGTCGCGTTCGCCAGCGACGTGCCCGTGAACAGGCGATGGCGCCGCACGGCCGCGGTCGCTTCGCCCTCGCTCGGCTCTGCGACGCCGGCGGCGACGGCCGGAGATGCAGTGACCGGCGAGATCACCGGCCTGAGCACGAAACCCGCACCGAAGCCGACAGCCAGACAGGCCGCGCCGAGAATGCCAATCGCACTGCCCTTCATCTCGCCTCCGATGCTCACTCAGCCGGCGCGGCACGCGCGAATGGTGCGAGGCACAGCGGCTTGTTTTCCTACGAGAACTTAGCGTCCCATCCGCACCGCCGGAAGCCGGTGCGACAGGCCGGGTTCCGGCCGCGCCAGAGTGAGAGGGTGGCCGGGACGGGTTTGAGCCCGTCCGGTCGAGAGAGAGCGCCGGGCCGGCTCGCTCCTGTTCCGCTCTCCGAGGTTCCTCTCATGCTTCATGATCCGCTTCCAGCCGCTCACGCGGCTTCGCTCCCGCTTGTCCCCCACACGCCGCCGGCCGCCTCTATCCTCGCCGCCGCCGAACGCATCCTCTCCCACCTCGAACAGGGCCGCACCGTTGATGCCGCCATGCTGCGCAGCGCCATGGAGGATGCCTTCGGCGCGTCCGACGCAGCCGGCGCGTGGGACTGGAAAGCCGCCTATGACGCCTGCGAGGTCGCGACCGTCCTGTTCCTACGCAAATACGGAAAGCCGCTTTTCCGTAAAGCCGCATCGCCGGCTTCACGACTCTCCGCGCTTGTGAAGATCGTCGGACTGTTACCGACGCACACGCGCCGATCCGAGGAGGCGCAGGCCTTCCAGCAATTCTCGACGCCGATCCCGCTCGGCCTTGCCGCGCTGACGGCGGCAACATTGGCCCCGGCAGATCGCGTGCTGGACCCGTCCGCCGGGACCGGACTGCTCGCCGTCCTCGCCGAGACCGCAGGCGCATCGCTCATCCTCAACGAGCTGGCCGAGACCCGCGCCGATCTTCTCACCTCTCTCTTTCCGGCCATGCCCGTCACGCGCTTCGACGCCGCCCAGATCGACGACCATCTCGATCCGGCCGCTGTGCCGAGCGTCGTCATCATGAACCCGCCATTCTCGGTGATGGCGAACGTCACCGGGCGGGTCGCGGACGCCGCCTATCGGCACATCGCCTCGGCGCTGGCCCGGCTGGCCGACGGCGGACGCCTCGTCGCCATCACGGGCGCGAACTTCTCGCCCGAGCTTCCGGCCTGGCGGGACGCCTTCGTGCGCCTGCAGGGACGCGGCCGCGTCGTGTTCACCGCCGCGATCGCCGGCTCGGTCTATGCCAAGCACGGCACGACCATCGAGACCCGCCTGACCGTCATCGACAAAGCGCCGGCCGAGGACCCCGAGCATTTCCCGGATTCGGCCGGGATCGCACCCGATGTCGCGACCTTGCTCGGCTGGATCGACGCGCAGCTTCCGGCACGCCTGCCGGTCTCGATCATGCGTCCCGCCGCGACACCGGCCGCAACGCCGCGCACGGTGCGAGGCTATCTCGCCCGCGCGGCGACGGCCCAGCCCGCCCGCCGTATCGCCCAGCTCGAAGGCGTGCCGCTCGACTATGAGACCATCGACTGGACGCCGCCGGAGACCGGCCGCCTGTCGGAGTCGATCTATGAGGCCTATGCGCTCCAGTCGATCCGCATCGCCGGCGCACAGCCGCATCCGACCAAGCTGGTGCAGTCCGCCGCCATGGCCTCGGTCGCGCCGCCAAAGCCGAGCTACCGACCGACGCTGCCGGCGCCGATCGTCGCCGACGGCATCCTATCCGACGCCCAGCTCGAGACGATCATCTATGCCGGCGAGACGCATGGCGAATATCTCGCCGGGGCCTGGACCGTGGACGAGACCGGCGATCTCGTCACCGCCGCGCCGGACGATGCCCCGAACGCGGTCCGCTTCCGCCGTGGCTTCATGCTCGGCGATGGGACCGGCGCCGGCAAGGGCCGCCAGTCTGCCGGCATCATCCTCGATAACTGGCTCCAGGACCGCCGCAAGGCAGTCTGGATCTCCAAGTCCGACAAGCTGCTCGAAGACGCCCAGCGCGACTGGTCGGCGCTCGGCATGGAACGCTTGCTGGTCACGCCGCTGTCGCGCTTCCCTCAGGGTACGTCGATCCGGCTGCCCGAAGGCGTCCTATTCACCACCTATGCCACGCTACGGTCCGACGACCGCGGCGAGAAGCTTTCACGGGTCAAGCAGATCGTCGAATGGTTGGGCTCCGATTTCGACGGAGTGATCATTTTCGACGAGTCCCACGCGATGCAGAACGCCGGGGGCGGCAAGGGAGAACGGGGCGATGTCGCCCCGTCGCAGCAAGGCCGTGCGGGGCTCCGGCTCCAGCACGCGCTGCCGAACGCCCGCGTGGTCTATGTCTCGGCGACCGGCGCGACCACCGTCCACAATCTCGCCTATGCCCAACGGCTCGGCCTGTGGGGCGGCGACGATTTCCCCTTCGCCAACCGCGCGGAATTCGTGGAAGCCGTCGAGAATGGCGGCGTCGCGGCGATGGAGGTGCTGGCCCGCGACCTTCGGGCGCTCGGCCTCTATACGTCCCGTTCGCTCTCTTATGACGGCGTCGAATATGAGCTGGTCGAGCACCAGCTCACACCCGAACAGACCCGCATCTACGATGCCTATGCCGGCGCCTTCGCCATCATCCATAATCATCTCGACGCGGCGATGCGCGCCGCCAATATCACCGGCGATACCGGCACGCTGAACCGGCAAGCGAAATCCGCCGCGCGCTCAGCCTTCGAGAGCGCCAAGCAGCGTTTCTTCGGTCATCTGCTGACCAGTATGAAGACGCCGACGCTGGTCCGCTCGATCGAGCAGGACCTGGCGGCCGGCCATTCCGCCGTCATTCAGATCGTCTCGACCGGCGAAGCCCTGATGGAGCGGCGGCTGGCCGAGATCCCCACCGAGGAGTGGAATGACGTCCGCGTCGACATCACGCCGCGCGAATACGTCCTCGACTACCTCGCCCATTCCTTCCCGGTACAGCTCTACGAGCCGTTTTCCGACAGCGAGGGCAACCTGTCGTCGCGGCCGGTCTACCGGGACGGCCAGCCGGTCGAGAGCCGGGATGCCGTCGCTCGCCGCGATGAGCTGATCGAGCGCCTCGCATCCTTGGAGCCCGTGCCCGGAGCCCTCGACCAGATCGTCCAGCGGTTCGGCACGGACGTGGTCGCCGAGGTGACCGGCCGCTCGCGGCGCGTGGTTCGCAAAGGCGACCGCCTTACGGTCGAGAACCGGGCGGGATCGGCCAACCTCTCCGAGGCGGCCGCGTTCATGGACGACGACAAGCGCGTCCTCGTCTTCTCCGATGCCGGCGGGACGGGTCGCAGCTACCACGCTGACCTTGCCGCCCGGAACCAGCGCCTGCGCATCCACTATCTCCTGGAGCCCGGCTGGAAGGCTGACGCGGCGATCCAGGGGCTCGGCCGCACCAACCGTACAAACCAGGCGCAGCCGCCGCTCTTCCGGCCGATCGCGACTGACGTGAAGGCCGAGAAGCGTTTCCTTTCGACCATCGCGCGCCGGCTCGACACGCTCGGCGCCATCACGCGCGGCCAGCGCCAGACCGGCGGTCAGGGTCTGTTCCGGTCCGAGGACAATCTCGAATCCCACTATGCGCGCGACGCGCTGCGCCAGCTCTACCTGCTGCTCGTGCGCGGCAAGGTCGAGGGCTGCTCGCTCGATCGCTTCGAGTCCGCCACCGGCCTGAAGCTGATGGACGACAACGGCATCAAGGATGAGTTGCCGCCGATCACGACCTTCCTCAACCGGCTGCTGGCGCTGACCATCGAGTTGCAGGGTATCCTCTTCACCGCGTTCGAGCAGCTTCTGACGGCGAAGATCGAGGGCGCGATCCGCAGCGGTCACTATGACGTCGGGCTGGAGACGTTGCAGGCCGAGAGCTTCGTGGTCACCGACAGCCAGGTCATCCACGTCCATCCCGGCACCGGCGCCGAGACGCGGCTGCTCACCATCACACGCCGGGAGCGCAATCGCCCGATCTCACTCGCCGATGCACTGGGCCATCTCGCCGATCCTCGCGCGCGCCCGCTGGTGAACGGTCGCTCGGGGCGCTCCGCCGTGCAGATGCCGGCGCCGTCGATGATGCTCGACGATGGCGAGATCGAACGCCGCGTCTGCCTGATCCGGCCGATGGAGCAGCATTATGCGCCGCTGCGCATGATGGACGAAAGCCATTGGGAGGAAGCTGATCGCGCTCGCTTCGCCGCGGCATGGCAAGCGGAGCTTGCCGACATCCCGGAGTTCTCCGACAGCACGATCCACATCGTCGCTGGCCTGCTGCTGCCGATCTGGAAGCGCCTGCCGGACGAGTCGACGCGGGTGTATCGGCTCCAGACCGACGCGGGCGAGCGCATCATCGGCCGCCGGGTCTCGCCGGCCTGGGCCGCCAACGCCGCCTCGCAGGGGGCGAGCACGCTGACGCCGGAACATGCCTTCGCCGCGCTGATGGAGGGCAGTACGGTCCTCGATCTCGCCGAGGGCCTCCAGCTTCGCCGCGCCCGCGTCATGAGCGCCTATCGCCTGGAGCTGACCGGCTTCACCGAGGCGATGCGCGAGCGGCTGCGGGCCTATGGCCTGTTCAGCGAGATCATCTCGTGGAAGCTCCGCTTCTTCGTACCGGCCGACGCCAGCGGCGTGAGCATCCTCACCAAGCTACTCGACACCTATCCGGTGGCGCGCATCTCCGAACGGGAGGCCGCGTGATGTCGCGTCGCGATGCTTCCGATCTCGCGCAGCGTCTCGGCCGGCAGGCCGAGGCGGTGTGTCGCCATTACCTCTCCAGCGGGCGGCGCGAGGGCCGCTACTGGCTGGTCGGCGACGTGCGCAACACGCCCGGTCGCTCGATGTATGTGCGGCTCAAGGACTCTCCGAAAGGTCCGGCCGGCAAATGGACCGACGCCGCGACCGGCGAGCATGGCGATCTTCTCGACGTGATCCGGGAGAGCTGCGGCCTCATCGACTTCAAGGACGTCGCCGACGAGGCACGGACCTTCCTCAGCATGCCCGCATCCACGCCGATGCCGGCGAACCCACGTCAGGCGCCAGCGCCGCACGGATCGCCCGAGGCAGCCCGCCGCCTGATCGGCATGTCGCAGCCGATCACCGGCACGCTCGTACAATCGTACTTACGCGAACGCGGCATTACGGATTTACGCGGAACCGGAAACCTGCGCTTCCACCCGCGCTGCTATTATCGGCCCGACGAGCATTCTCCGACCGAGACCTGGCCGGCGATGATCGCAGCCGTCACCGACCTCCGCGACAGGATCACCGGAGCGCATCGGACCTGGCTCGACCCGCGACGCCGCGACAAGGCGCCACTCGACACGCCGAGGCGGGCGATGGGCGATCTTCTCGGCAACGCGGTGCGCTTCGGCACGGGCGGCGAAGTCATGGCGGCCGGCGAAGGCATCGAGACCGTACTGTCGGTCAGGCAGGTCTTGCCCGACATGCCGATGCTGGCGGCGCTCTCCGCAGCCCATCTCGCCGCCATCCTGTTCCCGGACACGCTGCGGCGGCTCTACGTCCTGCGCGACGACGATCCGGCCGGTGACGGTGCGCGCGACAGCCTGGTCGAACGGGCGAACGCGGCCGGCATCGAGGCGATCGTCATCTCGCCCCAGCTCGGCGACTTCAACGAGGATCTCCGCACCCTCGGCATCGACGCGCTCAGAAGCCAGACCCGGATGCAGATCGGGCCGCAGGACGTGGTGCGTTTCATGGCGCTAGTGGCATAGCCGGCAGGCAGGAAGGCGGCGGCGGTGCCGTCAGGCCCGTCCGGATGCCCCATACCGTCTGAGAGGACCGCGCCTCGGCCTTCGAGAGGGCGATCGGCCCACAGTCGGGCCGGCCCGGCAATGGCGGCGGCCGACTATTTTCCGGCGGCGCGTGCCGCGCCTTTCCATCGCGAGGCAAAATAGCCGGCCTTCGCCATCCTCCGCTGACGCTCCTGCCCTTCGCTGCGCTCCGGGTGCAGAGCCGTCCCGCCGATGGGCTTCGTCGCCATGAAGGCCGCGACGGTCGCGGTCCTACCGACGGAGCATCCCATGGACGACCACGACGACTTCGAACCCCACCACGAATCCTCACCCACCGACCACGTCCTCAACGAATTGCAGCTCCACGGCTACCGGCCCTTCGCCGACGAACCGGACCAGCGGCTTCTTCCGGACGGAAACGCAGTCGCGGGCGCCGTCGCCGACATCTTCGACGCGCTGATCGTCACGCTGGAGGACACACGCCTCGAACCCGACCTCGACGATCTCCTCTGGTCGACCGTCAACGTCTTCCATCGCGCCACCGAACGGATCGCACGCGAGCTCGACGATAACGAGCAGGCCCAGAAGCGCTCGCAGCGGGAACAGGACGGCAGCGAGGTGAAATCGGTCGAACTCGAGCGCCAGATCGCCGAGGGCATGACTCTCATCGAGCGCCAAGCCGCCTTCGAGCTCATGCGCGACCAGGCCGCCGAGCACTACGAGCGCCACGTCGGCAAGCCCTGGCTCCCGCGCAGCGGATCGAAGGTCAACCATCGCAATCTCACCTCGGCAATGATCGACAGCCGCGATTTCCTTATGGCGAAGAAGCGTGCCGAACAGGAAGTCCTTCTTCCTCCCGGCCCGAAGATCGTCGTCACCGGCGGGCTCGACTTCAACGATCACCCGCTGATCTGGGCCAAGCTCGACCAGGTGCACGAGAAGCACCCCGACATGGTCCTCGTTCACGGCAAGTCGCCGAAGGGCGCGGAGAAGATCGCCTCGCTCTGGGCGAAGAACCGCAACGTGCCGCAGATCGGCTTCGCGCCCGACTGGACGAAGCACGGCCGCGCAGCGCCCTTCAAGCGCAACGACGAGATGCTGGAGATCGTGCCGAAGGGCGTGATGCACTTCCCGGGCACGGGCATCAACGACAACCTCGCCGACAAGGCCAAGAAGCTCGGCATCCCGGTCTGGAAGTTCGGCGGCGCGTGAGCGCCGTCAGACTTCGCAATACTTGCCGATCGCGAGTATTATTGCGCGCCGGAATATCAGAAAGGAGACGCCGCTGAATCTCGACCTGGACCTTCCGCCGCGCTCAGAACCACTCATCATTCCCTGGCCATCGCCGGGAATGCCCGGTGGATTCCTTCAATTCAACGATCCCGAGACTTGGCGGAAATTCATCGTCAGCCTCGGCATCGACGAGCGCATCCCGGACGTCGTGCGCGCGAAGTTCGCACGAGCGCAGACGCTCTACCTCCTGGGCTGGGTCGACCTCGACGTGCTGAAAGCCGGCGAGCTTGCGGCGCTGATCGCCCTCGAACTCGCCACGATGGACCGATATGGCGACAAGATTCCGAAGAAGAGCCGCCCCTTCGCGGCGTTGCTGAAGCATATGGTCGACGTCGACGGCCTGACCGACGCGCACATCCCGATGACCGTCCGCACCGGCGGCACCGCGATCGGCTTCGTCACCGGCGACGCGAAGCCCAGCCTCAGCCAGCGGCGCAACGGCATGGCGCATGGCGATCCCTTCGACGGACTGCCGGTCGGCGGGCTGCTCGAGCTGGTTCGCGACCTTATCAACTATGCCTACCGGGACTTCATCGCCAACGCACCGGCATGGCGAATGCAGGTGCTTCCCGACTGACGGGACAGGACCGGCTCGCGGCGCCGAGCACCACACCCGCTTCTCTGCGCTGATCCTTGGTCAGACTGGCCGCTTGGTGCCATCAACCCGTAAAGGGTCGGCTATGCGAGCATGCCGCCGCTGCGGCTGCGCCTGCGCGGTGATTGCAGCGACCAGTCCGACACTTCGGGCGCCTGTCAGCGGGGGATGGTCCTCCGCTCGAAACAGGAGCCGGGTCGATGTCCCTCAAGCAAGCACATGCCTTCGCCTTCAGCCTCGCCACCTCGCTGATGGCCGCCATCGTCATCTTCCAGGCCGGCGACGGCACGCA
>CAYYGO010000067.1:0-15089 GCA_964471635.1 uncultured Hyphomicrobium sp.
TGTCATAGCCGCCATCCGGCTTTGCAGACTGGCCCGCGCCACGCAGGTCGGGGGCAATGACCCGGTGAGAAGATGCGAGCTTGGCGATCAGCGGCCGCCACATGTGGCTCGTCTGGGTGTATCCGTGCAACAGGAAGATCGGCTCGCCTCGACCTGCTTCGAGATAGTGTAGGCGGACACCGTTCACTTCGGCGAACCTGCTCTCGATCGACTGGGCTGAAGCCGGAGCCGCCAAGGCCATCGTGGCAAGCCACAGGGCAAGCAGCTGCCAGCAACGCGTAATCATGCGGCTGTTGCCGGACATTGATGCGGCGTAAGTCATCCTGGATCCTTTCGCTAGAAGAGCCACCACGTCTCGCACGCTAGGCGATGCTGGCTGGAGGCGTCTTTCGGCATGCTGCGGCGCCGTTGTCCCTGATTGCTGAGACTGCGGCCAAACTCGTGCGACCGAGCCGAAAAGCAACATTCGACAAGTGCGGCGCAAAGCCGTGAAAGATGGACCCGAGGTCGAGCTGCTAAACGACGGCAGCAACACCAGGGAGTAAGATCATGACCAGGGCCCTCGTCCTCTACTACTCGAGCTACGGACACATCGAACGCATGGCGGCAGCGGTTGCCGAAGGTGCTCGGGATGCTGGAGCAGCCGTCGACATCAAGAGGGTCCCGGAGCTGGTGCCGACCGAGATCGCTCAGAAATCAGGCTTCAAGCTCGACCAGCCGGCACCCCTTGCCACCGTTGAAGAGTTGCCCCTGTACGACGTCATATTCGTCGGGGTACCAACCCGCTTCGGCAACATGCCTGCGCAGATGAAGAATTTTCTCGATCAGACGGGCGGACTCTGGTTTGGCGGCAAGCTGATCGGCAAGGTGGGCAGCGTCTTTTCGTCGAGTGCCACCCAGCACGGCGGACAGGAAAGTACGATCCTCGCAACGCATACCGTTCTGCTGCACCACGGCATGGTGATCGTCGGCCTTCCCTACTCTTTTCAGGGACAAATGGGTGTGAAGGACGTGACCGGCGGCTCGCCCTACGGCGCGACAACGATCGCCGACGGTGACGGTTCACGGATGCCCAGCGAGAACGAGCTGGCGGGAGCTCGGTTTCAAGGCCGGCATGCCGCTACGATCGCCATGAAGCTTCGAAGCAACTGAGCCTGTCTGGATGACAGCGTCGATCGCGGGAATGAGCTCGGCGCCGTGCCAGCTTCGGGCGGCGCCGCTTGGCCGCGTCGCCTCAGATTGGCGTGACACGTACTCGACATGGGAGATTGAACCTTGGATGCCATTTCTACCATCTGCAGGACCAAAGTGGCTGCACTGTTTCTCGTCTCGGGTGCCTTCAAGCTCACGGGAGTGACGGGTGTCGTTGGCTACATCGCGAGCAAGGGGCTTCCTGCCCCAGAGCTGCTTGCTTACGCGACGATTGGGCTCGAACTGATTGGGGGGGTGCTTCTCATCCTCAATCGCGGTGTTTCGGCAGTAGCACTATTGTTTGCCGCATTCTGTATCGCAACCGCTGTCATTTTCCATCCCTTCTGGAGTGCGGCGCCGGCCGATCTGCAAGATAATCTCAATCACTTTCTCAAGAATATCGCGCTGGCAGGTGCTCTGATTTTGGTTGCGCGAGAAGCGTGGCGTGAGACATCTTCGGCGCAGTCGCCGATGCGCCCCATGGTGGCTCGGTGAGATTTGACCGCCGTCATGAGTTGAGAACGAGTTTGTGCTACTGGCGGGCATTCAATTCTGCCCTGCACCCATGCCAATCGTGCAGCTTGGCAACCGGCTCTGACCTCGACCCACGGCGACCACCAACGGCAAGTTGTGCGGCGTCGAATAAAAAACATGACACCTGCGGGGCATGGCCGCGTGACCTGCTCTGCCCTCAGCGCTCAAACTGTAACTCTGCGCTACTGAGCCTCCTTGGGTACCGCCAGCCTCGACGGTTCAGGTCGCCAGGTGGCGGCACATAATCAGGCGTTCGAGGGAGCGAACTTCGGTCGGCCGTAGGACGATCGTCGACGCCGGCACGGTCTTCGTCATGGCCGACGGCTGGTGTGTCGTCGGCAGGCCAGGACCACGCCGTCGACGCGGCGACGTAGATATCGACGGAAGGTCGTTACACCCATGCGTGCTCAGCCGGCAGGCACGCCTGTGATCGCGGCCGTCTGCCCGAACAGCAGCTTCTTACCCTCTTCCGTCACTGCAGGTCGGGTCATCCAAGGCTCCCCTTTCTGGTAGGCGCGGATGGTCGCCGGGCGCGTACGCATGACGTCAAACCAGCGTTTCAGGTTGGGAAACTGGTCGAGATCCTGCTGCTGTCGCTTCCACGGAACAATCCACGGATAGCACGCCATGTCCGCAATCGAATAGTCGCCGGCGATCCATTCTCGATTGGCCAGTCGGCGATCGAGCACGCCATAAAGGCGGTTCGTTTCCTTTACGTATCGCTCCATGGCGTAGGGGATCTTCTCCGGTGCATACTGAACGAAGTGATGATTTTGACCGGCCATGGGACCAAGACCGCCGACCTGCCAGAATAGCCATTCGAGAGCCGTCTTCCGATTGCGCAAGTCTGGCGAGAGGAACCGCCCGACCTTTTCGGCGAGATAGACGAGGATCGCCCCTGATTCAAAAACCGTTATCGGTTCGCCGCCATCGGCAGGTGCGCGGTCGATGATCGCCGGCATTCTGTTATTGGGCGAGAAGGCGAGGAACTCGGGTTTGAACTGGTCGCCGGCCGATATATCGACCGACATAATCTCGTAGGCGAGTTCCGCCTCTTCGAGGAAAATCGTGATCTTGTGGCCATTGGGCGTCGGCCAGTAGTACAGTTCGATCATTGCAGTCTCCTCGGAATTGCGAGCAATTTCACTTTGCAGTCAAGCGGCCGACAGGTGTGTTCACGATGCCGAGAGCGACGAGCAGCGCGACCGTCACCACGCCCACTCCGACGAGTTGCAGCGCGGTCGGGATCTCGCCGGCGATCGGCACGCCGAGCAGGATGGCGACGGCTGGAACCATGGCCGGGAACACCGCAGCGCGTGCCGTGCCGATCAGGGCGGCGGCCTTGGTGAAGGCGATCACCGCCACGACGCCGGAGAGCACGCCCTGAACGAGTATCTGCGCCAGTAGCATCGACGGGGCAGCCTGCGCCAAGCGATCAAAGCCTTCGATGGCGATGAAGCCCGGAGCATAAACTGCCGCCGAGAGGACCGATACCGCCGCGGTCGCTGGCAGCGGCGCCACCTTCCACAGCCTGGTCAGCAGAGTGAAAACGGCCCACATCGCGCCGGCCACGATGAACATGGCATCGCCCAACGGAGTCAGCGATCCACCCTTGAGCAGCCCCGGACCCGCGATGATGGCAAGGCCCGCAAGCATGCCCGCGATGCCGATGAGGCGGGCGACGGTCGGTCGATCCTTGAGCACCGCGGCCGCCAGCACGATACTGAGTATTGTGAGCGCCGCGGGTTGCATGACGGCGCCGTGGGCGAGCGGGGCAAAGCGATAGCCGCCGACGCCGATCAGAATGAACAACGGCCCGACGAGCAGGGCGAGGATGATCGCTCGCCCCCAGCCGACACCGCCGCAATTACGCAAGCCGTGGACGGCGAGCCAAGGCAGCATGATGAGGCCAGCGACACCATAACGGATGAACGCGATGTCGCTGGGTGCCAGACCGGCGCTCACGCCGGCCTTCGCCATGGCGAGGTATGCGCCCCAGATGGCAGCGGCGGCCAGTCCGAAGGCGATGCCCTTCGTTTCCGGTTGATCGAGCGCGGCCCGCCAGTTCGGCGCGGCCTGCTCGGTGATGGCAGTGGTGCTCATGATCGGTTCTCCGATCCTTTTGGATTGAGTTGAGAGGGACGTTGGCTGCGGTCAGGCAGCCTTGGTCCCGGTGAGATCGCGCAGCGCGGCCAGCGCTACGGCGGGATCGAGGCGCTTGCGGTAATCGGGATCGACATTCGCCAGCGCGATCCGGCCGCCCCTGGCGACGACGTAGCTCGCCGGCATCGGCAGCGACCAGACGTCATCCCCGTTGCGCGCGGGAAGGTCGTGGCCGAACTTCTGATAGAGCGCCTTGATCGCCGGCGAGAGCTCGAAGCGAATGCCGAGCGCGTCGGCCAGCCTGCCCTTGCTGTCCGAGAGCACGCTGAAGTCGAGCGCGTTCTTCTCCGCCGTCGACAACGTATTGTCCGGCGTCTCGGGCGAGATCGCAACGAGGCGCGCGCCGCGTGCGGTGATCTCCGGCAGCACCTTCTGATAGGCGCGCAGCTCGAGATTGCAGTACGGGCACCAGCCGCCACGATAGAAGGTGACGACCAGCGGCTGGTCGGCGAACAAGGCGCCGAGATCGACCGCACGGTTGTTCTGATCGCGCAGCGTTACAGCCGGGAACTGCGCACCCGATTTCAGCGCGCGGTCTGCGAGCGCCTGCAGCGCGGCGTTGTCGTCGTCGACCAGTTTGGCGGTTTCACTGCCGACGCGCTCCAGCCAGGTTGCTTTGAATGTGTCGAGATCGGTCTGAAGGGACATCACGGTTCTCCATGAAGGAGCTGCGGCACGAGCGCCGCAGCTTGTAGGGATCGGGTCGGGATGCGGGTTCAGGCGGCAGCCACCAGCCGCGCTTCCAGCTTCGGCGCAGCGGGGAAATCGACGGGAACGCGCGTCGTCGCGTGCAGATAGTTCGTAACGACTTTGTCACCCACGACGACGATGGCATCGACGAGGTTCTCCTTTGTCCAGCCGGCGGCGAAGAAGGCCTCGACGAGCGCCTGGTCGGCATGACCGCGCTTGAGGGCGATGTTCTGTGCGAGGCGGGCCAGCGCATCGAGCTTGCTGTCGAAGGAGGCGCGACCCGACCGGATCTCCAGGATCTGCTCCGGCTTGAAGCCGACCATGCCGCCGATCGCGGTGTGTGCCGCGAGGCAGTACTCGCACTCGTTCACCTGGCTGACGACGAGGTTGATCACTTCGCGCGCCTTGCCGGTGATCGAGGACTTGCCATTCTGGAAGCCAAGGTAGTTGGCGAGCGCATGCTCGGAGTGTGCGAACGTCGCGTAGAGGTTCGGCACGAAGCCGAGCTTCGATTTCAGCTGGTCGAAGATGGCCTGATTGCCGGCGCTGACCTCGTCGCGGGTCGGGACATTGATGGTGCTCATGATCATCTCTCTGGTTGTGGTCGGCGGGCCCAGTGCCTCGCCGGTGACCAGAGACATGCCGCATTCGGAGCCGTTGCATAACGGCAGCCGATCTCATATCATTCATACGCGGAGTGTATGATTGATGGATCTTCTATCCCCGATGCGGACGTTCGTGCGCGTGGTCGAGGCGGGCAGCTTCACCGCCGTTGCGACCGAGCAGAATACGACGCAGCCGACGATCAGCCGGCAAATCGCTGCGCTCGAGGAGCATCTGGGCGCGCGGCTGCTCACGCGCACCACGCGCGCACTGACACTGACCGATGATGGGCGGGCCTTCTATGAGCACGCGCTGCGGGCGCTGGAAGCTGTCTCAGAAGCCGAAGGCGTGGTTGGCCGCCGTCGTGGCAAGCCTTCGGGGCTGTTGCGGCTCGCGACGCCCGTCGTGTTCGGCCGTCTCCACATCGTGCCGCGACTCCCCGCCTTCCTCGCCCGCTTCCCCGATGTATCGGTCGAGATCATCATGAGCGACAGCTTCGCCGATCTCGTCGAGCAGGGCATCGACGTGGCGATCCGCGTCGGCGAGGTCACCGATCCCGGCCTCATCGCCAAGCGCATCGGCATCGTTCGGCGCGTCACTGTCGCCGCACCGGCCTATCTCAAGCGCCATCGCGCACCAACAACACCCGCCGAGCTCACCGATCACGATTGCATCGTCTATACGCGCCTTGCGACGGGCAATCGCTGGACCTTCGAAAGCTCGACGGGACCGACTACGGTCGAGGTCACCGGCCGCTTCAAGGCCGACAACTCGGAGGCGGTTCGCGAAGGCGTGCTCGGCGGCCTCGGCGTGGCCGTCATTCCCGCCTTCGCCTTCCGCGACGAGATCGAAACTGACGCCGTGCGTGTGCTGTTGAAGGACTTCGAGCCGCGGCAGCTTCCTATGCACGCCGTCTATCCCTCGCGACGCTTCGTGCCGCTGAAAGTCCGCGCCGTCATTGATCATCTGGCCGATGAATTCGCGCTCGATCCCCGGCTGTCGATGCATGCGGTCTGACCCGCCGACGGTCATCTGACGACACCACCTGATTACGGACGATTTTGCCGATGCGACCACAGATCTGAATTCCCGGGCTCAAGGCAGGAATGGCCAACGTCTCTGCTCGATAGAAAATTTAAGCCTCGGCAACCGCGTCAATCTCCAGCAACCATGCCTCATCGAATATACCGGTGATGATCACTGTCAAAGCCGGAGCATGCGAGCCCAGAGCGTGCTGCCGAGCAATTCGGTTCTCCATTGCGTACTTTCGGTCGGACAGAAAAATGGTGACCTTGACGAGATGATGCACATCGAGGCCGGCAGAACGCAATTGCGCCAGTACGTTGGCCCACGCAAGCTCTGCCTGATGCTCAAACGAGGTCGGCACTTTTCCATCTTTGGCGACAGGTATCTGGCCACTGATATAGAGGCGTTTCGTTGCATTGCTCACCATAACCGCTTGCGAATAGCCGCCAACGGCTGGAGGTGCCCCATCCGAGTTGATAGCCAAGTAGTTCGCGCTCATTGGGGTGGGTCCCAGTTGAAGTGTTACAAGGATAGTCAGTTCAGTTTCGCGTACAGAATCGCATGTAGCGACTTGCGATATCCACCTTGGGCACGATCAACGACTGATCAGCAAACGAATACCGAGCAATCCAAGCACCACGGCCGCGATCCGATCGATGTACGCCTTGGCTTTCAGATACTTGTCGCGAAATGATGGCGTGCTCAGAGCAACGGCCAGCGCAGTATAGAACACCGCCTCTACCGCGAAATGATTGATCGCTACGATCGCATTTTCAATCAAGGTCATATTCTTCGGAAAGATCACGACCAGGACCGCCGCAGCGAAGAGTACCGACTTCGGATTTAGGACGTTGATCAAGATACCCTGCCGGAAAGCGCGGTCGGATGGCTGATGGCGCGGCTCGACACTTTTCCCGGCTCCAATCCACATTTGCCAAGCGATGTGGATGAGATAGAGTGCGCCAGCGGTTTTCGCGACGAAGTAGGCCCACGGCACCAACTTGAAGATGGCATCGAGACCCAGCAGCGCCATAAGCGTCCACACGCTCGCCATCAGTCCCAGACCCAAGCCGATCGCCACGCCCGCGCGCCGCCCTGCGCTCAGAGTCGTTTGCATGGCGACCAACAGTGCCGGACCTGGGCTCGCAATGGCGGCCAGCAAAGCGAGATTGAACGCGATCAGATGCTCGACAGTCATGGGAACTCCCGGCTGTTGTCATTGGGCCTTGAGGCGAAGTCGACATGACAATTGCGCGGGCTACCACAAGTCAAGGTCGACTTGTGTTTCTTACGGCTGCGTCCGATGCCAAGCAGCAGCGCCCGTAACGCCTGTTGCGGCCGCAATTGGCATCGCCTGTAGCGGCTAGCAACATCAATCCGCCTTGGGCAGCTTTTGGCCGATGGCCTTGGCGATCGCGCGGTCCCAGGGTGGCTCGCCGGCGAAGGTCTCGACCAGATGCTCGATCGCCGCCCGCACCTTGAACGCGCGGTGCCGTGTCGGCGGATAGACCGCGTAGATGCCACCCTCCGACCAGACATAACCGGTCAGCACCGGCACCAGCTTGCCCGAGGCGATCAACTCGGAGGACAGAAAGCTTGGGCCGGCAACGAACCCGAGGCCTTCGCTCGCCAGCTCCAGCGCCAGCTCGCCGCTCGACGCACTGGCACAGTGCGGCGGCTCGACCGTTCCTTCACCGCCCTCCGGATGCCGCCAGCTGAGCCGCCCCGGCGTCGCGGTCAGCGTATCGCGGATATGGCGGTACCCGGTCAGCTCATCGGGATGCTGCGGGATGCCATGGCGCTTCCAGTAGGCAGGGCTCGCCGTCACCGTGTGGCGCGACGGCGCGAGACGGCGCGCGATCAGACTCGGGTCCATCAAGCGGCCGATGCGCACCGCCATGTCGTAGCCTTCCTCGATCAGATCGACGAAGCGATCCGAGGCCTCCATCTCGAGCTGCAGCCCTGCATGCTTCTCGGCGAACTTGGCTAGAGGTCGCGCCAGATGCCGTATCGCGAACCCGTTGGGAATGGCGATCCGCAGGCGGCCCGTCACGATCCGCGTGTCGTCGCGGATGGATGCCTCCATCTCTTCGATTTCAGCCAGCATGCGCAGACAGCTCTCATAGAATCCGCGCCCGGCCGGCGTGATGCCTAGGCGCCGTGTCGTGCGCGTCAACAGTTGCGTGCCGAGCCGCGCCTCGAGATCCGACACGCGGCGGCTGACGACGGATTTCGCGACGCCGAGGCGCTCGGCCGCCCGGCTGAAGCTCTCCGCTTCCACCACCCGCACAAAGGCGCTCCACTCTTCGATCTGGCTCATAGTTCTTATTTTAGCAACAATACGATCCAGATCACCAGATTTATTCGCGCGTGGCGGGCCATTAGCTTCTGAGGTGTCGGCAGCGACCACGCTGCACCCGAACACAAAACACCAGAAGGAGACCCATCATGAGCACCACCCAGGCAACCAGCCAAGCCACCCGCACCGTTCTCCGCATCGACTCGAGCGCGCGCACCCAAGGCTCGATCTCGCGCGCCGTTCTCGATCACCTGGTTGCGGAACTCGCCGCGCAGCCGGGCCACGCCAGCCTCATCACCCGCGACATCGCCAAGGGTCTGCCGATGGTCGACGGCGCCTGGATCGAGGCCGCCTATACCGACCCGTCCGCACGCACGCCCGCGCAGCGCGACAAGCTCGCCCTTTCCGACAGCCTCGTCGCCGAGCTCGAAGCCGCCGACACGATCCTCATCGGCGCGCCGATGTACAATTTCTCGGTGCCGGCCGCGCTGAAGGCCTGGATCGATCAGATCTGCCGCGTGCGCGTCACCTTCCGCTACTCCGAGCAGGGCATCGAAGGCCTGTTGAAGGGCAAGCGCGCCATCGTGGTGATCACGTCCGGCGGCGTCCCGCTCGGCGCGCCGGTCGATTTCGTCACGCCCTACATCCGGCACGTGCTGGGCTTCGTCGGCATCACCGACGTCACCGTGATCGATGCCGGCCGCCTCAACTTCGAGGGTGCTGCCAAAATCGACGCCGCCAAGGCCGCGGCCTCTGCGGCCGTGCAGCGATTGCCGCTCGCCGCCTGAGCTTCGGTCTTTGCGCAGCGGGAGCAGCGTTCGTCGTGACCTGAGGCTCCAAGGGTGGACATGGCCGCGCCGTCCACCCTCGGAGGTTCGTCTGTGACCTTGCCAGGCCAACGAGAAAGCAAGGCAACTACTTCTTGGTCTGGAGCAACGGATAGAACTGCGTGAAGACCATGTCTTTCTGCGCGTTGGCCTCGTGGCAAAACGCGCATTCGGTCTTGGCAGCGGCGCGCGCCGTGGCGGCATAGGGCGGGGCATGGTGGCCGAAATTGAAGTAGCACCAGTTGTTGGTCGAGGCGCATCGGCCCGAGTCCTTGACCGAGACGTCGGCGCCCTGTGGTGCGCCGGGGAAGTACCCCCTTCCGGAGCTCTCGTTGCGCGAGCCGTCCGAGTATTCGCCTTTCAAGGTGAGCTGGAGCTCCTTGAACATGATCGTCCCCTCGGGGAACACGCCGGTCTTCAGGTAGTCGTCGAGCGCCTGATGCTGGATGTAGACGTTGTGGAACTCGGGAAAGCCGGCCTTGCCATCGTTCAGGCCGTGCGGGGTCAGAGGCGACCCGAGATAAACCCAGCGATGGTATCCCTTGGGCAACTCCAGCTGGCCATCGGCAGTCCACTTCGGCCGCCAATCGGCGCCGCTGGTTTGAGCACTGGTGAACTGGGCGAATGAAATCGCAGCGACTGCCGCGACGAGTGCAGTGGAGATGAGTGCCGTTCTGCGCATGGATAAGGCTCCTTGAGATTGAAGCCCTGACGATCGCGGGTGCCATCGGACATGTACTGCCGCGCGATCGGGGCAGAGCGACCGTAGGCGTAGCTCCGCACGGCGCATTTCACCGGATTGCTCGTTTTTTACGCACGGCTGGCTAAGTTTTCAGCGTGAGCGCACGACGCGCGCGCCGTGGTCCGGCAAAGTACGACGCGAATGCAGGGAGCCGGAACCGTGACCCGCTCATTTCGCGACCTCCGCGCGATACTGGCCTGGGGTCACGCCCATGTGGCGCTTGAACACGGTGGTGAAGTGGGCCTGGTTGGCGAAGCCGCACTCGTAGGAGACTTGCGCGAGCGTGCTGCCCCGCAGGGCGAGCAAGCGGCGGGCCCTTTCGATCCGGCGCTCCTGCACGAAGGACAGCGGCGACGAGCCGGTGACGCGCTTGAAGACGCGGGCGAAATGATAGCTCGACAGGCACGCCACCCCGGCCAGGTCCGCCAGTGACAGATCCTGACCGAGGTTCGCGTCGATATAGTCGATGACGCGGGCGAGCCGCGCATCCGGCAAGTCCGGCAACGACGTCCGAGGCTCGGAGCCGATCGACTGTCGATACAGATGCGCGAGGAGTGTTGTAACCGCACTGTCGGTCCAGAGTTGACCGCTCGGGGTTTGGCAGGCCATTTCCCGCCATAGGGTCGCGCACAGCATGTCGAGAAATGGGTCGTGATTGACCTGTGCGTGGAGCCGCCCGAAATCACAAGCGAAGTCAGGCTCGACGGCCGACAGGATGGACTTCACTTGCACCGCTGGTATGGCTACCACTTTAATGCGGTGCGCCGTGTGCACGGCGATCTCGGTTGCCGTTTGAGGTGGCGACACGATAAATCCACCGCGCCTCACCTGTGTATCGAAGCGGCCGGCCCCGAGATTGAAGACGCCATGTGTCTCTGAACTGAGCAGAAAGGAGAGCCAGAGATCAGAGCCCGGCGCGTCGTCGAACTGGCCTTCAGGTTGGTCGGCAACGAACAGTGAGACAGCCTCGTCACCAGCTGTTTTCACACCGTCGATATATTTGGCGTATGGGCTCAATTGATAGAATTCCAAGTGCCTCATTTCGCGACCTCCGCGCGATACTGGCCTGGGGTCACGCCCATGTGGCGCTTGAACACGGTGGTGAAGTGGGCCTGGTTGGCGAAGCCGCACTCGTAGGAGACTTGCGCGAGCGTGCTGCCCCGCAGGGCGAGCAAGCGGCGGGCCCTTTCGATCCGGCGCTCCTGCACGAAGGACAGCGGCGACGAGCCGGTGACGCGCTTGAAGACGCGGGCGAAATGATAGCTCGACAGGCACGCCACCCCGGCCAGGTCCGCCAGTGACAGGTCCTGACCGAGGTTCGCGTCGATATAGTCGATGACCCTGTCCAGGCGCGGCGCGTGCTCCGCTGCGACGGGCGCGGCGTGGGTGCGGGCTTGGTGCTGGAGCGATGCAATCAGCGTCGTGATCGCGCTTTCGACAAGCAGCGTCGATGGCGACTGGTCGGCAACCATCGCCAGTCGCCGCAGCACCGCTTCGACCAGGGGATCGAAGTTGTACGCCTCATGCACGCGGTCGAACGTCAGCGCTTGCTGGTCGTCGAGCCCGGCAAGCCGCCGCGCCATGGCGCAGGGCACGACCAGCACAAGGCCTTGGGCCGGTCCGTCGAGCTCATAGCTCGCCGGCTCACCGGGAATGTTGACCAGAAATCCGGTCGGCCGAAGCTTCGTCTCGAATTTTCCCGCTCCGAGGTCGACCTGCGCGCCCCCCGAGCCGTGCGTCTTAAGTTGCACGACGAAGTCCGGCGAGGCGGGATCGGGAAATGACCCGGCGGGCTGGCTGAATCGGAACAACCGGGCTCCGGCGGTGCCAAGGTCCTGTGATTGCAGAAAATGACCCGCGTAGGGCCCGTTCGACAGGAAATCGGCGAAGCATGGAACTTCGCCGTGGGAATGGCCGGACGTGTTGACGTACCCGTCATCCATGCTGACTCCGCTAAAGTCGGCCCAGAAACAGGCTCGCTTCGGATCACTCCATTTCGCTTGCCAACGCGATCCGGTAGCCATCATGGGCTAGAACCCGGCGCGCCAGCAAGGTGGAAGTGGCATCATCCTCGCCGTCCCTTGCGAGGGCCAAGGCCGCCTCCATTGATTCGAGCAGGCATCCGTGCGCGTTTACGAGCGCCTGCAAAGCCTCCTGCCGCCGGGCTGTCGACAGCGCCAGCCGCCGCTCCCGCGCCATCACGCCGTCGCTTTCGTCTGCCACGGCGGGGACCCCGAGCGCTTGCATCCGCCCAGCGAACAGGTTGAGGGCGAGATGCATATCGAGGCGCTGGCCATCAAGGACGTCCCGCAGAGCGGATGAACCCGGCCCCCGGATGTTCCATTGCACGGACATCGTGGCCAGCGACAGGCAGCAGGTGTTGCCCATCACATGAGCGAGGCCATCGACGATGGCGAGTCGGCGGACCGCAACACCGCGTGACATCAGTTGATCACCTCCGCATGTCAATCATGTGACATTGCTCCGACGCTCTGCGCTTGCGCAGGACCTGGCCCGATGACCCCTACGAATCGCGCCAACCGGCACGCTGGCACTGCAGCGCCGCCGAGTATTTCGTCCGCTTGCTGTCCCGTTGTCGATGGTTGCTCCCAGCAGGCTGGGGCGAGGCACGATCGATGGCCCGTCGGGAAGGTCGGCAAGACCAGAAAGGTGGAGAGCAACACCGCGAAATCCATCCAGCCAGCACCCATGCTCAAAACGTCCCAACGAAAGTTGCGTGGAGTTGAAAGCATGGACAAGAAATCTGGACCGAGCAGCCTGACGACCTCGGCAGGAATTCCCGTTGCCGACAATCAGAACAGCGTTACGGCAGGCCCCCGCGGGCCATTGCTGGTGCAGGACTGGCAGCTTTTCGAAAAACACGCCCACTTCAATCGCGAACGCATTCCCGAACGCGTCGTCCATGCCAAAGGTTCGGCGGCCTATGGCACATTCACCTGCACGCGCGACATGTCGAACTATACGATCGCCAGGTTTCTCGGCGGCGCCGGCAAGGCGACGGAGGTCTTTGCCCGCTTCTCGACCGTCGCCGGCGAGCGCGGGGCGGCGGATGCCGAGCGGGACGTGCGCGGGTTCGCCGTCAAATTCTACACCGAGGACGGCAACTGGGACATGGTCGGCAACAACACGCCGGTATTCTTCGTTCGCGACCCCTACAAGTTCCCAGATTTCATCCGGACGCAAAAGCGCGATCCGGCCACTAACCTGCGCAACCCGACCGCGATGTGGGATTTCTGGTCGCTGTCGCCGGAGAGCCTGCATCAGGTGACGATCCTGTTCTCGGATCGCGGCCTGCCGGCGAGTTACCGGCACATGAACGGCTACGGCTCGCACACCCTCTCCTTCTGGAATGCGAAGGGCGAGCGGTTCTGGGTCAAGTGGCACTTCAAGACGATGCAGGGCATCAAGTGCCTGACGGACGCCGAGAGCACGCGCCTGATCGGCGACGATCGCGAAAGCCATCAGCGCGACCTCTACGAGGCTGTGCACCGCGGCGATTACCCACGCTGGCGCGTCTGCGTGCAGATCATGCCGGAGGCCGATGCCGACAAGGTCTCCTACAATCCGTTCGACCTCACGAAGGTCTGGCCGCATGCGGACTACCCGCTGATCGAGGTCGGCACGCTCGAGCTCAATCGCAATGCGGCGAACTACCACCAGGATGTGGAGCAGTCGGCCTTCTCGCCTGGCAACATGCCGCCCGGCATCGGCGCGTCGCCGGACAAGATGCTGCAGTTCCGGCTGATCTCGTATGCCGACGCGCATCGCTATCGCATCGGGGTCAACTACGATGCGCTGCCGGTGAACCGTCCGCACGCGTCGGAGGCGCGGACCTATCATCGCGACGGCGCCATGCGCTTCGACGGCAACGGCGGAGCCTCGGTCAATTACGAGCCCAACTCGTTCGGCGGACCCAAGGAGAACCGTACTCATCGCGAGCCGCCGCTGCGGCTGACCGGGGCTGCCGACCGCCATGACCATCGGGCAGGGAATGATGACTACACGCAGGCCGGCAATCTGTTCCGGCTGATGTCCGGCCCCGAGCGTGAACGCCTCTGTCACGCCATTGCCGCGGCGATGAAGGGTGTTCCCGATACCATCGTGCATCGGCAGATCCGGCATTTCGAGCTCGCCGATGCGGCCTATGCGCAAGGGGTCCGCAGGGCTCTCGCGTCACGAGCTGTGCCGGCGGCAGCGGAATAGGAGCGACCACATGCAGTCCTCGCGTCGGTCGGACAGCGAGCTGTCCGCACTCATGGAGCGCGCCATCAATGGTGACCGCTCGGCATACGCACAGTGTCTGTCGTCGTTTGCGGCGATTTCGCGCGCGCTGTGCGCTACCCGCCTGGAGGACGAACGTGAGATCGAGCGGATCGTGCAAATCAGCCTCGTTCGAGCACACCGCAAGTCATGCACGTTCAACCGCAGAGGATCGTTCACCGGATGGGTTTGGGCCATCACGCGGCGCGAACTCGACGTTGTGGCCCCTCCTCTAGAGAGAAAGCGTTCTGGTGGGCTGATCGCGCGCTTCCTGCCTGGTGGGTGGGGACCTGATGATGGGCCTCTCCTCTCCGACGAAGTCGCTTTCCTTCGCCCACCTCCGACCGATCGCATGAGTGCAGGACAGGGAGACGGTCCATGAGTTCGCCAAGCTCCTCGAGGCACCTCGATACATTGGGCTCCGAGCCTTCGCTTATGCGCCTTTCCTGGCGGATCGCTGTATGTGCGACGGCCGCGTTGTTCCTGATGATCAGTCTGGTCGACGCTGCAGTGCCAGCGCCTCAGGCATTGCCGGGTCCGATCGTCGATGCCGGGTGGCTCAGTCAGAACCTCGACAATGTCGCTGTCCTTGATGTCCGAATGGACTCCAGAACCTTTGTCGAGGAAGGGCATATACCCACCGCGAGGTTGATCGAGTGGCGACTCGTCCGTTCGTCGCGGATGGAGGACGGCTTCATGCTGGACGATATGCTGCCTGAACGCGCGGCATTCA
>CAYYGO010000068.1:0-15046 GCA_964471635.1 uncultured Hyphomicrobium sp.
TTGCCGATACCGACGAGACGCTGAACGAGATCACGGAGCGCACGACCAAGAGCAAAGGCCGACTGACGGCACTCATGCGCCTGTCCTATCTGGCGCCCGATATCATCGCGGACATCCTGGCCGGCCGGCAGCCTCCCGAACTCAGCGTCAAGCGGCTGCTGCGCACGTCTCAAGACCTGCCGCTCGACTGGCCGGGCCAGCGCGCTTTCCTGGGTCTCGCCTGACCAAAACCGCCCCACGGTTCGCGAAGAGTTCTGGGTCCGCCCGCCCCGATTGACGCCACTTGAGACGTTTGCGCACGCGGCGCCCGAAACGGCGGCGATCTGCGTCTCTGATCGGCTCTGTTGCGATGTCGGGGGCGCTAACCCGCGGACATGCCGGCACGATTCCACAGAGCGCGGAGAAGGAGACAAACGTGTGATTTCAACGAGTTGCGTGGCTGGTCAATCAGGATTCGAACCTAAGCAGGCACTTCCAGAGCATCCAATCTAAAGCATTGAAATCGCTACAGCATCTGAAGATACCAACTCGCGTCGCGTCAATGCTTTGAAACTGGCTCGCCGGCTATTGCGCCAAGCAGACCCTCCTCGGCGACGCTTCGCAGGAACTCGGCCTTTGCGTCGGCGGCTGTTTCGAACTGGTCATCCCACACGGTCGATGTCCCCTCGCCGTCGACGACCTCCAGTGTCCACTGGGTGTCTTCAAGCCGATAGATCTGGACGTCGACGGTCATGTCACCTTCGGTGAAGGGCCCGCTGAGCGGCGACGTGATGAGTTTCGGATCAGCCATAAGTGGTTCTCCAGCCGGTATCGCGGCGCACTATAGAGCCGCCGTGAGACCGTGTTAACCGCCACGTCGAGGGCCGGTTTCTGAAGCGAAATCAGCCCTCGACTTCTGCCGCAAAGGACGCATTGGTGGTGGCACAGGCGCCGGTTGGCCGGCCGCCGACTTCTCTGGGCTCGCCTCGCGGAACGCGGGGCTTTGGGTGGTGGGAGCGCCAGTGTGGCGCATCCGAAAATCCAAGGGAGCCCACCATGACGACCTTCGAAGCCCGCCACACGACCCCGGCCAGACGAACCAAGCCCGCGACGACCGCCAAGGGCGAGAAGCCGAAGGCCGCCGGAAAGCTCGCGTCGGCGCACGCTGCCGCGAGCAAGACGGGTGCCACCGACGACGTCCACGCCGCCCGCGTCACGAAGCACGATCGCATCCTGACGCTGCTCAGCCGGCGCGACGGTGCCACCATCCCGGAGATGATGGAGGCGTCGGGCTGGCAACAGCACAGCGTCCGTGGGTTCCTGGCCGGCACCGTCAAGAAGAAGCTGGGCTTCCCGCTCACCTCGTCGAAGGCCGAGGGTGAATTGCGCCGTTACCGCATCGATACCAAGCGCGGTCGCTGACATGACGCGTGCCTCGATTGACATCGCAGCCGAGTTGGTTCGGCTCGAAGCCCTCAGCAACTTCGAGTTGCGCGGCGAGTGGCGGCGGCTGCATCACATGCAGCCGCCAAAGAGCCTCTCGCGCGAACTCCTGCTGCGCGGCATCACCTACAAAATCCAGGAGAGGGCGTTCGGCGGCCTCTCCAAGTCGATCCTGCGCAAGCTGACCGGCACCGAGCCTGAAGCATCTGCGTCCGAGAACCGGAGAGCTGCGCCACGCACCACCGTCAAGCCGGGGACGCGGCTTGTGCGCGAATGGAACGGCGACACGCACACCGTCCTCGTTCACGCGGACGGCGTCGAGTGGCGCGGCCAGCGCTACCGGTCGCTCTCGGTCGTCGCCCGCGAAATCACCGGCGCGCACTGGTCCGGTCCGCGGTTCTTCGGCCTGACCTCGAAGAAGGGGGCGGAGGATGGCTGACGTTGACCTGGACGCCGTGCGACGGGAATTCGCCGACCTGACGGGCCTCATCGAGGACGCGGCGCTGATCGCTTCTGCCGGCCAGGGCGCCAAGACCCTCGATGAGGGGCGCCGTCGATTCAAGCGCCTCTCGAAAGCGATGCACCGCATCCGGAGGCGCCTCGCCATTCTGGAGGAGCGTTTCCAATGAAGCGGCTGAACTGCGCCATCTACACCCGCAAGTCTTCCGACGAGGGGCTGGAGAAGGAATTCAACTCGCTCGATGCGCAGAGGGAGGGCTGCGCTGCATACATCACGAGCCAGAAGCATGCCGGCTGGGTGCCCCATCCGGATCTCTATGACGACGGCGGGCTGTCCGGCGGCACGATGGAGAGGCCGGCATTATTGCGGCTGCTGGCCGACATCACGTCGGGCAAGGTGCAGATCGTGGTCGTCTACAAGGTCGACCGGCTGACGCGCTCGCTGGCCGACTTCGCCAAGATCGTCGATGTGCTCGATGCGCATGATGCGTCGTTCGTCTCGGTGACGCAGCAGTTCAACACGACAACGTCGATGGGCCGGCTAACGCTCAACATGCTGCTCTCGTTCGCGCAGTTCGAGCGTGAGATTGCCGGTGAGCGCATTCGCGACAAGATCGCGGCGTCGAAAGCCAAGGGCATGTGGATGGGCGGCAACGTCCCGCTCGGCTACGACGTCCGCGAGCGCAAGCTCATCGTCAACGAAGCCGAAGCCGAGATGGTACGCATGATCTTCCACCGCTACGCGGAACTCGGATCGGTCCGGCTGCTCGGCCACGAACTCGATCGGCTGGGCGTCGTCAGCAAGCGCCGCGAGGGGGCAGGTGGCGTCCTGGCAGGTGGCAACCGACTTTCACGCGGCGCACTGTATACACTGCTGCAGAATCCGATCTACCGCGGCGAGATCGGGCACCAGGGCAAAGTCTACCCCGGTCAGCACGAGGCGATCATCGATGCCGAACTCTGGCAGCGCGTCCAAGAAAGGTTGGCCGGCAACCGACAGGCCCGAGCGCTTGGCG
The DNA here is from genome assembly GCA_964471635.1 of uncultured Hyphomicrobium sp. Taxonomy (GTDB): domain Bacteria; phylum Pseudomonadota; class Alphaproteobacteria; order Rhizobiales; family Hyphomicrobiaceae; genus JAKAML01. The sequence continues at coordinate 2,898 of CAYYGO010000068.1, forward strand.
ATACCGCGGAGGCGCCGAGCCTGCTCGCCGGGTTGATCGTGGATGGCGACGGACAGCGCATGACGCCGACGCACGCTGTGAAGAAGGGTCGACGCTACCGGTACTACGTCTCGGCGCAACTCATATCCGGCACGCGGTCCGACCAAGCCAAGGGCTGGCGCATCCCCGCGGGCGATATCGAGGTTCTGGTTCTCGACCGGCTTCGCGCATTCGTCGCGTCCGATCTCGGTGAAGCGCTGTCACGCTTCGACCTCGATGCTTCGGCCGTCCGGTCGGCCATGATGAAAGCGAGCCAGTTCGTCGAAGGCTGGGCAAGCCTGCCGCCGATAAAGCTCCGGGAACTGGTCCGCACAGTCGTCGAGACCATCACGGTGGACGACGAGGGGGTGGTTGCGTCGCTCAAGCCGAGGGAGTTCGCGACCATCCTGCTGGGCGAGAGATGCATTATTCCAGAGGCTCGCCAGCCCGGAGCGATCGAGTTGACCATCGATGCCAAGTTGCGCCGCGCCGGGAAAGGCATCCGATTGGTGGTCGGGGGTGGCGCGGCCGAGAAGCCCGACGGACAGATGATCACACTGCTGCGCGACGCGCACGCGACCCGCGATGCCTTGATGTCCGGACGCGACAAGACCATCGACGCCATGGCGCAGCGTCTCGGCATCAAGCGGGACCTCCTGTCGGCGCAGATGCGGCTGACCTATCTCGCGCCGGACATCGTCCGCGCCCTCATCCTCGGGCGGCCCGGCGAGGGGCTGACGCCGGCCGGCCTTCTCTCCCTGTGCAAAAACCTGCCGCACGACTGGCAGCTCCAGCGGACAGTCATCGGTCTCGAGACCCGGTAGCACCCCGGAAAGTGCCGAAAACGATGCGAGTCTGACCGGCCCAAAACGGCCCCTCAGAGATAAAACCGGCGATGAGCCGAGGAACGTCACCGAGAGACGCCGCTGGATGCGCGCATCCTCCAAATGCATGTCGCCAAGCCGCGGAAATCGCGGCAACTTTCCGCCCGCAGAAATGACGAAATATGAAGCGATATCAATGAGTTAGTCGGTGGCTGCGCAACATGGATTCGAACCATGCTGGGCAGAGTCAGAGTCGTTTACTTCTAACCCACGGAAAAGACGACAGAATTTCCGATGCGCAGCGGCGGCCAGGGCCCAAAATCGCCTACTGAGACGTGCATCGCAGAAGGCAGCGAGTCCTCTGCGAACCGCGTCGGCAAGTTTGGGCGGGGCCACGTCGGCCACCTTGAACTATACCCCCTGGGGTGATATATGTGTGCCGTCACCCAGGAGACGGCATTGCGGGTATTCGCCACCAAGGAGTTTGCCCGCTTCGCTCGCAGGGAGCACCTGGGACCGGACCAGCTTTGCGAGGCCGTCAACCGGGCGAGCAGCGGTCTGGTCGATGCCGATCTGGGTGGCGGCGTCATCAAACAGCGGGTCGCGCGACGGGGGCAGGGACGGTCCGGCGGATTTCGAACGATCATCGCCTTTCGATCAGGTGACCGGAGCATCTTTATGTACGGCTTCGCCAAGAACCGGAAGGCCAATCTCACCGACGATGAGCTTGTGGTGTATCGCCGGCTCGCGGAGATCTTCCTCGGCGCTGACAATGCCATGCTGGGTAGACTGCTTGCTGCGGACGAATTGAAGGAGGTGGACTTCGATGGCCAAGAAGAGCGCTAGCTACCGCAGCGATGCACTGGCGGTCGCGCACAAGACGGCTCAAGGCCTGCATCGTGCCGGCGTGATCGACAAGGGAACGATGCGCGAGTTCGATGCATCGTGCCTGACGACCGTCGAGGACCTGTCACCGAAGGCGATTCAGGCGATCCGGGAACGCGCCGGCGTCAGCCAGGCCGTGTTCGCGAGCTTCCTCAACGTCAAGGCCAAGTTGGTCAGCGAGTGGGAGCGCGGCGAGAAAAAGCCGAGCGGGCCGTCGTTGAAGTTGCTCAGTCTCGTCAAGACCAAGGGCCTCGACGCGATCACGTAGCGCGCCGCGATCGATTTCGTTCGCGCGGGCGCGTACGTGTGCACTGTCTCTGCGTCCGAAGACACCTGCCCGCATGACTGGCTGCCCCCGTGCAGTCCTCTATCTCGAGACGCGTAGCTCCCCGAAAGCGCCAAAAACGATGCGAGTCTGACCGACCGAAAATGGCCGCTCAGAGATAAAACCGGCGATGAGCCGAGGAACGTCACCGAGAGACGCTGGTGGATGCGCGCACCCTCAAAATGCATCTCGCCAAGCCGCGGAAATCGCGGCGACTTTCCGCCTGTGGAAGTGACAAAATATGCAGCGATATCAATGAGTTAGTCGGTGGCTGGTCAATCAGGATTCGAACCTAAGCAGGCACTTCCAGAGCATCCAATCTAAAGCATTGAAATCGCTACAGCATCTGAAGATACCAACTCGCGTCGCGTCAATGCTTTGAAACTGGCTCGCCGGCTATTGCGCCAAGCAGACCCTCCTCGGCGACGCTTCGCAGGAACTCGGCCTTTGCGTCGGCGGCTGTTTCGAACTGGTCATCCCACACGGTCGATGTCCCCTCGCCGTCGACGACCTCCAGTGTCCACTGGGTGTCTTCAAGCCGATAGATCTGGACGTCGACGGTCATGTCACCTTCGGTGAAGGGCCCGCTGAGCGGCGACGTGATGAGTTTCGGATCAGCCATAAGTGGTTCTCCAGCCGGTATCGCGGCGCACTATAGAGCCGCCGTGAGACCGTGTTAACCGCCACGTCGAGGGCCGGTTTCTGAAGCGAAATCAGCCCTCGACTTCTGCCGCAAAGGACGCATTGGTGGTGGCACAGGCGCCGGTTGGCCGGTCGCCGACTTCTCTGGGCTCGCCTCGCGAAACGCGGGGCTTTGGGTGGTGGTCCCGCTGAAAGCGGGCAAACGAGGCGCGCCAATGTGGCGTGCCCGTGAACCCTCGGAGCCCACCATGACGACGAATGAAATCCGCAACACGACCCCCGCCAAGCGCACCAAGCCCGCGGCGACCGCCAAGGGCGAGAAGCCGAAGGCCGCCGGAAAGCCTGCGTCGGCGCACGCCGCCGCGAGCAAGACGGGTTCCAGCGACGACGTCCACGCCGCCCGCGTCACGAAGCACGATCGCATCCTGACGCTGCTGACCCGGCGCGACGGCGCCACCATCCCCGAGATGATGGAGGCCTCCGGCTGGCAACAGCACAGCGTCCGTGGGTTCCTGGCCGGCACCGTCAAGAAGAAGCTGGGCTTCCCGCTCACCTCGTCGAAGGCCGAGGGTGAATTGCGCCGTTACCGCATCGATACCAAGCGCGGTCGCTGACATGACGCGTGCCTCGATTGACATCGCAGCCGAGTTGGTTCGGCTCGAAGCCCTCAGCAACTTCGAGCTGCGCGGCGAGTGGCGGCGGCTGCATCACATGCAGCCGCCAAAGAGCCTCTCCCGCGAACTCCTGCTGCGCGGCATCACCTACAAGATCCAGGAGAGGGCGTTCGGCGGCCTCTCCAAGTCGATCCTGCGCAAGCTGTCCGGCACCGAGCCTGAAGCATCTTCGCCCGAGAACCGGAGAGCTGCGCCACGCACCACCGCAAAGCCGGGGACGCGACTCGTGCGCGAATGGAACGGCGACACGCACACCGTCCTCGTCCACGCGGACGGCGTGGAGTGGCGGGGCACTCGCTATCGGTCGCTCTCGGTGGTTGCCCGCGAAATCACCGGCGCTCGCTGGTCGGGGCCGCGGTTCTTCGGCCTGACTTCGAAGAAGGGGGCAGGCGATGACTGACTTCGATCTGGATGCCGTGCGTCGGGATTTTGCTGAGCTGACCGGCCTCTTCGAGGACGCGGCGCTGATCGCTTCTGCCGGCCAGGGCGTCAAGAAACTCGATGACGGGCGCCGTCGGTTCAAGCGCCTCTCGACAGCGATGCACCGCATCCGGAGGCGACTCGCCATTCTGGAGGGGCGTTTGCAATGAAGCCGCTGAACTGTGCCATCTACACTCGCAAGTCCTCCGACGAGGGGCTCGAGAAGGAATTCAACTCGCTCGATGCGCAGCGGGAGGCCTGCGCTGCCTACATCCTCAGCCAGAAGCATGCCGGCTGGGTGCCCCTTCCCGATAACTATGACGACGGCGGCTTGTCCGGCGGCACGATGGAGCGTCCCGCGCTCAAGCGGCTGCTCGCCGACATCAAGTCGGGCAAGGTGCAGATCGTCGTTGTCTACAAGGTCGACCGGTTGACGCGGTCGCTGGCCGATTTCGCCAAGATCGTCGACGTGCTCGATGCGCACGGCGCCTCGTTCGTCTCGGTGACGCAGCAGTTCAACACCACGACGTCGATGGGCCGGCTGACGCTCAACATGCTGCTGTCGTTCGCCCAGTTTGAGCGCGAGATTGCCGGCGAGCGCATCCGCGACAAGATCGCGGCGTCGAAGGCCAAGGGCATGTGGATGGGCGGCAACGTCCCGCTCGGCTACGACGTCCGCGAGCGCAAGTTGATCGTCAATGAAGCCGAGGCGGAGACGGTACGACTGATCTTCCACCGCTACGCGGAGCTGGGATCGGTCCGGCTGCTCGGCCACGAACTCGACCGGCTCGGCGTTGTCAGCAAGCGCCGCGAGGGGGCAGGCGGCGTCCTGGCGGGTGGCAACCGATTTTCACGCGGCGCACTCTACACACTGCTGCAGAATCCGATCTACCGCGGAGAGATCGGGCACCAGGGCAAGGTCTACCCCGGCCAGCACGAGGCGATCATCGATGCTGAACTCTGGCAGCGCGTTCAAGTGAAGCTGGCCGGCAACCGGCAGTCCCGAGCACTCGGTGAGAGCGCGGACGAGCCGAGCCTGCTCGCTGGGTTGATCGTAGACGGGGATGGACAGCGCATGACGCCGACGCACGCCGTGAAGAAGGGGCGACGCTACCGGTACTACGTCTCGACGCAACTGATATCCGGCAGCCGCACCGAGCACGCCAAGGGCTGGCGCATCCCCGCGGGCGATGTCGAAACGCTGGTCCTCGACCGGCTTCGCGCATTCCTCGCGTCCGATCGTGCGCTCGGAGAAGCGCTGTCACGCTTCGCCCTCGACGCCTCGGCCGTACGCTCGGCCATGGCGAAGGCGAGCCAGCTCGTCGAAGGCTGGGCGAACTTGCCGCCGATCAAGCTCCGGGAACTGGTCCGCACAGTCGTCGAGACCATCACGGTGGACGACGAGAGAGTGGTTGCGTCGCTCAAGCCGAGGGAGCTCGCGACCATCTTGCTGGGCGACACGTGCAATCTTCCAGAGGCTCGTCAGCCCGGCGCGATCGAGTTGACCATCGATGCCAAGCTGCGCCGGGCAGGGAAAGGGATCCGACTGGTCGTCGGGGGAGGCGTGGCCGAGAAGCCCGACGGCCAGATGGTCGCCCTGCTGCGCGACGCGCACGCTACACGCGAGGCCCTTCTCTCGGGACGCGACGAGACCATTGATGCGATGGCGCAGCGGCTCGGTATCAAGCGGGACATCCTGTCGGCGCAGATGCGGCTGACCTATCTCGCGCCGGATATCGTCCGCGCCCTCGTCCTCGGGCGGCCCGCCGAGGGGCTGACGCCGGCCGGCCTTCTCGCCCTGTGCAAAGACCTGCCGCACGACTGGCAGCACCAGCGGACAGTCATCGGTCTCGAGACGCGGTAGTACCCCGAAAGTCACGAAAGCGATGCGAGTCTGACCGGCCGAAAAGGGCCCTCAGAGATAAAACCGGCAATGAGCCGAGGAACGTCACCGAGAGACGCCGCTGGACGTGCGGACTGCCGCAATGCATGTCGCCAAGCCGCGGAAATCGCGGCGTATTTCCGCCTGCGGAAAAGACAAAATATGCAGCGATATCAAAGAGTTGGTCGGTGGCTGCGCAACATGGATTCGAACCATGCTGGGCAGAGTCAGAGTCGTTTACTTCTAACCCACGGAAAAGACGACAGAATTTCCGATGCGCAGCGGCGGCCAGGGCCCAAAATCGCCTACTGAGACGTGCATCGCAGAAGGCAGCGAGTCCTCTGCGAACCGCGTCGGCAAGTTTGGGCGGGGCCACGTCGGCCACCTTGAACTATACCCCCTGGGGTGATATATGTGTGCCGTCACCCAGGAGACGGCATTGCGGGTATTCGCCACCAAGGAGTTTGCCCGCTTCGCTCGCAGGGAGCACCTGGGACCGGACCAGCTTTGCGAGGCCGTCAACCGGGCGAGCAGCGGTCTGGTCGATGCCGATCTGGGTGGCGGCGTCATCAAACAGCGGGTCGCGCGACGGGGGCAGGGACGGTCCGGCGGATTTCGAACGATCATCGCCTTTCGATCAGGTGACCGGAGCATCTTTATGTACGGCTTCGCCAAGAACCGGAAGGCCAATCTCACCGACGATGAGCTTGTGGTGTATCGCCGGCTCGCGGAGATCTTCCTCGGCGCTGACAATGCCATGCTGGGTAGACTGCTTGCTGCGGACGAATTGAAGGAGGTGGACTTCGATGGCCAAGAAGAGCGCTAGCTACCGCAGCGATGCACTGGCGGTCGCGCACAAGACGGCTCAAGGCCTGCATCGTGCCGGCGTGATCGACAAGGGAACGATGCGCGAGTTCGATGCATCGTGCCTGACGACCGTCGAGGACCTGTCACCGAAGGCGATTCAGGCGATCCGGGAACGCGCCGGCGTCAGCCAGGCCGTGTTCGCGAGCTTCCTCAACGTCAAGGCCAAGTTGGTCAGCGAGTGGGAGCGCGGCGAGAAAAAGCCGAGCGGGCCGTCGTTGAAGTTGCTCAGTCTCGTCAAGACCAAGGGCCTCGACGCGATCACGTAGCGCGCCGCGATCGATTTCGTTCGCGCGGGCGCGTACGTGTGCACTGTCTCTGCGTCCGAAGACACCTGCCCGCATGACTGGCTGCCCCCGTGCAGTCCTCTATCTCGAGACGCGTAGCTCCCCGAAAGCGCCAAAAACGATGCGAGTCTGACCGACCGAAAATGGCCGCTCAGAGATAAAACCGGCGATGAGCCGAGGAACGTCACCGAGAGACGCTGGTGGATGCGCGCACCCTCAAAATGCATCTCGCCAAGCCGCGGAAATCGCGGCGACTTTCCGCCTGTGGAAGTGACAAAATATGCAGCGATATCAATGAGTTAGTCGGTGGCTGGGGGACTAGGATTCGAACCTAGACAGGCAGAGTCAGAGTTTGATTTTGGCTTCCGCCAGCAGCGCGAAGCATCCGACAAAGACAATATATAACAATGGCTTGGCACGCCGCGTCCGCTCAGATATACTTCTCAGAGAGAGCTGGCGGGTAAGCCCGGGGTAAGCCCGTTTTCCGCGGCGTCGGGAGCGTGGAGCGCATGGATTTCATCTACGGTCGGATCACGAAGACAGCCGTTGAGCGGCTTGAGCCGAACCAGATCCTGCGAGATACCGAGTTGAAGGGGTTCGCGGTGCGGTCGCGGGCGAAGGCGCGGAGTTACTTCGTCCAAAAGAAGGTCAACGGGCGCGTCCAATGGATCACGATCGGTCGCCATGGTGCCCCGTGGACGGCGGAGACAGCACGAAAGCGAGCGACCAAGCTGTTGCTCGAGTTGATGAATGGCGAGAGCCCGAACGAACGCAAACGCAAGGAGCGAAACGCGGCGAGCTTCGATGAGGTGCAGCGGGAATTCTTGGAGCAGTGTGGGCCGAAGCTAAAGCCGCGAAGCAGAACGGAATATGAGCGCCTGCTCAAGGTGGTGATCAACCCTCATTTCCGAACGAAGCGATTGAGTGAGATGACGCGCTCGGACATTTCCAAGTTTCATAGTGGTCTGAGTGAGGTCCCCGGCCGGGCGAACTTCGCACTCTCGGTCTTGTCACGGATTTTCAGCTGGGCAAGTGATCACGGCTACGATTTGCCCTCGGGCAATCCATGTCTTCGGGTGGCAAAGTACAAGCTCAGCAAGCGTGAACGATACCTGACCGCCGAGGAATATGGCCTGTTGGGCAGCGTCGTTGCAGAGCTGGAAGGCTCGGGGGAGATTGGCCTCTATCCAGCGGCGGCGTTGAGGCTGCTGATGCTGACAGGGGCACGGTTGAACGAGATCCTGACGCTGCAATGGTCGTTCGTCCGCATGGAGCGCCAGTGCCTGTTCTTGCCAGACAGCAAGACTGGGGAAAAAGTGATCCGCCTAGGTCAGGCGGCAATGAAGGTTCTGGGGGCAATCCCGCGCGTCGAGAGCAATCCCTATGTGATCGTCGGCCATGTGCATGGAACGCACCTTGTGAATCTTCACAAGACCTGGGCGCTTGTGCGCGAGAAGGCGAAGCTCGACGATGTCAGGCTGCACGACCTTCGGCACTCATTCGCGAGTGTCGCAGCTGACGCCGGCGCCTCCCTCCCGATGATCGGCGGGCTCCTCGGTCACGCCGATCCTCAGACTACGGCTCGGTATGTTCATCTGGTTGAAGTCCGACTCCATGAGCTGAACCAGCGCGTCGATCAGAAGATCGGTGATGCTGTTGGGGGTAGGGTCACGCCAAAGCGGCGGAAAAGCGCCGCATGAGGCAGCATCGCACCTCGGCTGCGAACGCTGCGGGGGTGAACGAATCAGCGACTGGAGATGGTGTCGGAGGCGCAAGCCGCCTTGATTGTGCGGATCGGCTTTAGCCGTGGAGAGGCGGCGCTGGGACGGCTATGAGGCTTGCGCTGAGACGCCAGAAAATCGAGAAGGAAGCTAGCTTTCCTTATGATCGATCGAGTCGTTCGACATGCCATCCCTGATTGATATCCTGCAGCGCCTGGCCAATCGCGATAGCTCTCGCACGGAAGCGGATGTGGCGGCGGATGTACGCGGCTTCTTCCTGACCGCTCCTTTCCAGCTGGAAGAGGGTGATGTCGAGAACGTCCTCTTGGAATCACAGCTAGGTGACCGCCGTCGCATCGACGTGGAAGTCGGTTCAACCGTCGTCGAAGTCAAGCGTGACCTACGTCGCGGGCGGGTGCGACAGGAGGCCGTCGAGCAGCTGGCAGGTTACGTTGAGGCACGCGGCAATCAGACGGGGCGGCGGTATATCGGCGTGCTTACCGATGGCGCGGAGTGGCGTTGCTACAATCTCGTCAGCGGGCAGCTCCATGAGGTGTCGTCGATCACTATCGGCGACACCCGAGGCGACATCGACAAACTGGTCGTCTGGCTCGAAGGTGTGTTGGCCACGGCCAAGGGCATCCCTCCGACAGCTGCCGAGATCAAGGCCCGTCTAGGGGCAAGTAGCAGCGCGCACCAAGTAGATAGGGCGACGTTGGCAGCGCTCTATGCACAGAACCGCGATTTGCCCACGGTCAAGCTCAAGAAAGCCCTTTGGTCGCGATTGCTGACGTCGGCTTTAGGTACCCAATTCCAAGATAACGATGAACTATTCATCGAGCATACGTTGCTTGTGAATTCTGCTGAGATCATCGCGCACGCCGTGCTGGGCTTCACCGTCGAGTCGTTAAACCCCTTGTCGCTACTGTCGGGCGGCAAGTTCGATGAGGCCGGGATCTACGGTGTGGTGGAGGCCGATTTCTTCGACTGGGTGTTGGAGGTCGAGGGTGGTGTCAACTTCATCAGGACGCTCGGCCGACGTCTGTCGCGCTTTGATTGGGATGCCGTTGATCAGGACGTTCTAAAGGTCTTGTATGAGTCGGTGATCGGCGCGGAAACGCGCAAGCGCCTCGGCGAATACTACACACCGGATTGGCTTGCCGATCGCGTCGTCAATGAAACGGTCACAGCGCCACTTGATCAGCGTGTGCTCGATCCTGCTTGTGGGTCAGGTACCTTCTTGTTTCATGCGGTGAAGAAATACATTGCTGCCGCCGAAAGTGCGGGCACGCCGCTCGCCGACATGCTCGATGGAGTAACGCAGCACGTCATAGGGATGGATCTTCATCCCGTCGCCGTCACCTTTGCGCGCGTGACGTATTTGCTTGCGATCGGCCGATCGCGGCTGACGGACCAGTCCCGAGGCGAAGTGCATATCCCTGTCTATCTCGGCGATTCAATACAGTGGCGGCAGCAGGTTGATCTTTGGACTGCGGGTAATCTGGTCATCAGGACAGACGATGAGCGGGAGCTTTTCTCGTCAGAACTACGCTTCCCTGACGCGTTGTTGGATAACGCTTCGCTCTTCGACCAGCTCGTCAGCGATCTTGCCTCTAAAGCATCGAATCGGAAAAAGGGTTCGAAGGCCCCTTCCCTCGCACCAACCTACCAGCGTCTTGGCATTCCAGCTTCAACTCGTGCGGTGATTGATGGCACCTTCGCCACCATGTGCCGGCTGCACGACGAGGATCGTGACCACATCTGGGCTTACTACATCCGCAACCTAGCGCGACCTATGTGGCTTGCCCGAACGGTCAATCGCGTGGATGTGTTGGTGGGCAATCCGCCGTGGCTGGCCTATCGCCACATGACAAGTGATATGCAGCAGACCTTCAGGGCGATGAGCGAATCCAGAGGGCTGTGGCATGGAGCAGAAGTTGCCACCCAACAGGATCTGTCTGCACTTTTTGTGACGCGCGCTGTTCAGCTCTACCTTCGCGATGGAGGACGGTTCGGATTTGTGATGCCCAACGCAGCGGTCGATCGAGGACAGTATGCGGGGTTCCGTTCTGGCAACTATCCCGATGCAGGAGAGCCCACGCAGATTGCTTTCGACACTCCTTGGGATCTACGGAGGATTCGTCCCCACTTCTTTCCTAGGGCTGCCAGCGTGGTGTTCGGCACGCGAGGTGCCAATGCAGGTGCAATGGGTGATGACGTTATCAATTGGACAGGACGCATCACTCGTGGGGCTGCCACGTGGCAGGAAGTTGACCCGCAGCTTGTGCAAGCGCCAGGAACGATCTCACGCGTTTCGGCCACTGAGGCATCGGTCTACAAAGAGCGATTTTACAACGGGGCAACCATCTTTCCGAGATTGTTCTTCTTCGTCGAGCAGCAGGAAGCCAATCCACTGGGTCTTGCTGCCGGAAGGGTTCGGTTGCGTTCGCTTCGTAGTGCGAACGAGAAGAAGCCGTGGAAGCACCTGCCTACGCTTGAGGGCGTCGTAGAGTCCGAGTTTGTACGTCCAGTGATACTGAGCGAATGCGTGCTGCCCTTCCTGGTGACAGAGCCGATCCGGGCAGTTATCCCTTGGGGGTCAACCAAGCTGCTAGGCGGAGATGATAACGGGATCGAGGTTTATCCGGGCCTCGCGGACTGGTGGGGCCAGGCGTCTCGGTGTTGGGAGGCAAATCGCTCAAACGACGACATGAGTTTGGAGCAGCAGCTCGACTATATGTCGAAGCTGTCAAAGCAGTTTCCGATGCCTAAGCTACGTGTGGTCTACAATAAGTCTGGGATGCACGTCGTGGCATCGAAACTAAAGAATCGTCGCGCAGTGGTTGAGAATGGCCTCTACTGGGCAGCCACGTCATCAGAAGATGAAGCGGACTATCTCTGTGCGATCCTCAATAGTCCAGCAACGACCGAACTTGCCCGCCCGTTCATGTCCTACGGAAAGGATGAGCGGGATATTGCCAAACATGTCTGGCAGCTTCCGGTGCCAGAATTTGACGCGGGCAATGAAGTTCACATGACCATCGCAAGGCTGGGACGCTCGGCTGAAGCGATCGCGCAAGCGGTGGCGATCAATGCTGATTTGCATTTTTCTGCCAGCAGGCGCCATCTTCGGGAGGCTCTTTTAGGCAGTGAGGCGATGCAGCAGATCAACGATCTGGTGGTTGAATTGCTGTCGTAGCGCTGCGGGACGACGCTCGTCGTATCGTCGCATTTGTGGATTTACACAGATCCTGGTGGTGAGATTGCGCGCCAGACCTCCCCTGCCCTTTCTGCACGGCGTCGCTCTTTTCGTCGTGGTTACGGCGATGTGCTTTTCCGTATTTCTGCATTTGTGGTGACGGGTCCAGAACAGGCTGAAGATACCGCTTCCCGTCGGTTGGTCGTGATGCGTGGTGTGAGATCGATCTGCGGCGGCGCGGCATAGCGAGCATAGGCGACAAGCACTCGGGCCGGGGCCAGGGACGACTTGTCGGTTTGAAGGTCTGCGGTGCGCTGCTTGCGCGCAGAGCCGCGATGACGAACTGCACCGTGGTGGATCGTGCCCCAGGCAGTGGTGTAGCAAGCCGGTCATGGCCTGAGCTCGATG
>CAYYGO010000069.1:0-14826 GCA_964471635.1 uncultured Hyphomicrobium sp.
GTCCGTGAGCCGGCCATCGTCGAGAACCTGCAGCAGCACGTTGAACACGTCGGGGTGCGCCTTCTCGATCTCGTCGAACAGGATCACCTGATAGGGACGGCGCCGGACCGCCTCGGTGAGCGCACCGCCTTCCTCGTAGCCAACGTACCCCGGCGGCGCGCCGATCAAGCGCGCAACGGAGTGCTTCTCCATGTATTCGCTCATGTCGACGCGCAGCAACGCCGCCTCGTCGTCGAACAGGAACGAGGCGAGCGCCTTTGTCAGCTCCGTCTTGCCGACACCCGTCGGCCCGAGAAACATGAATGAGCCGATGGGCCGGTGCGGGTCTTGCAGTCCCGCACGTGCACGGCGCACGGCGGTCGAGACGGCGATCACCGCCTCGCGCTGGCCGACGACGCGCTTGCCGAGCGCAACCTCCATCTTGAGGAGCTTATCCCGTTCGCCTTCGAGCATTTTGTCGACCGGCACGCCGGTCCAGCGGGAGACGACCTGCGCGATGTGATCCGGCGTCACCGCCTCCTCAACCATGGCGCCCTTGGCATCGGATTTCTCGATATCCGCCAGGCGACGTTCGAGATCGGGTATGACGCTGTGTGCGAGCTCGCCTGCCCGGACGTACTCGCCGCGCCGCTTGACCTGCTCGAGCTCGTGGCGCCGTGCCTCGAGCTCTTCTTTGAGCTTCTGAGCGCTGCCGAGCTTCTGCTTCTCCGCCTGCCAGCGCTGAGACAACGAGTTGGACCGCTCGTCGAGGTCGGCGATCTCCTTCTCGAGCCGCGACAGGCGGTCTCGGGAGGCAACGTCGCTCTCCTTCTTCAACGCCTCGCGCTCGATCTTGAGCTGCACCGAGCGGCGGTCGATCTCGTCGAGCTCCTCGGGCTTCGAGTCGACCTGCATCCTGAGCCGCGACGACGCCTCGTCGACAAGATCGATCGCCTTGTCGGGCAAGAAGCGGTCGGTGATGTAGCGGTTGGACAGGCTTGCGGCCGCGACAAGGGCACTATCGGTGATGCGCACGCCGTGATGCAGCTCGTACTTCTCCTTAAGACCGCGCAGGATCGAGACCGTATCCTCGACCGTGGGCTCGCCGACGAAAACGGGCTGGAAGCGGCGGGCGAGCGCGGCATCCTTCTCGATGTGCTTCCGGTACTCGTCGAGCGTGGTTGCGCCCACGCAATGCAACTCGCCGCGAGCGAGCGCCGGCTTGAGGAGGTTGCCGGCATCCATCGCGCCCTCGCTCTTGCCGGCGCCGACGATCGTGTGTAGCTCGTCGATGAACAGCACGATGCCGCCCTCGGCAGCCTGCGTCTCAGAGAGCACGGCCTTGAGACGCTCCTCGAACTCGCCGCGGTACTTCGCACCCGCAATGAGTGCGCCCATGTCGAGCGCCAGAAGCTTCTTGTCCTTGAGGCTTTCGGGTACGTCGCCCTTGACGATGCGCAGCGCGAGGCCTTCTGCGATTGCCGTCTTGCCGACGCCGGGCTCGCCGATCAGCACCGGATTGTTCTTGGTCCGCCGCGACAGTACCTGTATCGCGCGGCGGATCTCCTCGTCGCGACCGATGACCGGATCGAGCTTGCCGTTGGCGGCAGCTTCCGTGAGGTCGCGAGCGTATCGCTTCAGAGCATCATAGGACTGTTCGGCGGAAGCGCTGTCGGCGGTGCGGCCTTTGCGAATCTGATTGATCGCGGCGTTGATGCGATCGGGCGTGGTGCCGGCTTCGGCCAGTATGCGGCCGGCCTCGGAGGACTTGTCGAGCGCCAGCGCGAGCAGCAATCGCTCGGCAGTTACGAACTTGTCTCCCGACTTGTCGGCAACCTTCTCCGCCGCTTCGAACGCGCGCGCGAGGTCGGGCGCGAGATAGACCTGACCGGCGCCGGAGCCCGATACCTTGGGCCGCCGATGCAATGCCCGCTCGGTCGCCGCGAGCGCGGCGCGATGGTCGCCCCCGGCGTGGCCGACGAGCCCTGACGCCAAACCCTCCGGATCGTCGAGCAGCACCTTCAGAAGATGCTCGGTGGCGAACTGCTGGTGGCCCTCGCGCAGTGCGAGGCCCTGGGCCGATTGGACGAATCCTTTGGCCCGATCGGTATAGCGATCGAAATTCATGTCTACCCCTCCTCGGCGCGCTCGGCTTGCCCCATCGTGTCGCCCGGGCACAAACCTACGCCGTCGTTGTCAGGATTTTCGCGTCTGAACATCATCGTGGCACGCCCGAAACCCGCTTTCGGCATTTCTGGCATTGCCACGAAACGGGATATAGTGATCCAAGCACGTGCAAAAAGGGGGGGGCATGACCGTGTAGCGGGGCGAAGGGGTCGCCGCGCCGGCCGGTCGTGGCGCGTCTTGCCTACCCTACTGGGGACCACAGCGCCGGCCCCAGCTTCGCATCGACACCGAGGGCCGCCGACAGATGACCGCAATCGACTGCTGCATTGAGGCAATCTACCGCTATCCATTGAAGTCGTTCTCACCCGAGCCGCTGGCGCGGGCGGCTCTGACGACCGGGCAGACGCTGCCCTATGACCGGGCATATGCGATCGAGAATGGGCCGGGGCGATTTGACCCGGAGGCACCGCGCCACCTACCGAAAGTGACCTTCTTGACCCTCATGCGCGACGAGCGCCTCGCGACACTGACGACCGAATTCGAGCCCGAGACCGAGACGCTGACCGTGAAGCGCGCGGGCCGGCAAGTGGCTCGCGGCCAACTGACGACCAAGCTCGGCCGCTCGATGATCGAGCAGTTCCTGGCAGCCTATCTCAAATCCGAGTTGCGCGGCGCACCCCGCATCGTGGCCGCGCCCGGCCACAGCTTCTCCGACGTTGCCGCAAAGTGCCTGCACATCGTGAGCAAGGCCTCTCTGACCGAACTCGAGCGCGTCGCCGGTCGCCGCATCGATCCGCTCCGCTTCCGGCCGAACGTGATCGTCGACGGGCTTGCCGCGTGGCAAGAGAACGAGTTGGTCGGCCAGGAGTTCACCCTCGGCTCGGCAAGGCTCAAGGGCTTCGACCGCACGCAACGCTGCGCGGCAACCAACGTCGATCCCGCAACCGGCGTGCGCGACATGGCAATACCAGCGATACTCCAGCGGACCTGGGGGCACGCGGACTTCGGCATCTACGCTGTGGTGATCGCCGATGGCCAGATCGCGCTCGGCGACCGGATGTCACGCGGCGGCTGAGCGCGACCCGCGCCGTTCGCAGCGCCGCGTCGGACGCCTCTGCTGGCGCATTACTCGAAGGCGACGCTCGCGCCAGACAGGCGCTCCGCTGGCACGACGAACAGCAGACGTCTCGTGCCGACGACCTCAGTCCTGATCGTCAGCGCCGGCGGGCGCCGGAGCAGCGGGCGAGGTCGCGACCGCCGCGGGCCCCTCGGTATCCTCGCGGCGCGGACGCCGCACGGGCCGGCGCAGAAACTCGGGCTGATCGTGCTGAAGTGACGACGGCTGGAAGCGCTCGCGACGACGCGGCTGTCCCTCGGCGGAGCCGGACTCCGCACCGGCGGGCCGATCAATGCGCTCCGGCCGCTCCGCCCTTTCTGGACGCTCAGGACGATCAGGGCGCTCCGGGCGATCGGGCCGTTCAAGCCGCTCCGGACGATCCCCCCTCGGCTCGAAGCGGTCGTTTCGATCCTGAGAACGCTCGGGGCGGTCGAGACCGCGGTCGCCGCGCTCCTGGAACCCGCGGCCCTCGCCATGGCGCTCGTGTCGGTCACGCGAATGATGTCGGGCCTCGCCCCGCTCGTGACGGGGTTGATCGTGACGCTGCTCGCGTGGCGGACGGCCCTCGAAGCGAGGTGTTGCCACGGCAGGAATGAGCGGCTGATCGCCCAGACCCATCGGCGGCTGACCCATGTCGGACATCCCCGAGTCGTCGCTGTCGTCCATCATGTCGTCGCCATCAAGCGGCTCACCGGGCACCGGCATGCGATGGCGAGGCATGTCACCGGCACTGCCGCCCTGCGCAATCTGCTGCTCGCGATAGGCCAAGATGATGCGGTTGTAATGCTCGGCGTGCTGCAGATAGTTCTCCGCCAGCACTGGATCGCCCGAAGACTGGGCGTCGCGCGCAAGCGACAAGTACTTCTCCGCAATATGCGCCGGCGTACCACGCAGCTTCACGTCCGGACCATTGCTCTCGAAGCTGCGCGACAGTGGGCTCTGACCCTTGCGCTGGCCATTATTATTGTTGTTGTGGTTGTTGCTGCGGCCGCGACCTCGGCGATTCTGCTGACCCTGCCTCATGGGCTCCCATTCTTTAATGGCGTTTGGAATTCTTTTGAAAACAATAGGTTTTCAGCCATTCGCATACCAGTCGGACGCGACCCTACCGGTTTTCACCAAGGACCGCCTGACGGCTGCAGAGCAGCTCGGCTCGAAAAAACGGCTCAAATACCGGCTCCGGTTTGCAGGCCCAACCCAGAAACAAACTTGGCCACTCCAGCCCCACCGTTCGGCCCCGCGAGCTAAACCCGCAAGCCCTTTTCCGCCAGCTCATGCCCCCTGGATCGCGCCCTCAGGTCTAAACCCGTTTGCCGAACCATCGAACCGCCGCGTGGTCGACCATCGTCCGCCCGAACTGCCTCTCGCCAATCCTGTCGTCCGCAGGCGTGCCATCGGAACGCGAAATGCTGCGGCTTTCATAGCGAGGGGCTGCTTTACCGGGCGCTTGCCCTTTTGGCTTTCGACGACCGCGCCATCCCAGCCGCGGCACCGCCAATCATTGCCCTGCACGATCAACAGCGATGAGCCGGAGTCCGCTCTGAGCAGAAGCTCCGGCGCAACTCGCGCACCGGACGCCCGCGATTGCTACTGCCAGTCTATATCCGGCTAACGGCACGGACCGGAATGAGCCGACGATATCTGCGCTGCCCCCGTTCCGTGCCGTCGACCGATCAAGGCCCGGATAGAGACGAGAGCGCGATCCGATTTGATGCTTCGGAATATCCTAGCTCCGAAGCATACTGATTCCAAGAGCTTTCGAAGCAGGGGTCAAGACTGTGTTCTAAGGGCCACACACCGTTGGTGGCCCGCCAGATCATTAAGCAAACGAATGGTTCGGACCCGTGGCTCTCCGACCCCCTCGACTAACAAGTTCGCAACAGCCTCTGCTTGACCGGCACCGACCTCGAGCACGATCCAACCCTCGGGCACGATCTCGCCGACACTGGATGCGATTTCACGATAGATCGCCAAGCCATCCCGACCACCGTCCAGCGCCAGCTTTGGATCGTAGCACTTCACCTCGGGGTCCAAGTGCTCGATCTCTGCGGCCGGAATGTAGGGTGGGTTCGAAACCAGCACGTCGAAGGGCCCGCGCAGTCCGCCGGCACCGCGTCGCGGCTCGAGCGTCAGGCGGTCCGATACACCGAGCGCCGCGGCGTTCCGCGCGGCCACTTCGAGCGCAGCCATCGATACATCGGTCGCAACGGCCATCGCTTCCGACAGCTCCGCGAGCAGCGTCGCAGCGATGCAGCCGGTCCCGGTACCGATATCGAGGATGCGCAGTGGCCGACGGTCCCACCTCTCCTCAGACACGGCCGCCAAGACTGCGTCGACGATCGTCTCGGTCTCCGGCCGCGGATCGAGCGTCGCGAGCGTGATCTCGAACTCGCGGCCGTAGAACGCGCGCCTGCCCAGAATGCGCGAGACCGGCTCGCGGTCGAGACGACGGCGACGGAACTCGGCCAGCCGCGCCGCCGATGCGGCCGCTATCGGGCTCTCCGGCCGCGCGGCGATGGCCTCGCGCGTCAAGACTGCAGCAGCGGCGACAAGCTGGCGAGCGTCGAGCCCCGGAGAATCGAGCCCCGCCTCGCGGAATGCACGCTCGAGGCTGGCCACCGCAGCGCCAACCGTCGCACCCTCACCCGCCGCCATGGCTGTCCATCGAGGCCAACAGCGTCGCCTGATGATCGGTCACCAGCGCGTCGACGAGCTCGTCCAACGCCGTGCCCTGCAGGACTGCATCGAGCTTGTGCAGCGTCAGGTTGATGCGATGGTCGGTGACGCGGCCCTGCGGAAAATTATAGGTGCGGATGCGCTGCGAGCGATCGCCCGAGCCGACCTGCTCCTTGCGCGCCTGGCTCCGCTCGCTGGCGGCGCGCTCCCGCTCAAGTTCGTAGACGCGCGACCGCAGCACCTGCATCGCGAGACGGCGGTTCTGGTGCTGGCTCTTCTCGGCCGAAACGACGATGATGCCGGTCGGCAAATGGGTGATGCGAACCGCGCTCTCGGTCTTGTTGACGTGCTGGCCTCCGGCGCCCCCCGCCCTCATGGTGTCGATGCGGATGTCGTCCGGCTTGATGTCGATGTCGACGTCCTCAGCCTCGGGCAGCACGGCAACGGTGGCGGCGGAGGTATGAATGCGGCCGCTCGCCTCGGTCGCCGGCACGCGCTGTACGCGATGAACGCCGCTTTCAAACTTCAACCGTGCAAACACGCCGCGGCCGGTTATGGAGGCGACGACCTCCTTGTAGCCGCCAAGGTCGTTCTCCGAGAGCGATATGATCTCGGTTCTCCAGCCCTTGAGGTCGGCGTAGCGGCTGTACATGCGGAAGAGATCGGCCGCGAACAGCGCCGCCTCGTCACCGCCAGTGCCGGCGCGAACCTCGAGGATGGCGCTTTTCTCGTCCGCTGCGTCCTTCGGCAGCAAGGCCAGACGCACGTCCCGGGCGAGCGCGTCGATCCTGGCGCCGACCTCTTGCAGCTCGTTGCGCGCCAGATCCGCCATCTCGCGGTCCGCCGACGGGTCGTCGACGATTGCGTTGAGGTCGGCCGCCTCGCGCTCCGCGCCCTCGAGGCTGCGGATCAGGCCGACAACCGGGTCGATCTCGGCAAATTCCTTGTTGAGCTTGGCGAAAACAGCCTGCGCAACGCCCTTGTTCAACTCGTCCTGGATCGCTTCCCAGCGGAGCACGAGGCGGTCGAGCTTGTCTTTCGGAAGCGACGTCATGCTGCGGGAAGCTCGGGTCTCAATATGATCGAGGTGCGCCTATCGGGGTGAGGGCGACAGGCCGTTGCGGCAACGCCATCGTTCGACGCCGGGCGGACCCGACGCACAACCACGGACGATCCAAGGACGGCGAACCGAAGCAGGGCTCTTAGCCTAACGACGGGTGATCTGCAATTTGTCGCCGCGGCGCGAGCGGGGATCGTCGACCTCGATCCAGCGGAAACCCTCCCGCGTCGGCGCCAGATGGAGCCGCAGGAAATCGCCGAAGCCCGCCATGGCTCGCGCGACGGGATCGGGCAGGCTCGGCATGGACGACCGCCCGGCGGTGGCGACCGTCGCCAGGGTGGACGCAGCCGCAACGGCCGCGATTGCGAGGTTGATGGCCGTACGCCGCCGCGGTCGCGACGGCAGCACGGCAATAGCGCGGCGCCCCACCGAGCGGGCTCGCCGGCCGACGTCGAAGAAGGCGCGCGTCACGCCTCCACTTGCTCGCGGAGCCGGCGTCGTCGCCGGCCTTTGCCGCCTGTGGGACGTCGCTGGCTGCACGGCAGGCGCGGACGCCGCGGCTCTCGCTTGGTGATGCGCCGCCAGCGCATGGGCCAGAGCGAGCTGGACCGGGCGCGGATCGATCCGCAGCGGCCACAGGAGTGCCTCGACGACCCGCGACGTCTCGTGCCACGGAGGCAGCGCGTCAAGGCGTCCGCGGGCCAGCGCGTCGAGCACGGCAGGCTCCGTTTGCAGGCGGATGGCAAGCTCGCCGATGGTCCGCCCGGTGAGACGCTGTGCTTCACCGAGCAGTTGCCACGCTTCCCCCGCGGGGCCAACGTCCCACGCCCGTCCCGGACCATGTTCCGGGCGACGCTCTGGGCCATGTTCAGGCCCATGTTCGATTATCTGCCTGCCCGCGCCACGTGCGCCGGCAGACGCAAGATCGACCGATCTACGTCCAAGCATGATTTACGCGTTACACAATCTGCGTTTCCCCCGCATGACGAAATGCTCGACCAAATGCCGGCCGATGTCAAAGCGTTCGTTTGAGCAAAACGGGGGCGAATCGGGCGCTTGCGCCCTAGATCTCGATGCCCGCGTCGGTCGCCATTCTGGACAGCTCACCGCGGATACCGGCATCGTTGTTTTGCATCATGTCCTCGATCCGTGCCGCGACGTCGGCTGCGTTCAGCGAAAGGATCATCGTCTTGACCGGACCAACCGACGCCGGCGCCATAGATATCGATCGGAAGCCGAGGCCGATCAGCGCCATAGCCTCGATCGGCCGGCCCGCCATTTCTCCACAGAGCGTCAGCGGCACCTTGTGCTTGCGCGTTGCGCGCACGAGCGACTTCAAGGCACGCAGCGGGGCCGGGGTCAGCGGATCGTAGCGGCGCGCGACGCGCGAGTTGCCACGGTCGGCAGCGAACAGGAACTGCATGAGATCGTTGGACCCAACGGACACGAAATCGACCTTCGGCAGCAGCATGTCGAGATCGAACAACACGTTCGGCACCTCGATCATGGCGCCGATCTTCAGCGACTTCGGCTGCTCGTAGCCGCGGCGATCGATCAACTCGACCTCCTTGGCAACGAGTTCGCGCACGTCGTCGATCTCCGACGCGGTGGTCACCATGGGAATCATGATCGAGAGGTCTCGGCCCGCACTCGCGCGGAGGAACGCCCGAACTTGGGTGCGAAACAGCGCCGGCCGGTCGAGCGACATTCGGATGGCTCTCCAGCCGAGTGCCGGGTTCTCCTCCGTCGTGCGGCGGAGATAGGGCAGGACCTTGTCGCCGCCTATGTCGAGCGCACGAAACACGACCGGCTTGCCGCCGGATTCCGCCAGCACTGCGCTGTAGGCCTTGATCTGTCGCTCGAGCCGCGGAAAGGTCTGCGACAGCATGAACTGCAACTCGGTGCGGAACAGCCCGATGCCGTCCGCTCCGCTCTCCGCCAGGTGCGGCATATCCACCAGCAGGCCGGCGTTCATCATCAACCGGATGCGCGCGCCGTCCTTCGTCACGGCCGGGCGGTCGCGCAGCGTCTCGTACTGCTTCTGGCGCTTGGCGCGAAAGCGAACCTTGTCGGAATAGGCGTTGATGACCTCGCCCGAGGGTCTCAAGTGCACCTCGCCCGTCTCGGCATCGACGACGGCGGCGTCGAGCGCCGAGACGCGCTCGACGACACCCTTCGCCTGCCCGACGGCCGCAAGGCCGAGCGCCTTGGCGACGATCGCCACATGGCTTTGCGCGCTGCCGTCCTCGATGACGAGCGCCCTGAGCTTCGTGCGGTCGTAGTCGAGAAGCTCGGCCGGCCCCATCGTGCGGGCGACCAGGATCGTGTCGGGCGGGAGGTCAGCCGGCAACGTGCCGCCGTTGGTGCGGCCAGCCAGCGTCCGCAGCAGCCGGTCCGACAGATCGTCGAAGTCGCGCTGGCGCTCGCGCCAATAGGGATCGTTCTGGCGCAGCATGCGGGCGCGCGTGGAGTTCTGCACGCGCTCCACCGCCGCCTCGGCCGTGAGGCCGCCGAGCACCGCCTCCTTCAGCCGGCGCACCCAGCCCTTGTCGTGCGCGAACATGCGGTAGGCCTCCAGCACCTCCTGGTGCTCGCCGGTCGCCGAAAGGTGCTCGTGGTCGAGCATGTCGTCGAGCGACTGACGCAGTGCCACCACCCCGGCCTCGAGCCGGCGCATCTCCTCGGCGGTGTCGTCGGCGAGCAGCTTCGTGACGACGATGCGCGGCTCGTGCAGCACCACGTGCCCGAGAGCGACGCCGTCCGAGATCGCCTCGCCGCGGATCACGACCGGATCGGATTTCGACAGCTCGATGGCACTGCCGGCTCCCGCCACCGCGCCCGACAACAGATGCTCGGCCACCACCATGGCCGTCGTCTGCAGGATCTCGACGTCCTCGTCCCCGTACTCCTTGCGGGTGCGGTTCTGGACGACCAGCACGCCGTGGATGTCGCCAGCGCGCTTGATCGGCACCGCCAGCATCGAATGATAGATCTCCTCGCCCGTCTCGGGCCGGTAGGAGAAGGCGGGATGGGACTGCGCGTCGGGCTCGTTGATCGGCTGACCAAGCTCGGCGCAACGGCCGACGAGGCCTTCCCCGCGTTTCAAGCGCGTGTCGTGGACGGCGGTCGGCTTCAGGCCTTCGGTGGCGAACAACTCGAGCGAGCCGTCCTGGCGCTTCAGATAGATCGAGCACACCTCGGCAACCATCAGACCCGAGATCTGACGCACGATGCGGTCTAGACGTGCCTGCCCGTCGCCGGGATCGGCCATGATATCCCTGAGCCGCCGCATGAACACACGCAGCGCCGGCTCGGGCGGCAGGGTGGGGATTTGATCCCCGCGCTTGGTTGGCATGAGCCGCAGCCGCTCCGTCGGCCCGCATGAGCGAGCCTTGCCTCGTCAAAGAATGGCCCCGGCGCCGTACGCGGCCCCGCGACCACCGTCGTCAGGCCGCATCCAGTCCGTAGAGCGTGTGCAACGTGCGCACCGCGAGCTCGGCGTAGGCCGCGTCGATCAGCACGCTGATCTTGATCTCGGAGGTCGAGATTGCAAGAATATTGATGCCCTTCTCCGACAACGCCTTGAACATCATCGCGGCGACGCCGGCGTGGCTGCGCATGCCGATGCCGATGACCGAGACCTTGACCACGTCGGCCGAGCTCTTGATGTCGAAATAGCCGATATCCTGGCGCGCGTTCTTCAAAACCTCGAGAGTACGCGGCAGCTCGGCGGCCTGCACGGTGAATGTCATGTCGGTGTGCTTGCCGTCGGGCGTGATGTTCTGCACGATCATGTCGACGTTGATCGAGGCGTCCGCGAGCGGCCCGAAAATGCGTGCCGCGATGCCTGGCCTGTCCTCGACCTTGAGGATG
This sequence comes from uncultured Hyphomicrobium sp., assembly GCA_964471635.1. Lineage (GTDB taxonomy): Bacteria > Pseudomonadota > Alphaproteobacteria > Rhizobiales > Hyphomicrobiaceae > JAKAML01. The sequence goes on from CAYYGO010000069.1 coordinate 10,833, forward strand.
GTGACCTTGGCCTCGTCCTTCGCGTAGGCGATGCCGCTGACGACCTGCTGCTCCACGATCTCATCCTCGTCGCAAACGATGGTGCCGATATCCTCGAGATTGTCTATGCGCACGGGCTGCATCGCTTCGGGCGCGACGAAGCTCGACAGCACGCGGGTGCGCACCTTGTGCACCATCGCCAGCTCCACCGAGCGCGTCTGCAGCACTTTCGAGCCGAGCGACGCCATTTCCAGCATCTCCTCGTAGGAGACCTTCGGAAGGCGGCGCGCCTTGGACACGATGCGCGGGTCCGTCGTGTAGACGCCGTCGACATCCGTGTAGATGTCGCACACGTCGGCTCCGAGTGCCACGGCCATCGCCACCGCACTCGTATCCGAGCCGCCGCGCCCCAGCGTCGCGATGCGGTTCGAGACCGCCTCGATGCCCTGGAAGCCGGTAATGACTGCTACCTCGCCTTGCTCGAGCCGCTTCCTGATCTCGCCGCCCGGCACATCGATGATCCGCGCCGAGCCATGCGCGGCGCTGGTCTTGATCGGCACCTGCCAGCCCTGCCAGGAGCGCGCCTCGACACCCATCGACTGCAACACAATTGCTAGAAGGCCGGCAGTCACCTGCTCGCCGGTCGCAACCACGGCATCGTATTCGCGCGCATCGTACAGCATCGCTGCCTCGCGGACGTACGACACCAGTTGATTGGTGACGCCGGACATCGCCGAGACCACGACGGCCACCCTGTTGCCGGCGTCGACCTCGCGCTTCACGTGGCACGCCACATTGCGGATGCGATCGACGTTGGCGACGGACGTGCCGCCGAATTTCATAACCACGACAGCCATTTATTCGTCCCGACCCGCTCTAGCGCCCGTCCATCGAAGCCCGCCGACCACGGCACGAGCAGGCGTGCCGGCGAGCCCGCAAGCCGCATCGGGCCGTGGCGCCAGGAATGGGCGGCACTCATAGCCACAACCGCGCATCACGGCAACACTCCCGCTCGGACTTGACAACAGCCTGGTCGAGCCCCCCAAGGTCGTCGCCATGACCGCAATCACAACATCCGGGGCAGGATCGCGCCCAGAGGCCGGGTCCGAGGCCGCCGACACCCGGACGCTCGACCGCGCCGAGGTCGAGCGCTTCGGCCGCATGGCCGCCGAATGGTGGGACCCGGCGGGCAAGTTTCGCCCATTGCACCAGATCGGACCGGCCCGGCTGGCATTCCTGCGCCGCGAGATCCTCGCCCATTTCGGCCTGAGGGGCGAGGGGATGCGGCCGCTCAGGGGGCTCGCCATTCTCGACGTCGGTTGCGGTGGCGGCCTGATCGCCGAGCCGCTCGCGCGTCTCGGTGCCCGCGTGACCGCCATCGATCCATCCAAGGACACGATCGAGGCCGCTCGCGCCCACGCCGCGCCGCAGGGATTGGACATCGACTATCGCGCCGCTCGGACCGAGGATCTTGTGGCCGCTGGCTACACCTTCGAGGCCGTGTCGTGCCTCGAAGTGCTCGAGCATGTCCCCGATCCGGCCGCCTTTCTTTCCACCGCGGCGCGGCTGGTCCGGCCCGGCGGGCTCATGCTTCTTTCCACGCTCAACCGGACGCTCAAGTCCTATGCGCTGGCCATTGTCGGTGCAGAGTATGTGCTCGGCTGGTTGCCGCGTGGCACCCACCAGTGGAATCGGTTCATCACCCCAGACGAGTTGGACAGCCATGTGCGGGCGGCGGGTCTCGTTCCCGGCGCCGTCGAGGGCATCGTCTACGATCCGCTGCGCGACCGGTGGTCGCTGTCGGACGATACCGGCGTCAACTACCTGACTGCAGCCCGGAAGCCCGCAGCCTCGCTATGATGGACGTTCTCACGACAGCCTGGAACCGCCGGTCGTCGCTTCGACCGGGTAATCTGCGTTCCCTGAGGGTGTAGCGGGGACGTGCTGGCGCGCGGACATCGAGCACCTGAGGCGGGCAAGCCGCGCTCGATGCCGTGGCCCGGCCGCGGTGCTGTCCGCAGCTCAGTTAGCCACCACGGCCGCTGCCGTCGAAGAAGTCCTTCATGCGGGCAAAGAAGCCATGGCTCTCGGGCGAGGTCTCTTTGCGGCTTTCCTTCTCGAACTCCTCGAGCAGCTCGCGCTGGCGCCGCGTCAGGTTCTTCGGCGTCTCGACCTCGACCTGAATGTACATGTCGCCGGTGACTTTGGCGCGCAACACCGGCATGCCTTTACCCTTCAGGCGGAACTGTTTGTTTGTCTCGGTTCCCTCCGGCACCCGCACGCGCGTGGTGCTGCCGTCGAGCGCCGGCACCTCGATCTGGCCGCCGAGCGCAGCCGTGATCATCGAGATCGGCACCTTGCAGAAGATGTCCGCGCCGTCGCGCTGGAAGAACTCGTGCGGCTTGACCGCCAGAAAAATGTAAAGGTCGCCGGAGGGTCCGCCGCGGTGGCCGGCCTCGCCCTCTCCGGCGAGCCGGATGCGCGTTCCGTCCTCGACGCCTGCCGGAATGTTGACCGACAGCGTCCGCTCCTTCATGACCCGGCCCGAGCCCGAGCACGCGGGGCAGGGATCGTCGATCACCTCACCCCGCCCTTGGCACGAAGGGCAGGTCCGCTCGATGGTAAAAAAGCCCTGGCTCGCCCGCACCTTGCCCATGCCGCCACAGGTCGGGCACGAGGTCGGCTTGGTGCCGGCTCGCGCCCCGGAGCCCGAGCACGTTTCACAAGAAACGCTGGTCGGCACGCGGATCTGTGCGGTCTTGCCGGCGAACGCCTCGGCGAGCGTGACCTCGAGGTTGTAGCGAAGATCGGAGCCGCGCTCGCGGCCGCCGCGCGACCGCTGGCCGGGTCCGCCGCCGGGGCCACCTGGGCCACCGCGGCGTCCACCCATGAACTCGCCGAACAGGTCGTCGAAAATATCCGACATGGACGACGCGAAATCGGGCCCGAACCCGCCCGGTCCACCGCCGCGGCCGCCCTCGAACGCTGCGTGCCCGAACTGATCGTAGGCCGCCCGCTTCTGGGGATCTTTCAGCGTCTCATACGCCTCGTTGATCTCCTTGAACTTCCGCTCGGCCTCGCCGTCGCCAGGATTGCGATCGGGATGATGCTCCTTGGCGAGCTTCCGGAAGGCCGCCTTGAGATCGGTATCGGCGGCATTCCGCTGCACACCGAGAACCTCGTAGTAGTCGCGCTTGGCCATGATTCGAGCCGATCAGATAATCCCGGCGACCGCTGGCGCCAGGCCCGCGGCTCCGAGGATGAGGCACAAGGATGAGAAGCGGCGTGCATCGGTGGGCGCAGGAGTGCCAATAGCCCGGCTCCACACGGCGCCGAACCGATGGAGGACACGGGCTTCGCGCACGCCCCGCAGCGACAAATTAGAATGCCAGAGCGCCGCGATCCCAAGGACCGCGGCGCCGAGCATCGGGGACATTTCGGTGGGGCTCGCCATGGCGACCGCTTAGCCGGCCTTCTTCTTGTCGTCCTTGACCTCCTCGAACTCGGCATCGACGACGGTATCGCCGTCGTCCTTGCCGCCCTTCGAGGCGCCTGTCGCTCCATCCTCGCCGCTGGCCCCGCCCGCCTGCTGGCCACTGTAGACCGCCTCACCGATCTTCATCGCGACCTGAGCGAGCGCCGCCGTGGTCGACTTGATCCTCTCGACGTCCTCGCTCTGGGCGGCCTCCTTGGCAGCGGCAACCGCCGACTCGATATCGCCCTTGGCAGCGGCAACACCCGGGTTCGACGCATTCTCCTTGAGCTGCTTCTCGGTGGTGTGGACGAGAGCCTCGGCGTGATTGCGCGCCTCGACCAGCTCGCGCTTCTTCTTGTCGTCGGCGGCGTGAGCCTCTGCGTCCTTCACCATCTTCTCGATCTCGGCCTCGGACAAGCCGCCCGAAGCCTGGATACGGATCGACTGCTCCTTGCCGGTCGCCTTGTCGCGCGCAGAGACGTGCACGATGCCGTTGGCGTCGATATCGAACGTCACCTCGATCTGCGGCACGCCGCGCGG
>CAYYGO010000070.1:0-14604 GCA_964471635.1 uncultured Hyphomicrobium sp.
CCATCACGATCACGGCCGCGGTGCCGAGCCCCGACTTGACCTTCTGCAGGCTGTCGAAGTCCATGCCGAGATCGTCGCACAGCTCGGCCGGCACCAGCGGCACCGACGAGCCGCCGGGGATCACCGCCAAAAGGTTCTTCCAGCCGCCGCGCACGCCGCCGCAGTGCTTCTCGACAAGCTCGCGCAGCGGAATGCCCATCTCCTCCTCGACCACGCACGGCCGCTCGACGTGGCCCGAGATCTGGAACAGCTTGGTGCCGGTGTTGTTGGGCTTGCCGAGACCCGCGAACCACGTCGCGCCGCGACGCAGAATCTCGCCGGCGACGGCAATGCTCTCGACGTTGTTGATCGTGGTCGGCGCGCCATAGAGCCCGACGTTGGCCGGGAACGGCGGCTTCAGGCGCGGCTGGCCCTTTTTGCCCTCCAGGCTCTCGAGCAGCGCCGTCTCCTCGCCGCAGATGTAGGCGCCCGCGCCGTGGTGCAGGTAGAGGTCGAAATCCCAGCCGTGAACGTTGTTTTTGCCGATCAGGCGGGCCGTGTAGGCCTCGTCGACGGCCCGCTGCAGCGCCTCGCGCTCGCGGATGTACTCGCCGCGCAGGTAGATGTAGCAAGTGTGCGCCCGCATCGCGAAGGAGGCCAGCAGCGCGCCTTCCACCAGCGTATGCGCGTCGTGGCGCAGGATCTCGCGGTCCTTGCAGGAGCCCGGCTCCGATTCGTCGGCGTTGATGACGAGATAGGACGGGCGGCTGTCGTTCTTCGGCATGAACGACCACTTGAGGCCTGTCGGGAAGCCTGCGCCACCGCGTCCCCTGAGGCCCGAGGCCTTGATCTCATTGATGATCCAGTCGTGCCCCTTGTCGATGAACAGCTTCGTGCCATCCCAGACGCCGCGGCGCTTGGCGCCTGCGAGGCTCACGTCGTGGAAGCCATAGATGTTGCGGAAGATGCGGTCCTTGTCAGAGAGCATGTCGCGTTACCCCTTCGGCCGCTCGCCGACGCTGTCCGCGGGCCGCCAGCCCGTGGCCAGCTTCTTGGCCTGCTCGATCCACTTGTCGCGCTCGACGCGGCCCTTGAACCCCTCGAAGGTGCTCTCGAACCACGCCACATTCTCGGCCGTCCAGGCAGCGATCTGATCGAAATGATAGATGCCCGCCGCATTGAGCCTGTCCTGCAGCTTCTCGGCTACGCCCCACAACAGGGTCAGATCATCGCCCTTGCCGCCGCGCGCGGCCTCGAGCAAGGCCGGCTTCACCGGGGCAACCGCCGACAGTGCCACGCCCGGCGCCGCCCCCGCCGCGCTCACTGCCGGAGCCGACGCGATGCGCGCCTCGGCCTTCAGCCGCTCGAGCTCCTGATGAGACAGCGGCTTGCCGCCGCTGCGCGCCTCGAGATCGGGTGCGAGCCCCGCATTGGCGATCGCAGCGGCAACGCGCGGGTCGACAGGACGAGCCGCGGCCCCCGCAGCCGGAGCCGGTGTAGACGCCGGTGCTGCCGGCTGAGCCGGGATCGCGGGCGGCGGTGGTGCCGCAGCAGCCGGCGCGGGCACAGCCGCTGGTGCCGTTGTTGCGGCCGCCTCGAGGAAGCGCTTCTGCCAGGCGCCGACGCCCGAGCCATCATAGAGCGCGGGATCGGTCAGCGTCGTTGGTCCGCCGGCCGGGCAGGACGCCGTCCTTCCGATCTCGGACCCGGGCTTCGGCGTCTCGCCGCGCGCGAATGCCTCGATGATCCGCTCGAGGCCGTCGGGCGTCAGGTCCTCGTAGGTATCCTTCCAGATCTGCACCATCGGCGCATTGGCGCACACGCCGAGGCACTCGACCTCCTCCCAGCTCAGCTTGCCGTTGGACGACAACTCGTGCTGGTGCTCGGCGATCAGCCGCTTACACACAGCCATCAGCTCCTTAGAGCCGCGCAGCATGCAGGGCGTCGTGCCGCACACCTGGATATGTGCGGCCGACCCCACCGGCGAGAGCTGGAACATCGTGTAGAAGGTGGCGATCTCGTAAACGCGGATGTAGGCCATGCCCAGCATGTCGGCGACCAGCCGCATCGCGGGCTCGGACAGCCATCCCCCGTTCTGCTCCTGCGCGCGCCACAGCACCGGAATGACCGCGGAGGCCTGCCTGCCGTCCGGATACTTCGCGATCGTCGCCTTGGCCCAGGCGGCGTTCTCTGCGGTGAAGACAAAGCTCGGTGGCTGCTCCGGATCGAGGCGGCGGACGGCCATGCAGGGCTCCTCAACGGCGGCTGCGGCTGAGATGGCGGCAACGCCCGGAATGGCCACGGCGGCGCCAGCGCAACGGATGGGATCAGTTACGTTGAACAGAGCGCCAAAGCAAGGGTGCGTCGAGCTAACAAAAAGCAGCAATGACATGAACCCGCACCGCGCCGGTGGGGAGCGGCGCAGGCTGGTGATGGGGTGTGGTCGGCCACTTCATGAAGGCCGGGCCGCCCTGGTGCGGGCCACCTCGCCCAATCACTCGGAGATCCGGCGCCGATTGAGGCTGATCTGCGTCAGCGCGTGCCGCTGCGCGCGTCATCGCCCGGCTTGCTTCCCTCGATCAGCCGCTCGCGCAGCAGATCCTCGGCTTGGCCGCGCTTCCGCTGGATCGTCTCGCCGATGGTCTCGGTAGCCCACGGACGTGCCTGGTAGCCGAGCGGCTCGGCCAGCCAGCCGAGCAGCAGCAGGAAGCCGGCCCACGGCGCGAGGAACAGCGAAATCTGCGAGCCGACGCGCAGAAATCCGGTCCAGAACACCGCGAGCAGCAGCCCGCACACGATCACCACCCAGCCGCCGTACTCGATGCCGCGCGCCGCCGCGTAGGCGATGGCGGCAACCAGCGCCATGAGCCCGAGCAGGATCGGGATCGCCGGCAGATCGGCCTGCAGCGCGCCCATCGGCCAGCCGTTGCGGCGGGCGAACAGGCGGTAAGTGGCCAGCGACAGGCCCCAGCCGAACGCGGCGATGGCCAGGAGGAACAGGTTGTCGATCATCCTCAAAGCTCCTGCTGCGGCGACCGTCTCCAGCGCACGGGCCGGCGGACGCACGCTCTCGCCCCGCGTGATATGGTCTGAAGTCTTTGTGCCAGCGGTATGGCGGCGGCGCCAGCAGCAGGATGCGACGAGGTTAATCCGTTGGCGGATCTAGTACCTCATCGGGGGCGCCATCCCGCCTCGATGCCCGTGCCGCCGCGATCCCGAGCCAGCCGCAGAACACCGCCGCGCCGAGATGGAACCCGATCGCCCACCACCTTCCGGTCGCGGACCAGACCAGCGCCGCGTCGGCCACGCATACCAGCGCGCCGAGCCCGAGCCACAGCGCCAGCGCCCGCCACTCCCGCAGCGCGGCAAACGCGATGCCCAATCCGCCGAGCCAAAGGTCGCGCAGGCCGATGATGGTCTGCAGCTCGGCGCCGAAAGGACCTTTACCGAGGCCGAACGACCAAGTCGCCGGTCCCGGCAGGACCATGAACCGCGCCCCGATGACGGCCAGCGCCGCGCCCGCCAGCACGCCGAGCCACACGATGTGGCGATGCTTGCGAGAGGCTTCGCGGCCGCTCTGTGTGGCGCCGTCGGTCGAAAGTGGCTCGTTCACGAGGGTTCCGGTCGCGCGAGGCTCGATTTGCCGCTTCGCCTACTCGTGCCCGACCGGCCGCCCGCGCGCAAGTCGCCCACGTACCGCCGGCCGTCCGCTCAGGCCTTCCGCACGAACTCGGACTTCAACTGCATCGGCCCGATGCCGTCGATCCGGCAATCGATGTCGTGTCCGCCCGAGCCCTCGACCAGGCGGATGCCGCGCACCTTGGTGCCGACCTTCACCACCGCCGACGATCCCTTGATCTTGAGGTCCTTGATGACGGTCACGGTATCGCCGTCGGCCAGCACATTGCCGACCGAATCCGTCACCGCGCGCACGCCGTCGTCGTCCGCCGCCTCGCCCGCACCCGGCGCCCACTCGTGCGCGCACTCTGGGCAGACGAGCAGCGCGCCGTCCTCATAAGCATGCGGCGATGCGCACTTCGGGCAGGGTGACATAGTCCCGCTCACCGATCGATCTCGCCGAACACGATGTCGAGCGAGCCGATGATCGCCGAGACGTCGGCCAGCATGTGGCCGCGGTTGATGAAATCCATCGCCGCGAGGTGCGGGAAGCCCGGCGCGCGGATCTTGCAGCGATAGGGCTTGTTCGACCCGTCCGACACGAGATACACGCCGAACTCGCCCTTCGGCGCCTCGACACACGCGTAGACCTCTCCGGCCGGCACGTGCACGCCCTCGGTGTAGAGCTTGAAGTGATGGATCAGCGCCTCCATCGAGCGCTTCATCTCGCCGCGCTTCGGTGGCGCCACCTTCTTGTTCTCGGCGACGCACGGCCCCTGTCCGTCGGCGCTCATGAGCTTGGCGCAGCACTGCTTCATGATCTTCACGCTCTCCCGCATCTCGGCCATGCGGATCAGGTAGCGGTCGTAGCAGTCGCCGTTCTTGCCGATCGGGATGTCGAAATCGAGCTCGGCGTAGCACTCGTAGGGCTGCGACTTCCTGAGGTCCCAGGCCGCGCCCGCGCCGCGCACCATCACGCCCGAGAAGCCCCAGTCGAAGCAGTCGTCGAGCTTGACGACGCCGATGTCGACATTCCGCTGCTTGAAAATGCGGTTGCCCGTCAACAGCCCCTCGATGTCGTCGAGCACCTTGGGGAACTGGTCGCACCACGCGTCGATGTCGGCAACGAGCTCGGGCGGCAGATCCTGGTGCACGCCGCCGAGCCGGAAATACTTCGCATGCATGCGCGAGCCCGACGCGCGCTCGTAGAAAACCATGAGCTTCTCGCGCTCCTCGAAGCCCCACAGCGGCGGCGTGAGCGCACCGACGTCCATCGCCTGCGTGGTGACGTTCAAGAGGTGAGAGAGGTGGCGGCCGATCTCGGAGAACAGCACGCGGATCAGCTGCGCCCGCTTCGGGATCTCGAGCCCGAGCAGCTTCTCGGCGGCGAGGCAGAACGCGTGCTCCTGGTTCATCGGCGCGACGTAGTCGAGCCGGTCGAAGTAGCCGATCGCCTGGAGATAGGATTTCTGCTCGATCAGCTTCTCGGTGCCCCGGTGCAGGAGCCCGATATGGGGGTCGACGCGCTCGACCACCTCGCCGTCGAGTTCGAGCACCAGACGAAGCACGCCGTGCGCCGCCGGATGCTGCGGCCCGAAATTGATGTTGAACGGGCGGATCTCGGTCTCGGCCATGGGCATCACTCCTTGTGCGGGGTGCCAGCGATCATCGCCAGAAACTCGGCTTCCGTCAGCCGCTTCGTGGCGTTGGCAAAATCGTAGAGGTCGGGCTTGTGGTCGACGAAGATCTCGCTCGTGAGCGCCAGACCGGACAGGTCGTCCAGCGTGCCGGCACTGACGCCGAAATAGCCGAATGACGGCGCCGAATAGAACAGGTGGGTGCCGCACGTCCCGCAGAACTGGCGCTGCCCCCAATCGGACGAGCGGTATGTGACGAGGCGGTCTGCGCCGGTGACGTCCGGCGAGCCGGCAGCTTTGATCGACAGGCCCGGTCCGCCGCTCCAGCGCCGGCACATGGTGCAGTGGCAGGCATCGACCTCGGGCTCGGCAGGCACGAACGAGAACGCGATGGCGCCACAAAGGCAGCGGCCGGTGCGCATCGAGTGTTCGGACATGGCTCCAGCCTCAGCCCTTCCGCCGCAGGATCGGACCGAGCCCGGCCGCTTTTGCCTTGTCGTTGACCTTGGCCTCGAACTTCCCCCACGGCACCACCATGCGCTCGTGCGTGCCTTCTCCGATCAGCTCGACGCCGTCGTGGGCCGACACCTTGAACTGCACACGTCGGCCGCGAATGCCCGTGCATTCGGCGTCGACCGTCACCGTCTGGCCGGGCACGGTTGCCGCCACGTGGCTGACGTTGATCGCGATCCCGAGCGAGCCCTCGCCCGGCTCGAGGTGGCCCTCGAGCACCTTCATGCACGTCCATTCCATGAGGCCGACCATGTAGCCGGTGGCGAACACCGCGGGCATGGTCGCAAACTCGATCGCCTCGGGAAACAGGTGCGGCACCGTCTTGTCGGACGGCACGCGGTACTCGAAGCGGATCTTGGCGCCCGGCTGCAGCGAGTCTTTCATCGGCTCACGCCTTCCCGGCCGGCGCGGGCGGGACGCCACCAGCCTTCTCGTCGCCCGGCAGCACGTAGCTCGTGCCCTCCCATGGGCTCTCGAAATCGAACGAGCGGAACTCCTGGGTGAGCTTGACGGGCTCGTAGACGACGCGCTTCTTCTCGTCGTCGTAGCGCACCTCGACGTAGCCGGTGAGCGGGAAGTCTTTCCTCAGCGGATGGCCCTGGAAGCCGTAGTCCGTCAACAGCCGGCGCAGGTCGGGATGGCCCGAGAAAAGGATGCCGAACATGTCGTACGCCTCGCGCTCGTACCAGTTGGCCGACGAATAAACCTCGCACGCCGACGGCACCGGCGTCGCCTCGTCGGTCGTGGTCTTGACGCGGATGCGCTGGTTCGTGCGCGGCGACAAGAGGTGGTAGACCACGTCGAACCGCTCGGTGCGCGCCGGCCAGTCGACGCCGCACAGGTCGATCAGGATCTCGAACCGGCAGCGCGCGTCGTCGCGCAAGAATTTCAGCACCTTGAGGATGTTGTCGCGCCCGACGTCCACGGTCAGCTCGCCGTAGGCGAGCCGCGTGCCTTTGAGCGCCGCCCCGAGCTTCGTCGTGAGCGTGTCGATGAGCTCCGTCATCGTGTCGTCGGGGGCCGAGACCATTCGTTCTCCCTTGCTCGTTGGGCCGCTGCCCGATTCGTCCTGGGCCCGATCCGTTCTGGGCCCGATCCGTCTGTGGCCCGGCTAAGGCACGCGCCGGCCGCGCCGCCGACCCCGCCCGTCCCGCGGCCGCTAGCGTTCGATCGTCCCGGTGCGGCGGATCTTCCGCTGCAACAGCAGCACGCCGTAGACCAGCGCCTCGGCCGTCGGCGGGCAGCCTGGCACATAGACGTCGACCGGCACGATGCGGTCGCAACCCCGAACCACGGCATAGGAATAATGATAGTAGCCGCCGCCGTTGGCGCAGCTGCCCATCGAGATCACATAGCGTGGCTCCGGCATCTGGTCGTAGACCTTGCGCAGCGCGGGCGCCATTTTGTTGGTCAGCGTTCCGGCCACGATCATCACGTCCGACTGGCGCGGCGAGGCCCGCGGCGCGAACCCGAACCGCTCGAGGTCGTAGCGCGGCATCGACGCCTGCATCATCTCGACGGCGCAGCACGCCAGACCGAACGTCATCCACATGAGCGAGCCGGTGCGCGCCCAGTTGATGAGATCGTCGGTCGTCGTGACGAGGAAGCCCTTGTCGGCCAGCTCGTTGTTGATCTCGCCGAAGAACGGGTCGCCCGGCTGCACCAGGGACCTCCCGGCACCGCCGCCCGCACCCTCCTTGGCGGTGTCGAGCTGGAATTCGGGCGGAACGATCAATCCCATTCGAGGGCGCCTTTCTTCCATTCGTAGATGAAGCCGATGGTCAGCACGGCGAGGAAGATCATCATCGACCAGAACCCGAACGCACCGATCTCCTTGAACGCTACCGCCCACGGAAACAGGAACGCCACCTCTAGGTCGAAGATGATGAACAGGATCGACACCAGGTAGAAGCGCACGTCGAACTTCATGCGCGCATCGTCGAAGGCATTGAAGCCGCACTCGTAGGCCGACACTTTTTCCGGGTCGGGGTTCTGCACCGCGATCAGGAACGGTGCCACCATCAGTCCCAATCCGATCACGAGCGCCACAGCCAGAAAGACGACGATCGGCAGGTAGTCGAGCAGAAGCTGGTTCATCGGGCCTCTTGGGCGGCCGCAGGTCGAAGCGGGCCGCGTCTGTTGCCGTGTGGATCGCCAGGACCGCGCAACGCCAGGATTGCGCGACGACTTCTTTGGTGACGAGTGCTCAGATGACGAGCGGAGACGCAAAACGGCAGGCACGGTCGTGGAACGGAACCCGAACGGATACGGCGCTCGCCACGTCCGCTCCGCCTCAATCCTGTTAACGCAGCCCCAACGGCGGCGCAACCCGCTCTCACCGAAAGGCGGAGGCGCGTATCGCCCCCGGCCGGCGTCACGGCCCGGCCCGGCTCACCACGGTGCAGCTCAGCGCGGCGCGGCACGCTTCTGCAATACCTCGTCGAAAACCTGTGCGAACTCGATCGCGCCCGGCTTCTTCTCGTTGTCGTCCATCCGGCTCGTCAGCGCCGCCATCAGCTCGGCCGAGGTCTTGCCGCGCACGATGGTGTTGCGCTCGTAGCCGCCGCGCGCAAAGAAATTGACCGTCGGCATCGTCAGCCCGACCGGCAGCATCATCTCGAGTCCGGTGCCGGGGCCCGCCAGGTTCATCAGCTCCATCTCGACCGGCGACAGGCGCTGGCGACCGGCCTTCTCGGCCTCGGCCGCGATGCCTGCGAGCTTGATCGCCTGCAGCCACGGACCGATGTCGCCGTCGAGGTTCAGGGCATGGATGCCGTAGCCGCGCGGCGTCTTGGCCAGCTCCTGGTGCTGGTCCCAGGCATAGGGCACGCTCTTGGCCGCTTTCACCATGGCTTTCAGCGCGGTTATCTTCCGCTGCAGAGCAGCGCGCCGCTGTGGCGACAGTCCGGGCTCGCCCGCCATCCGCCGCAACCGCTCCGTAAACACCGGCCCGTGTTTGGCGATCTCGTTGACCGAGTTCGCGTGCAGCAACTGCGCGTAGCCCAGCGCCGACGAGATCGCGGTGCCCTTCTTGGTGATCGGATTGATGCCGGCCTGCATGTCGGCGGTCCCCTGCCCGCCGGTCTCGAGCGCATAGACGCGCACCACCTGCGCCTTGGTGAGCCCGAGCCTGAGCGCCTCGATCGCATAGCGTCGCTTGAACTCGCGCTCGGCCACCCGCTCGGGCACGAACCGGTAGTGCTCGGCGGCGGCGGCAAGGAAATCCGCGACGGTCGGCAATGGCTTCGGCGGCTCCTTGGGCGTCGCCTCGGCGGCCTGGAAGGCGGCCCAGGCCTTGGCCAGATCGGCAGCGAGTTGCGGACCTTTGTATTCGGGCGGGAACGATTGAACGTAGTCGTCCCGTTCGAGCGGCTCGCCCGCCGCCTTCTTCCTCTTCCGAAGCGACCGCTTGTCGGCGCAGGCCCGCCAGAATTTGTCGACCTCGAAGGCGTGGAACGTGCGCGCGGAGACGTACGCCTCGAACTTCTGCCGCTGGCCGGCGTCGAGGGTCTCCATGAACCGTGTTGCATCCGCGTCGAATGGCTGGGCCGATGCGCGAGACGCCGGCATCGTCGCCGCCAGCAGGCACACGAGCGCGCCCACGATCACCGCCCGTCCGCGCCGGCCGATGCCAATGCCGCTCGTCGACGCCACCGTGTCTCCTCCCTCGCTGCCGTGCCTGGCTGCCGTGCGTCCCCGCATCCGGCCCCGCCGGCAGAGCCGCTTGCCCCGCGTCGCCACCGTTGCGGCCGCGCGTTCCTCCGGACAAGACCTCTCGCGCCCTGGTGTGCCAAAAACATGACGCCGTGCGGCACCGCCGCCCCACAGCGCCCGGGCACCTTCTCCACTGTCCGCTTCTCCACTGTCCGCTTCCGGCCGCGCTCCGCCGGGGCGGCAATAGTCATGGTGCTGTCATGCAGGCCGTTCAATCAGACGCAAACCAAGGGAGGACGGCACGATGCGATTCGCGGCACGCATGCTGGACGCCGAGACCGGCGGCGAGGGTCAGTACGAGTTCGAGGGTCCGAACGACCTCTTCAAGAAGCCGGCCGACGAGATCGTCGCCGCCTTCTTCGACCACGTCGAGCGCGACGTGCTGAAGCACAATACCGACTGGGAGCTCAACAGCGCCATGAAGAACCGCGAGCGGCGCATCGTAACCGCCATGGGCTCCCTGATCCTGGCCGCCGACGAGCCGCCGCTGCCCTTCCTGCTGCTGATCGGCGAGAAGCACTGACCGGCCGGGCGGACTGGGTGCGCATCCGGTAATGTTGTCGCGCCGGGCCGGCCGAAGCTGCTAGGCTCTGCCCATGCGAGATGAAACCTTCACGCCAGTCCCAACGGTGCCGGCCGGCGATCGCATCGCCGATTTCCTCGACCGCGCCCGGCAAGGGCTCCATTCCGGCCCGCCGCCCGAGGGGGCCCACGGCGCCAGCGATACCGACCTCGATCCCGACCTGGCCCCGCTCATCTACGGCGCCGCGCCACCCACCCCGGCCGCCGTGCTGGTGCCGATCGTCAGCCGGTCGCAGCCGACGCTCCTCCTAACCCAGCGCACCGCCCATTTGCCGAGCCACGCCGGCCAGATCGCCTTCCCCGGCGGCAAGATCGACCCGTCGGACCGCGACGCCACCGCCGCCGCGCTGCGCGAGGCCGAGGAAGAGATCGGGCTCGGCGCTGACCGTGTCCGGCCGATCGGGTTCCTCGACCGCTACCGCACCGGCACCGGCTACACTATTCTACCGGTGGTGGCGGTGGTCGAGCCCGGCTTCACCCTCGCGCTCAATACCGAAGAGGTGGCGGACGTGTTCGAGGTACCGCTCGCGTTCCTCATGGATCCAGCCAACCACCAGCGGCACCGCCGCCCGTGGCAAGGGCGGGAGCGACAGTTCTTCGCCATGCCTTACGAGGGGCGCTTCATCTGGGGCGCGACCGCTGGCATGATCCGAAACATGCACCAAAGGCTTTTCGCCACATGATCCGCATCGTCGTCGAAAACATCGTCCTCTTCCTGCTGCCGACGCTCTGCTACATCGCCTACGTCGTGCTGACCCGCGACGGCGCCAACGGCAATGGCCCTGGTGCCGCGCGCATTCTCGACGACGCCCCGCTTGTGTGGCTGTTCGTCACCGGCGCCGCGCTGGTGCTGACCACGCTGGTCATGTTCGGCTCGACCTCGGGCGGAATGCCGGGACAGCACTACGAGCCGGCCGTCATCAAGGATGGCCGCATCGAGCCCGGCCGGATCCGCTAGCACGCCATGTCCGGCCGGGACGCGCCCGAATTGTCGCCCGACGGTCGGACCGAGCCGGCAGCCCCGCTCGCTGGTGCGCCCTGGCTCACGGCACCCGCGACCCAGGCCGTCCTGGCCGCGCTGGCCCGCGGCGGACACGAGGCGCGGATCGTCGGCGGCGCGGTGCGCAACGCGCTGATCGGCACCGCGGTCACCGACATCGACATTGCCACCACCGCGACACCCGAGGAGACCATGCGGCTCGCGCGTGCCGCCGGCCTCGCAGCCTTCCCGACAGGAATCGCACACGGCACCGTCACCGTCGTCGCCGCTCACCATCCCTTCGAGGTCACCACGCTGCGCCGCGACGAGGAGACGTTCGGCCGTCACGCGCGCGTCGCCTTCACCACCGACTGGGCCGAGGACGCCCGGCGGCGGGACTTCACCATCAACGCGCTCTACGCCGATGCCGCCGGCCGCATACACGACCCGCTCGGCGGCGCAGTCGATCTCGCCGCCCGTCGCGTGCGCTTCATCGGCGATCCCCACGCCCGCATCCGCGAGGACTACCTCCGCATCTTCCGCTTTTTCCGCTTCACGGCCGAGTATGCCCGCGGCGTGCCGGATGCCGCCGGCCTCGCCGCCTGTGCCGAGATGCAGGCTGGCCTCGCAGGGCTCTCGGGCGAGCGGCTGCGCTCGGAGATGATGAAGCTGTTGGCCGCGCCGGCTGCGATGGGCGCGCTCGGCGCAATGGCCGCGACAGGCATCCTCGCGCGCATCGTCGGCACCGGCGCCGCCTCGGGTCCCGGCTTGGGCTCTGTCCCCGATCTCGACGCGCTCGCCCGCCTGGTCGCCATCGAGGCGGCGCTCGGCCTCGCCCCCGATCCCGCCCTCCGGCTGGCGCTCATGGCCGCCCCGACGGCGGACACCGCGGAGGCGCTGCGCGAGCGGCTTCGGCTGTCGAACGAGGAGGCCCGCGCCATGCACGACCTGCTGGCCGCAGCGCCGCTCGGCACTGATCCGGGGATTGCACCCCGCTTCCCCGACACCGCCGCGCGGGCCGCCGTTTACCGGCTCGGTCAGCCCGTCGCCCGCCGGCTCGCACTCGCGCTCTGGGCCCGCTCCGGAGCGCCTGCGGACGACCCCTCCTGG
The DNA here is from genome assembly GCA_964471635.1 of uncultured Hyphomicrobium sp. Classification (GTDB taxonomy): domain Bacteria; phylum Pseudomonadota; class Alphaproteobacteria; order Rhizobiales; family Hyphomicrobiaceae; genus JAKAML01. Next base: position 12,133 of record CAYYGO010000070.1, read on the forward strand.
ACCGCGCGCCTCGGCCTGGTCGGCGCATTCGCCCCGCCCGCCCTCCCGCTCAAGGGCAGCGACATCGTCGCCCGCGGTATCCCGCCCGGCCCGGCCGTCGGCCGCATCCTGGCGGACCTCGAGAGCTGGTGGATCGGGACGGACTTCGCGGCCGGCGAGGCGCGCTGCGTCGAAAAGCTCGACGCGCTCGTCGCCGCCGAGCGCGGCCCGCCGCTCTGCTGAGCGCTGTCACCTTCCGCTTGCCTGGCCTTCGCCCAGGACCCGAGACCATGACCCGAGACCAGGACCCGAGCCCAGGACCCGGGCCCAGGACCCGGGCCCCCCGCACCGGAAACCATCGCGCGCCCCTCCCCCTAGGCATCGGCCGCTACCGGTGGCAGGGTGAATGCCGTGTTAAGCGTACGGGGTGCCGCTTATGACCGAGACCACGATTGCCGAGGCGCGTGCCCGCTCGCGCCGCAGTGTCGAAGCTATCTTCGCCGCACTCGCCGCCGCCGCGCTCGCATTATCCCTCTGCTTTCACTACGACCTCTTCGGCCTCGCGCTGCCAGAAGGAGACCAGAGCCTCATCGCCCGCGCCTTCCTGGTCGTGGCCGCGCTCGACACGGGAATGATGTTCGTCTGGGAGCGGCTGTTGCCGCGTGACCGCTAGCTGGCCGGTCGCGATGCCCGTCGAGACCCGGCCGAGCTGCCGCCTCTACGTCATCCTCGCCCGCGACGGCCGCTCGGCCGCCGTGTTCCGCCGCGGCCCCTCGCGCCAGGTCGCGCTGCTGCGCTGGTGGCTCGGTACGGACCGGGTCGAGCTCGGGCAGTGGTTCAAGGGCCGCATCTACGAGCGCCGCTCAGACCTCTCACCCGACGGCGAGCTGCTCGTCTACTTCGCCGCCAAGCACAAGGGACCGTTCGGGACCTGGACGGCCGTCAGCCGCCCGCCATTCCTCGAGGCGCTGGCACTGTGGCCGAAGGGCGATGCCTGGGGCGGCGGCGGGCTGTTCGCGACGGGGCGGCGGCTCGGCCTCAATCATCCGCCCCACCAGATGACGCTGGCCGCGGGGGCCGCGCCCCGCCTGCCGATCGAGGTCGAGCGATCGTCCGCCTATGCCGGCGGCGGCGAGGACAACCCGCTCCACCACGACCGCATCATCCGCGACGGTTGGCAGCTCCTCGCCGCCGGCAACGCCTCGAGCTACCGCCAGACGGGACCCGCCCGCTGGGTGCTCGACGAGCCCGAGGTCTACGCGCGCGAGCAGCCGGCGCCGCGCCGCGCCCGCCGGGGGCGCGATCAGACCGGGCCGTTGACGCTTCACCGCGAGTTGCGCGCCGTCGGCGTCACGCAAGGCCCATGGTACCGCGAGGACTTCGTGGTGAAAGATGCCGCGGGCCGCTGCCTGCGGCTCATCGCCGACGCCGACTGGGCCGACTGGGACACGTCCGGCGACCTTTTGGTGGCGGCCGAAGGACGGCTGCATCGCATCGCGTTCGCCGCCGTGCACCGCGAAGTGTCCGATCCGCTGGCCGATGCCACGCGCGTAGCGGATCTCGCGCCGCTGCGGTTCGAGCCTGTCGAGGCCCCGCCGGAGGCCGGTGTCTGGCCATCGGCACGGGCCAAGACCGTCTCTGGGCGGATTGTCGCGCGACCGCTCGCGTCCTGACGCACTCGCCCCATGCGACGGGGCCCCGGCAAGATGCCGGGGCCCCGCCTTCTCGACCCGTCCTTCATCGACACTGCGCGGGCAATCAGAAGTCCATGCCCCCCATGCCGCCGCCCATGCCGCCGCCCATCGGGACCGCGGCCTCCTTTTTCGGCTTGTCGGCAACCATCGCCTCGGTCGTGATGAGCAAGCCGGCCACCGACGCTGCATCCTGCAGCGCGCAGCGCACCACTTTGGTCGGATCGATCACGCCCTGCTGCACGAGGTCGCCATAGGCGGCGGTCTGCGCGTTGTAGCCGTACGCGTAAGATGCGTTCTCGACGATCTTGCCGACGATCACGGAGCCATCCTCGCCCGCGTTGACGAAGATCTGCCGGGCAGGCGCGGAGAGCGCCTTCCGCACGATCGCCACGCCGACCTTCTGGTCCTCATTGGCGACCGTGATCGCGTCTAGCACCTTCACCGCGCGCAAAAGCGCCACGCCGCCGCCTGGAACGATGCCCTCCTCGACCGCGGCGCGGGTCGCATGAAGCGCGTCGTCGACGCGGTCCTTGCGCTCCTTGACCTCGACCTCGGTGGCACCGCCGACCTTGATCACCGCCACGCCGCCGGCGAGCTTCGCCAGGCGCTCCTGCAGCTTCTCGCGGTCGTAGTCGGACGTCGTCTCCTCGATCTGCGCCTTGATCTGCTTCACCCGCGCCTCGATGTCGGACGTCTTGCCGGTCCCGTCGACGATCGTGGTGTTGTCCTTGTCGATCGTCACCTTCTTGGCGCGGCCGAGCATGTCGAGCGTCACGGTCTCGAGCTTGATGCCGAGGTC
>CAYYGO010000071.1:0-14237 GCA_964471635.1 uncultured Hyphomicrobium sp.
GGCGGCGACGCAAGGCCACACCCAGTCGCTGCACACCAATGCGCTCGACGAGGCACTTGCGCTGCCCACCGACTTCTCGGCCCGCATCGCGCGCAACACCCAGCTCTTCCTCCAGCAGGAGAGCGGCACCTGCCGCACCATCGACCCCTGGGGCGGCAGCCACTTCATCGAGCGGCTCACCTACGAGCTGGCGATGAAGGCCGAGGCGCACATGGCCGAGGTGGAGGCGCTCGGCGGCATGGCGAAGGCGATCGCCGCCGGCATCCCGAAGATGCGCATCGAGGAGGCGGCCGCCCGCACGCAGGCCCGCATCGACGGCGGCACGCAGACTATCGTCGGCGTCAACAAGTTCCGCGTCGCCGACGAGGCCAAGATCGACATCCTGAAGGTCGACAACCGCTCCGTGCGGGAGCAGCAATTGGCCAAGCTCGTGCGGCTCCGGGCCGAGCGCGATCCGAGCGCGGTCGCGGCCGCGCTCACCGCACTCACCAACGGCGCCGCCTCGAACGCCAATCTGCTCGACCTCGCCGTGCAGGCGGCCCGCGCCAAGGCGACGGTCGGCGAGATCTCGGATGCGCTCGAGAAGGTGTTCACGCGCCACCGCGCCGAGATCCGGGCGATCTCCGGCGTCTACCGCGCCGAGGCAGGCAGGGCGCAGAGCGGGCGGGGCAATCCGATGATCGACACGGTTCAATCCCTCGTCGAGGCCTTCGAGGCGAACGACGGACGCCGTCCGCGCATTCTCATCGCCAAGATGGGGCAGGACGGGCACGACCGCGGCCAGAAGGTGATCGCCTCGGCGTTCGCCGACTTGGGTTTCGACGTCGACATCGGGCCGCTGTTTGCAACGCCCGACGAGGCCGCACGCCAGGCCGTCGAGAACGACGTGCACATCATCGGCGTGTCCTCGCTCGCCGCCGGACACCTCACGCTGGTGCCCGACCTCAAGGCCGCGCTCGCTCGAGAAGGCCGCGAGGACATCATGATCGTGGTCGGCGGCGTGATCCCGCCGGCCGACTACGACGCGCTCTTCGCCGCCGGCGCCAAGGCCGTGTTCGGCCCCGGCACCAACATCCCCGAGGCCGCCGCCGACCTCGTCAGGAAGCTCAACGCTCAGCTCGGTTACGGCGACAAAGAGGCCGCGGAGTAGGCAATCCCGCTCCCCTGCCAGAACCCGTCGCACGCGAGATCACGCCGCCGCGGATCGGCGCTTGGCTCCGCCGCGCCCTTGTCCCCGCCGCGCCCTTGTCCCCGGTGTCCAGACCGCGGCTACACTGCCTCGACCTCGTGCCGCTCGGGGGCGCTGTCCGGAAGGCGTTTCGATCAGTGTGGCGCGGGGTGCAGGACCAGGCGAAGGCGGGTGACGCGCCCGTAAGCCTGGGGCTCCGATCTCGTGCCCAGGCAAAGGCCGGGTTCACGCTGGTGACCGATGGCGAGAAGCATGCCCAAAAACCTGCGCGGGGCGGCGGCGAGCCGCTCTCTCACTCCAAAGCTGCGGACCGTCTCCGCCCCGCTCCCCGGCCCCGTTGCCGGAAACCGTTGCCAGCGACCGTCACCCGCTGCCCGCGAGGGGGCCGGGGCGGTCGCGGCGTGGTCGACCGCGGATAAGCCGGCCACCCGCTCGGGGTGATCAATCGGCGAACGGATCGCGCATCAGGATCGTGTCGTCGCGCTCGGGACTGGTCGAGAGCAGCGTCACCGGGCACTCGATCAGCTCCTCGATGTGGCGCACGTACTTGACGGCCTGCGCCGGCAGCTCGTTCCAGCTCCGCGCCCCGCGTGTCGACTGAGACCAGCCCTCGAACGTCTCGAACACCGGCGTGACGCGGGCTTGCGCGTTCTGCCCCGCAGGGAAGCGGTCGAGCGTCTCGCCGTCGAGCCGGTAACCGACGCACACCTTGATCTCGTCGAAGCCGTCGAGCACGTCGAGCTTGGTGAGTGCGATGCCGTCGATGCCCGACACCTTGGCCACCTGCCGCACCAGAACGGCATCGAACCAGCCGCAGCGCCGCTTGCGCCCCGTCACCGTGCCGAACTCGTGGCCGCGCTCGCCGATCCGCTCGCCGACGGCATCCGTGAGCTCGGTCGGGAACGGCCCCGAGCCGACGCGCGTCGTATAGGCCTTGGCGATGCCGAGCACGTAGCCCACCGCCCGCGGACCGAGCCCCGAGCCCGTCGCCGCCTGTGCCGCAACCGTGTTCGACGACGTCACGAAGGGGTACGTGCCGTGGTCGATGTCGAGGAGCGCGCCCTGCGCACCCTCGAACAGGATGCGCTTTCCGGCCTTGCGCTCGCGGTCGAGAAGATCCCACGTCACGTCCATGAAGGGCAGGATCGCCGGCGCGATCTCGCGAAGCTGCCCCATCAGCGTGTCCTTGCAGATCTCGGGCTTGCCGAGCCCCCGCCGCAGCGCATTGTGATGCACCAGGATGCGGTCGACCTTAGGTTCCAGCGTGCCAAGGTTCTTCAGGTCCTGCACGCGGATCGCGCGGCGGCCGACCTTGTCCTCGTAGGCCGGGCCGATGCCGCGGCCGGTGGTGCCGATCTTGCCCGCACCCGCAGCCGCCTCGCGGATCGCGTCGAGGTCGCTGTGCAGCGGCAGGATCAGCGTCGCGTTCTCGGCGATGCGCAGGTTGTCGCGTGTTATGGCGACGCCCTGCTTGCCGAGTTTTTCGATCTCGGCGACCAGCGCCCACGGGTCGACCACGACGCCGTTGCCGATGATGCCGAGCTTACCCGGCCGCACCACGCCCGATGGCAGCAGCGACAGCTTGTAGGTGTTGCTGCCGATGACGAGCGTGTGGCCGGCGTTGTGGCCGCCCTGGAAGCGCACAACGATATCGGCGCGCTCCGACAGCCAGTCGACGATCTTGCCCTTGCCCTCGTCGCCCCACTGGGCGCCGACCACCACCACATTGCCCATTCCGGTCGCTCTTCCGCTGTCAGTCTGCTATGGGAACCGGCGCGGGCACCGCCCGTGCGCGGGGGCAGTGCCATCCCAGAACATGATTAGACCCCGGTCGTGATGCCGGGGTCGTGATGCCTGGGGCGCACCTGTCTCTCGATCCGGCGCTTATAGCCGAGAATCGCCTCCGCCAATACCGCCCCGCAACACCATAAGATCCCCGCGGCGGCGGCAGGCCCCATACTCCTGGCTGACGATGCTCGACGTTCTCAACCGCCGCACGCCGGCCGCCGCCGCAGCGATGCTGACGCTGACCATGGCGCTATGGGCCGGTAACCATGTCGTCGGGCGGTGGGCCACCGGCAATATACCGCCGATGACGCTCGCCTTCCTCCGCTGGGCGCTGGCCGCGATCGTCATCCTGCCGCTCGCCCGCGACGCGCTGCGCGCCGACTGGCCGACGATCCGCGCCAATCTGCCCGTGATGCTGCTGCTCGGCCTGCTCGGCAGCGGCTGCTACAATACGATGCAGTACGTCGCACTGACCTCCACCCCGGTCGCCAATGCCGCCATTCTGAACTCGTGGGCCCCGGTGCTCATCGCCGCTGCCGCCGCCCTGTTTTTTGGCGAGCGTCTGAACCGGCGCCAGATCGTCGGGCTCGCGTTATCTCTCGCCGGCGTGCTGGTCGTGATCCTCAAGGGCCGGCTCGACACGCTGGCAGCCATGTCGTTCAACCGCGGCGACATCGTCATGCTGATCGCCACCGCGATCTGGGCTCTCTACACCACGCTATTGCGGCGGCGGCCGCCGATGGCGACGCTGAGCTTCGCCGGCTTCACCTATGCGCTCGCCGCCATCGTCAATCTGCCGCTGGCCGCCCGCGAGGCGATCGAAGGCCAGCGCATCGTCTGGTCTGCGGGCAGCGTCGGGGCCATCCTCTATGCTGGGCTTTTCGCCAGCGTCGTCGCCTATTTCCTCTATGCGCGCAGCGTCGAGATCATCGGCGGCACCCGCACCGGCACGTTCATCCACCTCATCCCGCTGTTCGCGAGCAGCATGGGCCTCGTCTTTCTCGGCGAGACGCCGGCGCTCTACCACGCGGCCGGCTTCGCCCTGATCGTCGGCGGCGTGTGGCTTGCCTCCCGCTGAGTGCAGCGAAGCCGGGTCCTGCTGCCGATCGACCGTCGAACGCGCCGCGCCTCAGCGCTGGACGATCGACTTTGCGGCCGGCCACACAAGGCGCCAGCCATGCTCGATCGTGCGCTCCTCGTCGGCCTTGAGCTCGCCGTCCCACGCTACGATGCCGCGCTTGTCGTCGACGTTCTGGCGCGAGGGCGCCGGCCGGGAGGTCGGCTCGACCTTGATATCCTGCTGCTGGGACACCGGCGTCTGGTCGAGCACCACGAACGCCATGGCGCGCTCGTGGCCGTTCTTCAGCGTGATCTTGAAGTTGCGCACCTCGGTCTTGGACGACGATATGATGCCGGTCTCGCCCTTCTTCTCTTCGGCGATGGCAAACTTGACGCGCACCCGGTCGTCGGCGCCGAACCCGAGCTCGTGATCCTCGCCGGGCGACAGCAGCGGCAGGCTGCTCGTACCGACGAAGGTGCCGTCGCGGAACAGCGACACCTGGCCCGCGATCAGCGGCGCCCCCTTCGGCACACTGAGCTTGGCATAGAGATAGGCCTTCTGGTCGCGCCTCGGCACCGCACGCACCATGAGTTGCGGCTCGACCGCATCGGCCGCGAGCTCGACGCGCTTGGCCTCGCCCGTCGGTTCCACGGTATGCTTGCCCGGCACCTGGAAGATCGCCTGGAACGGCGCATTGACCACGTCCGCGCGGATCGGCTGCGCGGCGACCATCTTGGCCGCGACGCGGGCGCGCGGCAGATCGCCATCGCCCTCGAGCGCGCCGGCCGCCTCGGCCATGTCGCGTGCGCCTCCAAGGCTGCTCATCGGAGCTGGCGGGGCCAAGGACCGCGGCTTCTGCTCGGGCTCGTAGTCGACGATCAGGGGGTTCAGGTTGGGGGCCGCCGCGGACGAGTTCGGCCGCGTCGTCGACAGCTCGATGGCCGCCTCGCGCCAGGCCTCGCCCGTGTGCTGCTTGATCGCCGCGCGCCGCACCAGCTCGAGCTTCGGCGCCTGCGTCTTGCTGCCGGTCAGAAGCCGCGCGTCGTAGAGCGGCGTCCACGAGGCGCCGGGCACCTGATAGCGGACGACGAGGTCCGCCTCCACCGCGTCGCCCGCAGCAACCGTCACCTTCACCTCGGTGCGCTCCTCGAGCGACGGCGGAAGCTCGCCGAGCTTGCCCTCGAGGTCGGCGATCCGCCGATCTGTGTCGCGCAGGTTGACGTCGGCCTCGATGATCGCGCGCTGCGCCTCCGCGCTGCTCGTCGCGATCAGCGAGAGGATCTGCGGCCAGTTCTCGCCCGCCGCCGCTGGCCCCGACGCAGGCGCCGGCCGCACCGGAAGCTGCGTCAGGTTCTGGATCAGCGCCTTCTGCGTCTCGGCGGCCTGCTTCTGGCCCTCGAAGATGGCGCGCTGGTTGCGCAGCTTCTCGATATCGGTCTCGATGCGCCGCCGCTCGGTCTCGGCGTTGACGGCATCGGCTCTGGGCACGCTGGCGTGGCGCGTGTCTACGGCGCCGATGTCGAGCCGCGCCGCAGCCTTGCCCTCGACGCGCACCGACGAATGCACCGCCTGCGCCGGCAGGTCCGGGAACACGATCGTATGCTCGCCCTTGGGGATCTTGACCTTGGCGACACGCGTCACCTCGGCCCCGGACGGGAACACCAACACCGACTGGATGCGCGAGGCGCCCGGCACCTCCGCTGCCACGGCCGATACCGCCGAGCCGACCATAACCGCGACCACGATCTCCGTTCGCATGCGCCACTCCCTGTCGCCTTTTGTCACCCGCGGGGGACGCCCGCCGTCGGGCTTGCGTCCGCTAACGGCCGCAACGCGTTGATCGGACGCGACTTAGCCGTCCGACCACGGCGAAAGTGTGAGGGAACGGAGGCCGCCCCGCGGCCGGCGACGGCTAACGGACACCCGCCGCGGGACGAAACGTGTCGTAGCCGCTCAGAAGCGCAGACGGCGCACCCTGACCACGTGCGGCAACTCGGTCACCTGGGTCAGGATCGCGTCCGAAACCGGCTCGTCGAGCGAGACCATGCAGATCGCATCGCCGCCCGGCTTCTCGCGGCCGAGGTTCAGTGTGGCGATGTTGACGCCCGTGTTGCCGAGCAGCGTACCGAACCGGCCGATGAAGCCCGGCCGGTCGGAGTGGCGGACGAACATCATGTGCGGCGTCAGCTCGAAGTCCATGTTGATGTCGCGCACCTGGATGACCCGCGGTCGGCCGTCGGAGAACACCGTGCCGGCCACAGAGCGCTCGTAGTCGTCCGTCTTGACCGTCAGCCGCACATAGCTCTCGTAGACACCCTCGCGCGAGCGCTTGGTCTCCTCGACCATGATGCCGCGCTCCTTGGCCGCGACCAGCGCCGACACCATGTTGACGTCCGACAAGAGCGGCCGCAGTGCACCCGCAATGGCCGCAGCCGTCAGCGGCTTCACGTTGAGCTCGGAAACCTCGCCCGCGTACTCGATACGGATCGCGAGAATGGGCCGTTCCGTGAGCTGGCCCGCGAACGAGCCGAGCTGCTCCGTGAGCTTCACCCAAGGCGTGAGCCGCGGCGCCTCCTCGGCCGAGATCGATGGGAAATTGATGGCGTTGGTGATGGCGCCCTTGAGCAGGTAGTCCGACATCTGCTCGGCGACCTGCAGCGCCACGTTCTCCTGCGCCTCGCCGGTCGAAGCGCCGAGGTGGGGAGTGCAGATTACGTTCGGCGCTGCGAACAGCACGTTCTCCTTGGCCGGCTCGACCTCGAAAACGTCGAGAGCCGCGCCCGCGACGTGCCCCGACTTCAACGCCTCGGCGAGAGCCGCCTCGTCGATGAGGCCGCCTCGCGCGCAATTGACGATGCGTACGCCCGGCCGGCACTTGGAGAGCGCTGCCGCCGACAGGATGTTCTTCGTCTTCTCGGTCAGCGGCGTGTGCAGCGTTATGAAGTCGGCCCGGCGCAGCAGATCGGCAAGCTCGACCTTCTCGACCCCGATCTCGACGGCGCGCTCGGGCGACAGGAACGGGTCGTAGGCCACCACCTTCATCTTGAGACCGAGCGCGCGGTCGGCGACGATCGCGCCGATGTTGCCGCAGCCGATGACCCCGAGCGTCTTGTTGAACAGCTCGACGCCGAGAAAGCGGTTCTTCTCCCACTTGCCCGCGCGCGTCGAGACGTCGGCTGAAGGGATCTGGCGGGCGAGCGCCAGCATCAGCGAGATGGCATGCTCGGCGGTGGTGATCGAGTTGCCGAACGGCGTGTTCATCACGATCACGCCACGTGCCGTCGCCGCTTTCGTATCGACGTTGTCGACGCCGATGCCGGCCCGGCCGACGACCTTCAGTCGCGATGCGGCGGCAAGCACCTTCTCCGTCACCTTGGTCGCCGAGCGGATGGCGATGCCGTCATAGTCGCCGATGATCCGCTCAAGCTCCTCCTTGGCGAGCCCGACCTTCACGTCGGCGTCGATGCCGCGCGCCTTGAAGATGGCGATCGCTGCGGGAGACAGGTCGTCGGAGATCAGAACCTTGGGGGGCGTGCTTGCCATGGGGTGTTCCTCGTTGGCTCGGAATGTGGTGGCACGGAATGTGGTTGCTCGAGACGCGGTGCCTCAGGCCCGGATTTCCTGCATCGGCCCGAACCAGGTCTAGACGCAGCGTCGCGCGGGCCGCGCGCGCACGAAGCGCGGCACGGACTTGCGACTGAGGTGACGGGATTCTCAGGCCGCCTGCTTCAGACGTCCCTTGGCCTCGGCGAAGGCCCACTCGATCCATGGCAACAGCGCCGCCACGTCCGCCGTGTCGACGGTCGAGCCGGTCCAGATCCTGAGCCCCGGCGGCGCGTCGCGGTAGGAGCCGAGGTCGAGACCGACGCCTTCCTTCTCGATCGCCGCCACGATGCCCTTGGCGAACGCGGCCTGCGAGTCGGCAGGCAACGCCGCGACGGCCGGGTCGGTGAACGTCAGGCACACTGACGTGTTCGACCACGTCTTCCGATCGACGGCCAGATTGGCGATCCACGGCGTCCGCCCGATCCAGTCGTGGATCACCTTGGCGTTGGCGTCGGCGCGGGCGTGCAACCCCGCAAGCCCGCCGACGCTCTCTGCCCACGCCAAGGCGTCCAGGTAATCCTCGACGCAGAGCATCGAGGGCGTGTTGATCGTGTCGCCCTCGAAGATCGCCGTATCGAGCTTGCCGCCCTTGGTCATGCGGAACAGCTTGGGCAGCGGCCAGGGCGGCGTGTAGCTCTCGAGACGCTCGACCGCGCGCGGACCGAGGATCAGCGTGCCGTGCGCAGCCTCGCCGCCGAGCACCTTCTGCCAGGAGTAGGTCAGCACGTCGACTTTCGACCAGTCGACCGCCTGTGCGAACACCGCCGAGGTGGCATCGACCAAGGTCAGACCCTTGCGGTCGGCCGGAATGAAGTCGTAGTCGGGCAGCTTGACGCCGGCCGTGGTGCCGTTCGCGGTCAGCACAACGTCGCGGTCGAAGTCGATTGCCGAGAGATCCGGCAGCACACCGAAGTCCGCCTCCATGGTGCGGACGTCCTTGAGCTTCAGCTGCCTCATGATGTCCGTGACCCAGATCTTGCCGAAGCTCTCCCAGGCCAGCACGTCGACCCCGCGACCGCCGAGCAGCGTCCACATCGCCATCTCGAAGGCGCCGGTGTCGGAGCCCGGCACGATCCCGACGTGGAAGCCGGCCGGCAGCCCGAGCAGCGCTTTCGTCTTCTCGATCGCGAGCTTCAGCCGCGCCTTGCCCTCTTTCGAGCGATGCGAGCGGCCGATCAAGGCATTTTCGAGGGCGGCTGGCGTCCAGCCGGGGCGCTTGGCGCAGGGGCCCGACGAGAACAGCGGGCGGGCCGGCCGCAGGGCCGGCTTAGGAGCGGTCGTCATGTGTCTACCCTTCCAGATAGGTGCCCCTCGGTGGGGAGGGGTTTCCCACCTTGCGGTCTAAGGGCTGCGGTGGATCGGGTCAATCTGGACGAAAGGCAGATGCGAGGGAAGCACCGCGCGCCCTCCAACGCAGGAAGGCGGGCTGCGGGGCCCGCCTTCGCGTACGCTGGACTGGGACGGAATTCCGTGCGGCGCTCAGTTCACGTTGAAGCGAAGGCCGGCGCGCAACTGGTGTTCGTGGGTGTCGCCGAGCGTGACGCGCGACGTCGAGGTGACGTTGTTATGGTCGGTCACGTTGACCTTCATGTCCGGCCCCTCGATGTAGAGGTAGCGGTAGTTGAAATCGAGCGCGGTGATGTCGGTGATCGCGTAGGAGAAGCCGGCCGTCAGGGCCGCGGCCAACGTAAACGTGTGCTGCTTCTCCGCGGTGCCGTAGAGGCCGCGCGTGAACTCGGTGTTGCAAGACGGCGTGGTGGTGAGGTCGCATGTCGTCTCGGTCGTATTGTGGCGCCGGTTGAGCTCGTGGAAGGCGAGGCCGATGCCGCCGCCGACATAGGGCGTGAAGCCGCCGAGGCCGTTGAAGTCGTAGTACGCGTTGGCCAGCGTGAACACCGAGCGCATCTTGGTGACGTCGCGCGTGTAGACGTTGACCTGCGTCGTCGGATTGCCCGAGCCGTCGACGCGCGGACCGTAGTTGCCCGAGCCGTCGTCCTCGTGGAGCACGTAGCGCTCGGTGCCGTCGATGACGAGGTCGCCCTGGCTACGGCCCTCGATCGTGAGATCGGTTCGGACGCGATCGTTCCAGCGGAAGCCGACGCCGGCGCCGTAGCTCGTCATCGTGTCGAAGTCGTTGTTGAGCCAGGCCGGACGCGTGCCGAACGGCGTCGGTCCGGTGGTGCCGGGACTGTCGAGGCGTCCGTACGTCAAACCGCTCTCGCTGCCGTCGCCGTCGTCGCCGCTGATGCTGATACCGGCGTCGAGACGGAAGTACCACTCCGGCTTGAAGATCGGGATGGGCATCGGGGCGGGAACCGGCACGGCAGCCGCACCGCGGTTGTCCTTGAAGCTGCCCGCGCCATTGTTCCAGTCGGCAGCGGCCGCCGGCAGGCAGCAGCCGGCCGCGAGCGCGAGGCCGAGGCAGGCGCTCTTGAGCTTGGTCGTCATCTCGGTCGATCCCTCTGTTGGGCGGCAGGCCCATGCCCCGCACGCCCGGCCGCATTGCTGTCGCGTGGTCCGGAGCGGCAGGCCTCGGGAGGGAGGACGGTCCCCTGTGCGATGATCCCGGGCGGGCCGAGGCCGGCGCGCCTGACGCAAACAGGAAACGGGGTGTCGCGAAGTCGAGGACCGGGCGCACCATCACGACGGAGCGTTCCGGGTGGGCAGCGGGCGGCAAAGCCGTCCGATGCCGGAAGTGTGCGCGAGCCGGCCAGCGGCGGCCCGCGCCGGTCAATCAGTGCACGTTGTAGCGGAGGCCGAGGCGGAACTCGTGGCCGTGGATGCTCTCGACGGTCGGATCCTCTGAGACGGCAGGATCGCCGGGGGCGGTGCCGGTGAAGCGCACCGCGCCGGTCGCCGTCTCGCCGAGGTAGAGGAAGCGGTAGCCGCCATCGAGCACGAGCCGCTCGCGCAGCGTCAGCGCGAAGCCGGCCATCAGCGCGCCCGCGACGTGCGAGCTCGTCTCACCCTCGATGATTCCGGTGCATCCGCACTGCGGCTCGACGGTGCCGGCCTTGGTGCGGTGGAAGGCGAGGCCGATGCCTGCACCGACGTAGGGTGTGAAGCGCGAGCCCATGTCGAAGTCGTAGTAGATGTTGGCCATGGCAACCGTGGTCGACAGACCGAAACGGCGCACGCCCTCGAGCGTTGCGGCATGATCGGCGAGGTTGCCGCTGGCGTCGGCGTTGAAGCGATGATCGACCGTGATGTCGGCGCGCACGTTACGGCCGAAGTACATGCCGACGCCGCCGCCTACGGTCCAGGTGTCGTCGATCCGCGTCTCGGTCAGATCGTAGATGCCGGCCTCGCGCATCACCGGGTCGTCGTGGAACGCATAGCCGCCGTCGACGCGGAAGTAGAAGCGCGGCTCCGCGGCCATCAGCGGAGCGACGTAGCCGTCCTTGATGCTGCCGCCGTAGCTGTTGAGATCGGCTGCGCCGGCACTGCCGCTCCAGCCGGCGAAGGCGCCGAGAGCCAGGGTCGCGCTCGCGATGAGCGTGCCGCGTATCGTCGTCATCGTGTTCCCTTTCGAACTGACTTGCGGCTCCTAGGAGGTGAGCCGGCTCATGCACGCTGGACGCTTTCGACACCGGACTATGCCTCGCAACGCTTAAAGACCGCTTAAGGCGCGTACCGGTTCGCGACACCCGCCCCGAGTGGCAATGACGGGCGCGACCATTCGGCGCCGGGCGAGATCGGCGCTCCACATCGGCGCACGCCATGTATTAATGGGCCTCGTCAATGGAGGGCGCTGTGGCAGCGAGCATCAACATCCCGGTCTACAGCGACGCGCTGGTGGTGCTGGCCACGGCGGGCATCGTCGTGCCGATGGTGCGTCGCTGGGGCATGAGCCCGGTGCTCGGCTATCTGGCCGCCGGTGCGGTGCTCGGACCGCTCGGGCTCGGCTCGTTCATCAACGACCTGCCCTTCCTCTACTGGCTGACCGTGGTCGACGCAAAGAACGTCGCGGGCATCGCCGAGCTGGGCGTCGTCTTCCTGCTCTTCCTGATCGGCCTGGAGCTGTCGTTCGAGCGCCTCATGGCCATGCGCAGGCTGGTGTTCGGCCTCGGCTCGCTGCAGATCGCCGTCACGACGGCGCTGCTCAGTGCGGGGTTGATGGCCGCCGGTCTCGGCACCGGCATTGCCATCGTCATCGGCGGCTGCCTCGCGTTGTCCTCGACCGCCATCGTGCTCGAGGTGCTGTCGGCACAAGGCCGCATGACGACAACCGTCGGCCGGACCAGCTTTTCGGTGCTATTGGCCCAGGATCTTGCCGTCGTCCCGCTGCTGATGTTCGTCTCGATCCTCGGCGCCAACAGCGGCAGCTCAGTCATGGCGACCATCGGCGTGGCGATGCTGCAGGCCGCCGCTGCCGTGGGCTTCATCGCCGTCGTCGGCCGGCTCCTGCTGCGGCCGCTGTTCCGCCTCGTGGCGAGCGCCCAGTCGAGCGAGCTGTTCATCGCCGCGACGCTCTTCGTGGTGGTCGCAACGGGCGTCGTCGCCGCCGTGGCAGGGCTCTCAATGGCGCTCGGCGCGTTCGTCGCCGGCCTGATGCTGGCCGAGACCGAGTACCGCCGTGCCGTCGTGGCGACCATCGAGCCCTTCAAGGGCCTTCTACTCGGCATCTTCTTCTTCACCGTCGGCATGGCAATCGACTTCCGCGAGCTGGCCCGCGAGCCGTTCCTCCTGGCCGGCGGCGTCATCGCGCTCATCGCCGTGAAGGCGATCGTGCTCGTCGGCTTGTGCCGGTATTTCCGCATCTCATGGCCAGCCTCTCTCGAGACCGCGCTGCTGCTCGGCCCCGGCGGCGAGTTCGCCTTCGTTGGCCTCGGGCTGGCCGCCGGCCTGAAGCTCATCGACCGCGAGACGGCGAGCTTCACCCTCGCCGTCACCGCGCTCACGATGGCGCTGATCCCGTTGATGCCGATGCTGGCGCGGCGGCTGTCGCCGCTCGTTTCCCCGCCGAAGGAGGTCGCGCCGGAGCTGCTGGTGCAGCCCGCCCCGCAGCAGCGCCACGCCATCGTCGTCGGCTACGGCCGCGTCGGCAAGGTGGTGTGCGGCCTACTCGATGAGCATAGCGTGCCGTTCGTCGCCACCGACCATGACGCAACCGAGGTCGCCGAGGACCGCCGGCGCGGGCACAATGTGTTCTACGGCGACGCGACCAACCCGGCATTTCTCGAGGCCTGCGGACTGAGCCAGGCGGCCGCCGTCATCGTCACCATCAACGCCCGCCAGACCATCGACGAGATCGTCGAGACGGCACGCCAGCTCCGCCCAGACATCCAGATCATCTCGCGCGCCCGGGACGCCGCTCACGCCCGCCACCTCTACGGCGTCGGCGTCACCGACGCAGTGCCCGAGACGATCGAGGCCAGCCTGCAACTGTCCGAGGCGGCACTGGTCGGGCTCGGCATCCCGGCGGGCCCGGTCATCGCCACTATTCACGAGCGCCGCGACGCCTTTCGCGCCGAGCTGCAGAAGGCGGCGCTAAGCGCCGGCCGCCCCGTCGGTCATACGTTCCGGGCCAGGAAAGCCGAGGCTCGCGGCGGCGACCGGCCGCCCGACGGCGCCACAGCCGCCACCCCCACGACACCAGCCGGAGGCGCGGCGAGCACCGCAGCGCGCAAAGGGCCCGGCACCGTCTAAGGGCCCGGCACCGTCTGATGACGACAGCAGCGCATCGAGCGGCGGACGGACCAGCGCGTGCCGCAAGGCCCCGATGGCAAATGGAGCGCGAAGTCTCGCGCTCGGCGACTGACGTTTGCTCGCGCCTGGCATCACCGGTCCGCGAGACGCACCCGGCGCGTTACGCCGCCTGGGCCGCGGCGCGCACCGCGTCGCAGATGTCGCCCACCACCGTCGAGACCAGGCGCTCGTCATCGCCCTCCGCCATGACGCGGATGACGGGCTCGGTGCCGGACGGTCGTATCACAAGCCGACCGCCCTCTCCGAGTCGCTGGCGCGCGCCCTCGATAGCCTTGACGACGCGGCTGTCCTCGAGCGGCCTGCCCTCGGTGTAGCGCACGTTCTTGAGGAGCTGCGGCACCGGATCGAACCGGCGGCACACCTCTGAAACGGGTTTGCCCGAGGCGACCGCGACGGCCAGCACCTGCAGCGCCGAGACCAGCCCATCGCCCGTCGTCGAGAAATCCGACAGAACGATATGGCCCGACTGCTCGCCGCCGACGTTGTAGCCGTGCTTGCGCATGTGCTCGACGACGTAGCGATCGCCGACCGGGGTGCGCGCCATCGACAGGCCGACGCCCTTCAGGTACCGCTCGAGCCCGAGATTCGACATCACCGTCGCGACGATGCCGCCCGCGGCAAGCTTGCCGCGACGGTGCCAGCTCTCGGCGATTACAGCCATCAGCTGGTCGCCGTCGACGATGTGGCCCTTCTCGTCGACGATCACGACACGATCGGCGTCTCCGTCGAGCGCAATGCCGATGTCGGCGCGCACCTCGCGCACCTTTTCGATCAGTGCCTCTGGCGCCGTCGAGCCGCACTTGTGATTGATGTTGCGACCGTTGGGCTCCACGCCGATCTTGATCACCTCGGCGCCAAGCTCCCACAGCGCCTCGGGCGCCACCT
>CAYYGO010000072.1:0-10426 GCA_964471635.1 uncultured Hyphomicrobium sp.
TCCGGAAACGTTCATTCTGGAACGCGACGACACGGGCGATCTGCGCTTTCGACTCGCCGGCACGCGGATCTGCGACCAGCTTGGCATAGAGTTCCGCGGTCGCCGCTTCCTCGACGGCTGGACCGCCGAGGACCAGGCGCTGATCCGCCGCCAGTTCGAATTGCTCGCCGCTCAGGGCGGTGTCGGGCTGATGACCGTCGAGGCAACCTCGCAGCGAAATGCAACTGCCGTCTTCGAGGTGATGGTGCTGCCGCTGACCCACACCCGCGAGACCATCGACCGATTTCTCGGTGCCTGGGTCGAGATCGGCCGCGCGGACTGGCTCGGGCGCGAGGGTGTGGCACGGTGGCGGCTGCTCGCCCACGACATCGTATGGCCGGAAGGCCGCCCGCATGTCGTTGTCGAGCGGATGGAGCGCCAGGCGCCGTTCCTGCCCCACATCAGGCACGCACGCATCGTCCGCTCGGACCGTCGGCAGTTCCGCGTGTACGACGGCGGCCTCGCCAAGCCAGAGGCGAAATAGGCGGCGCGAAGAGCACCGGCCGGCCGGTGATGCTGCGCTGCCGTCAGAGCCGGCCATAATTGAGCGTGTCTCTCCGAGACGCGGGCTCACGTCCCATAAAGACACACGCCGGGCCTTCTCTTTTTCTACCTCGGCGCGAGTTTGATGCGAGGGTTAGGCGTTCATTAAGTCGCCGCGCGGATACTGCTCGAAGGGGTCCGGTCACGCTCCCTCCAGAGCCGCGCCGGAACCCGCTCCCGATTCATTCGGATTACGCAAGAGCAGGTTCCGCAATGCCGCCCCCGTCCCTCCAGCTTTCCCGCCGGGCGCCGTCGATCGATCCGCGCATCGTCCCCGACCGTCGGCGGACACGTCGCGTATCCGTCACGATGCCTGGCCGCTTCATGCGCGCCAACAAGCAGGAGTACGCCTGCAAGCTCGTCGACATCTGCGCCGGCGGAGCCTCGCTCTCGGCGCCGGTGTCGGTCGAGAAGGACGAGCGGATCGTGGCGCATTTCGATCAATTCGGCGCCCTCGAGGGCACGGTGGTCCGCGCCACCGACGCCGGCTTCGCGATGAAGTTCAGCTCGACGCTCCACAAGCGCGAGAAGCTCGTCGCCCAGCTCACCTGGCTCATCAACCGCCATGAGCTCTCCGGCATCGAGGCCCGACGCCACGAGCGGTTCGCCGCTCCCTCTAAGACCATGACGATGCGGCTCGACGAGGCGATCGCCATCGAGTGCCGCGTCTTGGACTTCTCGCTGTCGGGTGCGTCGATCGAAACTGTTGCCAGGCCCCAGATCGGAACTGAGGTGCTGCTCGGCAAGCTGAGGTCACGCGTGATGCGCCACCACGACACCGGCCTCGGCGTGCAGTTCCTGGACGTCCAGAACGCCGAAGCCCTCCGCCGCACGTTCGGCTGAGCACCACCCGCGGCCGAAGACCCACCTGCCAACACGCGTCTCCTCTTCATTGCGTCCCCTGCTGTCGAGGTCGAGTATGAAGCGCCTGGTACCGATTGCTGCCCTGCTCTCCTGTGCATTGACACACGGCGGCACCGCCGCGGCCGATGCCGTCGACAAGTCGCGGCCGCGGCTGTCGGATCAGCGGTCGCCAGCGTACATGCGCATCTACGGCAGCGCTCAGCCGCCCTACGGTTTCGTCCGGTTCTGCGAGACCGCACCGCATCACTGCTCCGGGCACGGGCGCGAGGAAGCCCGCTTCAACGCCACGGCCCTGCGACTGGCGGAGCTCGACGATGTCAACCGCATGGTCAACGTCACCATCGAGCCGCGGACGGACCTCGATCTTTACGGCGTCACCGAGCTGTGGACGCTGCCGGTCGACATGGGCGACTGCGAGGACTACGCGCTGCTCAAGCGGAAGATGCTGATGGAGCGCGGCTGGCCGGCCAGCGCGCTGCTAATGACGGTCGTCCGCGACGAGCGCGGCGAAGGGCACGCCGTGCTCACGGTGCGCACGCAGCAGGGCGACTTCATCCTCGACAACAAGGCGCCCGACGTGCGGCTGTGGACAAAGACGCCCTATGAGTTCGTGATGCGGCAGTCGTATTTGAACCCGAGAGTGTGGGTTTCGCTCGATCCGCTGCAGGCACCGAGCCCAGTCGACTTGGCGGGCGTACGCCAGGAGCCTTGAGGGGCGAGATGATGCTCCGCCGACTGCCGACGAGCCTGTGGCCTGAGCCGAGGCGGCGCGCCGCTGGAATCATCCCTGGTGCGCCAGCCCGGCTTTGAAGCGCTTCCAGTTCGCGACGTAGCGCCCGGCGATGGCGCCGAACTTGGCCACATCCTCATCGGTCAGCATGCGCACGATGCGGCCAGGGCTGCCGAGCACCATCGACCGTGGCGGGATCGCCTTGCCCTCGCTGATGAGCGTGTTGGCCCCGATCAGGCACTCCTCGCCGATATCGGCGCCGTTCAGAACGATCGAGCCGATCCCGACAAGGCTGCCGCGTCCAACACGGCAACCGTGCAGCATCACCATGTGGCCAATGGTGCAGTCGGCGCCGAGGGACATCGGGAACCCCGGATCTGTATGGAGCACCGAGCCGTCCTGCACGTTGACACGCGGGCCGATCTCGATCGGCTCGTTATCGCCCCGTACGACGGCGCCGAACCAGACGCTGGCATCCTCGCCGATGTCGACGTTGCCGAGGACGACGGCGTTGGGCGCAACCCAGAAGCGTCCGCTTGCAGGCGTGCGGACCCCCGTGCCGTCGAGACTGTAGAGTGCCATCGCAAGACGTCCGTCAGATCAGAACCGGGCGGGTATCAACCGGCGCATCAGGCGCTTTCAAGATCCAGCTCGAGGATCGCCATCTGGAACTGATAGGAGACCTCGCCGTCCTCCTCCTCGCGGAACAATACCGCGATGAAATCCTCTCCGAGGTAGACCTCGGCCGAGTCGTCCTTCTTGGCCCGCGCGCGGATCTCGAGCTTTGTGTTGCCGAACGTCTTGCGCAAATAAGCCTCTACCCGCGCGATCTCTTCCTTGGTCACTCGAACTCTCCCTGTCTGTGCGTGCGCGGGCTTTGGGGCGTGCGCGGGTTGACTGGCCGCTGCATCAGCGGCCTACGCACCTGCCCTAGCGGCACCGGGCCGTCAAGCGTACGGGCCCGGTGTCAGGACCGGCTACTCGCGGGGATGGCGCTCGTTGCAGCCGCAATCCTCTGGACCGATCCCCTGGTCCATGTTGCGCGCCGGCTCGGGGCACCCGGCCGGCCCGACGACTCTAGCCGGAACGCCAGCCACCGTCGAGTTGACGGGAACGTCCTGCAGCACGACGCTGCCGGCGGCAACGCGCGAGCAACGCCCCACGCTGATGTTGCCGAGCACTTTGGCACCGGCACCGATCAGAACGTTGTCGCCGATCTTCGGATGCCGGTCGCCGGTCTGCTTGCCACTGCCGCCGAGCGTCACGGCATGAAGGAACGAGCAGTTGTCGCCCACGACCGCCGTTTCCCCGACCACCAGCCCTGTCGCATGGTCGAGCATGATGCCGCGGCCGAAGCGAGCCGCGGGATGGATGTCGACGCCGAAGATGCGCGACGACTGGCTCTGCAGGTAGAGCGCGAAGTCGCGGCGCCCGTCGAGCCACAGCTCGTGAGCGAAACGATGCGTGGTCAACGCATGAAAGCCCTTGAAGTACAGCAGTGGCTCTATGATGCGAAGGCAGGCGGGATCGCGATCGAACACGGCCATCAGATCGGCGCGGATGCAGGCGGCCACCTCTGTCTTCGCCTCGATTACGCCGCTGAACGTGCGGGCGATGAGCCCGGCATCGACATCCTGGTGGCTGAGCCTCTGGGACAGCCGATGGATGACGCTGTCTTCGAGCCGGTCGTGGCTGAGGATCGTCGCGAACACGAAGCCGCCGAGTGCCGGCTCCTTGGCCATCGCCTCCTCGGCCTCCTCGCGCACCTTGCCCCAGACCGGATCGAGGGACTGCACCGCATTGCGGCTCGCCATCAGGTTGGTGGTTGCCATGATCGCCTCCACTGCGGCAGCTGGCCGCGCACGCGTCGATTGGTACTCAAGAGTAACGATTTCGCCGGGCAAGGCACGGCCCAGCCCCCTGTTGCCGAGCAAGAATACCCCGCTCATCGGCATCGCGCCATTCGGGCCGGTCGTCTATGCTGCTCTGCAATGATAGCTTTCGCATACCTGCCCTCGCGACTCCACTAAAGTGTAGGGAGGCTTTGGGGATGCGGAGCGACATCGACTGCGGCGTCTCAAGGCTCGGTGGCGGAACCCTTGCGAGCCGCGCCGACCGACGCCTTCGCAGTCGCACGCTCGGGACGGCGCCTCCGCCGTACTCCGAACCCAAAACCGCAAGTCACAGACGTCACGCACGAGGATTGCACAAGTGACCGCCGCCGCGCCTGCCGCCTTCGCCGCCCCCGAGCTTCGCGTCGCACGAAACGGCGGCGTCGCGACCCTGACCATCGCCAACGGCGAGCGCATGAACGCCATGACCGCTGCCATGTGGCTTCGTATGCCCGAGCTCATTGCAGAGCTCGACCACGACGAGACGGTGCGGGTGATCTGCGTGCGCGGCGACGGCGAGCGCGCCTTCTCGGCCGGCGCCGACATCAGCGAGTTCGAGACGCTGCGCAGCGGACCGGCGGCCGACGCCTACAACGCCTCCAACCAGGCGACGTTCGCCGCGCTGTCGGCCTGCGCGACGCCGCTGGTCGCGATGATCCACGGTCACTGCCTGGGCGGTGGTCTTGCGATCGCGGCATGCTGCGATCTCCGCCTCGCCGACGAGCGCTCGCAGTACGCGATCCCGGCTGCCAAGCTCGGCATCGGCTATAATCCGCGCTGGCTGAAGCCGCTGCTGGCGATCCTGTCGCCGGCGCGCGTCAAGGAGCTGCTGTTCACCGGGCGCAGGTTCAGCGCCGCCGACGCGGAACGGATGGGCCTCGTCAACCGCATCGTGCCGGCGGCCGAGTTGCAAGCTGCGGTCGACGCGCTGACAGCGGAAATCGCCGCCAACGCCCCGTTGACCGTGAACGCTGCAAAGCAGGCGATCAACGCGCTGGCCGAGCACGGTGGCGCGACGGATATGGACCCGCTCGACGCCCTTGCGGCACGCTGCTTCGCGAGCGCGGACTATCAGGAAGGCCAGCGCGCATTCCTAGATAAGCGCCGCCCGGTATTCAAAGGACAATGACGCGGATGCCAAGACCGTCACCGCTCCGGACCCGCTCGCTGCTCGCAGCCGCTGCCGTGCTCGCGGCACTACCGCTTTCCGACCAGGTTGGCGGAGGAGTGGCACACGCAGCGCCCGACAGCCGCTGCTTTGCGTCCGGGGATCTGGCCCAGCGCGCCGGCGAGAAGGCGCCCGTCAAGGGCATACGCACCTTCGACCGTGCCGAGCCGGAGCGTCCGCTGGCCGCGTTCGCTCCGGTGCCCGCCCATCTTCGTGGCGCGATCCGCCGGGTCGATGTCCCCCCGGGCCGCAAGCTCATCGCCTTGACGCTCGACCTTTGCGAGCAGAACGGCGAGATCGCGGGCTATGACGGCGCCATTGTCGACTATCTGAGACAGTCCGGGATCAAGGCGACGCTCTTCGCCGGCGGCAAGTGGATGCGCAGCCACGGTGCGCGCGCCGAGCAGCTGCTCGCAGATCCGCTGTTCGAGATCGCCAACCACAGCTGGTCGCACAAGAACCTGCGCCTGTTGCAGGACGGCGAGCGCCAGCGTGAGATCGTCTGGCCGCAGCGGGCCTACGAGGCAACGCGAGAGCGGCTCGCCGCGCGCCAGTGCCTGCCCGACGCCGCGCTGGCGCGCGTGCCGGCGCGCATGGGTCTCTTCCGCTTTCCTTTCGGCGCGTGCAACGCGGCGGCTCTGGCGGCGGTGAACGACGCCGGGCTGCTGGCGATCCAATGGGACCTTTCGACCGGCGATCCCTCGCCCAGCCAATCCGCCAAGGAGATCGCCGACACCATGGTGCGCAACGCGCGGCCCGGCTCGATCATCATCGCCCACGCCAACGGCCGCGGGTACAATACCGCGGTGGCGCTGCCGATGGCGATCCCACGGCTGTTGGCCGCGGGCTTCGAGTTCGTCACGGTGGGCGAACTCATCGCCGCCGGCCGGCCGGTGGTGGTCGATCGCTGCTATGACAGCCGACCCGGCGACACGGACCGCTACGACCATCCGCTCGGCCTCACCAACAGTGCCGTGCCCCGCCCCTGGTCGACGGCGACATCCCCGATAAAGCCCGCGGCCAAGCCATGACGCGGCGCCTCGAGCCGCTGCGCTTCGGGCTGCGCTCGGCGGCGCTGGCGGAGCCGGCAACCGCTCGTCCGGTGTCGGCAAGAGCTGCGGCGCGCGGAGCCTCATGACCTCCGGAGCCCTCCCCCCGTTTGCAAACGCCGGGCATGACCTCGCACCAGCGGACGACGGCGGGCACCTTGCACTTCTGCCTTTTCCAGTGGACGTCGCCGGCGCGCTCGGCGCAGAGTTCGCGGCCATGGAGCCGTGGTCCGTCTATCCCTATCCGGCGGCGGCACTGGCGGCCTATCTGGCCACCGTCGAGCCCGGCGCACCGCGCTTCGCCGTCACCCTCGACGGCCGCATCATCGGCGCGGCGGGGCTCAGGCTCAATTGGCTGCGCGGCCCCTACCTGCAGTTCCTCGGCGTGGCGCCCCCTTTCCAGGGCCTCGGTATAGGCGCGGCGGTGCTCGCCTGGCTGGAGAGCGAGGCACGCCGTTCGGGGGCCCGCAACCTCTGGGTGGCGGTCTCCGACTTCAACGGGGCGGCACAACGCTTCTATGCCAGGGCCGGCTTCGCGGAGGCAGCCCGCCTCGACGGGCTCGTCGCCGACGGCCGCACCGAGATCCTGATGCGCAAGCGGCTCGCCTGAGCGCTACGCCACCTCGAGCACCACGCGGCCGCGCACCTTTCCCGCCAGGAGCTCGGGCGCGAGTGCGACGGCATCGGTCCATGGACGCGTCACGGTCAGCGCCGCCAGCGTACCGGGATCGAGATCGGTCGCGAGGCGTGACCAGGCCGCAAGCCGCCTGGGTTTCGGACACATGACGCTGTCGACGCCAGCGAGCGTCACCCCGCGCAGAATGAAGGGTGCGACGCTACCCGGCAGATCCATGCCCTGCGCGAGCCCGGTGGACGCGACGCAGCCGCCATAGCGGGTCATCGACAAGACGTTCGCCAGCGTGTGACTGCCCGCGACGTCGATCGCGCCTGCCCAGCGCTCCTTCCCGAGCGGACGCGCCGGTCCGGACAACTCGGCCCGGTCAATGATCTCGCGCGCGCCGAGCCCGGTCAGGAAATCGCTCTCCTCCGACTTTCGACCGGTCGAGGCGATGACGTGATAGCCGCGCTTGCCGAGCACGGAGACGGCGATGCTGCCGACGCCGCCGGCGGCGCCCGTAACGAGCACGGGCCCGCTCGCTGGCGTCACGCCATGGGCCTCGAGTGCCAGCACGCAGAGCATAGCCGTATAGCCAGCAGTGCCGATCGCCATCGCCTGCGCCGCGGAGAGATTGGCCGGTCGCTTCACGAGCCAGTCGCCGTTCACGCGTGCCATCTGGCTCATGCCGCCGTGATGAGTCTCGCCGACGCCCCAGCCGTTGAGGATCACGCCGTCGCCGGGCGCGAATTCGGCGTGGCTCGAGGCGGTCACGGTGCCTGCGAAGTCGATGCCTGGGATCAGAGGGAACTTGCGCACGATCGGCGCCTTGCCGGTGAGCGCCAGCCCGTCCTTGTAGTTGAGGGTGGTGTGCGAGATCCGCACCGTCACGTCGCCAGCCATGAGGTCGGCCTCGCCAAGCTCCGACCACGCGACCTGCTGTCCGGCCTCCGTCTTCGTCACGAGCAATGCTTTGAACCGCTCCATAGGACCGTCGTGCTCCGTTCTGACTGCGTTGGGCGGGCAAGACGGCGCCCGGAATCGCCGCCGCCGACCCGCGGACTGGCTGCGCGAACTAAATCATCTCGCGGCGCATTGCAGAAGGGGTCGCGGTTCGGCGCTGCGTTATGCTCGCAGCGGTTGGATCACGTACATTTTGAGCCCACCACACCAAGCGACTGCAATGGAATGAAACAATGGCCCATTCGGCGCCACAGCAGCCGTGTACCGCCGTTCCGTGAGCGGGAGGTTGTGGCGGCCGAGCGCCAAGAACTTGGAAAATGAGCGTTGCAATGCAGCAACTTTTTCACTTGGCATTCGACATTCGTCGCACCTATGTTCCCGTCGTCGGCGTCTGACGAGGGAGGCCGATGCTGAACCAGCCGGTCTAGGCCGGTCGAAAAACGGAGAGGCAACGATGGAACTCGGAATGCGGATTAACGTGCTAGCCGCGCTTCTGTCATTCGGCTTCATCGCAGCGGTCGTTCTGGGCATGATTTGAGCCAGAGGCTGTCCCAGCGCGGACAGCCGGCACCGCCGCAAATTGGGATCGGCTTCATCCGTATCGCTTGGCAACAGATCCCTCGAATACGACGCGTCAACCAGCCCGTGGCTCCCCCCGCCCAAGGCTCTGACGCCGGTAGATCCCCCCGGATCCGACATGGAAGAGAAAGGCGCGGCTCCCCCCCGCGCCTTTCTCGTTTCCCGATAGCCCCGAGACCGCCCCGCGGTCGCATCCTCGTGGCCGCTGCCGCGCCGCGAGAGCACGTTCGACTTCGATGGAAGCGACGCGGCTTCCATCTCAATTCATCAGGCTCTAGCCGCGGCGCGCGAGATAGCCGAGGATGGCGCCGGCGAGCGGCAGGAACATCCGGTCGAACTTGATCGGGATCGCGCTCATGATCTGCGGCACGAGCAGGATGCCGGCCGCGATGAGCGCGAACACCATCGCCGAGGCCAGCGTGCCGGTCGACGGCATCCGCACGTCCTTCAGCGCGAACGATCCGACGAGCCCGACGACCCACACCAGCGCCGCGAACACGGCCGCATGGACGAACAGGCGCGGATCGCCCGAAACCGGGATGTACTTCAAGACGTGCGGCGCGCCATTCCAGGCCGCGATGGCCTGCAGCACGACCAGCGCCAGATAGCCGATCATCCGATTGCCTCCCCGTAGCGCCGGCACCGACGGGTGCCAGCGAACCCCGCGGTTGTCTAGCACACGCCGCCGACCGCGGTCATGCGCGACGGCGATGGCGGGGCGCGCCTGTCCGGCGTCGTAGATCCGCCATCGGAGCACGGGTATCATCCCGTGTGTTGGACGGGGGGCACAAGCGGGGGGCACACATGGCGCGGCGCGTTTTGGACCTGTTTCTGTCGTCGACGGCGCTCGACCTCGACGCGCACCGCACGGCGATCCACGCCCGCCTCGTCAAGACGGGGCTGTTCCACTGCATCCGGCAGGAGGATTTCGGCGCGCAGAACGCGGGCGCGGTCGAGTTCTGCCGGGCGAAGGTCACGTCGAGCGACATGTTCGTCGGGCTGGTCGGCGTGCGCCGGGGCTGGGAGCCGGACGGCGACAACGCGAAGCGCTCGATCACCGAGATGGAGCACGACTGGGCGCGCGAGGCGGGCGTGCGGCGCTACATCTGGGTGGCCCCCGACGACTTCCCGCCCAAGGGCCGCGAGGCCGACGCGGAGTTCGCCCGCCAGGAGGGCTTTCGCAAGCGGGTGATGGCGGGTGGCGAGCGCATCGTCTCGCAAAAGGGGTTCGACTCGCCGGACCTGTTGGCCTCGGAGATCGTCGAGCATCTGCAGACCGCCATCATCACGGGCGATCTCATCGCTCTCTTGCGCGACGACCTCGCGCGCCAGCCGGGCGCCGCGTCGGTGTCGATCGAGGAGCAGCGGCCGGCGATCGCCGCGGCGGTCGAGCAGCTGGCCGAGGACAAGGACATCGACCCCTTGGAACTGGCCCGAAACCCCGAGGGGCTCGACCCCCGGGAGCTGGAGCAGAAGCTGCGCGCCCGCGCCGAGCGGCTCGAAGCGGCGGGACGGCCGAAGGTCGACGCGGGGCAGGCGGACTTGAAGCGCAGCGCCGAGTACTGGCGCCACATCGGCGCGCTCGCCTTTCTGCACGACACGGAGGCCGCGCTCGCCGCTTACGAGAAGGCCGCGGCGCTCGATCCGGACGATGCCGACGGCTGGCAGAAGGTCGGCGAGCTTCTGTTCCGCAAGGGCGAGCTGGACGGTGCGGACAAGGCATTCCAGCAGCTCATGCGCGTCGGGCTTGAGCGGGGCGACAAGCGGGTGGAGGCCGTGGCGTGCCTGCGGCTCGGGTGGGTGCCGTGGAAGAAGGGCAACCTCGATGACGCCGAGGCGCTCTACCGGGAAGCGCTGCGGCTCTCAGAGCTCGTCGATTGGCCCGAGGGCATCGCCCGCGCCTACGCCAACCTCGGCAACGTCTACTTCACCCGCGGCGAACTCGACCGCGCCGAGGAGATGCACAAAAAGGCCCTCGCGCTC
>CAYYGO010000072.1:10526-13130 GCA_964471635.1 uncultured Hyphomicrobium sp.
CGACCGCGCCGAGGAGATGCACAAGAAGGCCCTCGCGCTCAACGAGGCGCTGGGCCGCAAGGAGGGCATCGCCCGCGCCTACGGCGACCTCGGCAACGTCTACTTCACTCGCGGCGAACTCGACCGCGCCGAGGAGATGCACAAAAAGGCCCTCGCGCTCGACGAGGCGCTGGGCCGCAAGGAGGGCATGGCCAGCGACTACGGCAACCTTGGCAGCCTCGAGCACCAGCGGGGCAACACCGCCGCCGCCTGTGCGCATTGGACCAAAGCGCGCGATCTCTTCCGCGCCATGGGCTCGCCCAACGCGGCGCTCGTCGAAGGCTGGATGCGCGCAGCCGGCTGCAAGATGTGAGACCCCCTCCCCCCGCTCACTCCACTTGCGTCATCGCGGTGCCATGCGTCGCAGCGACGGGAGAGGGAGAGATCGTCACGCCACCTCGGCGCGGGCAGCGACCGGATCGTAGTTCAGCACGGGCGCCAGCCAGCGCTCGGCTTCCGCCACCGTCCAGCCCTTCCGCGCCGCGTAGTCCTCGACCTGGTCGCGCTCCACCTTGCCGACGCCGAAATAGTGGCTGTCGGGGTGCGCGAAATAGAGCCCCGACACCGACGCGCCGGGCCACATCGCAAAGCTCTCGGTGAGCTTGATGCCGGTCGCGCCCTCGACGTCCATGAGCGTCCAGATCGTCGCCTTCTCGGTGTGATCTGGCTGCGCGGGGTAGCCCGGCGCCGGGCGGATGCCGCGGTAGCGCTCGAGGATGAGGTCGTCGGTCCCGAGCCGCTCGTCCCTGGCATACCCCCACAGCTCGCGGCGCACCTTGGCGTGCATCGCTTCCGCGAACGCCTCCGCCAGCCGGTCGGCCAGCGCCTTGGCGATGATGCGGCTGTAGTCGTCGTGTGCCGGGATATGACGCTCGATCGCCTGCTCCTCGCCGAGCCCCGTCGTCACCGCGAACCCGCCGACGTAGTCCTCGATGCCGCTCGACTTCGGCGCCACGAAATCGGCGAGCGCGGTGTGGGCGCGGTCGCGCTTGGGGTCGCGCGCAATCTGCTGGCGGAGCGTGTGCAGCGTCGCGAGCCGGGTGTGGCGCGGATTGCCGGTGTAGATCTCGATGTCGTCGCCGACGCTGTTCGCAGGCCAGAAGCCGACGACGCCATTCGCCGTGAACCACTTCTCGGCGACGATGCGCTTCAGCATAGCCTGCGCGTCGGCGAACAGCTTCCGAGCCTCCGCGCCGACCTTATTGTCGTCGAGAATCGCGGGATAGCGGCCGGCGAGCTCCCAGGTCTGGAAGAAGGGCGTCCAGTCGATGTAGGGCACCAGCACCGCGAGGTCGTAGCTCGTGTAGGCGCGCGGCCCGAAGAACGACGGCTTCGGCGGCTTGTAGCCCGCCCAGTCGATGCGGAATGGGTTGGCGCGGGCGGCAGCGAGCGTGATGCGCGTCTTCTTGGCCTCGTTGGCCAGATGCTGCTCGCGCACGCGGACGTACTCGTTGCGGATGCCTTCGACGTAGCCCGCGCGCTCAGTCGGCGACAACAGGTTCGAGACCACGCCCACCGCGCGGCTCGCGTCGAGCACGTAGAGCGCCTGGCCGCGAACATAGTTCGGCGCGATCTTGACCGCGGTATGCACCCGGCTCGTCGTCGCGCCGCCGATCAGCAGCGGACACGTGAAGCCCTCGCGCTCCATTTCGGCGGCGACGAAGCACATCTCGTCGAGCGAGGGTGTGATGAGGCCGGACAGCCCGATGATATCGACCTTCTCCTTGCGCGCGGTCTCCAGGATGCGCGCCGCCGGTACCATCACGCCGAGGTCGATCACCTCGTAGTTGTTGCACTGGAGCACGACGCCGACGATGTTCTTGCCGATGTCGTGCACATCGCCTTTGACGGTGGCCATCAGCACCTTGCCGGCAGCCGGCTTCGACTCCAGCCCCGAGGCCTTCTTCTCCGCCTCGAGGAAGGGTTGCAGATAGCCCACCGCCTGCTTCATGACGCGGGCGGACTTGACCACCTGCGGCAGGAACATCTTGCCGGCGCCGAACAGGTCGCCGACGACGTTCATGCCGGCCATCAGCGGGCCCTCGATCACGGCGAGCGGCTTCGGCAGCTTCTGTCGCGCTTCCTCCGTGTCGGCCTCGATGAAGTCGGTGATGCCGTGGACCAGCGCGTGCGTGATGCGGTCCTCGACCGGCCCGTCCCGCCATTTGAGATCCTTCTCGACCTTCTTGGCGCCGTCGCCCTTGAAGCGGGGGGCCGCATCGAGCAGGCGGTCGGTGGCGTCGGGCCGGCGGTTCAGCACCACGTCCTCGCACAAGTCGCGAAGCTCGGCCGGGATGTCGTCGTAGAGTGCGAGCTGGCCGGCATTGACGATGCCCATGTCCATGCCCGCCTGGATGGCGTGATAGAGGAACACCGAGTGCATCGCCTCGCGCACCGGCTCGTTGCCGCGGAAGGCGAACGACAGGTTGGAGACGCCGCCCGAGATGTGCACCAGCGGATGGCGCCGCTTGATCTCCCGTGCCGCCTCGATGAAGGCCAGCCCGTAACCGTTGTGCTCCTCGATGCCGGTCGCGACCGCGAAGATGTTGGGGTCGAAGATGATGT
>CAYYGO010000073.1:0-12823 GCA_964471635.1 uncultured Hyphomicrobium sp.
GAGACGCTCGCGCCCTGCGAGCCCGATCGCGCCGAGGCTCTCCGGCTCGTCCATCTCGCCGTCGCCGCAGAAGACCCAGACGTGGCGGTTCGCCGTGTCCGCGAGCCCGCGCCCGGCGAGGTACTTCAAGAAGCGCGCCTGGTAGATCGCCATCAGCGGGCCGAGGCCCATGGAGACGGTCGGGAACTGCCAGAAATCCGGCATCAGCCAAGGGTGCGGATAGGACGAGACACCCTTGCCGTCCACCTCCTGGCGGAAGTTCAGGATCTGCTCCTCCGAGAGACGACCTTCCAGATAAGCCCGCGCGTAGATGCCCGGCGCAGAGTGCCCCTGCACGAACACCAGATCGCCGCCGTGGCCCTCGTGGGGCGCATGCCAGAAGTGGGTGAAGCCCGTCGCGTAGAGCGTCGCCGCAGACTGGAACGAGGCGATGTGGCCGCCCAGCTCGCTCGATTCCTTGTTGGCCTTCAGCACCACCATCGCCGCGTTCCAGCGCACCGCGGCGCGGAACTTGTTCTCGAGCTCGCGGTCACCCGGGTAGGCCGGCTGGCGGTCGGGCGAGATGGTGTTGATGTAGGCCGTGTTGGCCGCGAACGGCAGATGCGCCCCCGAGCGCCGCGCCGTCGCCACGACCTCGGCCAGGATGTCGTCGGCCGCCCCCGTCCCCTCGAACGCGATCACCGAGTTGATCGCGTCGTTCCACTCCTTCCGCTCGGCGATGTCGTCCAGACCGGCCATGATGTCCTCGCTTGCTGGCGCGCTGCGGCACCCGTCCTCGACGCGGAACAGGCTATTCAGTGCCGCGCCCGGACACAACATCAACCGACCTATGAGCGCAGGAAAACCGATGGGACGGGGCGGATGGATGGCCCGCGCGGCGGCTTTCGCCATGCCGCACGGCGCGGCTCGGCCGTTTTGCACTGCGGATTGGCATTTTCGTGAAAACAGGTCTGAGGTGATGCACCAATGCAGAACCCGTTCGCGCGGATATCAGAACAGAGCCGCCCACGACCGGTGGCGTGACGGGGGAGGGAGCCGGCACCGGCTGACCATGCGGCGCGGACCGCTTGGTCAGTGTGCTACCGCACCGCGCACGATGCCTTGATGGCGTGTTGGCGTGATGGCGTGATGGTTTGACGGGCCCGTGAGCAGCCCCCGACAATCGCGAACGACGCGCCCCGCCCGGGCCCGGTGCGAATGCGAGGGGGCAAAATCTCGGCGCGGGGTTAGCGCGGCCACTTCGCCCGCCATCCCTGCGCCGACAACTGTGCTTCTGGTCAGCTCCCGCTCGCTTCGTCGGCCGGGCTCGCGTTGAGCATACCGTAGTTCTCGACGCCGATCTTCTTCAGGAGGTCGAGTTGCGTCTCGAGGAAGTCGATGTGCCCCTCCTCGTCCTCGAGCAGTTCCTCGAACAGCTCCATCGAGACGTAGTCTTCCTTCTCACGGCAGAGTGCGCGGCCTTTCGTGTAGGCATCCTTGGCGATGTATTCGCCTTTGAGGTCGCACTCGAGCACCTCCTTGACGCTCTGCCCGATCATCAGCGGCGCGATGTGCTGAAGATTCGGGTGGCCCTCGAGGAAGATGATGCGCGCGATGATCTTGTCAGCGTGCTGCATCTCTTCGATCGATTCCGCGCGCTCCTTCTTGGCCAGCTTTGTGAAGCCCCAGTCGTCCAGCAACCGATAGTGCAACCAGTACTGGTTGACCGCGCCAAGCTCGAGCTTCAGCGCCTCGTTGAGCATTTTGATGACGTCTTTGTCGCCCTTCACGTCGCATGCCTCCGGTCACTATTTGCTGTCGACATCGGGAACCGTGCCACCCTCGCCGTCGAGCGGCAAGCCGCTGGTCTGCTGGATCTCCGCGCGGCATGCGCAGCGCCCGCCCTGACGGCCGCAGGAGCGCTCTTCTGCTGTGCGCGCGCCAAGCATGCGACCCGCCCCGCCACGCAGCAGACGGCGCCGCATGCTGGCGCAGGTGTCGGGCTCCAGCAGGCCCTTGCTTACGAGCATTTCGAGCTTTGCGTAGATCGTCTCGACCGCGAGCGGCGCACAGCCGCAACAGTCCATGCGGCGCTCGAGGTAGCGCCAGACCACGCCGGGCGTCGGCAGCGGCGGGTCGGGACCGATCATGATGTCGAGCAGAGCGAGCTCGATCTCGTGATCGGAGATCACGGCGCAGGAGCAGATCAGCATGGCCGCCCCGCACAGCCGCGACCCAGGGCTGGCGGCCCCTTCTCGACGTTGATCGGCATTTGACCTCCAATCGAAGGGGTTCAAGGCCCCGACATCGGACGGGGTCCGGCAAACGCACCCCTCATGAGGACAGCAAACCGGTCGCCGCCGCACCTGTCAATGCGACCCTCGTCAGACCTCCTTATGGTCGACACTCGGCCTGCGGCCGGCCGGGCATGCAAGTGGGCGCGCACCACACTCGTTCCGTCTCAGACATTTGCTTTCCATTCCGGCTAGGTTCCGAGCAAATGTCTCAGACACGAGGAACACGAGCAACTCCATGATTCTAGTGTTGCTTGGTCACTGACGCTTGGCAGATCACCCGGCAGCACTCGGGAACCAAGCGTCGGTGACGCAACACGAGCGCTGCCCGGGAACAGCCGATCGACGCGGACACCGCCGGTCAGCCGCTTCCAGGCGCCGCCGCCGTGCCGATGGTCGCATCAGGGGCGGCAGCCGCCGTCTTGTGACGGGCATCGGGGTGCCAGCCGAGCACGGCGAGCAGCACGAAAAAGCCGACAACGTAGGCAAGCGCCACGTGCCACCCGTTCCGGACCCAGGCGGTGACCGAGCGCGCCTCGGGATACATGTTCGCCAGCGCCACGCCCGCGGACGACCCGAACCAAGTCATCGAGCCACCGAAGCCGACGGCGAATGCGAGCACACCCCAGTCGTAGCCGCCTTGCTTCAAGGCCAGCGCGGTGAGCGGGATATTGTCGAACACCGACGAGACGAACCCGAGCGTGAAAGCGCTCGACCATGACGCAGGCGGCAGCTTCTCCACTGGCATCATCGAGGCGCACGTCACGAGCGCGAGCAGGAACAGCGTGCCCCAGAACGTCTCAGGCATGATCTCCCAGTCGGGCCGGCGCACGAGCCCGGTCACCAGAATCGCCGCCCACACCGCGAGGCCGAGCACGGGCAGCGCATCGAGCAGCGCGGGAAAGCGCAGATTCGCCGTCACGTTCGCAACAATCGCGGTGACAAGAATGGCGAACACGATCGACACCCGTGTCCACTCGACGCGAATGCCGGCGGGCATGTCCTTGACGATCGGCGAGTACCGCTGCTGCTGCAGCGCGGCGGGAATGCCGAACACGAACAGCGCCGTCACCGCCGCCACATAGGCATCGAGGACGAGCAGCGGGCTGACGCCGTCGATCCACATCATCGTCGTCGTCGTGTCGCCGACCACGCTGCCCGAGCCGCCCGCGTTCGATGCAGCGACGATGCCGGCCAGATAGCCGATATGCACCTTGCCGCGGAAGACGTGCTTGGCCATCGTGCCGCCGATGAGTGCCGCCGCGATATTGTCGAGAAAGGCCGACATCACAAACACGATCGCGAGCAGCGCGAAGCCGCCCTTCCAGTCGTCGGGGAGAATCGCCGGCATGACCTCCGGCACGTTGCTCTTCTCGAAATGGCGGGAGAGCAGCGCAAAGCCCATCAGGAGGAGGAACAGATTGGCGAGCAGAACCCACTCGTGCGCCATGTGACCCGCGAGACCGGACAGGCCGGTGCCGAATTTGAATCCCGTGAAGACCACTTTGTAGAGCGCGATCGCCGCGAGCCCGGTCAGCGCGACATAGAGCGTGTGGTGGTGGAACAGCGCCACGCCGAGCAATGTCAGTGCAAACAGCACGAAGTCGACCGGAATGCCGAGCACCAGGATCGGCTCGACGCCCGCTGCGGTAGCAGCGGCGAGCGCCGGCAGACCGGAGAGCCCGAGCGCCATCGAGGCCACACCCGCGAGGCCGATCAAGCGTGCCGCACCGGACGGACGGCTCGGCGCCAGACCCATCCGCCGGCAGGCTTCCCCCTGTGCCTCGTCTCGCCGGGCGTCGCCCGACGTTAGCCATGGATCGCGGCGCCAGGCCGCAACTGTCGCTCTCGCCATTTCGTCCCCCGATCCCCAACGGCACGTCATCGACGCAGCCTACCGGCACATGGTTGACCCGTGCCACGCGAGCGCTGCCACCGTGCCGCTACATCGACTCTGGTAGGGGATGCCAGAAACGAGAGCAACTGGCTCAGATGTCCGTGCTACGGAAGTCGAGGGAGGAGCATCGGGACCTTTTTAGGGGCGGGAGCGATGGTGGAAGGGGCTGGATTCGAACCAGCGTAGGCGAAGCCAACGGATTTACAGTCCGTCCCCTTTAGCCACTCGGGCACCCTTCCCCGCTCCGCTGGCCCGCCGCGAGGACGTGGTGCCAAACGAAAGCGCCCCGCGCACGAGGCGTCAGGGCAGGCTGGTCTTATCCCGGCGGCGGCACGATATGTCAATTGGAAAAGCGCGTCGCGTGCGTGTAGGTCTTGAGGCCCCGGGCCGGGTGCTCTGACCGCCATCCCTGCCGGCCGGGCGCCTGCCCTGCCCCTGAGCCGAGACCGTGCCGCCCATGTCCGATACGCCCTGGAAGACCGCTGGCAAGCGCCCGACCCGACCTGGCCAGCGCGAGCGCAGCCCAGGGCGCGGGACTGGCGGCGGCCGCCGCGTCGGCGGGTCGCGACCGCCGATGCCAGAAGCCTCTCCCGAGGACGACGGCATCGTCCGCCTCTACGGTTACCATGCCGTCGAGGCGGCTTTGGCCAACCCCGCCCGCCGGGTCACGCGCTTCTGCGCCACGGAAAACGCCCAGCGCCGCCTCGCCGCGCTCATCGCGGCACGCGGCCTCGTGCCCGAGGACGTCACACCGCGCGACCTCGACCGTACGCTTGGTGCCGATACGGTGCATCAGGGTCTGCTGCTCGAAGCGGAGCCCCTGCCCGAGCCCGACCTCCAGTCGCTCGCGGAAGCGGCCGCGACGGGCGGGCCGATCGTGATCCTCGATCAGGTGACCGATCCGCACAACGCGGGAGCTGTCATCAGATCGGCTGCGGTGTTCGGCGCGGCCGGCATCGTCATGACGAGGCGGCACAGCCCGCCGCTCAACGGGACGCTGGCAAAGTCGGCATCCGGCGCGCTCGAACTGGTGCCGATCGCCATGGTGCAGAACCTCGCGCGCGCGATGGGAGAACTCAAAACGCAAGGCGTGCGCATCGTCGGGCTCGACGGTACGGGCGAGACGCTCGTCGAGGACGAGGCTCTGAACGGTCCTATCGCCATCGTGCTCGGCGCCGAGGGCAAGGGTCTGCGCCAACTGACACGGGAGACCTGCGATGCGGTCTGCCGCATCGCTGCGCCAGGCCCGATCGCCAGCCTCAACGTCTCCAATGCCGCTGCCGTTGCGCTGCATCTGGCTGCGATGCGCCGCCGCCGTCGCTGACCCGGCCGTCACTCCGCGCCGGACGCGGGCCGGTCCTTGCCGCCGGCCGAGGGGATCGGCGGTTCCACCGGGCCGTTCGGGCCATACGGCAGTGTCATCACAGCGACGCCCATGGCCAGGCTGCCGAACGTCAGCGCAAACATCACATAGAGCATGGCAACGGCGACAAGAGGCGCTTCGGTGCCAGAAATGAGCGACTTCAGTCCGCCGAAGTCCGAGAGGATCGCGGCGGCGGCCAGCGCCACGCCGATGCCCACGCCGATCCCGAGATTGAGTGCGAGAAATCGTAGCAGCGGCGAGCGACCGGATGCGGCACGCTGAACGGGCGGGACGCGAACGGGCATGATCTGGTTCTCCTGACGTGGTGCGTGCTGCGGGGCCGCGCGGCATCGAATGCAGCCGGGTCAGAAAGCGCTAGGGGCGGCGCAGTCGTCCCGCGCCACCCCAGCATAGTCGGAGCCCTCTGCCGCCGCGACGTCGGATCGCCCGTAGCGGGTGATCCCGGCCGGCGGCGGACACTCAGTCGCAGTAGGTCGGACGCCAGCAGGTGTAGTGACCGCCGCGGCACACGACGTCGCCGTAGCGGTTCTCGAAACAGCGGCGGTTGCGCCAGCCGCACTCCTCCGGCCCCTTGTAGCAGTGGCTGCGGTGGTAGCCGCGCTCGCGCGCATTGGCATAGGCGCCGAGCACACCGAGACCGATGATTGCAGCACCGACACCCAGCGCGACGTTGCGGCCGCGGCGGGCCTCGGCGGGCTGGTACGACGACGCGAGGAGGCCGACCGCCATCACCGCGGCCATGACCGAGTAAAGTGACTTCTTGAGCATGGTTCTCTCCGTGACCGAAGGGCCGCGCACGCAGCCGTTAGCGAAGGGTGGAGGCTCGACGGACCGGGCGGAAGCCGCCGGGCACAGAGCCTAAGGATTGCGCCTAGTCTCTATAGCACTGCAGGCCACATGAATGTGGCATGAACAGAGCCGATTTGCGCCCGGGCTAAGACCATAGCGTGAAGACAGGGCACAGCAGGCGACGCCAGCTACCCCGGGAAACCAGGGAGACTCCGGGGCGCCAACGCGGCCCGGCTGCGTGTCAGGGGGCAGGACGCGAATGGGCACTGGCGGCACGCTCAGTGCCCGCGCGGTGTCGCGCGGGCTGTCGGGCGGCGATCACCAATGACCCACGCGGTGACGCCCGTGGTGCTTCGCATGCCACTCGCGGTGCTTGTAGTGCTTCTTGGGATAGCCCCATGCCTTGTAGTACGGCGGCAGCGCGAAGTGCGGGCGGCGCTTCCTCATTTCGTGAGCCGGCCGCCAATAGACCGAGTTGTAATAGGGGTAGTAGCCGCGCGGCTCGTAGCGGTAGGCGTAGGGATCAGTCGCGACGTGCGTGTGGTAGACGTGGCGATAGCGCGGCGCATAGACCCAATGGCGGATCGTCTGCAGCCTGCCCCAGCCAGAAGGCGCACTGGCGTGGTGAAGGCCGCCTGCCTCGGCCGGCTTCGGTGCTGCGAGCCCGAGCGCCATGATGGCGGCGACCAGGGCGAGGATCGATTTCAAACGCATGACTGAGCTTGCTCCGAGATGCCTACCGGTCACTGCCGCGCCGAGCCCTGTGCCAGGATCGCAGCCGTCCGGATGTTCCTGCCCGGCAGACTAGCCGCCAGTACCTAACAGATGATTAACCCGGAACTCATCCTGCATCACAGCATAACGTGCATGCAATTGAGCGGGAACGATTAATCCAATCCTCACCGTATTGGTCTCAAATTCAGCGGTCGGATGGAGCGCCATCCGCCAAGCCCCGGCCCGTTCTCGGACCGGCCACCACCAACAGCGGGCCAGAGCGTGACGCTTCGCAGACCCACCGACACGAAGCCGCCATCCGACGCGCCGGTGAACCCCCGGCTCGCCGAGCTTTTGGCCAATCCCGGCCCCGGCATCGTCGTCAGACCGCTGACCGGAGGACGCGAGGTCGCTGCCGCGCCTGCCGAGCGTACGCCGCCCGAACAGCCGCCGCGAGACACCGCCCTGCCCGGTCGCAGCCCCGCCCGTCGCGACAGCCCAAAGAACACAGCCGCCCAGCCGCCGGAGACACCGAAGCCGGCCGCGGCAAAGCCGGCCCGCCCGACCCTGGAGGCGACACCAGCGGCGCCCGCTGCAAGCCCCATCACCGCCGCGACGGCCGGCGACCGCCTCCGCCATTTGCCACAGGCGACGCTTGGCCGGCTGGCGAGCTTCCTCGGCAGCCGCAGCGACGGCGCGCCGCCGCCCGTAACCGCACCCGATCCCATCGCGGCGACCTCGCCCGACGCTCCGCCGCGACTCGGACAGAGCGAGATCCGCACCGCGCTCGAGGCCAGCCGCGGCGCCTTCGTCGCCACCGGCGTGTTCAGTCTCGTCATCAACGTGCTGATGCTCGCCGGGCCGCTGTTCATGCTGCAGGTCTACGATCGTGTCATGACCTCGGGCTCGGTGCCGACGCTGGTGGCACTGTCGGTCATGACGGCGGCCCTCTACGTTGTCATCGGCCTGCTCGAGCTCGCCCGCACGCGCGTCGTGGTGCGCGTCGGCGTCGAGGTCGATCAGCGCGTCGGCGATCGCATCTTCGAGGCCTCTCTGCGCCGCAGTGTCGCCGCGCAAGGCTCCAGCGTTCCGGCGCTCCGCGAACTCGACAACCTGCGCCAGTTCCTCGCCAGCCCCGGACCCATCACCCTGTTCGACGCGCCGTGGACCCCGGTCTACCTTGCGGTCATCTTCCTGCTGCATTGGATGCTGGGCCTCGCCGCACTGGCCGGCGCCGTCATGCTGTTGGCGATCGCCTGGATCAGTGAGGCGCAGAGCCGCGCGCCGCTAACGGAAGCTGGCCGCGCCGCGGCGGCCGGCATCGAGCTTGCCGAGACCGGCCAGCGCAATGCCGAGGCGATCACCGCCATGGGCATGATCGGTGCCTACCGCGCCCGCTGGCAGAAGGCCAACCGGGAAGCGCTCGCCTGGCAGATCGTCGCCGCCGACCGGCTCGGCTCGCTGTCGTCCCTGTCGAAGACGTTGCGCCTTATCGGCCAGTCGCTGATGCTGGGGCTGGGCGCCTGGCTTGCCTTGAAGAGCGAGATTTCGCCCGGCAGCATCGTCGCCGGCACCATCATCTTCGGCCGCGCGCTGGCGCCCGTGGAGCAGGCGATTGGCCACTGGCGCGGCTTCCTCAAGGCTTTCGACAGCTTCCACAAGCTCGACCGGCTATTGGCTGCCGAGCCGCCCCAGCGCCCCCGCACCGCGCTGCCCGCGCCGCGCGGCCGGCTCGAGGTCGCCTCCCTCCGCGTCGCCGCCCCCGAGACGCGCAATCTCATTCTGGCCGGCGTCAACTTCACGCTCGAGCCCGGCCGCATGCTTGCGGTCATCGGGCCTTCCGCGTCGGGAAAGTCGACGCTGGCGCGGGCGCTCGTCGGCTTGTGGCCGCCCGCCGCGGGACAGATCCGGCTCGACGGCGCGCGTCTCGATCAATGGCACCCCGAGGACCTCGGCCAGCACATCGGCTATCTGCCGCAAAACGTGGAGTTGTTCGCGGGCACGGTGCGCGAGAACATCGCCCGCTTCCGTGCCGGCGCGACCGACGCGGCGGTCGTCGAGGCGGCGAGGCAGGCTCACGCGCACGAGCTCATCATGGCGCTGCCCAACGGCTACGAAACCGAGCTCGGCGCATTCGGCACCTACCTCTCGGGCGGCCAGCGCCAGCGCATCGCGCTTGCCCGCGCGCTGTTCGGCAATCCGGCGCTGGTGGTGCTCGACGAGCCCAACGCGAATCTCGACCGCGCCGGTGACGAGGCGCTGTCGGCGGCCGTCGACGGCATGCGCAAGCGTGGCCAGGCGATCGTCCTCGTCGCCCACCGCGTTCAGGCGATCAGCAAGGCCGATGACCTGCTCTATATCGACGGCGGCGTGCAGCGGGCCTTCGGACCGACGGCCGATGTCATGAAGCTGTTCCAGGCGGCCGGCGCACCACCATCGCGCCGGTCCGGTGACGGGCTGGGCCTGCCGCCCGATGCGGGCCGGCTCGCAGACCGCGCGGTCCAGTTGGCAGCCGATGTCGACGTGCGCCAGGGCGGCCACCCGACCGCCTCCGCGGCAACCCACTCCCACAATGCAGGCCCCAATCAGCCGCACGTCACGCGGCACAGCCAGACAGTGCGCGCCGGCACTGCGTCGCGAAAGTCCGAGGACACTGCACCATGACCGGCATCGCCCGCACCGCCCCGCCTGCATCCGCCGGTTGGCAATCGGCCGATCCCTGGATCCGCTTCGGCTATAACGTCTGCGTCTACCTGGTCGGCGGGCTCATCCTCTGGTCGGCGCTGGTCAGCATCCATGGCGCGGTGGTTGCCGCGGGCAGCGTCACGGTCGAGAGCAACTACAAGACCGTGCAGCACCTCGACGGCGGCATCGTGTCGAGGATCCTGGTCCGTAACGGCGACCGGGTGGGGAAGGGCGACATCCTGCTGACGCTCGACGCGACCGCCGTCCGCGCCAATCACGCGATTGCGCTCGGCAGGGCGGCGGAGCTTCTCGTCCAGCGCGCCCGGATCGAGGCCGAGCGCGACGGCCGCGACACGTTCCAACCGCCCGAGGTGACCGGTGCCGACGACGCCGCGCTCGCCAAGGTCATCGCGTCGCAGCGCCAGTTGTTCGGCGCGCGCCTTGCGGCACGCAACGGCGAGCGCGCAGTGCTGGCCGAGCGCCTGACCCAGCTCGACGGCGATCTCGCCGGATTCGAGCATCAGCTCGCCGCACGCATGAAGGAGCGCGAGATCAACGGTCGCGAGCTGGCTAGCGTCCTGCCGCTGTTCGAGAGGGGGTACGTCAACCAGCAGCGGATCGGCCCACTCCAGCGCGAGCAGGCCCGCCTGGACGGCGAAATCGGCCGGATCGGCGCCGACAAGGCGAAATTGGCCGCTCAGCGCGCCGAAGCCGACCTGCGCCTCCAACAAGCGTCCAAGGCCTTTGCCGAAACCATTGCCGACGAGCAGCGCAAGGTGGAGGCGTCGCTGGCGGAGGCCGAAGAGAGCCTTGCCGCCCTCGCCGACAAGCTGGCACGGATCGAGATCCGCGCGCCGAGCGCGGGCCGCGTTCATGCCATGGCCGTGCATACGGAGGGCGGCGTGATTACGCCGGCGAGCCCGCTGATGCAGATCATTCCGGAGGACGAGACGCTCGTCGTCGAGGCGCAACTCCCGCCCGGCGATATCGACAAGGTGCGTGTCGGGCTTCGCGCCGGCGTTCGCTTCCCGGCCTTCAACAGCCACACGACGCCGCGCCTCGAAGGCACGCTGGCCCGCATCTCGCCCGCCGAGATCGTCGGCCGCGACGGCCGCAGCTACTTCACGGCCACAGTAGAGATCGCGGCGAGCGAGATCGCCAAAATCGGCGACGGTCACAGCCTGAAACCGGGCATGCCGGCAGAGGTGCTGATCGAGACCTCGGAGCGCAGCATACTGAGCTACTTCGTCAAGCCGCTGATGGATGCCCTCGCTCGCACGTTCCGCGAATAGGGGCGGCGCTGACCCACGGCGAGGGGCGCGGCTGCAAAGCCGCCATCATGCGCGGAGACGATCGACGTCGACCGACTGACCCTCAGTGTGCGTTGCGGAAGGCGCGCGCAGAGACGACGGTCATCAGCATGATGTAGAGATCGAGCGCGATCGACCAGTTGTCGATGTAGAACAGGTCGTGCTCGACGCGTGCCTGCATGGCGTCGTCTGTATCGGTGAGACCGCGAAAGCCGTTGATCTGGGCCCAACCCGTGATCCCCGGCTTCACGTTGAGCCGGCGCGGATAGGCGGCAATGCGTTGCTCGAACAGCTTGTCGTGGGCGACCGCATGCGGGCGCGGCCCTACGATCGACATCTCGCCGACGAGCACATTGATGAGCTGTGGCAGCTCGTCGAAATTGTAGCGCCTCAGGAAGCGCCCGACCCGCGTCACGCGCGCATCGCCCGGCCGCGCTTGCACCACCGTCTCGCCATCGTCCAGCGTCGTCATGGTGCGGAACTTCCAGATGCGGAACTCCTGGAGGTTG
Organism: uncultured Hyphomicrobium sp.; assembly: GCA_964471635.1. Classification (GTDB taxonomy): domain Bacteria; phylum Pseudomonadota; class Alphaproteobacteria; order Rhizobiales; family Hyphomicrobiaceae; genus JAKAML01. The sequence continues at coordinate 11,562 of CAYYGO010000073.1, forward strand.
TAGCCGCGGCGGCGCTGCAGGAAGAACACCGGACCGGCACTGTCGCGCTTGATGAGCAGGGCAATCAGCGCGAACAGCGGCGCCAGCAGAACCAGAGCCAGGCTGGCGACCGCGATGTCGAAAGCGCGCTTCAGTGCGAGCTGGGCGGGGCTGAGCGGTGGCTCGGTCAAGGACAGTGCACTGGCACCGCCGATGCGTGCGATGCGAGCGTCGCTGAAGCGGCCGATGAGCGGCGCCGCACCGAGATGGACCGCCAGCGGCAGTGCGGTGAAGGCGTCGACGATCCGGCCGATAAGCTCAGAGCGCGACCAGTCGGTGAGAATGATCACGTCGTCGACACGCAACGCACGCGCCTCCGCCACCGCGCGCTGGAGAACGGCGTCGAGACCCTGTGTGTTGGCGGCAGCAGCGTCCACACCGCGATCGCGCAGGCGATCCGTCCGCAGCGCGTCCGGCAGCACCGCCATCGCTGCGACGCGCACATCCGTGTGCCGCTCGGCAATGTCGGCGCTCATGCGGCGCACCTCGTCGGCGCCGCCGACCAGCAGAACCCGCCGCCGTGCGAGGCGACCCATGCGCAGCGCACGGTTCAGCGCGTGGCACACGATGGCCTCGAACGCGAACACGGTGACGAGGCCGAGCGCGTAGAACAGCACCAACCAGCCGCGAGAGAAGATGTCGGTGGTCTTGGTGAGGAAGCCTATCGCCGCGAGGCAGATGAAGGCGTAGTTCCAGCACATGAAGACACGCGCGGGGCTTCGCCGGCCGTCAAGGAAGTCCTGCACGCGATACTCCTCGCGGAACAGGAACGGCAGCAGGTAGAGCGTGCCCGTCAGCAGTCCGACACCCGCGTAGATCTCGACCGAGCCCACGTCACGGTAGATCGCGAGATGGTAGCCCATGCCGGCGAGCACAGAGGCCGCCACCACAAACGAAGGCTCGAGCAAGGTCGCCAACACGACCACGCCGAAGCCGCCGATCACCCAACGCGGCGCCGAAAGAACGTCTTCCCCCGATGCGCCTTCAAGACTTGTCGCCACGCCACACCCCGACTCCGCACGTCGCTTCGGTTCTGCTCCGGCCTACCGGCCGCATCGGCCTGGCTCCGTAGACAGCCAATGCGACCATTGAATTACATCCGAAACGCCCGCGCGGCCGACATCACCACGCAATGCGGTTAAGCGGCAGCGCACGTGCGCAAATGAAGCACCACCGCATTTCCCGCCCGCAAGCGACCGTTCCAACGGATGTTTCCAACCTTG
>CAYYGO010000074.1:0-12643 GCA_964471635.1 uncultured Hyphomicrobium sp.
TGGCGCTCCCTACGGGAGTCGAACCCGTCTTTCAAGATTGAAAATCTCGCGTCCTAACCGATAGACGAAGGGAGCCTCGCCGTCGTCTATAGCGAGCGTTGCCGGGGGCGTGCAAGTGTCCCCGGTTGACGATGATGCCGCGGACCGGTTTTCGCACGAGGCCTGCAGCGGTGGGTGCGCCACGCCGCGCCTCAGGCTGCCGCCGAGCGGCCCTTGGCCATCTCGTGGTTGCGTAGCGCCGCGACCAGCGCTGCGGAGGCGAGGCGGGCAGCCGCAGGGTCGGCGCGACTCGTCAGCAGAATAGGCACCTTGGCTCCGACCACGACGCCGCCGAGGCAGGCGCCCATGAACTGCGTCATCATCTTCATCAGCGCATTGCCCGAGACGATTTCCGGCACGATGAGGATGTCGGCCGCGCCCGCCACAGGCGAGGTGATGCCCTTGATGCGCACGGCCTCGGGCGATACGGCCAGATCGAAGGCGAGCGGCCCGTCGACGTCCGCGTCCTGCACCGCGCCCTTGGCCCAGGCGGTCAGCTCGACCGCCTCGCCCGTCGACGGCACTTTGGGCGAGACGACCTCGGTTGCCGAGAGCAGCGCCACCTTGGGCCGTGCGTTGCCGAGCGCATGCGCCAGCGCCACGGTGTTCTGGATGATGGACTTGCGCGCCTCCACGTCGGGTGCGGGGTTGAGCGCGCCGTCGGACAGGATCACCGAGCCCGCCCGTCCCGGCACCGTGAGGTGGGCGATGTGGCAGAGCGGCTTGCCCGTGCGCAACCCCGCCTCCTTGTTGAGGACGGCCTTCATGAACACGTCCGTGTGCAGATGTCCCTTCATCAGCGCGTCGACCGTGCCGCGACCGGCCGCGAACGCGGATGCCATCGCCGCCGCTTCCTCGCCTTCGGCCTCGATCACCTGGAACACCCCGATGTCCCAGTCGATGGCGTCGGCCTCGAAGCGGATCTGGTCGAGATTGCCGACCAGCACAGGCTCGATGACGCCGGCCTCGGTCGCGTCGCGCGCGCTTTCGAGCACGACGCGGTTCACGGCGTTGACGACGGCCGTCCTGACCGGCCTGCCACCGCGCGCCGCGCGGAGCAGGCTCTGCGGGCACTCGACGATTTGACCCCCGAGCATGTCTTTTGCCTCCCCTTTTGTTATGCCCGCCTGCTGCGGCGGGATCGAGCTTGCCAGTATGCCAGCTAACGGGAAACGTGTGGCGCCTGCAATTCGACGTTCAGGGATGCTTCGAGATGACCGGTACGGCGCGCGGCGCTCATGCCCGGCTCAGGCAGGACTCAGGCCGGAGGCTGCAGGCGGGGGTCGGCCGCGTCGTCGATCGAGAGCTCGATGCGGTCGCGTCCCCCCCAGGTGTCGCGCCGCACCTGCCCGGCGAGGTGAAGCGGCATTCCGCCCGATCCCATCAGCAGATCGCCGAGCGGCTGGCCGGCGGCGCGGAACGCGATCGCGTCGAGCCTGGAGCCGTCGCCGGCCTCGACGACGCAGCGCACGTGCGCCTCGCCGGCGAGCTTGGCGAACTTGATGCGATGGGCCGGAAAGGCGAAGCGCGGCTGTGGGTTGCCCTGGCCGAACGGGCCCGCGCGCTCGATCAGCGCCATGAGGTCGTCGCCGAGCGCGCCCGGGGTCAGCGCGCCGTCGATATCGAGCGCTGCGGTCTGGCGGGCTGCGCCAGCCGCATCCTTGAGGGCGTCGACGAGGAAACGCTCGAGCTCGCCCACCCGCGCGCGCTTCACGGTGAGCCCGGCCGCCATCGCGTGACCGCCGCCCTTGATCAGAATGCCAGCGGCGGTGGCCGCGCGCACGGCGCTACCGATGTCGACGCCGGCGACCGAGCGCAGCGATCCGGTGCCGGTCTCGCCCTGCTCCCACGAGATGACGCAGCTCGGCCGACCGAAGCGCTCGGTGAGCCGGCTCGCGACGAGGCCGACGACGCCCTTGTGCCAGGTCTCCGAGCCCGCCACCACCACGGGCAGGTCTGGGTCTTCGTCGACGCGGCGGTCGGCCTCGGCCATCGCCTCCTCGAGCATGCGCGTCTCGATGGCTTTGCGCTCCTTGTTGAGCTTGTCGAGCAGGACCGCGATGCGCGCCGCGTCGGTCTCGTCGTCGGTCGACAGCAGGCGGGCACCCAATGCCGCATCGCCGATCCGGCCGCCCGCGTTGATGCGCGGGCCGAGGATGAAGCCGAGGTGATAGGGGGTCGGCGCCTGGTCGAGACCGGCGGCGTCGGACAGCGCGCGCAAGCCGGTGTTGCGGCGGGCCCGCATCACTTGCAGGCCCTTGGTGACGTAGGCGCGGTTGAGGCCGACGAGCGGCACCACGTCGGCGACGGTGGCGAGGGCCACGAGGTCGAGGCTGTCGAGCAGCGCCGGCTCGGCGAGGCCCGCACCGTACGCGCCCCGCCGCCGCAGCTCGCGTTGAGTGGCGACGAGGGTGAGGAACACCACACCCGCCGCGCAGAGGTGGCCGAGGCCCGACACGTCGTCCTGGCGGTTGGGGTTGACGACCGCGGCGACGTCAGGAAGCCGCTCTTCGGCCTGGTGATGGTCGAGGACGACCACGTCGGCTCCGGCGCCGCGCGCTACCGCCAGCGGCTCGAAGCTCGTCGTGCCGCAGTCGACGGTGACGATGAGCCGTGCGCCCTCGCTCGCAAGGAGACGGATCGCGTCGGGGTTCGGCCCATAGCCCTCGAACATGCGATCGGGAATGTAGATGCGCGACGGTGAACCGTGATGGGCGAGGAAGCGCTGCATCAGCGCCGACGAGCACGCCCCATCGACGTCGTAGTCTCCGAAGATGGCCACCTTCTCCCGCCGCTCGATCGCGTCGGCGAGGCGTGATGCCGCCTTCTGCATGTCGTGCAGCACCGACGGATCGGGCATCAGCGCCTTGATCGTCGGGTCGAGAAACGTCGGCACGGCGTCGAGCGCAATGCCGCGCGCTGCGAGCATGCGCCCGAGAAGCTCGGGCAGGTCGTGCTGTTGGGCGATGGCGGTGGCTATCGCATCCCCGCCGCGCGCCAGCCGCTCCCGCCAGACGAAGCCTTTGGCAGACGTGGCAACGCCCAGGAACGGCGCCTCGGCGTTGGCGGCGGCAGCAGCGGTTGCGCCTCGCGGCGCCTGTCTTCGCAGCGCGACCATGCCGCTCCCCCTGGGCTGTCTGCCGAATCCGTTTCCGACCGCAGTGGAGCATGCAACCTCAGCCGAGGCGAGCGGATCCGGCGGCCTATCCCCAGCCGGCACGCCTTATCGGCCTCCGTGCGTCAGTCGCGACGCGGAACATAGCGCCGGAACAGAGCGATCGACGCCGGCAGGATGACGAGCTGGCCGATCAAAGAGGCGAACAGGCACACCGCCGTCAGTCGCCCGAACAGCCTCAAAGACGGCAGATGCGACAACATCGTCACGCCGAGACCGAGCGCCAGCACGATTGTGGTCAGCACCACGGCCGGGCCGATGTGATGGGCGGTTGCGAGGAGGGCCGCCGCCTCGGTGCCGGGCCGCCCGCCGAGGCGGTCCTCCTCGATGCGGAAGCGGTTGAGGAAGTGAATGGTCGAATCGATCGCCAGCGAGAACGCGACCGTGATGGCGATGATGGAGGCGAACTGCAGGCCCTCCCCCGTGAGCCACAGCAGCGCGCCGGTGGCAAAGATCGGGAACATCGACGGCAGAATGCTCGTCACGCCCGTCAACAGCGAACGCAGCGCTATGCCGAGGAAGATGAAAATCACGAACATGTCGCCGACGAGACCCCAGTTGAGCTCGCCGATGAGCTTGGCCGAGTTGCGGGCCGCGATTGCCGGAAGGCCCGTTACCGCGATCTCGTACCCCTTGTGCTCGGCGCGTACCGGATCGAGTGCGCGGTCGAGCTTCTCGACCACGGGCAAGATCTCGGAGGCATCGACGTCCGGCAGCCGCGCCGTCACCAGCACGGAGGTCTCCTCCTTGGCGATGAAGCGGCGCGTCAGGTGCTCGGGCAGCACCGCAACGTAGCCCTTGACGGTCTCGATCCGCGTGTCGCCTGCCGCCGCGAGCCATCGCCTCAGGCTGTCGAGCGACCAGACGTTGCCGAGCCCGGCCTGCGTCTCGAGGATCGAATGTGCCTTCGCGATCACCTCGAGGGTGCCGGGATCGTAGAGCGATTGGCCGCCGCTCCAGCTGATCATGACGTGGACCGGGTTGGCGCCGGTGAGCTTCTGGTCGAGGCGTCCGGTCGCAGCGAGCGCCTGCTCACGGTCGGGCACCTGGTCGGCCAGGCGGTAGTGGGGAGTAAGCTGCCCGTAGGCGAGGCCGGTCAGCGCCACCATCAAAACGCCGAGCAGCGTGTAGCGCAGCGGCGCCGTGATGACGTGCCCGATGATGGCGTCGGTCGTGCGCTGCAGGACGCCGACGCCGCCGGTGTCGTCGCCACCGCGCGCCATCTCGGGCTTCGATTCCGGCCGGATCAGCAGCACCGCGAGCGTCGGCACCACGACGGCCACGGCGATGTAGGAGATGCCGACCGCGAGCAGCGCCGCCTGGCCGAAGGTGCGGATGAGTGCGCTCTCGGCAAAGCTGAACGAGACCAGTGCCAGCGCGGCGTTCATCGCGGTGAGCAGGCAGGCCGGAGCGACGTCGAGAACCGCATTGCGCGCCGCTTGGATGCGATCGACGCCGGCCAGGATGTCGCGACGGATGGCGAACACGAGGTGCATCGAATCCGAGAAACCCGACACGAGGATCAGCGGCGTGATGACGTTGATGAAGAGGTTGAGCCGGTAGTCGAGACCGCCGATCACGCCGAGCGTCCACAGGATGGCGATGGTGGGACCCAGCACGGCGATGAGCGTCAGCGAGATGCGGCGGAAGAAGATATAGGCGACCACCATGCCGACCAGGAAACCCAAGCCGTTGTAGACCAGCCGGTCGCGCTCGACGGCGTTGCGGATCTCGAGCTGCATGACCGGCGCGCCGGTGAGCTTGTAGGTGAGGCCGGAGGCGGCGAGCCCCTCTTTCACGGCGGTGTCGATGCCGCCGATCACGGTCCGCGCCGTCCGCTCCTCGACCACCTTGCGGTCGAGCGAGATCACGATCAGCGCCAGCTGGCCGTCGTCCGACAGGAACTTGCCTTTGACGACATCGTTCTCGCGCAGCCGCTTCACCACATCGTCGAAGGCTGCACCCTGGGGGATATCGTCGGGCACCAGCGGCGGCGCATATCCCGACGCATCCGGCTTGTCGCGCGCCGAAAGCATGGAAACGATGCCGTTGACACCGTCGGCGAGCTGCAACTCGACGGCGGTCCTGCCGAACGCTTCGAGCTGAGGGCGGCTCAGCAACTCGCGCCCTTCGACCACGACCAGCACGTCGTACTCGCTCGACGGGAAGCGGCGGTCGATCTCCTCGTACTGGCGGAACTCCTTGGTGTTGGTGCGGAACAGCTCCGACAGGCTGTCGTCCACCGCCAGCCGCGACACGCCGATCACGGCGAGCACGGTCAGAACGGCGATGACGGCCGCCGAGACGAGCGGCGCGCGCAACGCCAGGAGCCCGAGCTTGTCGAGGCCGAACGAAAACAGAAACGACCGCCGCGGCGCGCCGTTGGCGTCCATGCTCACTCTCCCCCAATACGGCGGCGCCGGCTGCGGGTTCAGTCCCCGACCTTGCCACGGCGGTCGTACCAAGCAGCATCACGCCGCGCGGTACGGCCCTGCGTGGATCCGGCGTCGATTCTGATGTCGATCCGGCGCCGCCATCCACGCCCTTGAGTGGCACGGAATCGGCATCCGGGCCAGATGGTTGCATCCGCGTCACCGTCGGCGCAAGCCCCTCCGATCCGCGCTTCCGGTTGAGCCCGGCGCCAAGATCGCCTAGAGGGTGAGCGAGTTCCGGAGCGGCCAATGCCGCCCGTGCATAGCGAGGAGAGGCCCGATGGCCGACAAGCTGCTCGACACCAAGGGTCTCGCCTGCCCGCTGCCCATTCTGAAGGCCAAAAAGGCGATGCAGGACGTGCCGCGCGGCGGGACGCTCGAAGTGCTTGCGACCGATCCCGGGGCCGTTGCGGATTTTGCCGCTTTCTGCAAGGCGACGGGCCACACGCTGGTCGAGAGCAGCGAGGCGGGTGGTGTGTACCGCTTCCTGATCAAGCGGACGAGCTGAGCCGGGCGAACTCACGGCGAGGCAGCGGGTTGCGACAGTCGCGGCGGGCCGGCTTGACAGTCGAGCCCGCGCTCGCCTATGTCGCATCCTTCCTGGTCGGGCGGTTAGCTCAGCGGTAGAGCACACGCTTCACACGCGTGGGGTCGCAGGTTCAATCCCTGCACCGCCCACCATTTAATCAAGCAAAATCAGCTAGTTTCGGCACCATCAGCGCGACACTCCGTCGACTCTCGCTTGCTGGGAAGCACATGGGAAGCACGGCGATGCGTTGCGCTTCCGCGTTCAGTCGCTCCCGTGCGCTCGTTCTGTTGCGCGGACCATCGTCAGCCACGCGCGAAGCTCGCGCGCACGCGCCTTAGCTTCCCGCGTCTCACCGCCGTGCCGCCACGCGCCGTTGATCTTGCCCGCTGGCGCACCGCTACCCTTCGCGCCGCCGTGCATCCGGCAGCGCGCCTTGGCCGTCACCGCAGGCGACCGGCACGGGTTCCCGGCGCGCGTCTTCGCCCCGCACTTGCGGCACGAACGGAGCGCCTGCGGCTGTGATCTGCCCCTTTGCATGGGGTTGGCTTCCGACATTCTCTTTCTCCCCTCCCCCCAGCGCAGCCGGCGCGACGTTGCCGACGATGGCTTGTGCGCCCGCTTGGACGTGAACATGCTCGACGCGAACCGTTTGCGCCGGCCCGCGCTTGATCCGGTTGAGAAGTTCGACTTGCGCAGTGAAGGCGTTGAGCATCTTGACTGCCATGCGGCCATTGCCCTCGAACTGCGGCAAGTGCTCGGCCCTGCGCATGCGCCGCATGAGGTCCATCGCCAACTGATGCGTGACCGCGATCTGACTGGCGAGCATGGTCTCGACCTCGTTGGCCGGCCGGCATCCGTCGACGACGGCTAGAAGGGCATTGAGGCGCGTTCCGTCCGTGGTCCCGTCACCCAAACTCGACGCCTGAACGAGATGGTTCAGTTCGGTGCTGACAAACGCCATGCCGCGCGTGCCGAAGGCGTCTTGCAGCCGTTCCAAGAAGCCCGCGCGATCGTCATGGGGTGCGCTGAAGTCGGGCGTCTCGCCGGGCTTCTGCTTGGCGATTGTGATTGAAGTCCGAGGAGAGCGCGCTGAATTGCGCTGCTTTGCCGCCGCGATGCTCGCCGCCTCGGCCGAAGATGGCGGCGTGAGCTTCGGAGCCGGCGCGATGGCCTTGCCCTTCTTCGTGGTCATGTCCACCCCCCCTTGCACCTGCCGCCGCTCCCGCAGCCAACCCGCGCGTGCCATCGCCACACTCGCCCGCCTGTTCCCAGCCGCAACCGCCCTGGTATCTTACATGCGTGCCGCGATTTAGGACCGTCGCGCCCCTCAATTCAGTGTCGTCGGTCCTTTATCCGGGACCGAGACATCTTTTGTTCCGCCATCCGCGACCTTTATTGTCCCTGGATTGGGACACCCCGTCTCTCGTTTGAGACCGACTTTTTTCTCAACTGGTACCCAGCGCGCGAATTCCTTCGTCGGCAACTCGTCGCCGCAATTCTGGTCAGTCAGCACCCAAGTTGTCGAATGCCTCCGTTTCCAGTTGAAGTCACCCCGTTGAGCGGCGCGGATGAAGCCTCGGTCTTCGAGAGTGCGAAATGCCTTGCTCGCGGTATCCTTGGCAACATGCAACTCTGACGCTGCCTCACGTACCGACAGCCCGATTTTTCCATTGTTGCTGCCATTGTATCGCTTCCGAAGCGCCACATAGAGGGCTTGCGCAACCGCGCCGAGCGACCGCCATGCCGCCGTGTTGAGCATCCAGATCGGGAGCATGACAAAGGGCTCCCGCTTCTTGCTTCTGCCCGTCTGATCGACGCCGCGCCCGTGCCGCTTTGTTCTCGCCGCAATTGCCAGCTTGGACTTCATGACCAGCCCACCGTTCAACGCGAGTGGTGATCGGAGGGTGCAGGCGCCTGCTGTGATGTCGATGTCCGGCGATGCGCGGCAAGCCAGCTATCGAGGTCGGCGGGATCATAGACCACGCGCCGGCCGAGCTTCACATAGCGCGGGCCACCGCCCGTGAGCCGAAGCTTCTCGAACGTCGAGGCGCTGGAACCGCAATAGGCCGCGGCTTCCACCGTCTGCATCATGCGCTTGTCAGTCTGTGATTGTGCCTGCATGTCGTTGCCATCCACGATAGCGCCGGGAAGCACCCGGCTGGTGGTGGCATGATGCTGCGATGCTACGAATACGGCAAAGGCCGAAGGGCTTCGAGCGAGTGGGCAATGGGCTACGGGCTACCATCCTTCCGAGACCGGCCACGCCCCTTTTTGTACTCGGGCTCCCGAAGAAACGTCGCCATCTTGTCAATGTCCACCGCCGAAAGAACGCCAGGCCCCTTCCAGTGCTTGGGTATTTCATCCATCAGCTCGGACTTCTTACGCTTGTCGTTGGGGGTCAACTTCATCGCCACGGAGACGCTGGCCATGCAGCGGATGTAAGACGAGAAATAGGGAGTCCCCTCACTCGCGGGGGACTCTGGTTGTGATTGGTCTGGCGATTGCAGAGCCGCATCGAGCGACAGCCGATCGACGAAAATGTATCGACCGCCTGTAATAGCCTCCGGGCAGAACGGCTTCGAGACATCCACTTGGCAGGTGTAGAACCGACCGAGTTTGAATTCGGTGTACCAGAGTTCCTTCGGCTCATCAAAAATGAAGCCGCCATCGAAATCTCGCGTCGCAGTGCCGATGATTCCGGAGGCGAAGTCTGTCGCCAAATCGGCACATACCTCAGAATACCGCCGAAAGGCCACTTCAGCCTTCCGACGCAATTCCGTGTCGATCTCGACCACCCGCGCCCACTCTTGCTCGCTCGGAAGCGGCAGTTGCCCAAACTCGAATGAAAATGGGGGGCATCGCTTCCGATAGGCGTCGTCGTGCTCATAAAGGATGTGGCAACCCCGTGCGAGTTCCGCATGATTGACTGCCGTCGATAACCGCACCGGTAGCGGACCGTCGAGGACCGTAGCCGGTTCCTGCCCAGTCCACTCGTCACCGAATTTCAGCAATCCGATGTGCTGAAGAACACGGGCAAGAAACGCGTGCGTCGGTGTATCGTCTGGCCACAGCTCCGGGTGCGTCCAGAAGGCAATTCGCGGATCGGGATGAACAGCGCCTCGGGACATCGGCAATACTCCACACGGCACCGGAGCCCCGCCGAGCCCACCGTCGGTGCCGACCGGAGTGACGAGCAACGCTCGCGGCCGTGGCGCACTGAGTCGCAGTCCAACTGATTCGCATGTCGAGAAACGTAAGAAGTTGCGGCGAGTTTCGGGCAATTGCGCCAACACTTCCCAAGCCATCTTCCCTTGCCGTAGGGTGCGGGCGGATAAACGGGGGGCCGGGGGACCGATGACGCCGCAGGCATTCGTCGACAAGTGGCGGGCGAGCACGCTCAACGAACGGCAGGGCGCGCAACTGCACTTCGTCGACCTCTGCCGCGTGCTCGACGTCGAGACGCCGGGCGGCGCGGATGCCCAGACGCACTACACCTTCGAGAAGGGCGTGGCCAAAGCAGGCGGCGGCTCGGGCTGGGCGGACGTGTGGAAACGCGGCTGCTTCGGCTGGGAATACAAGGATCGCGGCAAGGATCTGCGCGAGGCCCTGAAGCAGTTGAAGCTCTACCAGGGCGCGCTCGAGAACCCGCCGCTGCTCATCGTCTCCGACATGGAGAAGATCGAGGTCCACACCGCCTGGACCAACATGGTTCAGGAAGCGCACGTCTTCACCTTCGACGATCTGATCGACGGTCGTCGTCGCGGGCTCTTGAAGAAGGCATTCTCGGAGACAGAGGTCGAGGCATTCAAGCCCGGCCGCAAGCGAGCCGACCTGACCGCCGATGTGGCGCGCGAGTTCGTGACGCTGGCGCAGAACCTGCGCGAACGCGGCCACCCGCCCGACAAGGTTGCCCACTTCGTCAATCGCCTCGTGTTTTGCATGTTTGCCGAGGACGTGGACCTCCTCCCGAACAAGATGTTCAAGAAGATGCTGTCAGCGAGCCTCGCCGATCCGGCAGGCTTCGAGAGTAACGCGCGCGATCTGTTCCGCGCCATGGCGAAGCAGGGCGGCAAAGTCGGCTTCGACCCGATCGAGTGGTTCAATGGCGGTCTGTTCGAGGACGACGAAACACTGCCGCTGCAAGCCGCAGACATCAAGGTGGCGATCAAGGCTGCCGATCAGGACTGGTCGAACATCGACCCCTCGATCATGGGCACGCTGTTCGAGCGCGGCTTGGACCCGTCGAAGCGTAGTCAGCTTGGCGCGCACTACACCGATCCCGAGAAGATCATGATGATCGTCAACCCGGTCATCGTCGAGCCGCTGACGCGGGAATGGGAAGGCGTGAAAGCCGAAATCATCGCCGAGATCGAAAAGAGCAAGGCGGCCAAGTCGGCCGGCGCCAAGACGCAGGCGCAGAACCGAGCCAAGGCGAAGAAGGTCGAGTTCCTCGAACGCTTGAAGGCGTTCCGCATCCTCGACCCGGCCTGTGGCTCGGGCAACTTTCTCTATCTCGGGCTGAAGGCGCTGAAGGACATCGAGCACCGCGTCAACGTCGAGTGCGAGGCGTTGGGCTTGGCGCGCGACTTCACGCAAGTCGGCCCCGAAAACATGCTCGGCATCGAGATCAACCCGTTCGCAGCCGAACTCGCCAGGGTGTCGGTGTGGATCGGTGAAATCCAGTGGATGCGGGAGCACGGCTTCGACGCTTCACGGAACCCGATCCTGAAGCCACTCGACACCATCAAGTGTCACGATGCGCTGCTGAACGAAGACGGGACGGAATACGAGTGGCCTGCGGCGGACGCCATCATCGGGAACCCGCCGTTTTTGGGTGGCAAGCTGCTACGAGACAGCCTTGGCGATGCCGCAGTCGGGCGCATGTTCGCTGCGTTCGATGGCGAAGTGCCTCGGGAAGCCGATCTCGTCTGCTATTGGTTCGCTAAGGCGCGCGAACAGATCGAGGCAGGACACACCGAGCGCGCCGGTCTTGTCTCGACTAACTCCATCCGTGGCGGTGCCAATCGAGAGGTGCTGACCGCCATTGCAGCAGCGGGCCGCATCTTCGAAGCGTGGAGTGACGAGCCGTGGATCGTCGATGGTGCGGCGGTTCGAGTGTCGATTACTTGTTTCGACGGCGATGACGCCGACGATGGCTTGCGGCTCGACGGCAAGCCGGTCGCCCAGATCAATGCCGACCTGACCTCGACCGTAGCCGATCTGACGCGAGCGACGCGCCTCAGAGAGAATATCGGCGTCGCATTCATGGGTGACACCAAAGGCGGCGCATTCGACATTCCCGGCGAGGTGGCGCGCGAGTGGTTGCAGTTGCCCGTCAACCCCAATGGACGACCCAACTCTGACGTGCTGAGGTCGTGGTCAAATGCTTCCGACATCACCGAACGCAATCGCGACAAGTGGATTGTTGATTTTGGTGTTGATTTGAGTGAGGAGACCGCCGCGCTATTCGAGCGTCCATTCAAGCATGTCGTGGACTTCGTCAAAAAGGATCGGATGAAGGTCCGCCGTGAGACCTACCGCAAGTATTGGTGGAGACACGTTGAACCCAGGCCAACGCTACGTCGGCTCGTCGCGACGATAACCCAATACATCGCGACGCCGCGCGTCTCAAAGCATCGGCTATTCGTAATGTTGGACGCGGGGGTTGTTCCAGACAGCCGCATCTTCGCATTCGTCAGGCATGACGACTGCTTCTTTGGGACGCTAACCTCACGGCAACATGAGGTGTGGTCACTTGCTACATGCTCCTGGCACGGTGTCGGTAACGATCCGACTTATAATGCCACAACATGCTTCGAAACCTTCCCCTTCCCAGAGGGGCTGACGCCGAACATACCTGCCGAGCAGTACGCCGCTGATCCACGCGCGATTGCTATTGCCGCCGCTGCTAAGAAGCTGAACGAAAGTCGCGAGAACTGGCTGAACCCCGCCAATCTTGTGGTTCGCGTGCCCGAGGTCGTGCCCGGCTATCCCGACCGCATTCTGCCCAAGGACGAGGCGGCAGCGAAGGAGCTGAAGAAGCGGACGCTCACGAACCTCTACAATGAGCGGCCAGCGTGGCTCGACCTCGCGCACAAGGAATTGGATCGCGCCGTCGCCGCCGCCTACGGCTGGACCGACTGGGGCAAGGACGGGATCGCGGACGACGAAATTCTCGAACGGCTGTTCAAGCTCAATCAGGAGCGGGCGGCGAAACAGGCCTGATCATCACCGAAGCCCCACGGAACTCCTGCTCAGCCCCCGCCCCATTCCGTGACCGCCAGTCCCTCGATCCCGAGCTTGGCGATTGCCGTGTCGCTGGTGACGAGCGTGGCAGCCAACGCGCGGGCATGGGCCGCGATCATGAGGTCGAAGGCGCCGGCCGCGCGGCCCTTAGTGCGTGCGGCCGCGCGTATCTCGGCATGATGCTCGGCGGCTGCGGCGTCCCACGGATACACGTCGACGCGG
>CAYYGO010000075.1:0-12154 GCA_964471635.1 uncultured Hyphomicrobium sp.
GTAGGGGTTCTCGAGCTCGACGACCATCTTGTCGGCGTTGGTCACGAAGTAGGGCGAGAGATAGCCGCGGTCGAACTGCATGCCCTCGACCACGTCGAGCTCGGTCTCGAGGCTCTTGGCCTCCTCGACGGTGATGACGCCCTCGTTGCCGACCTTCTTCATCGCCTCGGCGATGATGCGCCCGACCTCGACGTCGCCGTTCGAGGAGATGATGCCGACCTGGGCGATCTCGTCGTTCGAGGTGACCTTCTTCGATTTCGCCTTCAGCTCCTCGACCACGGCCGACACCGCGAGATCGACGCCGCGCTTGAGGTCCATCGGGTTGGCGCCGGCCGCGACCGACTTGGCGCCTTCCTTGACGATGGCCTGCGCCAGAACCGTCGCGGTCGTCGTGCCGTCGCCGGCAAGATCTGCAGTCTTCGAGGCCACCTCGCGCAGCATCTGCGCACCCATGTTCTCGAATTTGTCCTCGAGCTCGATCTCCTTGGCGACGGTCACGCCGTCCTTGGTGATGCGCGGAGCACCGAAGCTCTTCTCGATGACGACGTTGCGGCCCTTGGGCCCGAGCGTCACCTTGACGGCGTTGGCGAGCGTATCGACACCGCGCAACATGCGCTCGCGAGCGTCCTGGGAGAATTTCACGTCCTTTGCGGCCATGAGCTCAGATTCCTTCTCTCTGGTTGCAATTGTTGGCGAAGGCGCGCGTCAGGCGGCAGCCTTGACGTTGGCGCGGCCCTCGATCACGCCGAGAATGTCGCTCTCCTTCATGATCAGGAGATCCTCGCCGGCGATCTTGACCTCGGTGCCGCTCCACTTGCCGAACAGCACCCGGTCGCCCGGCTTGACGTCGAGCGCAACGACCTGGCCGCGCTCGTCGCGCGCGCCGGGGCCGACGGCAACCACCTCGCCTTGCATAGGCTTTTCTTTGGCGGTGTCCGGAATGATGATGCCGCCGGCGGTCTTGGCATCTTCCTCGACGCGGCGGACGACTACGCGATCATGAAGAGGACGGAGCTTCATCGTTTCAACCTCTTGGCTCTGTTTGTCATCGACTGTTCGGCGGCGCGGCCCGGGCCAAGCCCGCCTGCGAAACCGCGCTCACCGTCTCGGGACATCGGAAATGCCGATCCGGCCTCACCCGTCGGGATGTGCCAACGCACATCGACCCGAACGTTTGCGCCGGGCCGGAAACGGAGGATGCGCTCCCCCGTGCTAGCCCCGAACGGCCGCTAGGTGGGAACGGGCCCTGGCACTGTCAAGGGGCGACTGCCAATTCGCACACCGCGGAACATTCCGGGTACGGAGACTAACCCTGGCGCGATCCCTGGCAAATTACGCCATCGCAGGTTGCGTCATGCAATTCGTTGACAGCGATCCCAGCCGCGCACGGCCTAAAATTCGAGTGGCGTCCGGTTCAACGCAAAAAGGCTGCGCATACAATCGCGGAGCGGCCCGCACTATTCAGGCCGGCCAGAACGAGAAACGGCGCCCCTCGGGCGCCGCACCTTGAACGACTATCGTCATCGAAGTCCGGGTCGAGCACTGCCGGAGACGGCGTGCCCGACCGAATTGCGCATCAGATCGCGAAATCGGTGAGCTTGGCGCCCTTGGCGAGGCGCGCAACGAGCCAATTCGGCTTGCGGCCACGGCCGGTCCACGTCTCCGAGCGATTGTCGGGATTGGCGTACTTCGCGGCCGATTTGCCGCGCGAGCGGCCGCGGCCGGAAACACCGTAGAGCTCGCCGATCGAAAAGCCCGATCCGTCGATCAGATCGTCGATCTGCGCCTTGATGTCGGCGCGTGCACGCTCGCGGGCCTGCGACTTCGCCTTCTGGAGCTTCGCCTCCAGCTCGTTGATATCCTTGAGCGACATCTTGTCGACGTTGATTGCGGCCATAACTCTTCCTCTCATGGTTTCCTATGGACCTTGTCAGACCCGCCCTGCGCTGCGCACTACCCCTCGGAGTGCCGCATTGACGGCCCCGCCGCCGGCGACGATGCATTCGCGCCAGAAGCTAGCAGCATATTTGTAGGAAACAACCCTGAATAACTCACTTACTGGTGAAGAATATGGGACGGCGTCGCCATTTCAAGCCCTTAGATTCGCGATTTTGTCGCAGATTTCGTGGGCACGTGGCAATTGACGGCAACCGGAGGGTGGTGGCAGACGCCCGAAGCGACGAGTATCGCCGATAGCCCAAGACAGTGACGCGCATCGTGCGGCTTTCAGGGTCAATTGCTTGGCGCCGCCATTGAATTGTGCCGTCCCGCGATAGATCGCCGCCGACCGCCACACGCAGCAGTGCAGAACACCGGACAACGGCTGCGTCTCGGTCGAGGCGCAAAGTGCATCCCGGCGCTGGTGGTCGGCGCAATTCCGGCATTTGCCGTCGCAGCGCATCGCATCGCAAGTCCCGTCGCAATGTGAATTTTGGACCACGGCGCCAAGCCTGATTGGCCGCGTCCCGCTCTGCACGCCATTGCCGGCCACCCGGTTGTGTCATCGGACACGCCTCCCCCGGCATCCCGCTCCGACGATTGGCGCTTGTTTCGCGATTGTGCGGTCGCTAACTAGCGCAGGGTCCCGGCTCGCGGCTGCCAGAGCCCGGCGGCACTGCTTCCACCTGAGGAGATGCGCATGACGACGCTGAAGCTTCCTGATCTGCCCTACGCCCACGACGCGCTGCAGCCCT
The DNA here is from genome assembly GCA_964471635.1 of uncultured Hyphomicrobium sp. Classification (GTDB taxonomy): domain Bacteria; phylum Pseudomonadota; class Alphaproteobacteria; order Rhizobiales; family Hyphomicrobiaceae; genus JAKAML01. Next base: position 2,694 of record CAYYGO010000075.1, read on the forward strand.
ACATGTCGAAGGAGACGCTGTCGTTCCATCACGACAAGCATCACCTCGCTTATGTCGACAATGGCAACAAGCTCATCGCCGGCTCGCCGTTCGAGGGCAAGTCCATCGAGGAGATCTGCATCGGCGCGTTCGCTGCCAAGAACGCCGGTCTCGTGAACAACGTCGGCCAGCATTTCAATCATCTGCACTTCTGGAAATGGATGCGCGCCGGTGGCGGCGGCAAGAAGCTGCCCGGCAAGCTTCAGAAGCTCGTCGACGAGACCGGTGGCTATGACAAGGTGCGCGCCGATTTCATCAATGCCGGCCTGACGCAGTTCGGCTCGGGGTGGTGCTGGCTCGCCGTGCGTGACGGCAAGCTCGAGGTGATGAAGACCCCCAACGGCGAGAATCCGCTCATGCACGGCGCCAAGCCCATTCTTGGCTGCGACGTGTGGGAGCACAGCTATTACATCGACTATCGCAATGCGCGCGCCAAGTATCTCGAGGCGTTCGTCGATAGCCTGGTGAGCTGGGAGTACGTCGAGGAGATGCTCGGCTGAGCCAGGCGCTGCGGTGGCGCCTCAATTGCTCGTCCATTGGACGCCGGTTTCGGGCGACGCACATGCGATGAACACGCTGACACCGCACAAGAGGGGGCGGGGCTCATTCCATCCGGACGGGGCCCTGCCCGTTCAACATCGCCGCTGATCCCGAGCCGCAGCCGCATCCTGTGCGCACCCGGGCCTATGCCACGCCCCGCAAAGCGCGCGTCGTCGTGCCGGCGGCCGAGCGGCGCGTCTCCAACTTTTTCCGTCCCCTTATTTCCGAAGCGGCAGGCCGCCCATCGCCGCCGAATGACTGTACGCTGCCTGATGAGCGGTGCGCGCTTCGGGTCCGCCCCCCCAAGCACCGAGTGCGGCCGACAGCGCAACGACGGCAATGAGCGTCTTCATCGCAATAATCCCTCTCGACCCCGTTTCGTGTAGCCGGCGCCGGCAAGTGCCCTTTGCGGCGCGGACGATGAAGGATGAGTTAACCGGCGCTGCTTGAACGCTTTCTGAGGTCGCCGTTCATCCAGCGTTGGCGTTCTGCCTCATTCTTGCCACACTATCGGCTGGCTGCTGGCGCCCGCGTCCGGCAGTGTGCCGCTCCCGATGCGACCGAAGGTCCCCGCCGTGAAGCCCGTCCGTCTGCGCACTCTGCTCCTGGCCTGTCTCATGCCGGCGCTCGCCGGCTGCGCGGCCTCGGCGCTGCCGCGCAACGGCATCTCTGATCCCGCCATCGCTTCGCGGGCGGAGGTTCCCGGGCTGTCGGGCGTGCGCTACTGGGCCGACGACATCCCCAAGGACACCGCCGCGGAGATCCGGCGCCGGCTGCCCGACTTCCCGCGTCTGGCCCAGGACGCCGAGCTCAGGAACGGACGCCCGCTGGTCCAGGTGCTGGCGCTCTCGGGCGGCGGAGCTGACGGTGCGTTCGGGGCAGGCGTGCTGGCCGGCTGGACCGCCCGCGGCGACCGGCCCGAATTCGAGATCGTCACCGGCGTGAGCGCAGGCGCCATCATCGCGCCGTTCGCCTATCTCGGTCCGCAGTACGATACCCAGCTCAAGACCATCTGGACCGAGTACGGCACGCAGCAGCTCGTCACAGCGCAGATCCTGCCCGGGCTCCTCGGTGGCAGCTCGCTCGTCGACACCACGAAGCTGCAGGAGCTCGTCGCCCGCTACGTCGACCGCACCATGCTGAGAGAGATCGCAGCCCAGTATCGCCGCGGACGCCTGCTCTACGTGTTGACGACCAACCTCGACGCCCAGCGCCCCGTGGTCTGGAACCTCGGCGCGCTCGCCTCGAGCCGCCATCCCGACGCGCTCGATCTGTTCCGCAAGGTGATCCTCGCCTCGGCCGCGATCCCCGGGGCCTTCCCCCCCGTCAACATCCAGGTCGAGGCCGACGGCCAGCGCTTCGACGAGTTGCACGTCGACGGCGGCACCACGCGCGAGGTATTCGTCACCCCGCTGCAGGTGCCGATCAAGGAGTTCGACAAGCTCTACAGCCGCCCGCCCATCCGTCAGCTTTACATCGTCAAGAACGGCAAGACGACGCCCGAGACCGAGGTCGTGAAGGCGCAGACCATCTCGATCGCGGCGCGCGCCATCTCCACGCTCATCAAGAACCAGAACCTCGGCGAGCTTTACGCCATCTATCGCGCCAGCAAGGATGCCGGCGTCGAGTACAACCTGATGGCCGTTCCGGCGGAGTTCTCGGTCAAGCCGAAAGAGCTGTTCGACCCCGCCTATCAGGAGGCGCTCTACGAGGAAGGCGTGCGGCTCGGCCGAGACGGCGGCCGTTGGATGAAAGCCCCGCCGCAGGTCGCGGGCCGGCCCTAGTGTTCCGTCTCAGACATTTGCTTCCCATTCCGGCTCGGTACCGAGCAAATGTCTGAGGCACGAGGAACACTCGCAAGTCCATGATACGACTGTTGCTTGGTCACTGACGCTTGGCAGATCACCCGGCATCACTCGGGAACCAAGCGTCAGTGACACAACACTAGAGCCCGGTGGTCCGAGACGAAAGCCGCTTCGCTTCCATCGATGGCGTGAATGAGACGCTGAAACAATGTAGCGCAGGCCCCCGAGGTTGGACCCTGCTCTGTCAGGGTCGCACCTGCTGTAGGCGCCGCCGCTATTTCAGTGCGCCTCCCGGACGCGCCTCCGGCTTGACCTCGGCCGGCGCTGCGGCTGGCCCTTCGGACGCGCCGCCGAGACTGTCGAGATAGACCAGGAACGCCTCGATCTCGGCAGGCGCCAGCACGAACACCGGCATGTCCGGATGCCCCGACACAATGCCCTCCGCCAGCGCCTCGGCCAGGTGCTCGGGCGGATAGGTGTCCGCAACCAGCCGGAACGGCGGCGCCTTCTCGTGGGGGCTCGTATCGGCGTTGCCCGTCGCATGACAGCGCCCGCAGCGCTCGGCTGCGAGCGCCTGGCCCCTGATCAGAAGATCGAGACGCTCGATATCGCTGGCCTTCTCCGCCGACGCCGCACCGATCGCGCCGAGCACAGACAGCACCACGACCGTCGCCAGCCTGAGCCCGGCGGACGCCACCCCGCGCGCTGCATTCGCTCGGACTGTCATGACCGATGTCCTCCCGGAGTACCCGCGGGGTGCAACGCCCCTGGCCTGGATCGCACGGCAAAACGGCGGCACAGCGCGCCGCAGCGGCCCGCCTGCAGAATTCGACCGAACGGTCGCGGACCCTCGAGGGACGCGATCCCCGGCCTTCCGAACCCTGGTCCTCAGAAAATCGTCGGCTGCCAGTAGTGGAGAGCGGCGCGCACCAGCTCGGGCTGGATCAGGTAGGCAACGCCGACGAGCAGCACCGCCGCCAGCACCAAGACGATGATCGTGCCGCTGATGGGTGCGCGGTAGCTCAAGCCGGTGCCGGGGATGCCGATATTGATCGTCCTCTGCCCTTGCGTGCCGACGTTGACCGATGCGCCGCGCCCGCCGAGGCTCGTGCTGACGCCCGTCTTGCTCAGATTGATGTTCACGCCGGGCAGGACCTTGATCGTCTTGCGGAACCGGAAGCCGGGAAGGATAGCCATGGTGGTGTCTCCTGGTCGTCGTTCGCGTTGCCGCGATTTGCGAACTCTTAGCACAAAGAAGCGGGGCAAGCTCATGGCCGCCCACGGATTTTTTCTGGCTAGCCGTCCTTGCGGCCGATGCCGAACCAGCCGCCGAGCTTGTCCTTGGCCTCGCCGATGGTCTCGGAGACGCCACCCATCAGCGAGTTCAGCGCCGCCACCCGCTCGTAGGCACCCTCGACGCCGAGATCGGCATCGTACTTCGCATTGACCGTGTCGGCCGCGATCAGCGCCGCCCGCTCCGCCTTCGACAGCGGCCCGACCCGCCCCATCGGCGGGCGGATCAGCGCCCGCTGCACCATGGACGGCTCGCCCTTGTTGCGCAGCGTCGAGATCAGCGCCTCGCCCACCTTCAACTGCTGGATCGCCTGCTCGGTGTCGATCTCCGGATTCGTGACGAACGTCTCGGCGGCGGCGCGGATCGCCTTCTGCTCACGGGGGGTGAACGCGCGCAGCGCATGCTGGATGCGATTGCCGAGCTGGGCCGAGATGCGGTCGGGAACGTCGCCGGGGCTCTGGGTCACGTAATAGACGCCGACGCCCTTCGAGCGGATGAGCCGCGTCACGCGCTCGATCTGGTCCAGCACTGCCTTTGGCGCGTCGTCGAACAACAGGTGCGCCTCGTCGAACAGGAACACGAGCTTCGGCTTGTCGAGATCGCCGACCTCGGGCAGCTTCTCGAACAACTCGTCGAGCATCCACAGCAGGCACGTCGCGTAGAGGCGCGGATTGTTCATCAGCTTCTCGGCTGCCAGAATATTGACGTAGCCGAAGCCCTTTGCGTCTTGGCGGATGAAATCGCGGATATCGAGGGCCGGCTCGCCGAAGAACTTGTCCGCGCCCTGCTCCTCGAGCACCAGGAGGCGGCGCTGCAGCACGCCGACCGTCTGCTGTGCGATGTTGCCGTATTTCGGCCGAAGCTGCGCCGCGCGACGTCCCATCTCCTCGATCACCGCGCGCAGATCGCGCAGCTTGCGGATCACCATGTTCGGATCGCGCGAGGCGCGCCGGTCCTCGGCCCAGCGGAAGGCGATATTGAGCACACCCTCCTGCGGCTCGGTCAGGTCGAGCAGCCGCGACAACAGCAGCGCGCCCATGTGCTCGGCAGAGGTTCGGATCGGATGGCCGTCGTTGCCGAAAATGTCCCAGAACGCCACCGGAAACGCGGTGTTGGCGTAGCCCGGAATGCCGATCTCCTCGGCCCGCTTCACGAGATGCGGCTTGGGCTCGCCCGCGGCGCCGATCCCCGACAGGTCGCCCTTGATGTCGGCGGCGAACACCGGCACGCCTGCGGCCGAGAAGCCCTCGGCCAGCACCTGCAGCGTCACCGTCTTGCCGGTGCCGGTGGCCCCGGTCACCAGACCGTGGCGGTTGGCGAGCTTGAGGTCGATGAACTCGACGCCGACGTGGCTGCCGCCGAGCAGAATGCGTCCGTTCTGGGCATAGAACTTGGGGTCGGCGGCCGTCGCGACCGGTGTCCTCGTCGTCTCCGCCATCCTCGGCAAGCTCCTCTCGCACGATCCGCGCCGGCATCGCATCGCTGCCGGCATCCTGCTCTTGTCCGGCTCGTCGACCCGCCCCCCGGGCCTGCCAACAAATCCACCGGCGCACACGACGTAGGGTGCGGGGTTAGGGCCGCACAGACGGTCCTTCGTCCTGTCAACCGTCCTTCGTCCTGTCCGTCGTCGCAGCTTGCCAGTGCTAGCCCGACCTGCCGAGCGCGACCTGCCGAGCGCGACTTGCCGAGCGCGACCTGCCGAGCCCGACCTGCCGAGCGCGAGCGGCCAAGCGCGACCGGCCGAGCATGCCCCGCCAACCCCGCGCGGCCTCGTATATGCGACTCGCGACCGAGTTTGCACCCTTCTGCCGGCTCTGTCCCCGCCCGCCTCGCCGACGCCGCCTCGAAGGTTGTATATATCAGGACCGTTCGGGCCGCATCCGGTCCGTTTCGCCGGACGGCAGCCCGCCCGCGAGGCGTCGCGGCCCCACGCGCTGCATCCCCACGCGCTGCATCCCGCCCTCATCCCGATGCAGCGGTTGACGCGACGGGTCAGGCTGCTAACGGGTAGGGCGATCCCGTGCGCCCGTCCGATACGGCCGCGGCCCGCTCCGACACCCGAGGACCTCACCGCGCCATGACGACCCCGGATACCGATCTCGCGCTGGCAGCCGGCTTCCCTCCCGCCTCTCGCGAGCAATGGGTGAAGCTGGTCGAGAAGTCGCTCAAGGGCGGCGACTTCGAGAAGCGTCTCGCCTCGCGCACGCTGGACGGCATCCGCATCGCTCCGCTCTACACCCGCGCCGACGCGCTCGCCGGCAGCGACGTCGGCGAGCCAGGCGCCGCCCCCTATACGCGCGGAACGCGCCGCAGCCGTCCGGCCTTCGGCTGGGACATCGCCCCGCTGGTCGTCGAGGGCGATGCCGCCGCCGCCCGGAAGGTCGCGCTCGAGGAGCTCGAGGGTGGCGCCACCGCACTCGTCCTGCAGCTCGACGCGCTCTGCGGCCAGGGCGTCGCACCAACGGCCGCCGGGATCGGCGCCGCACTCGACGGCGTCATGCTCGACATCTGCCCGGTGACGCTCACCGCTGGTCCCGCCTACGCCGAGGCCGCCGACGCGCTGCAAGCGGTTTGGACCGCCCGCGCCATCTCGCCGATGCGCCGCACCGGCCACCTTGCCGCCGACCCGATCGGATGGCTGGCGCTGTCGGGCGCGCTGTCGGAGCCTGCCCCCGCCGCGCTCGCCCGCGCCGCCGGCCTCGTCGCCTCCGTCCAGGATCAGCCGAATGTCACTGCCCTACTCGCCGACGGGCACGTCTACCACATGGCCGGCGCCAGCGAGGCCGAGGAGCTGGCCGCGACCCTGGCGACGCTGGTCGCCTACCTGCGCGCCGCCGAGGCTGCCGGCATTCCGCCCGCGCGGGCACTGCCCAAGATTGCGATCAAGCTTGCGGCCGACACCGACCAGTTTTCGACCATCGCCAAGCTGCGCGCCGTTCGACGGCTCGTATGGCGCGTCGCCGACGCCTCGGGCGCCGGGGCCGCCACCGCAGACGTGCACCTCTCCGCCACCACCGCCTGGCGCATGATGTCGAAGCGCGATCCCTGGACCAACATGCTGCGCACGACCATGGCCGCGGCTGCCGCCGCACTCGGTGGCGCCGACCAGATCACCGTGCTGCCGTTCTCGTTCGCGCTCGGCAAGCCCGACCGCTTCGCCCGCCGCATCGCGCGCAACACGCAGCTCGTGCTGGCGGAGGAATCGAGCCTCGGCCGCGTCGTCGATCCGGCGGGTGGAAGCTGGTACGTCGAGGCGCTGACCGACGAGCTCGCACGGAAGGCGTGGGCGCTGTTCCAGGAGATCGAGTCCGCAGGCGGCATCGTTGCCGCGCTTGCCTCGGGCCTCTTGCAGTCGCGGATCGCGGAAACCGCCGCCCGCCGTGCGACAGCGATCGCGACGGGCCGCGTCGAGCTGACGGGCGTCTCCGCGTTCCCGCTGCTCGGCGACGACGGTGTCGCCGTCGAGCCCTGGCAGACGGGCCCGGGTCCCGTGCACGCTCCTGCCGCGGTGACCGTCGCGCCGCTCGCCATCAAGCGGCTCGCAGAGCCGTTCGAGGCGCTGCGCGACGCGGCCGACGCGGCGGCGCGGGCTTCCGGAACGCCGCCGACGGTCTTTCTCGCGAGCCTCGGCGAGATCGCCGAGCACACCCTGCGCACCACCTGGGTCCGCAATCACCTTGCCGCCGGCGGCGTCGCCGCGCTGGCCTCGGACGGCTATCCCGATGCCGCGGCCGCAGCCTCAGCCTTCACGGCATCGGGCGCGCGTGCCGCCTGCATCTGCTCGTCCGATGCGCTTTATGCCGTGCACGCGGAGGCGACGGCTCGGGCGCTCAAGGCCGCCGGCGCGACGCTCGTCCTCATGGCCGGCCGTCCCGGCGACCGGGAGCCCGCACTCCGAGCTGCGGGGGTCGAGCGGTTCCTGTTCGCCGGCCAGGACGCCATCGAGGTGCTGGGTGCGCTTCAGGCGCAGTTGAGCTAGCCGGCCCGCAGCCGCTCGCCCGCCGGAGCCGGGCGTCCCGGCCCCGCGCGGTCTTCCGCCGCGAGTTCGCGCGGCCGGTGCAGCGCCGCCACCAACACGTAGCTGATGATCATCAGCAGGAACCACGCCGCGAGCTTGCCGGCCGGGACGATGTGCCATCCCGCCTTCTGGCTCGGGTACACCCATGCGGCCGTGAACGTGCCGATGTTCTCGGCGAGCCAGATGAACAGCGCCACCAGCACGAGACCCAGCAGCAGCGGCATCCGCCGGTGCACCTTCCACACCTTGAAATGCACCCAGCACGGGCCGAACAGCACGACCGCACCGGCCAGCAGCACGAGGCGCGCATCCCACACGTAATGGTGCGTGAAGAAGTTGACGTAGATCGCCACCGCCAGAACGCCGATCGCCGCGAGCGGGGGATGGCGCGTGAAGCGGAAGTCGAACAGCCGCCAGCAGCGCGCGATGTAGGAGCCGACGGCGGCGTACATGAAGCCGGTGAACAGCGGCACGCCGCCGATCCTCAGCACCGAGGGCTCGGGATAGATCCACGAGCCGACGCTCGTCTTGAAGATCTCCATCGCCGTGCCGACGACGTGGAACACGAGGATCACCCGCGCCTCTTCCGCCGTCTCGAGACCGAGACGCAGCATCAGGATCTGGATCGCCACGGCGGCCAGCACCAGCACGTCGTATCGCGCGATCCAGGCGCCCTTCGGATAGGCGAGATACGTCGCGATGATGAGCGCCAGCATCAGCGCGCCGAACAGGCAGGCCCAGGCCTGCTTGATGCCGAACCGGACGAACTCGTATGCGAAATGCGCGGCCGGCCCCCGGGCCTCCGCCGCCGCTCCGATGCGCGCCTCCGCCGCGATGAACCGAGCGATTGCAGGCCACCGGCTGGCCGCGCTCTCTGCCGGCCCGAGGCGTGCTTTCGATGCGTCGCGAGGTTGCATGATCACCCGAAGCGGCTACGGTCTCGGAGTTCGGCCGGACCTTCCCGCCGAATTGCGGCGGAACATCGCTCCGCCCGCCGTGGCCGGCGCCCGGTCTGCGACTTACTCCGCGGTTGCCGCGGCTTCGGTTTGGCGGCAAAAAAGGCGCTCCGGCGCGGCCGGGCCGAGGGCACCCCCGCGAGCCCGCCGCGCTCCCAGCCGGCCGAGCCCGCCGCGCGACGTCCCGAGGATGACCCGATGACCGCGATCCCCGATTTCACGAAGGTCGAGCTTGGCGAGGCGGCGCCCGCGTCCCGTGGCGCGCCGTCGGCCGCCGCCGCACCGGCCCGCGACGACGACGGGCCGTCCTGGCTCACGCCCGAGGGCATCGCCGTGAAGCCCGTCTACACCGGCGCCGACACCGCGGGCCTCGATTTCCTCGACGGCTATCCCGGCATCGCGCCCTACCTGCGCGGCCCCTACGCGCCGATGTACGTCACCCAGCCGTGGACCATCCGCCAATACGCGGGCTTCTCGACGGCGGAGGATTCCAACGCCTTCTACCGCCGCAACATTGCCGCCGGGCAGAAGGGCCTCTCGGTCGCCTTCGATCTCGCCACCCACCGCGGCTACGACAGTGACCATCCGCGCGTCAAAGGCGACGTCGGCATGGCGGGCGTCGCCATCGACAGCATCTACGACATGCGCACCCTGTTCTCGGGCATCCCGCTCCAGGACATGACGGTGTCGATGACCATGAACGGCGCCGTGCTGCCGGTGCTCGCGCTCTTCATCGTCGCCGGCGAGGAACAGGGCGTGCCGCCGTCGAGCCTCGCGGGCACGATCCAGAACGACATCCTCAAAGAGTT
>CAYYGO010000076.1:0-11992 GCA_964471635.1 uncultured Hyphomicrobium sp.
GATCACCGCGCCGTCGTCGCCGACGAACTTGATCGTGAGCGTGCCCTTCGTGGGGAACTTGAAGTCGGTGGCGCGGTACTGGTCGCCGAACGCGTGGCGGCCGACGATGATGGGCTGCGTCCAGCCCGGCACCAGCCGGGGCACGTTTTTGCAGATGATGGGCTCGCGGAAGATGACGCCGCCAAGGATGTTGCGGATGGTCCCGTTCGGGCTCTTCCACATCTCCTTGAGCTTGAACTCGGCCACACGCGCCTCGTCGGGCGTGATGGTGGCGCATTTCACCGCGACGCCGTGCTGGCGGGTCGCATTGGCGCTGTCGATCGTCACCCGATCGTTGGTCTTGTCGCGGTTCTCGATGCCGAGGTCGTAGTAGTCGAGCTTGATGTCGAGGTAGGGGTGGATCAGCTTGTCCTTGATGAGCTGCCAGATTATGCGCGTCATCTCATCGCCGTCCATCTCGACGACGGTACCTTCGACCTTGATCTTCTTCATGGGGCTTGGACCTCGGGGCCTGACTGCTTGGCTTCAGGGGCTGCTTGGCTTCAGGGGCTGCTTGGCTTCAGGGGCTGCTTGGCTTCAGGGGCTGCTTGGCTTCTGGGACAGCTTGGCTTCAGGACTGTTTCGCTTCAGGGACTGTTTCGTTTGCCGGACCGGTCGGCGTTCGAGATGTACGATGACCGCGACGGCAAAAACTTACCTGCCCGGCCGTTTGGTTGCGACATGCGAACGAGCCAGGCGAAATGCCGGCGGAACTTACCGATGCGGGTGCGTTGCAACAAGTCGGCGGAAGGGAGGGGTTGAGGCAGGTGCGCCAGCCGACGCACCGCTCTCGCCTCATTCAGCAGTACGGGCGACATATATCGGCCATTTCGCGGAGCCCGCAATTGACACTAAAAACGTCAATCCATACCGTTGTGCTAAGGATTTTGTCCCGCGGCCGTCTCGATCCGTCCAGTCCGCTGGCTGCGCACTCGGGCGCGCCGGAGCAGTGCGGTCCGGACGCGGTGGACGTCGGGCGGGAGCAGGCTGGGCGGGGCGCGACGACGCATGCGGAGTATGAAGGCCGCGCCGACTTTGCTGGTCCTTGTCGCAGCACTTGGCGCCCTGATCGGGGCCGGCAGCATCTCGCTCGAGCGGCTGGCCGTGCCACTTGCTCCGGTGCTGAAGTCTGCGACACCGTTCATCGTGCGTCCGCCGGTGATCGCTGCCGTGCCGCCTGTTCCCGATCTGGCCGGGCGTCAAGCCCCTGCTGTCTTGCTCTTGCCCGAAGCGACACCTCCCAGTGACAGAGCGACGCTCACGCCCGCCGCTGGTGAGCAAAGGCCGCCTTTCCTCCTCGATCCCGTCCGCGGAGGCTATCGGTTGGTCGCTCGCGTCGGCTACCCGGTGAGGATCGCGATCGACGTGACTGCCGGCACGGGTCACAAGTGGTGGCCCTTGGAGCCGCTGCCGAACGGCATGCGCCTCGTCTCGCAGTCGTTCGCACCCTACTCGTCTCTGCGCTCGGCATCCGCGTTCCGCTCATTGGCCACAGCGGAACGGCCGGGCGGTAGCGTCCGTCAGTTTTTCGTCTTCGAGCCCGCCCAGAGCGGGCGCATGCAGGTTATACTGGTTTTTCGCCGGTCCTGGGTTCCGCCCTCTGCGACGGACGCCCGGCTCGTGCTGACATTCATTGTTGCAGACTGAGTTGCAGGCTGATGTTCAACGTTTGGAGTGCGTCATGCAGGCCACGTCATTGCAGACGGCGTCTCTGCCGCCAGTGCCTCTGAAGCCGATCTCCCGCAAGCCGCCGATGTATCGCGCCCACACTTTGGCGGCGCTCTGGATCGGCCTGATCGCGGGCGCTCTGGTTCCATCTCTCGCCAGCGCCCAGACCCCGAAGTCCGACGCCGAGCGCCGGGGCGACATCGAGCGGCTGTCGCGGCAGACCGGCGTCAAGGTCAAGCCGGCCGACATCGCTGCCGAGCAGGCGGCGAGCGCCGACGCCAAGGTCAAGCTCGATGCCACCCGATCGAAGCTGCTTGCCGCGCCCGCCGGGGACTTCGTCGGCGGCAAGCCGACCTACGTCGTGGGCATCACGTCGGCCGTCGCCAATCCGGTCCGCGCCGGCCGCGGTCTCACCGTTCCGGGCGACGCCGAGCAGAAGGTGCCGGAGATCAACCGCCGCAGCCAGGCCGATCTGGCGCGTGAGGACAAGCTCGCAACCGCGCTCCGCGGGCAGGGCGGGTTGCGCTCGACCCGGCCGCAGTCGCTCGCCACGCCAGGCAACGCCTGGGGCTGCTCGCCGACGGCCGGCAGCTTCGACTGGCGCAGCAAGGGTGCCGTGACGAGCGTCAAGGATCAGGAATCGTGCGGCAGCTGCTGGGCATTCGCCGCTGTGGCGGCGCTCGAGGGCAACTATTTCATCACCAACCGAACGTCCGTGCGCGGCGCGGAGCAGCAAGTGCTCGACTGCTCGAAGGGCGGCAGCTGCAAGGGCGGCTGGTACATGGACGCCTGGGACAATCTTCAGGGCTACGGCACGGCGGACCTCTCCGGCTACCCCTACCTCGCCTCCGACCAGAGCTGCAAATGGAGCCAGCCGACGCCGTTTCACTGGGGCGCGTGGGGTTTTGTCGAGCCGTCCAACCCGGCAACACCGCCGCCGGTCGCGAAGATGAAGGCGAGCCTCTGCCAGCGCGGCCCCATCGCGGTGGCCATGGTCTCCGGCACGCCCGGCTTCGACGGCTACAAGGGCGGCGTCCTCAACGACAACGTCGGCAACCAGAAGCTCGATCATGCCGTCACCATCGTCGGTTGGGACGACAGCAAGCAGGCCTGGCTGGTCAAGAACTCGTGGGGTCCGAGGTGGGGGCTCGGCGGCTACGTATGGATCAACTACGCGGCCAATCGCGTCGGCAGCTGGGCTGCTTGGGTGCAGGCGCGGCCGCAAACCGCACTGTCCGACGATTGCGTGACCCTCGACCCCGCCGCGGCGCAAGTCGTGCAGCGCGACGGCCGCTGGAAGGTGGTCGCCGGCCCGCACACCGTGGCCGACACGGGCACGAGCCGCACGGAGGCCGACAAAGCGCTCGCGGTGCTGAAGCACTACAAGCTCACGCGCCAGTGCTATCTCGGCCGCCCGAACTGGAACTTCACCTACTTCCTCGCCGGCAGCAAGACGCCGACGGGCGAAATGGCCGGCGAGACGTGCACCAAGTTCAAGCTCGCCGGCCTCGACGTCGATCGCGAGGACAATGGACCGCGCTGGCGCCTCAAGGACGGTGTGAAGCATCTGCGCTTCTTCGACAGCGAGGACGACGCCTGGCGCGCCTATGCCTACCTGCGCCGGCATGAGTTCGACCAGCAGTGCAGCTCCGGCAACGGGTTCAACTACTATCGGCGCTGACGCCCGAGTGCAGTCCTGGGTCGTGCCGGTGTCGGCGGCGATGCTGCCGACGCGAGACGTGCCCAGGACCGCCTTTGCCACCCGATAGGGCGGCGTTTGCCGGGGTGGCTTCTGACGTCACGACGGTTTTGGATAGACCGGCTTCTCCGGGTCGGGCTCGCCGACGAGCGGCGGCACGACCGGGTTGGTCCTGAGCGTCTCGAGGTAGGCCAACAGGTGCGCGATCTCCGCCTGCGACAGCCGCATGTCGGGCATTGGCGCGTGCGGGCTGATGAGCGCATTCTCGATCCGCCGGCCCGACTGGCCCGGTTTGTTGGCAAGCCCTCGCAGCGACGGAATGCCGGCCGGCACGCTGGGGGCGGGCGCGCCTTCGACGAGATGGCAGCCGCCGCATAGCCGCTCGGCCAGTGCGCGGCCCGTATCGGCCGACGGCAAGATCTTGGGTGGCGGCCCACCGGCGGCTGCCGGCGGCACGAGCACGCCGGCGAGGGTGGCGGCCACCGCCGTGGCGATCGGGCTTCGGCCTCGCTTGTTTCGGATCATGGTGTGCGTCTCCGCTCGAGTGTGGGCCGGAGCACCCTCGACGGCCTCCAGCTTGTGCCAGGGGACCTCACGCCGCGGGTGCGGCACATTGCTCCGCCCGGGATTAGGCTATAGGGCTTCGCGAGCCGGCGCGAGCTTCAGCCGCCACGGCTGGCCCCCACTTCGCCCTCACTTCGGCAAATGCGCCGATGCCTTACGGACCCATGAGCGTTACCATCATCACGACCGCATCCGGAGACCGCGAGCCGACCTTCGCGGCAACCGGCGTCAGTCTCGGCGCGATTGTCCATGCGACACACGAGCGGACCGTGGACGCGGGGCTCGCCGCGCTCGCTCTGCCGGGCCTGGACCGCGCCACGCTGGATCCCGTACTGACGTGGTGCGCCGAGCTCTGCTGCGAGGCCGCGGGCGCCACGTGCCCCGGCTGCAAGCGCCGCACCGAGGCCCGCGGGCTCCTGTCGCTGGACGACTTCATTCGCGCGCACCGGGAAATCGTTGTGGGCGATGGCACGGTGCGGCTCGTCGGCCAGGGCGAGGCGACGCTGGCCACACCGGCTCTGGCGGCGCTCGAGAAGACATGGTCGGGGGAGAACTACTGGTTCTGGGCGCGCCGTGTGCTGAGAAAGCTCCGGCACGGCATCCGGCGTGCGCACATTCGCGGCGCGGCGTTCGCCGGCGACGGGCTCTCGCCCGCCGTCATACTCATGGAGCCGCAGCTGCCCGATAACATCGGCATGGTGGCGCGTGCATGCGCGAACTTCGGTCTCGACCAGCTCCGCCTCGTCGCACCCCGCGACGGTTGGCCCAACGAGAAGGCGCGCATCGCCGCCTCGGGCGCCAATTACGTGATCGACGACGCGACCGCGCACGGCGCGCTCGAGGATGCAACCGCCGACCTCAACTACGTCATCGCCACCACGGCCCGCCAGCGCGACCTCAGGAAGCCCATCCTGACGCCGGAGCAGGCGGTGGGAGAGATGCGCGCGCGCATCGCCCGTGGCGAGCGATGCGGCATGCTGTTCGGACGCGAGCGCAACGGCCTCGAGACCGCGGAGATCGCCGCCGCTGACGCCATCGTCATGATCCCTGTCAACTCGCGCTTCGCGTCGCTCAATCTCGCCCAGTCCGTGCTGATCCTCGGCTACGAATGGATGCAGGGACAAGAGGGCGCGAGCCTCGGCCGCGTCACCACCTACGAGACGCCGCTCGCCGCGGGCCTCTACATGAACGACGACCGGCCCGCGACCAAAGAGGAGCTCATGGGGCTCTTCACCCACATCGAGAGCGAGCTGGACCGGCTCGGATTCTTCAACCCGGCGGAGAAACGCCCGGCTGTCGTCAACAACCTGCGGACGCTGTTGACGCGCATCGGTGCCACCGAGCAGGAGGTGCGCACACTGCGTGGCATAGTTGCCACTCTGGCCCACGGCAAGGGAAAGGGCCGGAAGGCGTCCACATGACCCGCCATGATGTGGCCAAGTTTTGAGCCGAGCCATGCCCGCCATGGAGGCACCGGCACCGGCAACTTAACCGTCGGTCGCCTTGGCGACCGGAGCCGCGTACGGCCGGTCACGATGACGGGGGCATGCCGCCGCCCTTCCATGCGCAAGCGGGCGCGGGCCGCGGGCGGGCGAGCAGATTTCAACGCACGATGGAGATGCGGAACATGGTTGGAGCGGGGACGAGATTTGCCGGTTTGGCGATGCTTGCGGCGGCGCTGTGCGCGGGCCCGGCTCTCGCCCAGGAGCTGAGCGACAAATCCGTCAAGACGTTCATGGACTACGCTTGGTCGATGGTACCGGCGCAGTTCACCAAGCCCGACGGCAAGGCCGTCCAGATCGACAAGAAGAAGAAGGACGAGGTTCTCGTGCCCATGGACGTGGCGCGCGAGGTGATTCGCGTCGGCCGCATCTCCGCGCACGCCCAGATCTGCGATCTGAAGGATGATCAGCTTCTGAACTACAACTCGTTGATGAAGCGCGAGATCGACCGCAAGAAGTGGACCGAGCAACAGCTCATCTACATCAACATGCTGCACCTCACCACGGTCATGCTGCTGACGGGCAATATCAAGCTCGTCGAGAAGGACGGCGACAAGGAGGTCGTGCTCGAGGAGAACAAGAAGGCGCCGCCGTCCTGCTCCGCCGAGCAGAAAACCAAGGTCAAAGACCTCATTTCGACCTACGTGGCAGCGGGCCCCAAGATCAACTTGCGCGCAGCGGACGGCGCGACCGGCAGCACCGGTGCACCGGCCACGGCGACGCCTGCTGCTGCGGCCGCGGCAGCGCCGGCAGCCGCTCCGGCCGACAAGAAGAAGTAGACGGTGCGGGTTGACCCTCGCTTTGAAGCACTGTAATACCCTGCAACGCGGGCCTTTCGGCCCGCGTTTTCGTTGCGCACCCGTGGCCTGCCCAGACCCTTCGGGTCGGGGTTGGCCTGTCGGCCGCGGTTCTGGGGGGTGACCCCGGGCCGAGGGCAGAGGAGGGGGCGCTCCAAACCAAAAGCAAAAGGGCGGCGTCGGTGCCTTCGCGGGCCCAGGGCGCTGCTGCAACATTGGAGTGCCACAGACCATGACCAAGCGCATCCGCGCCAAGCACAAGATCGACCGCCGCCTCGGTGAGAACATCTGGGGCCGGCCGAAGAGCCCGCTCAACAAGCGCGAAAGCCGCCCCGGCCAGCACGGCGAGCGCCGCGTCGGCAAGACGTCCGACTTCGGCCAGCAGCTCAAGGCCAAGCAGAAGCTCAAGGGCTACTACGGCTCGATCTCCGAGCGGCAGTTCCACAAGACCTATGTCGAGGCCTCGCGCATGAAGGGCTCGACCTCCGAGGGTCTCATCGGGCTCCTCGAGCGTCGCCTGGATGCCGTCGTCTACCGCGCCAAGTTCGTCCCGACGGTGTTTGCGGCACGCCAGTTCGTGAGCCACGGTCACGTCTCGGTCAACGGCCGGCGCGTCACCATCCCGTCCTACCGCGTTCGCGTCGGCGACACCATCGAGGTGCGCGAGAAGGCGCGGCAGATGCCGCTCGTGCTCGAGGCCGTCAAGAGCGCCGAGCGCGACGTTCCCGACTATGTCGAGGCGGATCACGGCAAGATGGTCGCAAAGCTCACGCGCGTGCCGACCCTTTCGGACGTCCCCTATCCGGTGCAGATGGAGCCCAATCTGGTCGTCGAGTTCTACTCGCGCTGATCCGGCCCGACCGAGCCAATACGATGCCGAGGCCGCCTGCGAGGGCGGCCTTTCGCGTTTCCCGAATGGCTGGCCGCCCGTTTGGCGGGCATCACGCCGCCCAGCATCACGCCGCCCAGCGTCACTTCGGCCCGCGTCACGTCGGCCTGTGGCGGCGAGCCGGGTTCGAGGGCAGCGTAACCACCTCTCCAGGTATCGGCAGCGGGTGCCCGGCAGGGCTTGCCATGGTCCCCGTCTCCCGAGGCGGCACCTCTCCCGACAGTGCGTCGCGTCCCGCCGCGCTCGCCGTACGCGGGGACGCACGTACCGCTGGCGCGGTGTTC
Source organism: uncultured Hyphomicrobium sp. (assembly GCA_964471635.1). GTDB lineage: Bacteria > Pseudomonadota > Alphaproteobacteria > Rhizobiales > Hyphomicrobiaceae > JAKAML01. The sequence goes on from CAYYGO010000076.1 coordinate 7,443, forward strand.
GCCCATCCGTAAGCCAGCATGGTCATCAGCGCGGACGCCGCGAAGAGGTAGGCGCCTGGCAGCACGGTCGCCTCGGTGTAGCCCGACGAGTTGACGTAGAAGATCATCAGCGCCAGCACCATGACGTCCGTCATCGAATAGCGGCCGAGCCATTCCATGGTCGAGATCGACTTGGCGCGGAAGCGGGGATCGAGGTCGGGCGACGTGGCGAGCGTCAGCAGATAGAACAACTTCAGGAACGGAAAGAAGATCGAGAACGCAAACAGCACCGTGGTGAGAAAGTACTCCTGGTTCTGATAGAGCGCGTAGATGATGGTCGCGATCGAGTGCTCGTTGGTCCAGACAAAGATCGTCGTGAAGCGGATCACGGGCAGCATGACGCCGAGCGCGAAGCAGACGGTCGCAAGGATGATCAGGAACGACAGCACGAAGTTGCCGAGCGTCGAGCGCCGCCGGGGCGTAGCGGCCGGCTCGTATGCGAGGGGCTCGCTCGAACGTGCGCCATCGGTGCGAATCCAGGCGTAGGACAGGATCATCAGCACGACCGCTGCCGTGAAGAAATAGACCCCGGTCAGGCTCGCCGCGTCGTACAGCCCCTGACTTTTGATGAAAAAGATGGTCAGCGCCAGCACCAGCACGTCGTGCATCGACCATTTGCCGAGCCATTCGAGCGCACGCAGCCGCCGCGACTGGCGGAAGATCTCGTCGGCCGGCAGCGTCGAGACGAGCAAGAGATAGAGCAGCTTCAGCACCGGGAAGACGATCGAGAAGATCAGCACCGTGAAGCCGAGGAACGTCTGCCCGTCGCCGATCAGCACCGACACGGTGGAGATCAGCGAATGCTCCGTGGTCCAGAACACCATCTTGGTGAGCTTGATGATCGGCATCGAGATGCCGAGCGCGAGGCACACGGCTGCGCCGATGATGGCGAGGCTCAATAGGAACCGCCGACCGCCCAACCGCATGCACCCGATCCCGCGCTCTGCGCTACGCAGTCCCCGCGACCGCCGCTCGGTGCGAATGAGTGCGGCCGGCCGCGGCGGAATTGCGGCGCTGACCGCTCCGGGCAGCGCAACTCATGCGTCTGTCAGCGGCAATTGTGCCCCCGCCCCTTGTAGGGGAGGGCGCCCCGGTCAAGAGCACCGCCAACAGGCCCCACGTCGCGGCCCTGCTGCTCCCCCCCGACCGGCGCTGTGGTGGTTCGCCGCCCCGGATGCGCAGAGTGTCGGCTAGGCGTGGGTGCCGTGGTTGGTGTGCGGCACGCCCTTCTCGTGGATGAGCTGGTGCAATTCGCCCGACTGATACATCTCCATGACGATATCGCACCCGCCGACGAACTCGCCCTTGACGTAGAGCTGCGGGATGGTTGGCCAGTTCGTGAACGTCTTGATGCCCTCGCGAACAGCCGCGTCGTCGAGCACGTTGACGTCCTTGTAGTCGACGCCGAGGTGCTGGAGGATCGCGTCGACGCGGTGCGAGAACCCGCACTGAGCCATGTTCTTGCGGCCCTTCATGAACAGCACCACGTCGTTGCCGTCGATGGTGTCCTGGATCCACTTGTGAACGTTGGGCGCTGGGGTCGTCATCGGCATATCCTCTCTAGGGCGGGTCAAGGCCGCCGTTCGCGGGCGTCGTGGGCGGGCTGGTTGCCCTGGTCACAGATCTTCCAGGTCACAGGTCTTCAAGGCGCCAGCCGGGTCTCTGCGACATCCGCAAGAGGGCTGGCATATGGAGCGGATGATTGCTTAGTCAATCTTTCGGCGTGGCCGTCGTCAAGGCAAGTGCGTGCAGCACCCCGCCCATACGCCCACCGAGCGCCTCGTAGACCAGCTGGTGCTGGGCGACGCGGCTCTTCCCCTTGAATGCCGAGGAGACCACGTGTGCCTGCCAGTGGTCGTTGTCCCCGGCGAGGTCGGTCAGCTCGATCGTGGCGTCGGGCAGCTTGGCCCGGATCATGCTTTCGATCTCGGCTCGTTCCATCGGCATCGCTGGTCTCCTTGCTCGCCCGGGAAGGATATGCACGTCTCGTGCCTCGCGTTCAAGGCAGGGGGCTATGTCCCCCACTGACCGCTCCCATCGGTGCCGGCCTCAGCCTTTCACCTCGAGCAGCTCGACCTCGAACAGCAGCGTCGCGTTGGGCGGTATGACGCCACCGGCACCGCGGGCGCCGTAGCCGAGCGCCGGTGGAATGATGAGCGTGCGCTTGCCGCCGACCTGCATCGTGGCCACGCCCTCGTCCCAGCCCTTGATGACCATGCCGACGCCGAGCTGAAACGCGAACGGCTTCCCGCGGTCCACGGAGCTGTCGAACTTCTTGCCCTTCTGCCCGTTCTCGTAGAGCCAGCCGGTGTAGTGCATGACGCAGGTCTGGCCGGATTTGGGCGCGGCACCCGTGCCGGCGACGGTGTCCTCGATTTTCAGTCCCGATGCGGTGGTCATGGGCGATCCTGGAGTTTGGGCGAAGGCTGCTTGTGGCGGGATGGCTGCCGGAGAGGCGGCGAGAACGATAGCGGCGAGTGCCAGCGGTATGGCCTGCGTCCGGCGGGAGGGGGGCGGCGTCGTCATCGTGCAGCTCCAGGTGTGGCTCCAGGAAGGACATGTTGCCGGCTGTCGCCCCGGCGGCGCCGGCGAACCGGCCGATCCGTGCGTGCGTGTCGTCAGCCCCCGCCCATGTACTCGGGCAGCCAGTGCTCGTATGCGTGGCGCAGCTCGTCCAGGGGCAGGAAGGATTCGCCCTTGAGCGACAGCCTGTCGCCGCCTGCACGCCCGACGATGCGGGCCGGCAGCGCGAGGAGCCGCGCCCGCTCGATCACCTCCTCGGCCGCGGACGGCGCCACCGCGACCACATAGCGCCCCTGGTCCTCGCCGTACCAGATCGCGTGCGCCGGCAGCCGGCCCTCGTAGGGGAAGAGCTCGACGCCCATGCCGGCGCCGCCCTCGCCACCGGCCAGCGCCATCTCGGCGACGGCGATCAGCAGACCGCCGTCGGAGCAGTCGTGCACGGCCGACACGCGCTCTTCGCGGATCAGCGAGCGGACCAGCCGCCCGGCCTTGAGCTCGTCGGCGAGGTCCACCGGGGGCGGTGCCCCTTCGAGCTTGCCGGCGACGATCTCCTGGTAGAGTGACTGGCCGAGCCAGCCCTGCTCGCGTCCGATCAGGACCAGGAGATCGCCCGGACGCTTGAGGCCGATGGTGGCCATGACGGCCGTGTCCGGCACGAGCCCGACGCCGCCGATCGCGGGCGTGGGCGGGATGCCGACACTGTTGGTCTCGTTGTAGAGCGAGACGTTGCCCGAGACGACCGGGTAGTCGAGCACGCGGCACGCCTCGGCCATGCCTTGGACCGCGCCGACGAACTGACCCATCACCTCGGGCCGCTCGGGGCTTGCAAAGTTCATGTTGTCGGTGATGGCGAGAGGATCGGCGCCGACCGCCACCAGATTGCGCCAGGTCTCGGCCACGGCCTGCTTCGTCCCCATCACCGGGTCGGCAGCGACGTAGCGGGGCGTCACGTCGCACGTGACGGCGATGCCCTTCCTCGTGCCGTGCACGCGCACGACGGCCGCATCCCCGCCCGGCCGGATCACGGTGTCGCCCATAACCATGTGATCGTACTGCTCCCAGATCCAGCGCCGCGAGCAGAGCTGGGGATGGGCGAGCATGGTCTTCAGCGTGCCGAGCAGCGTGTTCGGCGCCGGCACCCACTCGGGCAGGATCGCCTTCGGCGGCACGGTCGGGATCCAGGGTCGCTCGTACATCGGTGCCGAATTCGCCAGCACCGGCACTGGCAGGTCGGCCTCGACGCGGCCCTTGTGACTGACCACCATGCGCCCGGTGTCGGTGGTAACGCCGATGACCGCGAAATCGAGGCCCCACTTGCGGAAGATCGCCTCGGCCTCGCCCTCGCGGCCGGGCTTCAGGATCATAAGCATGCGCTCCTGGCTTTCCGAGAGCATCATCTCGTAAGCCGTCATGCCCGCTTCGCGCTGGGGCACGTGGTCGAGGTCGAGCGCGATGCCGACGCCGCCCTTGTCGGCCATCTCGGAGGTCGACGACGTGAGGCCGGCAGCGCCCATGTCCTGGATGGCGATGATGGCGTCGGTCGCCATGAGCTCGAGGCAGGCCTCGATCAGGAGCTTCTCGGTGAACGGGTCGCCGACCTGCACCGTCGGGCGCTTCTCGTCGCTCTTCTCGTCGAATTCGGCCGACGCCATCGTGGCGCCGTGAATGCCGTCGCGGCCCGTCTTCGAGCCGACGTAGACCACCGGAAGGCCGACGCCTTTTGCGGCGGACAGGAAGATCTTGTCCGTCTTGGCGAGGCCGACGCACATGGCGTTGACCAGGATGTTGTTGTTGTAGCCGGCGTCGAAGTTGGTCTCGCCGCCGACCGTCGGCACGCCGACGCAGTTGCCGTAACCGCCGATGCCGGACACCACGCCCGAGACGAGGTGGCGGGTTTTCGGATGCTGCGGCGCGCCGAAACGCAGCGCGTTGAGGTTCGCGACCGGTCGAGCGCCCATCGTGAACACGTCGCGCATGATGCCGCCGAC
>CAYYGO010000077.1:0-11797 GCA_964471635.1 uncultured Hyphomicrobium sp.
GGCGCTCGTCCAGAACCTTCGGCAGGGCGAACGTGGTCGCCTGGAACACGATGCCAGACACCGCGGTGGTGAACAGGACGATGGCGCCGATCCGCACCAGCTCCGAACGGCCACGGGCGCCGTCTGCCGCGGTTCGGGACGTGGCCATGCCGCGCCGCTCCGGCCGTACGATCTCGCGCCACATCAGCGCGAGATAGAGCCCGCCGAACAGGATCGAGGCTAGGCCTGGAGCGACGAACGCCGCCCGCCAGCCTGCGGCGTCGATCATGAAGCCAGTCAAGAGAGCGGCGCTGCCGACGCCGAGGTTGCCCCACACACCGTTGATCGCGATTGCCATTCCGGCCTTTGGCGCCACCTCGTAGACGAGCGCGAGGCCGACAGGATGGTAGATGGCGGCGAATATGCCGACCACGAGCAAGCCGGCGGCTAGCTCGCCCGGTCCCCGTGCCAGCGAGCACCCGAGGCAGGCGATGCCCGCGCCGAAGAAGAACACCGCCATCATGCCCTCGCGGCTCCAGCGGTCCGCCAGCCAGCCGGCGGGCAGCGCGAAGAGGCCGAAGGCGACGAACCCCGGCGTCGCGTACGGCACCAGCTCGGCATAGCCAAGCCCCCACTCGCGCGACAGGGCGAGAGCCGCCGCCGTGGCGAACACCAGCATCAGCAGGTGATCGAGGAAGTGGCCGACGTTGAGGAGCAGGAAGTGGACGCGGGCACGCATGGTGTCGCGTCTCTATCCGATCGTCCAGGGGTGGGCAACTCGTCTGCCGGTCCGACAACGCCGGCGGGCCTCTGCCCGACGATGGATGAGGGGCTGTCCCCTGTGCCCGGCTGGGGACCCTTTACGCCTTCTGGTGACGGGCGCGGGCCGCGCGCTCGAGAGCGGCGCAGACCAGCTTGTCGATCTCGAGCTTGCCGCCCAGCATGTCCACGAACCGCAGCTCCTCGGGCGTCACGCGCAAGTCCGTTGCGACAACCTCGGCGACGAGCACGTAGGCGGTCTCGTACAGGTGTGTCGGCAAGCCATCGCGGATCATGTCGAGGACGGTGCGCAGACCGTCGGGCTTCGCGAGCACCTTGCCGCACTCCTGCGCCTCCTTGACCAGCCAGTCGTGGTCGTAGGCGGAGAACGGCGGCAGCTCTTTGACGATGGAGCCGATGCGTCTCAGCTCGTCGTCCGAGATCTTTCGGTCGACCGCCGAAGCCGTGATCATGGCGTAGATCAAGGCCTCCTCGGGCGTCAGTCGGGGCAGCATCGGGCCTCCTGGCACAGCGGTCGTGGATCACAAGCGCGTCGTGGCGCCTGCCAGAATGTAGCGGCCGCGCCGCGCCAATCAAGGCTCGGCGATCGGCGCCCGGCCGCCGGTGGCGCCGCGCCGTGCCGCCGCGGCGACCGCAATTGACGGGTTGCGGTGCGGCGCTTACACGGGCTCATCTGCGGCGCGTCAGGCGGGCCACGAGGCCTCCGGACAGAGCAGCGCCGCCGCGCCGCCGAGGATCCAGCGATGACCACCACGCTACCAGCCCCCGCATCCGGCATGCTCGATGCCGCCGCACTCAAGGACGCGCGCTCGTGGCCCTTCGAGGAGGCGCGCCGGCTGATACAGCGGCTCGACCGTCTGCCGGGGGGCAAGGAGAGGACGGTGCTGTTCGAGACGGGCTACGGGCCGTCCGGGCTGCCGCACATCGGCACCTTCGGCGAGGTGGCGCGCACGAGCATGGTCCGCCATGCCTTCGAGGCGCTGACCGATGGCACGCGCAAGACGCGCCTCGTCTGCTTTTCGGACGACATGGACGGCCTGCGCAAGGTGCCTGGCAACGTGCCGAACCCGGACATGCTTGCCGCCGCGCTCGACAAGCCGTTGACCTCGGTGCCCGATCCATTCGGCACGCACGAGAGCTTCGCGCACCATAACAACGCACGGCTGCGCGCCTTCCTCGACCAGTTCGGCTTCGAGTACGAGTTCCTTTCGGCCACCGACTGCTACCGCTCGGGCCGGATGGACGCCACGCTCCTGCGCATGCTCGAGGTCTACGACAAGGTGATGGATATCATCCTGCCGACGCTCGGACCGGATCGCCGCGCAACATACTCGCCGTTCCTGCCGGTCTGCCCCACCTCGGGCAAGGTGCTGCAGGTGCCCATGGTGGAGCGCAACGTGACGGCGGGCACGGTCGTCTATGTCGATCCGGCCTCGGGCCGGAAAGTCGAGACCAGGGTCACGGGCGGCGCGGTCAAGTGCCAGTGGAAGGCCGACTGGGCCATGCGCTGGACCGCGCTCGGCGTCGACTACGAGATGGCGGGCAAGGATCTCATCGACAGCGTCACACTGTCCTCCAAGATCTGCAAGGCGCTGGGCGGGAGCCCGCCCGAGGGCTTCAACTACGAGCTGTTCCTCGACGAGCGCGGCGAGAAGATCTCAAAGACCAAGGGCAACGGCCTCACCATCGAAGAATGGCTCACGTATGCGAGCCCCGAGAGCCTCTCGCTCTACATGTTTCAGAAGCCCAAGACCGCAAAGCGCCTGTTCTTCGACGTGATCCCGCGGACGGTGGACGAGTATCTGCAGTTTCTCGCGGCCTATCCGGCGCAGGAAGCGAAGGTCAAGGCCGACAACCCGGTCTGGCACATCCATCTCGGCGCCCCCCCTGTCAGCAACGTGCCGGTAACGTTTGCGCTGCTGCTGAACCTCGTCTCGGCATCGAACGCGCACGACCGCGACGTGCTGTGGGGCTTCATCAGGCGCGCCGCACCCGACGCGTCCCCGCAGACCCATCCGATCCTCGACCGGATGGTCGGCTATGCGGTCGCCTACTACGACGACTTCGTGAAGCCCGCCAAGGTGTTCCGCGCGCCGACCAGCACCGAGCGCACGGCGCTCGAGGCGCTCGACGTGGCTCTGGCTGCGGCGCCCGAGGACGCAACCGCCGAGGATCTCCAGAACCTCGTCTACGAAGCCGGCAAAGCCAACGGCTATGACAAGGACACACTGCGGCAGTGGTTCCAGGCGATCTACGAGGTCTTGCTCGGCTCGTCCCAGGGGCCCCGTTTCGGCTCGTTCGTCGCGCTCTACGGAATAGCGCCGACGCGTGCGCTCATCAGGAACGGTCTCGACGGCAAGCTGCTCAAGGCCGCGTGACGCCGAGCGGGCGGCATCGCGGTGCGGGAGGCAGACGGTGGCGACGGCGAAGCCGGCCTCTCTGCCGCATCAATTCGGCCAGCCGAAGATCGTCTCTGGTGTCCAGGGCTTCGGCATGGTGAGCCCTGTCGACGGCTTGGGCGGGCGTGGCGCATCGTTGCCGTCGTCGTTTCGAGCCTGACGCCTGTTTGACGCACCGAGCGCGCTGCGCTGGCGCGGTGCCGGGGGATCGGCGTCTTGCGCCAGATCACGCCGGGCGGGCTGGGTGCGGGTTGCTGCAGGCGGCACTTGATCGGCACGCACCTCTGACTGCGGCGGTGGCAGGCTTTGGTCCTCGGCCTCGGGGCGTGCGATTGCGGCCTTCACGGGCGCCAGCGGTTGTGGCAGCGCGGGCTCTACGGTCGCAACTGGCTCCACGGCGGTGCGCTCCGCCGGTGCGTTCGGGATTGGTGCAAGCGCCTCTCGGGTGGCGGGCTCGGGCAACGCGCCAGTCGTCGGTGAGCCAGTCGTCGGCGAGGTCGAGGGTGCCACGGCGGGCGCAGCGGTGTGCTCTTCCTTCGCACGTGTCGGGTCGGCCGCCGGAGATAGGGGTTGGGCAGCGGGGCTCGTTCCAACCAACGCACGATCGATTGTGGAAACGAACGCCGCTTCGTCGAGATCGTCGACAACGAACGCGCCGAGCACGGCACCCGGCCCGAGCAACTCGGCCGCGGCGGAAGACGGTAGCCGCAGAACCCCGGCCGCGCCTGCGCCTCCGACATGGAGGATCGTGGGGACGATTGTGGGCGGGTGGGGCGCGAACGGCGCGTCCGGCGCAAAGCGGAGGCGGGCGACGACATCCTGGGTGCCGGTCACGTCGGCGTCGTGCGGGACCGATTGAACCGCCCCCGAATGCGCTGCTGAACGGGTATCGGAGGGGGCCGCCGCACTGCGCGCCGTCGAGGATGCAGAGCGGCTGGACAAAAGCGTACGGGCACCGTCCAGCAGCTCGGGAACGAGGGCGCACGAAAGGGCAGAAAGAGCCGCCAGGGCGGCGAAATTGCCAGCAGCTGGCGGGAACCTGATCGCCATGTATCCGGCCCTGTGCTCGGCTCAGTATTGGACCCAATACGATCGTGGTGCCGGTTGCGTCGGCGACTGTTCCGCGCTCATCGCGTCACACGATAGCGATGCCCGCCCGGAAGCGTACAGCGCTTGTATATGAATTCATCGTGACATGATTCGCGCCCGATGCGCATCCTCCAGTTGCACGATCGTGATGGCCAACCGGCGTACCACGCCATCCGTCGAGCTGGCACCTGCGCGCTGCGCTGTGCTAACTGCGGACATCTCGAATCCACCGGCGGGCCCGGCCCCCTACCAGCGAGACAGACATGACCTCAGTCGCATCCACCCGCACCGAGACCGACACTTTCGGGCCCATTGCAGTCGCCAGCGACCGCTACTGGGGCGCTCAGGCCGAACGATCGCTCGGCAACTTCAAGATCGGGTGGGAGAGGCAGCCGGCCCCCGTGGTGCGCGCACTCGGCATCGTGAAGCGCGCCGCGGCCGAGACCAACATGGCGCTGGGCAAGCTCGACCCCGCGATCGGCGCCGTCATCGTCGCCGCGGCCCAGGAGGTGATCGACGGACGGCTGGACGATCATTTCCCGCTGGTCGTTTGGCAGACCGGCTCGGGCACGCAGTCGAACATGAACGCGAACGAGGTGATCTCGAACAGGGCCATCGAGATGATGGGCGGCGTGATGGGCTCGAAAAAGCCCGTGCACCCGAACGACCACGTCAACATGAGCCAGTCGTCGAACGACACCTTTCCGACGGCGATGCACATCGCTTGCGCCGAGGAGATCGTGCGCCGCCTGCTTCCCGCGCTCGGGCACCTTCATGCTGCGCTCGACGCCAAGGCCAAGGCGTGGGCGTCGATCATCAAGATCGGGCGTACACACACCCAGGACGCGACGCCGCTGACGCTTGGGCAGGAATTCTCGGGCTACGCGCGCCAGATCGAGAACGGAATCGCGCGCATCGAGATGACGCTGCCGATGCTGATGGAGCTGGCGCAGGGCGGCACCGCGGTCGGCACCGGCCTCTCGGCGCCGATCGGATTTGCAGAGGGCGTCGCCGCCCGCATCGCGGCCAACACGGGATTGCCATTCACGTCCGCGCCCAACAAGTTCGAGGCTCTCGCCGCGCACGACGCTATGGTGATGTCGCATGGTGCGATTGCGACGGTGGCGATGAGCTGCTTCAAGATCGCCAACGACATCCGCTTCCTCGGCTCGGGGCCGCGCGCCGGTCTCGGCGAGCTGGCCTTGCCGGAGAACGAGCCGGGCTCCTCGATCATGCCCGGCAAGGTCAATCCGACCCAGTGCGAGGCGCTGACCCAGGTTGCCGCCCACATCCACGGCAACAATGCCGCGATCGGCTTCGCCGGCAGCCAGGGGCACTTCGAGCTCAACGTCTACAATCCGATGATGGCCTACAATTTCCTCCAGTCGGTGCGGCTCCTGTCCGACGCGGCCGTGTCGTTTGCCGACAACTGCGTCGTCGGCATCGAGCCGCGGCTCGAGAACATCGCCGAGGGACTCGCCAACTCGCTGATGCTGGTCACGCCGCTGAAGGAGAAGTACGGCTACGATCGCGCTGCAAAGATCGCCAAGACGGCACACAAGAACGGCACGACGCTGCGCGAGGAAGCCGTGAAGGACGGCATTCCGGCCGAGGATTTCGACCGCATCGTCCGCCCCGAGCAGATGATCGGCCCCGGCTGATGTTGCCCGCGCGTGCGGCCCGTCGCGCCGTAGGTTGGGCTCGGCCGCACTCAACGCTTTGGTGTAATTGGCCGAGGGACCTCGCACGATGGCCGCCGAAATCGTCAATCTGAACAAGGCGCGCAAGGCAAGGATGCGCTTCGACAAGGACCGCGCAGCGGCCGAAAACCGGATCCGGTACGGACGCACGAAGTCCGAGCGCGAACGGCTGGACGCCGAGGAGGCGAGACGGCGGCGGGAGATCGAAGGCGCGCGACGGGACGGCGAGCCGGCAGAGGCAAGCGACCCGTCCGGCTCGGACAAGGCCCGATGACGAACCCCCAGAAGCGCTCGTTTACCATACGCGGTCACCGGACGTCGGTCTCGCTCGAACGACCGTTCTGGGATGCACTGCGCGAGGCAGCGGAGGAGGAGCGGACGGCTCTGGCGCGGCTGGTGGCAGCGATCGACGATCTCCGGGGCGAGGCCAACCTGTCGAGCGCGATCCGCGTCTGGTTGCTCGAGCGTCTCCGCAGCCGACTGAGAGCCAGGGCATCGGAGGAGCCGACACAGGCGGCGATGCACGGCGAGCTGCCGGACGAGGCGGCGCAGCCGAGTGTCGCGGTTCCCGGAACGACAGTTCGAGGTGGAGGCGAGCAGGACGCGCCAGCTCTCGAGGCGACCCTCGGAGTGACGACCGCTGTCCCCGTTCGCCGGCCGCTGACGCCATAGGCTGCCGATTGACGAACGCCGAGACCGTCCGGGCCGTCGCGTGCCGCGGCTGGTCCGGTGACCGCCCGCCGGCACACTCAGTAGGGTGAGAGCTGACGAATGATGTCGTCGCCCGTGGAGCCGCTGCGTGCGGCTGGGCGTGGCGGCGGGGCGGTGCGTGTGAGGCCGTTGCGCTCTACGGTCGGGGCGGCGGGCGGCTGTCCTGCCGGCGGCGCCCCAGTCGGCGGTACAGCCGGGGTGCCAGCGGCCGCGCCGGATGCACCAGGAGCCGCCTGCGGTGCCGCATCCCCGGGAGCCGCCGGGTCCCTTTGCAGGGGTGCCGGCTCAAGACCGATGCCCACGGCACGAGCGCGCTCTGCCTCGAGCGCTCGCTGCCGCTCCTGCTCCTCCGCGCGGCGTTGCTCGTCCTCGCGCCGCAGCCGCTCGAGCTCCTCCACCTCGCGCTCCATGCGGCGCACCGCCAGCTCGCGCTCGAGTGCGCCGGCCGAGATGCGCGGCTCGATTGCCGATAGCGACTTCAATGGACCGGCATAGACCACGAACACGGCCGGCAGCGCTGCCCGCTGGGGTCGTCCTCCCGTCGGCGAAGGCCGACGCGGCTGCGCGGTTGCGGCAGGTGGCGCAGTCGCGTCCGGCAGGCTGTCGATCTCGATGCGCCATTCGCTGTCGAGCCGCCACGCGGCGAGGTCGAGCGACGTGTCGATCGTGGTGCTGCCGCCCTCGCCGGCGATGCGCAGACCCGCGAGCCGCAGTGTGCCGCCTTCGATCGTCAACTCGCGCCGGCCGTCAGGCAAGCTGACGCCGCTGCGGATGGCGGCCAGCGCCCGCGACAATGCGCCGTCGCCGGCTTCCGCGCGCCCGGCAACGAGATCGCCCGAAGCGGCGCGAACGGCGGCGGGCGGCGGCGCCGAGACCGCGACGCCATCGAGCGTGACGTGGCCCTTGCCACCGAGGCCAGAGATCAATGACTGGGCGCTGGTGCCGCGCGACCTCACGTCGACGGTGAGGGCCAGACGGCCCTTGCTGCCCGCGACCGGTGTGCCGACCACGCTGACGGTGCCGGCGAGCTCGGCGCCCCCCGGCACCTTGGCAAGGCCGAGCTTGGCGGTTACCTCACCACCCGGGGCCGCGGCCTGCAGCGTTTCGATTTCGAGCCGGCGGGTTGCGAGCGCCAGGACGGCTTTGCCCTTCCCGAGCACGATCCCGTCGTCGAGCACAAGACGCTTGAACCTGAGCTCGACCCGACCCTCGGCCCGCTGCAGCGGCTCGAAGTCGAACTGCGCTTCGGGCCATGCCGACTCGCGGTTCGCAGCAGCGGACGGCGCGACCGCCGGACGCCGATCGGTGAGCGGCGACAGGAGGTGGGTGAGGTGCGCCTCGTCCACGTCGAGGGCGGCCGTCAAGCCGACGGGCTTGCCGGGCCGCTGCGCGGCGATCAGGTAGCCGCCGATACGAGCGGTGCCGACGAGGAGGTCGCGCGGCCGCAATGTGACGACACCGTCGCGGGCCTCGACATGCAACGCGCCCTCCAGCGGATAGGCCGCGGCACCGGCCGCCAGATTGAGTCCGACGAGCTCGAGCGCATCGCCTGTGCGGTCGGCCGCGACGCGCATCTCGCCGTCGAGCGCCGCGGGCTTGCCCGCGACAAGCTTCAGCGGTCCCTCGTAGGTCATCGAGAGGCCCTGAGCATCGACCACGGCGGAAGCGAGAAGCCCGGTCTCGGCGACGCCGTGCGCCAGAAAGCGCACCGAGCCCCGGCGAGGCTCTCGGCCGGTGCGGTCGGAGGCTCGTGTGCCGAGTGCAATGCGCAACAGCTCCTCTGTATCGGGTGTGTCGGCCGTGACGGCGATCTCGGCCGGGCCGGACCGCCACCGCTGCCAGCCGGCATCGAGACGCGCGCGCGCCACGAACCGGCCGCCTTGCACGATGCCGTCGATGTCGATATCTGCGGTCGCTCTGCCTCGCGCGCCGATGCTGGCACGGCCGGCGAGACGCAAAGGTGCCAGTGCCGCTAGGCGCGCCTGGCCGGCGTCCGCTGGAGCAGCCAGCCCGACGAGACGCGTCAGCGCTTCGACGGCCTTGGCGCTGTCGGCGCCAACGAGGCCCCGCATGACGCCGCGCGGCGCCGTGGCGACGTCGGCAAGCTCTCCCTCGACATCGACCTCGAGACCGTCGGCGGAAGTGAGGCGCAGGCGTGGAAACGTGATCCGCCCGGCCTCGACGCTCATGTCGGTATCCACGTCGCGCAGCGTCGTACGGCCGGCCGCAACCTCGGCGGCGCGCAGGCGCAGCACCAGATCCATGTTGCCGGTGTCGATGAAAGGCGCCGCGGCAGTGGGCGCGGCAGTAGGCTGAGGCTCCCCTGGCCTCGCGGTGGAGGCCGGCGCCAAGGCATTGGGCGCCTCGCCGCTCTCGAGTGCCGCTATCCACGCGGCTGCGGCGGGCCAAAGCTGGCCAAGGTCGATCTGCTGGCCGTCGAGATCGATCGCAAGCCGGCTGCGCTTTCCCGCCGGTGCATCGTACATGACCGAGCCCGCCAGCGGCACACCCGCCAGCTCGGCAACCGCCTCGGACAACGCAAGCCGCCCGTCGCTCAGTGCCAGCCGTCCGCGGACCAGGAACGAGCCGTCGGTGCGGCCGTCGACGAGGGCGCGGCTCTTGCCTGCCCACAGCAGGAACCGATTGAGGCTCGAGCCGCGAAGCATCAGCGGACCGGCGATCTCCGGCCTGCCGCCGCCCTCGCCCAGAGTGCCGGCGAGATCGAGGCGCGCACCTCCGGGCAGAACAGCCTTCAGCTCCTTGATCTCGAGCGGGCCGCCATCGCGCAGGATGCGCAGGACGAAGCCGCCGGCCTGCTCCCCCCCCAGCGTCAACTGATCGATGGTGATGCGTGCTTCCGCGGGCCCCTTGGCTGGAAGCTCCGCCATCAGAGCGCCGAGAAGACGTTGGGCTGATTCGATCGGCGCGGCGGCCGGACCGGTCGCGGTCAATCGGTCGAAATCGACGAGGCGCGAGCGTGCGGCGAGCTCAACCCGGGGGTTGTCACCCCAGGCGATGCGCGCGTCACCTTCGACGATCTGCGGCTGTCCCATGTTCTCGAGCGAGGCAGTGATGCCGGCGAGCCGCGCGGCGACGAGATCGGCGGAGATCATGGACTTCAAGTCGATATAAGGTCGCTCGCCCTGCGGTGGCTTCGCGGCCGGGTCATCACCGCCGCCAGGGGCCGGGCCACCGTTTGCAGCGAGCGCGATCTTGCCGGTCAGCTCGCCGTCGAGGCGCGCCACCCCCCCGAGATCGGCGATGCGGGCGTCGAGCGCATAGCTGTTGCCGGCCGAAGGCACGGCCACGGCGGCGCGCAACCTGAGCAGCCCGGCCGAGTCCGGCGCGGAAAGCGACAGCCGCACGTCACGCGGCACGTCGCGCCAGGCGACGCGGCCCTTGAAGCGGAACGGGCCCTGCAGCGCTTCCGCCTCGACCTCGCCGTCGATGGCATCGAGCCGCAACACATCTCCGCCTGCGGCGGTCGACATCGCCAGAGTGCCGCCGTCGATTTTCACCGATTGCAGCGTCACGCCCGCCGGTACGAACGGCAGCGAGCCCTGGGCAAGACCGAGCCGGGTCCAGCTGCCCCGCCCTTCGGCGTCGCCATGAAGCCTCAGAAACGGACGCTCGAGCTCGACCCTGTTGGCCTCCAGAACGCCCTTGAGCAGGGGCGGCACCGACAGCCAGACGGTAAACGCGTCGGCCCGGAACATCGGCTCTCCGGTGCCGGCGTCGTCGGCGGCGACACGGACCTTCTCGAAGCGCACATAGGGCGTCGGCAGCAGCCGCAGGTTGACCTTGCCGCCGACCCGCACCTCGCGGCCCAGCATGCGCGAGGCTTCCTCCTCGAACACGCCGCGATATCCGTTCCAGTCGACGAAGTGAGGCACCGCGAACAGCGCCGCGAGGACTGCGATCAGGATGCCGGCGATGTAGAGCAGCGCGTTGTTCATACCGGTCCTGAACCCGCCTCTCGAAATCCAACCGTGTCGGCCGCCACTGGCGGCTTCCCTGCCCGCCATAGATGGCATCGTCGCGACCGATCCGGACCGCCCCCCGGGCGTTCCGACTCGGCAGGCCGTTCCGGCCCCCGGCGGCCCGGCTCCCGCCCGTCCGGCACGGCTGCCGACGGCCATCCGGTTGGAAGCCCCAACGCTTTACCTCCAATACGCGCGGCGCGCGAGCCGTTCGATATCCCGGGGCCGCGAAATGTCCCGAACTCAGATTGTCGCAGCCGCCTGGCGATGGTGGCGGCCCGGAGCTGTGGGCGATGCCCGTTGCCCGATTGCTGCCTTCGCTGTCGTGGTATTAGCTTTCTGCATGAACCAGAATCGGTATCAGCGCGCGGCGCGCGACCCCCTCGGCGACAGCCACGACGATGCCCGTGACGCAACCCGGGAGGGGGCTTCGGAACAACCGTCGGGCATGGCGTCCGGCACGGTGCGTGGCGATCAGGGGACCATCGGCGAAAGCGGCGACGGTCACGAGCCTCCCTTCGATCTGCCTGAGGCGCCGCGTGTCGGCAACGCGTCGCGCGCCCTTGCAGGTGCGCGCGCACCTGCACCTTATCTCGACGGCCTGAACCCTGAGCAGCGTGCGGCGGTCGAGGCGCTCGACGGCCCGGTGCTGGTGCTGGCCGGCGCAGGCACGGGCAAGACGCGCGTGCTCACGACGCGCATCGCGCATATCCTCGCCTCGGGCCGCGCATACCCCGGCCAGGTGCTCGCGGTGACCTTCACCAACAAGGCCGCCCGCGAGATGAAGGGGCGCATCGGCAAGCTGGTCGGGGGGGCTGTCGAGGGCATGCCCTGGCTAGGCACCTTCCACGCCATCGGCGTCAAGATCCTGCGCCGCCATCACGAGCTTGTCGGCTTGAAGTCGGGCTTCACGATCCTCGACGCCGACGACCAGCTCCGGCTCATGAAGCAGGTGATCGAGGCCGAGGGTATCGACAAGGACCGCTGGCCGGCGCGCCAGCTCGCGGCCCTTATAGACGGCTGGAAGAACCGCGGGCTCACACCTGACAAGGTGCCGTCGGGCGAAGGCTTCAGCTTTGCCGCCGGCAAGGGCGGGAAGCTCTACGCCGCGTACCAGGCGCGGCTAAAAGAGCTCAACGCCTGCGACTTCGGCGATCTG
>CAYYGO010000078.1:0-11517 GCA_964471635.1 uncultured Hyphomicrobium sp.
TCTCGGATGGCAGTCATGAGAGCGTATATCTGTGCCCGTTCTATGTCCTGACCCCGTTAGGGAAACAACGGGGTTCAAACCGTCCTTCAGATGAGTGTGGTGGGGTCGGATGGAGCGGGCAAAGTTTGATGCGGCCTTCAAGGAACTGCCGGAAGGTTACAGCGAAGGCATCTACGACGGTCGACGGTTCGGCGTGACCGTGCGTCGATCGAAGGATGGACGACGGAACAGTCTTTTCGCCCGGGAGTTGGCAGGCTCAGACCTTATCAGCTTCAATCTTTATCGCGTCTCTTCCGGGAAGGCGTCGCTCAAGCCGTGTGAGATGTCGGCGGATAAGGTTGTAGCGTTCGTTCTGAGCTATCGACCGGACGCCTGAAGAACAAGGCGCTCGCAGCGTCCCTAGGCATCGAATTTCAGCAGCGCCTTTCGGCTCCACCAAGGATATCGAAACTATAGCGACGATTTATTGGACGGGATCATTCAGTAAATCCTTCTTCTACACCGCAGCGTCAGAGGAGGCACGACGCTGATATCCCGCAGAATATTCAATCGAGGAAGTCCTAGCGATGACGAAATCTAGTTCCGCACCCGCTCCGACGCCATCTGACCTCGACGAAAGCGCGGCCATGACTGTCGCCGATGCTCTCAAGATCATCTTGGCGAACAGCTATGCTATTTACCTGAAAACGAAGAACTTCCATTGGCACGTCTCCGGGCCATATTTCAGGGATTATCACCTGCTCCTCGACGAGCAGGCGGCCGAGATACTCGCTGCCACTGACGCGATCGCAGAGCGCGCCCGGAAGACGGGTAACACCACGCTACGATCGATCGGCGATATCGCTCGCCATCAAACGATCAAGGACAACGACGCGGATTTCGTGACGCCGCAGGACATGCTCGCTGAGCTGCGCGCTGACAACCTACACATGGTGGAGTCACTGCGTCGCGCCAAGGACGTGGCGGACAAAGCCAAGGACAACGCAACTTCCGGCCTGATCGACACCTGGACCGACGAGGCGGAGCGACGCGCCTGGTTCTTGTTCGAAGTCGGTCGACCAGCCTGAAGCTCGATCTCACGGGAAGGGAAACTCGATGGCCTCGTCTCTTGTCCGCACCGAGTACATTGAGGTCGACAGCGGCCGTATCGCCTTCGACGACACCGGCGGTCCGGGGCACATCGTGCTGTGCATTCCAGGGATGGGCGATCTGCGATCCGAATATCGGCTCCTAGGGCCCGACCTAAAGCAGGCAGAATTCCGCGTCGTCACGATGGATGTGCGGGGATTCGGCGAAACGTCAGCGCGATGGACTGACTACTCCGCCCGGTCAGTGGGCCTGGACGCAATCTCTATCGTGAGACGCTTGGGCGCAGGCCCTGCCACCATCACTGGCAACTCTTTCGCGGCCGGGTCAGCTCTATAGGGCGGCGAGAGAGAGTCCGGACCTGGTCCGCAGTGTCGTGCTCCTCGGTCCGATAGTCCGAGACCTTCCACTGACGAGCGTCCAGAAGCTCGTCCTTTCGATAGGGTTCGCCGGGCCATGGCGGACGTGGTTTTGGACGACATACTGGAGCAGCCTCTATCCAACGAAGCGAGCTTTTGACCACGAGGCGATCAAGTCGGCCATCGCTCGAAATCTCAGAGAGCCGGGACGGATGCAGGCGCTGCTGACGATGCTCTCGCTTTCGAAAGCCGACACGGCCGCCATTCTAGATGACAGCGCCGTTCGCGCGCTTGTTGTGATGGGGACGAAGGATCCGGACTTCCCAAACCCGGTCGAGGAAGCTCAGAACCTAGCAAGCCGGCTGCATGCCGAGACAATGATCGTGGAAGGTGCCGGCCATTATCCCCACGTCGAAATGGCCGACCAAGTGGCGCCGCGGATCATCTCGTTCCTCGGCAGCTTATCGCCCGCGCCGGCGGCGGCCGGGATCACCCGACTGCATAGGAGCTGATGAATGGAGAAAGTCGGCTTCGGCGGCGGATGCCACTAGTGCACCGAGGGCGTCTTTCAGGCGCTGCGAGGCGTCTCCCAAGTCGATCAGGGCTTTCTGCAATCAGAAACGCCGGCCG
Organism: uncultured Hyphomicrobium sp.; assembly: GCA_964471635.1. Classification (GTDB taxonomy): domain Bacteria; phylum Pseudomonadota; class Alphaproteobacteria; order Rhizobiales; family Hyphomicrobiaceae; genus JAKAML01. Next base: position 2,076 of record CAYYGO010000078.1, read on the forward strand.
ACACGTGGGCCGAAGGTGTGGTCGTAAGTTTCGACCCTGCGGCTATTGGATTGGCCACGCTCGCCGAAGTGCATCTAAGGACGCACTCCGCCACAAGAGCTCGCTCACCGCGCGGAAAATATCGAAGCGCCATCTATGTCTTTGAAGTCGGTCAGCGGATAGAAGCCGAGAAGGCAATCGCGCAGTTTGCCGCTGAAACAGACAAGGCTGTCCACACTCTGGTGCTCCCGTTCAAGGGTTTCAAAGCTTCGGACGAGCGCTATCAGAACTATTATCGCACCGATCCAAGCAGGCCCTTCTGCCAGCGCTACATCGATCCAAAGCTGGATTTCATCCGGAAGCATTTTTCGGAGATCGCGTTGCCGCGATGAATGAATAATTGGGCTGTCGTGCAGGTCGCGATCTCATATCCCAACTGTCTGTAGGATGCAGTCAATCAGCTTTCCGGGCAGCGGAGGACTTAGGCGGCGATCGGGAACGGGGTTCCTTACGAGACAACGTCTCTCATCACCCATTTAGGGTGCCGCTTTGGGTAGATGGTGCGGGCGGTCGGATTCGAACCGACACGTATTTCTACGGCGGATTTTGAAGTGAGTCGCGGCTTTCATCGGGCTGCTATTCCACGGATGACGGCGCTTCAAACAAGAACCCAAGGGTCAGCCGACACTCCTAGATGGCACTTGCCCGTTGAGACGGCCCGTCCGATGTGCACGCTATAGCCCGATATTACCGCATCCCTTCACGCGGCGGCTTCAAATCGGAAGATCTATCGCCTTCTATCTCCACAAGAGTAAAGAAGTGGAGATACGGTATGAGCGTTGCGCCGCATGTCGCCCGCAGGACAATTCGCCGGCATCAGCTACGAGAGATCGTGCCGCTTGCCGACAGCACAATCTACGACATGGAGCAGCGAGGAGAATTCCCGCAGCGCTTCTATCTCACCTCGCGTTGCGTCGTCTGGGATCTGGCAGAAGTCGAAGCTTGGCTTGACGCTCGACGCCGTGCCTCTCGGGCCAATGCTATCGAACGCGCTCCAAGCCCCGACGTGAGATTGCGCCGCTCTCGGCCTGTCAAACACTAGGCTCGAGCTCAAGCAGCTCCATCGTGGCCGGGAGCAGGGTCGGCACATACTTCCGACCCGCGACCCAAGCGTCCACCAGGTTGGACCACTCCTGCATCATATGCCGGCGCTGGTGCTCATACTCCGCCTTGTTGTAGACGCCACGCGAGGACCGTCCGTCCTCATGCGCCAAGCACTTCTCGATCCAGTCGCTGTTGAAGCCGAGTTCGTTCAACAAAGTGGACCCGGTGCGTCGAAGATCGTGAACAGTGAAGGGCTCAAGTGGCAGCCCCTCCTTTTTCGCTCTAGCGACCACGGCGGTCGTGATCCGGTTGAACGTCGCCCGCGACATTGGCGCGTCAGCGTCATATCGCGACGGAAGGACATAGCGCGAATTGCCGGCGCAGGTTTTCAACGCGATGAAGATGTCGATGGCCTGCTGAGACAGGTAGACGTTGTGTGCCTTCGACCGCTTCATTCTTTCCTTGGGTATCGACCAGACGGCGTTCTCAAAATCGACCTCATCCCAGGTGGCATCCTGGAGCTCGCTCTTCCTGACCATCGTCAGGAGGAAAAGCTTCATTCCCAACCGTATGGTCGGCAGTGTCGGCACATGCTCAAGCTGACCGAGCATGACGCGGATCTCCGCGGGCGATAGGGACCGATCCTTCGGCACGAAGGTCGCGATGGACGCAGGCCCAACCTCATCCGCTGGGTTGGCGACCTTCTCGCCATGCAGGATGGCGAATGCAAAGATCAGCTTCACGATATCGCGCACATGGACGGCCGTGGCTGGAGCGCCGCGATCCTTCACTTTCCCACACATCATACGGAGATCGTCCGGCGTGATCTCCGTTAGGAGCCTGTTTCGGAATGTCGGCAGAATGTCGCGCTCGTAGATGGAGCGCCGCATAGCCCGCGTGCTGTCCGCCATGCGCGACTCCTGGAACCACTTTTCGCCGAACTCGCCGAATCGCTTCGCCTCCTTCAGTCGCCGCTTGTCATGCTGCTTCTCTTGAGCAGGCGACCGCCCCTCTGAAATGGCCCGCTTCGCATCGATCAGCTTCTCGCGAGCCCTGGCAAGTGAGAGGCCGTCAGGGCCATATCGGCCGAGCGTCAGCGTCTCGCGCCGTCCGTTGAGTCGATAGTCGTACCGAAACACGATCGCCCCGGACGGCTGGACCACGACATACATACCGTCACGGTCACTCACCTTGTACAATTTCTTCTGTGCTTTCAGCGCCTTAATCGCTGTGTCCGTGAGCATGGAGACCTCCAAATCTGTCCAAAAACAGCAGAGAGGCACCGATTATACCGTCAGCCCAAAACTGGGGTCACTGAAAGTGAATTTCATTCGCTCTTTCAATGCCTTAAGGCCAAAAACTATACCGTCAGCAGCTCTCTTGGCCATGACGGTATAGCGAAATCTCTAACCGAACAAGTTCCCCCATACCGTCCACTATACCGTCAAACCGGAGCACTGTCCCTCGATAGATGGCGATAGACGATGACAGTTTTATCTTTGTTATTCAGATACTTATGCCGTACCCTGGCGTACAATCGGATACTGCCGGAGGGGCAAAAATCATTCCCACTCTATGGTGCCGGGGGGCTTCGAGGTGACGTCGTAGACGACGCGATTGACGCCCTTGACCTCGTTGATGATGCGGGTTGCCGCGCGTCCCAGGAACGCCATGTCGAACGGGAAGAAGTCTGCGGTCATGCCGTCGACCGACGTGACGGCACGCAGCCCGAGCACGTGGTCATAAGTGCGCCCGTCGCCCATGACGCCGACGGTGCGCACGGGTAGAAGCACCGCGAATGCCTGCCAGATCTGGTCATAGAGACCCGCCTTGCGGATCTCGTCGAGATAAATGGCGTCCGCTTTGCGGAGGATCGCGAGTTTCTCCGTCGTGATCTCGCCCGGAATACGGATCGCGAGCCCGGGCCCCGGGAACGGATGGCGGCCGACAAAGGCGTCGGGCAGGCCGAGCTCGCGGCCGAGCGCACGCACCTCGTCCTTGAACAGCTCGCGCAGCGGCTCGACGAGCTTCATGTTCATGCGCTCGGGCAGGCCGCCGACGTTGTGGTGCGACTTGATGGTGACGGACGGCCCGCCCGTGAACGACACGCTCTCGATGACGTCCGGATAGAGCGTGCCCTGGGCCAGGAACTCCGCGCCGCCGATCCTGCGCGCCTCGGCCTCGAACACGTCGATGAAGTGCTTGCCGATGGTCTTGCGCTTGGTCTCGGGGTCCGAAATGCCGGCGAGAGCTGCCAGGAACTGGGTCGACGCATCGACGTGGACGAGCGGGATGTTGTAGTGGTCGCGGAACAGCCCCACGACCTCGGCGGCCTCGTTCTGGCGCATCAGACCGTGATCGACGAACACGCACGTGAGCTGCTCGCCGATCGCCTCGTGGATCAAGACCGCCGCGACCGCACTGTCGACGCCGCCCGACAAGCCGCAGACGACACGGCCTCTACCGACCTGGCGGCGGATCTTGTCGATCATCTCGCGACGATAGGCTGCCATCGTCCAGTCCGACTTGAGGCCCGCGATGCGATGGACGAAATTCGAGATCAGACGCGCGCCGTCGGGCGTGTGCACAACCTCCGGGTGAAACATGGTCGTATAGATGCGTCGCGTCTCGTCGGTCGCGATCGCGAACGGCGCGTTCTCGCTGGTCGCCTTGACCGAGAAACCCGGCGGCAGCTGCGTCACCCGGTCGCCGTGACTCATCCAAACCGGGTAGCGGCGCCCCACCTCCCACACGCCGTCGTAGAGCGCACTCGGCTCCCGGATCTCGATGTCGGCGCGGCCGAACTCCGCGGCATGCCCTCCTTCGACGGCGCCGCCAAGCTGTACGGCGGTCGTCTGCTGACCGTAGCAGATGGACAGGATCGGCAGCCCCGCCGCGAACACGCCGTCGGGCGCACGGGGGCTTCCCTCTTCGGTAACGGATGCGGGACCGCCCGAAAGAATGACTGCCTTCGGCCGCAGCTTCCCGAAGGCCGCCTCGGCAGCCTGGAACGGATGGATCTCGCAGTAGACCCCGGCTTCGCGGACGCGGCGCGCGATGAGCTGGGTGACCTGGCTGCCGAAGTCGATGATCAGAATGGCGTCGTGGTGCATGGGCAGGCGATTAGGCCAATGCAGCGACCGCCGCAACTCGATATTCGCGCCTTTCGATGCGGCCCGCTACTGCCGTCTCCGGAGACCGCGCGGCCCGGTCTAGTTCCAGCGCCAGATGACATAGTTCAGCGCACCCGCATAGCTGACCCACACCAGATAGGGCACGAACAGCATCGCCGCGGTGCGATCGACCGGCCAGGCGAGCACGATGAAGGCTACGATCGTCAGCCACATGCCCGCGAGATCAACGAGTGCCCAGCCGATCTGCCGCTCGCCGAACATAATCCACGACCAGGCCGCATTGAGCGCGAGGCCGATGCCCCACACGACGAGCGCCGGGCCAAGGCCCTGTGCCTTCCACACCAGCCAGCCCGCGAAGGCGATCATCGCGTAGAGAACTGTCCAGGCCACCGGAAACAGCCACTTGGGCGGCGTCCAGGCAGGTTTGACCAGGGCGTCGTACCACGGTCCAGGCATGAATTTCGACCCGGTGACCGCAGCGAGCGCGACCAGCGCCAGGAAAACAAGGAGGGAGGCGGCATTCGACATGAGGCGATGGCTCCACAGCACGCATTGCACAGCGGCGCGGCGGAGCGCCCTTCGATACCTGAACCAGTGTGAGATACACCGGTTACATGGCCCTGGGGAGTTAGCATGGTCCGTTCTCAGGGCGAACCGGGTTGGTGGCGCTCCGGGCGCTGGCTTGGGCCCACTCGGCATCACGCCGGCGCGGATGCCCGGATCTTCAAGCTACTGGGCCGCCTCGGTCTGACCGGCCGGCGCCGCCGCAGCGGGCTGCGAGCGCGCGACGACACCGAGACGGTCGACGGCCGCCTGAAGAATCTGGCCGAGCATCTCCGAATAGCGCATGCCCTGGAAGCCGGCCATCAGGTTGAGCTTGCCGTCCCAGCACCAGCCGGGGTTGGGGTTGACCTCGAGCAGCTTGATCTCGCCCTTCGCATCGGCGCGGAAGTCGATGCGTGCATAGTCGCGGCAGCCGAGCCGCTCGAACAGGCGCGCGGAGTGCTCGATAAGCTGTTGTTGGGTGATCTCGGAGAGCTGCGCCTCCTGGTAGCGGATCTGGGTCCAGTAGGGGCTGTCAGGCTCCCATTTCGATTCGTATCCGAGGATGCGCGGCAAAGCGCCATCGAGGCGCGAATAATCGACCTCGAGGATCGGCAGTGCGCGAAGCCCCTGGTCCGGGTTGCCGATGAGGCCCACCGAGTACTCGCTGCCGGTGAGGAACTCCTGGACGAGCACGCCCCGGCGCGGAAACTCGGCGCGCAGCTTGTCGAGGTAGTCGAGCAGCGCCTTCTCGTTCCTGACCACCGCATCCTTGGTGATGCCCTGGGAGCTGTCGCCGGTGTTCGGCTTCAGGATCGCCGGAAACACGGAAGGCAGAGTCGCGCCCTGATCGCCGGGGCGCACGTAGGTCTCGAGCGGTACGGGAACGTCGAGCGTCATGGCGACGGCCCGCACGAGCCCCTTGTCGTAGCAGGCCGACAGCGCCGGTGGCCCGCCGCCCGTGTAGGGCAGGCCGAGCGCCTCGAGCATGGCCGGAACGTGAAGCTCCTTGAAGGGATCGTTGTTGAAGCCCTCGTCACAAAGATTGAATACGAGATCGGTCCTGAGCTCGCCGAGATCGCGCTGCAGCGTCTGATGGTTGTCGAGGTAGCGGAACGCATACTGCGGAAGCTCGGCCAGCGCGTCGCGAAGACGACGGATGGTGTCCATGTCCTCCGGATTGAATGTGCCGCCGCGCTTCACGGCGTCCGGCAGGCGAGGGTCTCCGAGCAGCACCGTTACGTCGAGCTTGAGCTGCTTGCCCTTTGGCTTGCGCGCCACCTGCTGCGGCGCATCCGCCGAGATCAGAAGGCGGCGCGCCATCATGCCGAGGTCCTGGTCCCGGTCGGAGACGCTCTCGGTCGAGCCGTGGTGACGGACGTTGCGAAAACCGCACTTCTCGAGCAGACGAGTGATGGTCTCGCGGGTGTAGAGCCGCTCGGCATAGAACTGGTCTGCAATCACGCCCGATTCGTCGTGGACGATCACCTCTCGCGATATCAGCCTGCCGCGATCGGCGGACAACGAACGCTCGCGGCACACGAAATGGTGCTCGTCGATCCACTCCCACGAGCGGCGCTCGAAATTGTCGGCCATGTAGCCGCCGTCCGTGATGTCGAGGACGAGTTGGCCGGATGGCCGCAGGATCTTTCCGACGGTCGCCAGCACCTTCTCGTCGTGCTGGGGGTTCGAGAAGTATCCGAACGAGTTGCCCATGATCGCGACGCAATCCATCGCCTGATCGGGAATGCGCGGATTGCGGGCGTCACCCTCCTTGAAGGCGACCTGCAAAACCTCGTTCTGCGCCCGCTTCTTTGCGAGCCGGATCAGGTAGCGCGAGCGGTCGACGCCGGTGACGTTGCGATAGCCGCGGCGCGCCAGCTCCAGGCAGTGCCGCCCCTGCCCGCAGCAGAGATCGAGAACATGGCTTTGCGGATTGATCGCTGCCGCCGACAGGATGAAGTCGACATCCTTGCGCGTGTTCTCGATGTTCTCGACGACGTCGCCGTCGGTCTTGACGTACAGCGCGTTGAACAGCTTCCGCCACCATTCGGCGGGCAGGTGTCGCTCGAGATCGGCGACGGGACCGAGACAGGATCGGGGCGAGGGACGCTTCGGCTTCTTGGCCTTGGGCGCATTTGCCATGATGGACGGATGGTCCTCCGATGGCCGCCAAGCCGCCCGGCGCTTCCGAGGAAGCCGGCGACCCGGGCGGCGGCCGGGCGCTTACCGAGGCTCCAGCGGCCTCAACGAAGCCGGATAGTTATTGCGAGACGAGACGTTTGCAAGATGCCACGCGCCAATTGTCCTCCGACTTTGTGCACGGGACAGCTGCCGCGACCTTCGGGCCACGCCTCAGGCTTCCAGGACGAGGCTCGCGCAGTAGAAGCCGTCCGTGCCGTGACTGCCGGGCGTGAGAAGCAGGCCGTCGTCGCGGCCATCGGCTGAGGCGGGAGGCTCGGTGCCGATCCGAGCCCGCCAGACTTCGGCGAACGGGATCACACGGAACCTCGGGTGCTGGGCGAGGAACCGGGTCACGCTGGCGCCGTTCTCGTCGGGAAGCAGCGAGCAGGTGACGTAGACCAGCCGGCCGCCGGGTTTGACGTGACGGGCGGCGGTGGCCAGAACCTGGTCCTGCTCGGCTCGGCGCAGCGCGAGGCTCTCGGGTTTCAGCCGCCATTTGGCTTCCGGCCGGCGGCGCCAGACTCCGGTTCCCGTGCAGGGGGCATCGACCAGCACCAGGTCGAATTTTGCTCCGAGCGCCGCGAGCGCCCCGGCGTCACCGCCGCGCAAAATCTGCACATTGCGCACGCCGGCTCGCTTCACCCGGTCGAAGATCGGCTTCAGGCGCAGCCGGTCCTCGTCGTAGGCGTAGATCTGGCCGGTGTTCTGCATCCCCGCGGCCAGAGCCAGCGTCTTGCCGCCCGCGCCAGCACACAGATCCAGCACCTGAAGTCGCGGCTCGGCGCCAGCAAGCAGTGCGGCGATTTGCGAGCCTTCGTCCTGAACCTCGAACCAGCCGGCCTGAAACGCAGCCTCGGCCTGCAGGTTCGGAGTCCGTGCCGTGCCACGCGGCGGCGGCACGCGCACGCCGACCGGCGAGTAGCGGCAGGGCTCTGCACCGAACTCCGCGAGTGCCTTCAAAACCTTCTCGGGTGTCGCCTTCAATGTGTTGACGCGCAGGTCGGCCGGGGCGCGCTCGGCAAGCGCGGCGCCCTCCGAGACGGCGCGCGGTCCGAAGGCTGCGACGAATGCCGGCCACAGCCATTCGGGCACGTCGGCGCGGACCGGATCCGGTGCCTCGTCGAGCGGCACCTTCAGCCCGTTGCGCTCCGCATCGGACAGCGGCTGCAGCGAGTGGTTGTCGCCCGAGCAGGCTGCCGCGACGGCGTCCGGGGCGAGCCCGAGCGCGGGCCCTGCCGCGCCGATCGCGAGGGCGCGCGGGGAGGCTGCCCCCATGGCCCAGGCGATCGACGCCCGGCGACGAAGCGCGTCATAGACGAGCCCGCCGATGGCATTGCGATCGCCGGAGCCGGCAAACCGGTGGTTCTTGCCCCAATCGGCGAGCGCCATCGCTGTGGGACGGTGTCGCGTCAGGATGTCGTCGAGTATCTCGGTCGCGGCCGCAAGGCGTGCTCCGGGCTGCATGTCAGAGCCCCGCGCCGAGCGTGCGCCAGGCCACCATCAGCCACATGAAAAGCAGAACAACGAGACCCGCCAAGAACGCGATCCCGCGGTGCAAGACCACGTTCGTGCCGAGGTGAATCCATGTGTGGGCGACACGGCTCGCAACGAACAGCAAAGCAAGCAGCATCATCCACGGATCGACAGAGCGCGTGACGAGAGCGAACAGGCAGACCGCATAGAATAGAACCGGAAGCTCGAACTGGTTCTTGTAGTTGTTTGCGGCCTTTCGCGCTGCCTCGCCCCAGTCGGCGTCGGTTGCCAGAGCGACGTCCTGGAACGAGCGGCGGCTCCGCGCAAGGTCGCGGCCTCGCGCGCGCCCCATGAGGATCAGCACGGCGACGGTCAGCAGCACCTGCGCCAAGACTGGCAGCAGAATCAGGGTCTGATCGAGACGCATGTCGGGTGACGTGTCCGCTGTCAGCCGCCGCCCGGATAGTTCGGGCTTTCGCGGGTTATGGTGACGCCGTGCGCGTGGCTCTCGCGCATGGCGGCGGGCGAGATGCGTACGAAGCGGGCACGCTCCTGCAACTCGGGGATCGTACGCGCCCCGCAATAGCCCATGCCGGCGCGGAGCCCGCCGACGAGCTGGTGCAGCACGGTGTCGACTGGGCCCTTGTAGGGAACCTGTCCTTCGATGCCCTCGGGAACGAGCTTCAAGGTATCGCGCACCTCGGCCTGGAAGTAGCGATCCGCCGACCCGCGAGCCATGGCCCCGACCGAGCCCATGCCGCGGTACGCCTTGTAGGTGCGGCCCTGATAGAGATACGTCTCGCCCGGCGCCTCGTCCGTGCCGGCCAGAAGCGAGCCGATCATGACGCACGAAGCGCCGGCTGCGATCGCCTTCGAGATGTCGCCCGAGTAGCGGATACCGCCGTCGGCGATGACGGGAACGCCCGACTTCCGCGCCTCGGCCGCGCACTCCATGACAGCCGTGAGCTGGGGCACGCCGACGCCGGCGACGATGCGCGTGGTGCAGATCGAGCCCGGCCCGATGC
>CAYYGO010000079.1:0-11239 GCA_964471635.1 uncultured Hyphomicrobium sp.
TATCTCGGCATGATGCTCGGCGGCTGCGGCGTCCCACGGATACACGTCGACGCGGACGAGGAAGGCGCGCACCGCGGCCATCAGCGCCGGCTTCTCTGGCCGCAGTCGCGCACCATAGAGAAGCTCGGATTGGGTGACGACGGATAGCCCGATCTCGGTCGCGCCCGCGCGGCGCATGGCCGTGACCGTCGCCCGCTCGCCGCGCAACAGGCGTGACGCGGTGTCCGTGTCGAGTAGAAATGCGGTCACGGCGCTGCCTCACCCGCGCCGCGGCTTCGACGGCGACCGTGCCGGCCGCTTCCGCGCGGCATCACCCAGCGCGAACGGATCGCGGAAATCGTCGGCAGGCTGCTCGCGCTCGGCCATGAAGTCCTCGGGCAGATCGAGCGTCCCCACCCAGGCGAAATAGTCGCTCCACGAGCCCTTGGGGCGCGACAGGATCACGTCGCCCGAGATGGCGTCGCGGCGCACGTCGACTTCTTGCGTCTCGAAGCGGAACTCGGCCGGAAGCCGAACCGCCTGACTGCCGCCGCTCATAAACACCTTTGCCTTGGACTTCGGCTCGCCATCGGTCTTGGGCATGTTTCTCGCCTCCTGAATATATATATCAAAAATATATACACGCATTGGCCCGACGGCAAGATGCAGAAGCGCCGCGCGCAATGCGCTCTCCACTGGCACCACTGGCGAAACGCGACGAAAGGCCGTCGACGGTGCCGATCAGCCCGACACTCGGCGCCTACCTAGCTCCACGACGGTCGCGCCCGCCCGAACACCCAGCGCCTCGGCGATCGGCCCCACGACGCGATCGGCGGCGCGGCGGGCGGGGTCTTGCTGCATATGCGCGTAGATACTCGTCGCCTGGGGCGTCGCGTGCCCCAGTAGCGCGCCGGTCATGGCCAGGGTTTCACCAGTGGAAACAGCCGTCGAACCCAAGGTGTGACGCAAGGTGTGCGGCGTGACGCCTTCGAGCCCAGCGCGCGCGACGACCTTGGCCCAAAACCGCTTGGTGCCCTGGTAGAAGGTCCGCTGATCCTCCGAGGGGAACACGAAGGGCGAGGCGCCGTCGCGCGGCAGCCCTTCGAGCAACAGGACGGCAGCCAGGGCGAGCGGTCTGACCGAATGCCCTGTCTTGCTTTCTTCGAGTCGCAGACAGCCGTGCTTCAGATCAATGTCCGCCCACTTCAAACCGGCGATCTCGTCGCGTCGGCAGCCGGTCAAAGCCCATAGCCGCATGATCGCCACCGCCTTCCGGCTCGCGCCTTCGACCTCCAAGGCGTCGAGCGCCTGACCGAGACGGGCGATTTCATCCAAGGTCAGAAAGCGCGTCCGTCGCTTGTCGGCAGGCGTCTTGACCGGCGCGCATGGGTTTGCCGTCACCCATTCCTGACGAATGGCGAAGGTGTAGACGGCTGACAGGTCGCGCACCGCCCGCGTCGCCGCGCCGATCCCGCCTTTCACGATCACCCGTGCCCGTGGTCCCGTCTTGACGTCCTTGGCGGTCATCCCGTCCCGAACGTCGCGCCACATCTGCTCGATGTCGGCAACGCGCACGTCCGAGATTTTCTTGCGCCCGAGCGCCGGGACGACGTGATGCCCGAGACGCGCCAGCATCCATCTGCGGTTGCGCGGCTTCAGGTGGTCGGAACCCCGCGCGGCGAACTCCCCGATCAGATCGGCGACGCTCATTTCGCGGCGCTTGGCTTGGCGGGCTCCGGACGGGTCGTTGCCCTGGGTCGCGGCGGCAAGGATGCGCTTGGCCTCGTGGCGGGCCTCCTCGACCGTCAGAATGCCATAGCGGCCGACCGTATAGCGCCGTGTGGTTCCGGACCGGCCGCCGCCCGCGCGGTATTGGGCGACGAAGGTCTTCGAGCCCCCAGGGCGCACCCGCAAGCCGAAGCCGGCCAAGTCCTCATCCCAGATGAACCGCTCGCGCTCGCCAGCCACCGCGGCGTCGACAGTCTTCTTGGTCAGGCGAACACGGTCCATGACGGCACCTCGGGTTGCCAGTGTGTTCCGTTCTGGGAAGCACCTGGGAAGCACCAAAATAGCAATGCACCGCTAGTTGCGGCAACACTCCGCCAATGCAGATTGATGTTTTTCAGCGGGTTAGCTGACTTCCGGCAACTCTCGGAAAGCCCGAGAAACGGCGAGACCACGCTTCACACGCGTGGGGTCGCAGGTTCAATCCCTGCACCGCCCACCATGCCCGCTCCACCCTCGATGCCCGCTCCACCCACGATGCACCGTGTTTCGATCTCGTCGGCTCAGCGAGCCTGGCGTTGTGGGCAGACCTGGGGCGTCGGCGGCTATTCGGCAGCCTGGAGCAGCGTGGCAGGCGATACCTTGGGCGCGGCGCTGATCTCGGCCGCGCCGCCGGCCGTCTCGCGGACACGGAACCATGCGGCGTAGAGCGCCGGCAGGAATACCAGCGTCAGGACCGTTGCGACCAGCAGGCCGCCCATCATGCTGAGCGCCATCGGGCCCCAGAACACGCTGCGCGACAGCGGGATCATCGCGAGGATGGCGGCGAGCGCGGTCAAGACGACAGGCCGGGCCCGGCGCACGGTGCTCTCGATGATGGCGTCCCAGGCGGTGCGACCGGCCTCGAGATCGTGGTCGATCTGATCGACGAGGATCACTGTGTTGCGCATGATCATGCCGGCGAGCGCAATGACGCCGAGCAGCGCCACGAACCCGAACGGGGCGTTGAACAGCAGCAGCGCCGCAACGGCTCCGACAAGACCGAGGGGTGCCGTCGAGAAGACGAGGAACAGCTTCGCGAAGCTGCGGAGCTGGATCATGAGCAGCGTCAGCATGACGAGGAACATGACGGGGAAGATCTTGAACAGCGCCACGTTGGCCTTGTCGCTCTCCTCGATGGCGCCGCCGGTGTCGATGCGGTAGCCGGGCGCGAGGCCGGCCTTCAGCGCATCGAGCTTCGGCAGGATGGCTTGCGTGACGGTCGGCGCCTGGACGCCGGGGGCGACGTCGGAGCGGACCGTCAGCACCATGTCGCGGTTGCGCCGCCACAGGATCGGCTCCTCGAACCCGTAGTTGACACGGGCAACCTGGGCCAGAGGCACCGCCTTGCCGCTGCGCGTCAGCACCGTGAGGTCGCCGATACGGCCGAGGTCGAGGCGCTCGTCGGGTGTGGCGCGGACCACGATGCGGATCAGCTCCGTGCCCTCGCGATACTCGGAGACCGCCACGCCCGACAGCAGCGACTGGAGCGTCTGGGCGATCTCGCGCGTGTTGAGACCGAAGGCGCGGGCACGGTCCTGGTCGACGGCGAGCTCGACCTTCTTGACCTGCTCGTTCCATTCGAGCTGGACATCGACGGCGTTCGGCTCGGTGCGCATGATGTCGCGCACCTTGTAGGCGATCTCGCGCACGGACGCGGGGTCGGGTCCGACGACGCGGAACTGCACGGGGAAGCCGATCGGCGGGCCGAAGTTCAGCCGGTCGATGCGGATGCGGGCCTCTGGCACGGCGCCGGCGGCAACGGCGGCCTCGAGGCGCGCCTTGAGGCGCGCCTTGAGGCGCTCGCGGGCCGCGGCATCCTTCGTCATGATGACGGTGAGTGCGAAGCTCGGGTTCGGCAGGACGGGGTTCAGCGCAAGGAAGAAGCGCGGGCTGCCCTGGCCGACATAGGTGGTGTGGTAGATCACGTCCGCGTCGCCATCGAGCAGGCGCTCGGCCTTCTGAGCGGCCGCGGCTGTGGCCTGGATCGAGCTGCCCTCGGGCATCCGCGTCTCGATGAACAGCTCGGGTCGCGACGAGGTGGGGAAGAACTGCTGCTGGACGAGGCTCATGCCGGCGCCGGCCAGAGCGAACGAGGCCAGCGTCGCTCCGATAACCAGCCAGCGGTGGCGCAGCGACCAGACGATGGTGGCGCGCAGCGCCCGATAGAGGCGGCTGTCGTACATGGCGTCATGGCTCTCGCCGCGACTGCTGCCGTGCCCGCCCCGGGCGGCGAAGTCGGGGAGCAGCTTGACGCCGAGGTAGGGCGTGAACACCACGGCGACGATCCACGACACCACGAGAGCCAGCGCGACCACCCAGAAGATGTTGCCGGCGTACTCGCCGGCGGTCGACTGGGCGAAGCCGACCGGCAGGAAGCCGGCGGCGGTGACGAGGGTGCCGGTGAGCATGGGGAAGGCCGTCGAGTCCCAGGTGAAGGCCGCGGCCTTCATGCGCTCGAAGCCTTGCTCCATCTTCACCACCATCATCTCGATGGCGATAATCGCATCGTCGACGAGTAGACCGAGGGCGATGATGAGGGCGCCGAGGGTGATGCGGTCGAGGTTCATGCCGGCCGCCTGCATGACGACGAGCACGATGGCGAGAACCAGCGGCACCGACAGCGCGACGACGATGCCGGTCCGCCAGCCGAGCGAGACGAAGCTCACGACGAGGACGATCGCCAGCGCCTCGGCGAACGAGGTCAGGAACTCGCCGACGGAGGCGGCGACGACGCGCGGCTGGTCGGCGATCTGCTCGATGTCGATGCCGAGCGGTATGGTCTGCCGGACCTCGGCCAGGGCGGCATCGAGGCGCTTGCCGAGGTCGAGCACGTTGCCGCCGTCGGCCATGGCCACGGCGACGCCGAGCGCCGGCTTGCCGCGATGGGTGACGAGGAACGAGGGCGGGTCCTCGAAGGCGCGGGTGACGGTGGCGATGTCGCCGAGGCGGAACGTGCGGCCGGCGGCCTCGATCGGCACCGCGCGCAATGCCTCGAGCCCGTCGAACGCGCCGGTCACGCGGACCTCGACGCGGTCCGCGCCGGTCTCGACGGAGCCAGCGGCGACGACTGCGTTCTGCCGGCCGATGGCGTCGAAGATGGCTTGAGCCGAGACGCCGAGGGTAGCGAGCTTCTTGTGGCTGATCTCGACGAACACGCGCTCGGGAAGGTCGCCGACAAGCACGACCTTGCTCACGTCCTTGACGCGGAGCAACGCCTGGCGCATGCGCTCGGCGTAGCGCTTGAGGTCGGCGCGGCTGGCCTCGGTCGCGGACAGCATGTAGATGGCGGAGTAGACGTCGCCGTACTCGTCGTTGAAGAACGGGCCGACGACGCCCTCGGGCAGCTCGCCGCGGCTGTCGCCGAGCTTCTTGCGGACCTGATACCAGGTGTCGGTGGCCTCGCGGCCGCGCACGCGGTCCTTGAGCTGGACGGTGAGCACGGCGGCGCCCGGGCGCGTGTAGGTGCGCACGTAGTCGAGCTGGGGCAGCTCTTGCAGGCGCTTCTCGAGCGGATCGGCGACGAGGCGCTGCATGTCCTCGGCCGTGCCGCCCGGCCACACGACCTGCACGACCATGGTCTTGATGGTGAAGGTCGGGTCCTCGGCGCGACCGAGGCTCAGGTAGGACCAGGCGCCGGCTAGCGTGACGGCGATGATGAGGAAGAGCATCAGCGCGGGCTGGCGGACGGCCCAGGCGGAGAGGTTCACGGATCGCATGGTTGGCCTCCGGTCAGCGCTGCGCAGTGCGGCTCTCGACGACGCGTACAGGCTTGCCCTCGTCGAGCATGTGGAGGCCCAGGCTGACGATGCGCGTGCCTTCGGTGATGCCGCTCGCGATTGTCGCCTCGGCGGCTCCGAGCGATGCGACGGTGACCGGCGTGCGGAGCACGCGGGTGCCTGACGGGTCGACCGCGTAGACGGCGGCGCCGCGGCTGTCGCTGGTCACCGCCGACAGCGGGATACGAGCGACGGTGGCCGAGCCCGGCTCGGCGAGGTGGATGGTGACGGTGCGTCCGAGCGCGACGGCGGCCGTGGCGGGCAACCGGAAGCGTGCGGTGTAGGTGCGGGAGACGCGGTCGGCCTCGGGCGACATCTCGCGTAGCGTCGCAGGCATCCGCGTGCCCGCGCTGCTCCATACCTCGGCCGATGCGGTCGCTGCACGGACGGACTCGACCATGTGCTCGGGCACGGAAACCTCCGCCTCGATCTCCTCGAGCGCGGCCAAGCGGGCGACCGACTGCCCGGCGGCGACCACCTGACCGGCCTCGACCGGCAGTGCGGAGACGACCCCAGCCCGATCCGCGGCGAGCTCGGTATAACCGAGCTGACGCCGGGCCAGATCGAGGTTGCGCTCGGCGCGCTCGAGCCGTCCACGCGCCTCGTCCGCCGCAGCGATGCGCTGCTCCTCGGCGGCCTTCGAGACGTGACCCTGAAGCTGGAGCGTGCGGAAGCGGGCTTCGGCGGCGGCGGCTTGGTCGCGGCTCGAACGGGCGGCGGACAGCTCGGCTTCCTGGGCCTCCAGCGCGAGGCGGAAATCGGTGGGGTCGAGGAGGGCCACTGGCTGGCCGGGGACGACGGTGGCGCCGACATCGACGAGCCGTGCGGCGATTTTACCTGCGACGCGGAAGCCGAGATCGACCTCGAAGCGGGCGCGTGCGATGCCGACGTAGCTCCACGACTTCGCGGCCGGGGCGAAGTGCACCGTCACGACCTGCACCGGCTGCGGCGGGACGGCGGCATGCTGAACGGCGGGTTTGCAGGCGCTGGTGCCGAGGCCCGCGATCAGGGCGGCGGCGAGGGCCGCTGCCTTAGCCGGCGGGGATGGCCATAGACGGCGGGGCAGAGGGCGCTCGGTCATGTCGTGCCTCTTCGTTTCGGGTCGGCGTCGCCCGTGCGTGGCTTCTGCAACCGGACTTACGCGTTGCGAAGTAAGTGGCACTAACCTAAGTAAGCAGCTCTCACTTGGCAAGTGTTAGTTTTACTAACATTGCAAGCTCGCCGTAAATCGGCGAAGGTTCCGAATGACCCGGCACGACCCAGTCGAGAGCCAGAAGAAGCGCGGCTATCATCACGGCGACCTCCGCGAGGCGCTGATCGAGGCCACGCGCCTGCTGCTGACGGAAAAGGGTGCGGATGGATTTTCGCTCGCGGATGCCTGCCGCCGGGCCGGTGTCTCGACGGCGGCGCCCTACAAGCATTTCCGCGACAAACACGAGATCCTGCAGGAGATCGTGGAGCGCGGATTCGACGAGATGACGGAGCGCTCGGTGGCGGCCGTCATGACCAAGGGCGAGGGCACGCTCGAGGGCATCAAGGCGATGGGCCATGCCTATCTCGCGTTCGCCGTGGAGCAGACCGCCGTCTTCCGGCTGATGTTCGGGCACAGCGCCGAGGTGAAACGGGCGCCGGACGTCGAGCAGCGCGGTCGCGCGTGCTTCTCGAACGTAATTGCCCAGGTCGAGATCTATTGCCGGCGCGAGTGCGTGCCGGGAGACGCGCGCCAGCTCGCGCTGGAGCTCTGGACGCTGGTGCATGGGGCGGCCTGCCTCGTCATCGACGAGGACTACGAGAAGGTGGCGCCCGGGCTCGACGTCGGGGCACTGATCGACGCAGTGACGCCGAAGCTTCTGGGTGGGCCGGCAGGTGTCGGACCGTCAGGACCGGCCGCGCGCGGGACCACCACCTGACGCCGCGGCAGCAAGGGGTCAAGCGGCTGACGCGTGGTCGTAGATGTCCTCCTCCTGCGCATTGTGGATGCGAACCAACGCCTCGATGCTTTCGATGACGCGTTGCGCGTCGCGCACGAGGTGGCGATCGGCGTCCTCCGGTGTGAGCCCAGCGGCGATGCGGTCGAGCAGCCGCGCGAGGTGCAGAATCTCGCGGTGGGCGCGGCTCATGGCGGCAAGCCCGTGGCCGTCCCGCAGCACGCGCGTGAGCTCCGGATAGACGGCGCGCTCGTCCTGCTGCTCGTGGACAACGATGTCGCGGGCGACAATGGCGCTGGCATCCGCGATGAGGGCTGCCGCTCGTCGGGGCGGCGCATCGTCGAGCTGGTCCGCGATGGCGCGCAGCCCTTCGAGGCTTCGGGCGATGTCCTCGTGCTCGGCATGCAGCTTGCTGGCGGACGACGCCGAGAGGCGCGCGCCGATAGCGGACCGGGCCGGCGCCAGCGCACGCAGCGCGTTGAGGATGACGGCGAAGTCGATGGCCTCCTGCGTCAGCGCGCCGGCGACGGGTGCGAGGTATCCGAAGGCCGCTGCCAGCATCGCCACTCCCGACAGCGCCATGCCGACGACGATGCTCTGAAGCGCGATGGCCCGCGCACGGCGGGCGATGACGACCGCATCCGAGACGCGGTCGAGGCGGTCGACGAGGATGACGACGTCGGCGGCCTCGGACGACGCGCTGGCACCGCGCGCGCCCATCGCGATGCCGACATCGGCGGCGGCGAGAGCCGGGGCGTCGTTGATGCCGTCGCCGACCATCAGCGTCGGGTTGAGCCGCTGCTCGACGGCGACCGCGTCCACCTTGTCGGAGGGCACGCGGTCAGCCAGCACGGCGTCGAGGTCGAGAGCCGCGCCGATGGTCTCGGCCGCGTCGGCCCGGTCGCCGGTGACCATGACGATGCGGCGGATGCCGGCGGCGCGCAATGCCTGGATGGCACGCGGCGTGTCGGTGCGCAGCTCGTCGGCCAGGAGCAGGGCGCCGACGAGCTCGTCGTCGAGCGAGACGAACACGGAGAGGGCCGACCGCCAAGAGGCGCGGCGGAGCGCGCGGGCGGCCCATGGTTCGAGCTTGCGGGTGCCGTTGACGAGTTGGTGCGAGCCGACCTTGACCCGTCGGCCGCCGAGCGTGCCCTCGAGGCCCGCGCCCTGTGTCTCGCGCACGCCGGACGGCATCTCGAGGGGCCGCGCACCGCTCCGGCCGGCCGCGACGATCGCGGTTGCGACGACATGCTGGGAAGCCTGCTCGAGCGACGCAGCAAGCCAGAGAACCTCCTCTGGCGAGCGGCCGGGCGCCGTCTCAATGGCCACGAGCCGCGCGCCGCCTACGGTCAGCGTCCCGGTCTTGTCGAACATCACGGTGTGCGTGCGCGCCAAGGCCTCGAGCGCACCGCCGCCCTTGATCAGAATGCCGCGACGGGCCGCCTGCGAAACGCCCGCGATGAAGGCCACAGGGGCGGCGAGGATCAGCGGGCAGGGCGTCGCGGCAACCAGCACCGCGAGCGCGCGGATGACGTCGCCCGAGGCGATCCATGCTGCGCCCGCGACGATCAGCGTGACCGGCAACAGGACCAGCGCGAAGCGGTCGGCGAGGCGGATGAAGGGTGCCTTGGCCGTCTGCGCCGCAGTGACGAGGCGGACGATGGCAGCATAGGTGCTTTGGCCGGCGGTGGCGGTGGCGGAGAGCTCGAATGTCTCGCCGGCGTTCACGGCACCGCTGCGGACCGGCTCGTGGCGGGCGCGGGCGACGGGGATCGGCTCGCCAGTGAGGGCGGATTCATCGAGTATGGCCGTGTCGCTCGCCACCGTGCCATCGACCGGCACCACCTCGCCCGCGCGGACCACGAGCGTGTCGCCCACCGCGACGACGTCGACCGGGATGTCGGCGAGGCCTGTCCCGCTCTTGCGATGGGCGAGGCGAGGCGCACGGTCGATGAGGGCGTTGAGGCTCTGCTCGGCGCGGTCGACGGCGAAGTCCTCGAGCACGTTGCCGCCGGCGTACATCACCGCGACGACGGCAGCGGCAAGGCTCTCGCCGAGGACAAGGGCGGCGGTCATGGAGATGAGCGCGACCGCGTCGACGCCCATGCGGCCGGCCAGGAGATCGCGCGTCATGGAAACGGCAAGCGCGACCGCTACCGGGATCGTGCCGACGGTCCACAGTGCCGAGGCGAATGCGGCGCGGCCGCCGAGGTAGGCGGCGGCACCTGCGGCAAGCCCGCCGAGCGCGATCAGGATAAGGCCGCGCCGCAGCGCGCGTTCGTTAAGGCTCACGGCGGGGCGATCTCCTCATCTCTGGCTATGATGCGCTGACGGCAGCGAAGATCGTTTGACCCCCGTCAAGCGAGGCCTCGACCTGCGCGTCTCGCCTCACCTCATTTAGCGAGGACAACGACACGAAGGTCGCAGCATGTTGGCAGTGGTTGTCCCTCGATAGGCAGTGGCACCATGCAGCGAGGCAGCGGAGGCGAGGCGAAGATGGCCAGAATCGCAATCGTCGTCGGTCACGCCCGCACGGGCACGTTCTGCGAAGCGCTCGGCGAAAGCTATCGCAACGGCGCCTCCGCCGCCGGTCACGACGCGCAGCTTTTCGTGACGAGCCGCCTGGCGTTCGATCCGGTGCTGCGCGAGGGCTTCGAGCGCGTCCAACCGCTCGAGCCGGATCTCGCTGCGGCGAGCCGCGCGCTGCACGAGGCCGATCACATCGTGCTGATCTTTCCGCTCTGGCTTGGCACGCTCCCCGCCATTTTCAAAGGCTTCCTCGAACGGGTGCTGCAACCTGACCTTGTCGTGCCGTCGAAGGAAGGTCGTTTCCCGAAGCTTCTCGACGGTAAGTCGGCAAGGGTCGTTGTGACAATGGGCATGCCGGGGCTCGTCTACCGCTGGTGGTACGGTGGACACGCGGTGAGCATGCTGAGGCGCAATATTCTCGGCTTCATGGGCGCCGCGCCGGTGCGTACGACGATTTACGGCTCGATCGAGACCGTGGGACTGGAGGGACGCCAGCGCTGGCTCTCCGAGATGGAGGCGATGGGACGCGCCGCGGAATGACTGATGGCCGGGCCCGGCCCGGCCCAGCCCAGCCAACTTTGGTCGTCGTATTTTCGTGTCCGGCAGCCGGTGCGACGCGCTCAGTGAGAGGTGGCGCTACCGGTACCGACCCAGCGCACGGGCGTGACGGTGGCGCCGCGGGCCTTGACGCCGGCGGACAGCAGCCGCTCGAAGTAGGCGATCGTCGGCTCGAGACCCTCGCGAAGGGCCGTGGCGGGCTGCCAGCCGAGCTTGCTCATGGCGCGCGTGATGTCGGGCCGGCGCCGCTTCGGGTCGTCGGAGGGCAGCGGCTCTCGAACGAGCTTGGAGCGTGAGCCGGTGAGCGAGATGACGAGCTCGGCCAGCTCCAGAATGGTGAACTCGACCGGATTGCCGAGATTGATCGGCCCTGGCACGTCGGCGGGCGCGGCCATGAGGCGTACGAAGCCCTCGATCATGTCGTCGACGAAGCAAAACGAGCGGGTCTGCCGCCCGTCGCCGTAGATGGTGATCGGAAGGCCCTTCAGCGCCTGCACGACGAAATTCGACACGACGCGGCCGTCGTCGGGCTGCATGCGCGGCCCGTAGGTGTTGAAGATGCGCGCCACCTTGATCTCGAGACCATGCTGGCGGTGGTAGTCGAAGAACAGCGTCTCGGCGCAGCGCTTACCCTCGTCGTAGCAGGCGCGATTGCCGATCGGGTTGACGTTGCCCCAGTAGTCCTCGACCTGCGGGTGGACG
>CAYYGO010000080.1:0-8278 GCA_964471635.1 uncultured Hyphomicrobium sp.
AGCGGACACCCCATCCGCCAAATGGCTCACAACATTGCGGACCGCCGCTGAGGCGCGTCTCAGCGCCAGATCCATCAGCACCCGACCGGGGGGCAAAAGCCCCCCAGCCGGGTCTTCGCATCGGCGCGCTATCGCCGCGCCCGACACATCAATCGAGCGTGATGCTCTGGATCTTGAAGTCCTTCGTGAGCTTGATGTCGTACTGCCCGATCTTGCAGTTCGCGTCGTCCACCTCGAAACCTCCGGAGTTCTCCTTCTCCACCTCGTCGGCCGCCGCCTCGCAACCGATCTCCTTGATGGCGGCGAGCACCTTGGCGGCCTCCTCTTTGCTCGCCTTATCCTCCTTTGCCATTGCAGAACCTGCGGCGACGGCGAACATCAAGCTTGCGATCAGTGCTTTGCGCATGTGCAGCCTCCATTGGATGGGAACGTCCCGTGCATCGAAGATGCAACGCTATACTATAACACTTTACGCTCCGCGCAATGCATCAAACCACCAGCGTCTGTTGAAGCTCGAGCCCACCGGGCCTTTGCCAGGCGGGACGCCCGATGGTCCAGCTGGAACTCTCCCACAGACCCGGGGCAAAATACGATTTCGCACTCAGCAGGGACAGCGATCTCGAGAGCGCCGACAGAGTGACAGCGTTTCAATCCGACGGCTCTGCATCACGCCAGCGGGCGGCCGCCTTGCGGCGGCAGCCTCCGCGGCCCCGGCAGTCGCCGGGCGATCCATCCGCGTGGGTGGCGTCGCCGCCCGGCGATCTGCGCCACACCAGCGCCTAGACCCCTGCCAAAGTCAGAGACGCGGCATCCCCGTCTCGGCTATCGTGCCGCCGATCAGTGGCCGTCCGACAGCACGAGTGACACGCAATGCCCCGCAAGCCGCCACCGCCGTTGACCTCGCGGCTCGACGAGATGCTGTTCGGCCCGCGGCTCGGGCGCCAAGCGCCCGAGCGCGTGCTGGCGGCCATCAGAAAGCAAGAGGACGACAGCGAAGTCCTCGTCTGCATCATGCAGATCTGCGCCATTGTGTTCTTTGCCGGGCTCTATGAGCTGGCGCCGAAGGCATTCGGAGCGGAGGTGCCGTTCGAGCCGGTCCCGGTCACGCTCGCCGTCTATGGCGCATTTACGCTTCTGCGCCTCGCCTTAGCGTGGCAGCGGCGGCTGACGCCGGCCTTCCTGGCGCTGTCCGTAGTGGTCGACGTCGTCGTGCTGATGGTCACCATCTGGAGCTTTCATCTCCAGTACGATCAACCGGCTGCCGTCTACCTCAAGGCGCCGACATTGCTCTACGTGTTCATCATCATCGCGCTCAGGGCCCTGCGCTTCGATCCGCTGTGGGTGGTGCTGGCCGGTCTGGCGGCTGCGCTCGGTTGGCTCGCGCTGCTCGGCTACGCATTGTGGGGCCATTCGATGGCGGCGATGCTGACGCGCGACTTCGCCGTGTATGCCACGTCCTCGAAGCTGCTCATCGGCGCGGAGATCGACAAGATCGTCTCGATCCTCGTCGTCACCGCGATCCTGGCGCTCGCGCTGGTGCGCGCGCGGCGCATGCTGATCCGGTCGATTGCCGAGACGACCGCCGCCAACGAGTTGTCCCGCTTCTTTGCGCCTGACATCGCCGCAAGCATCGTCGATGCCAGCGAGCGGCTCGAGCCGGGCACCGGCGTCGTGCGCCAGGCAGCGATCCTGTTTATCGACCTGCGCGGCTTCACGGCGTTGTCGAGTACGCTGGAGCCGACCGAGATCGTGCAGCGTCTCGGAGAATACCACGAGCTCGTGTTGCCGATCGTACGCCGGCACGGAGGCAGCGTGATAACCTACCTCGGCGACGGCATCATGATCACGTTCGGCGCCACGCGGCAGTCGGCGACAGCAGCCGCCGATGCGGTGCGCGCCGCGAGCGACATGATCTCGGCCCTCGCCACCTGGGCCGAGACGCAGGCCGGCCGGGGACAGCCGCTCATGCGCGCGGGCATCGGCGTCGCCTACGGGCGCGTCGTTTGCGGGACCATCGGCACCGAGGGCCGGCTCGAGTATGCCACGATCGGCGACCCCGTGAACCGCGCTGCACGCTTGCAGGGCCTGACCAAGTCCGAGGGCGTGCCGGCGCTCGTCGCAGCCGATGCCTGGACGGCGGCGATCGAGCAGGGCCTCGAGCCGACGCGTCCCCACGAGCCCCGCCGCGGCGCCATAGCGGGCATCGCAGAGCCGGTCGATATGATGGCCGTCCTATAAGGCAGATCGTCGGCCATTCGCCCCGCATCGCGTGTAGACTGCGCCGGACGGCCCTTCCACCCATAGCGAGATGGCATTGAAATGAGCAGCGGTCCGAACGGGCGCGGGTTGGACGATCAGAGACGCAGGCCGCGAGGCAGACGGGCCGAGCCCAGCCCCAATCGCAAGCCGATCAATCTGGCGCTACAGGGGGGCGGCGCGCACGGAGCCTTCACCTGGGGCGTGCTCGACAAGCTCGCCGAGGACGGCCGGCTCGACATCGACGCCATCAGCGCCACCAGCGCGGGCGCCATGAATGCCGTTGTCTACAGCTACGGCCATGCGCTCGGCGGGCCGGACGGGGCGCGCCAGCACCTGCACCAGTTCTGGCACGAAATCTCCAACGCCGGGACCGTGGTCAGTCCGCTCGGCTCGTTCCCCTGGAAGCAATGGTTCGAGGCGTGCGGGCTCGGACTCGAGCACTCGCCGGGCTACCTCGCCTTCCAGGCGGTGACGCATCTCTTCTCGCCCTATCAGCTCAATCCGCTGAACCTCAACCCGCTGCGCGACGTGCTCGTGAAGGCGGTCGACTTCGAGCGCCTCCGCGCGAGCGCCACGTCGCCCCGCATGTTCCTGTCCGCCACCAACGTGCGCACCGGCAAGATCAAGGTCTTCGACAACGCCGAGATCACCCCCGACGTGGTGCTGGCCTCGGCGTGTCTTCCCTACATTTTCCAGGCGGTCGAGGTCGACGGCGAGCACTACTGGGACGGCGGCTTCATGGGCAATCCGGCCATCTTTCCGCTGATCTACAATGGCGGCTCACGCGACGTCGTCATCGTTCACATCAATCCGATCGTGCGCGAAAAGCTGCCCACCACCGCGTCCGAGATCTTCAACCGCATTAACGAGATCAGCTTCAACTCCTCGCTCATGCGCGAGATGCGCGCGGTGGCCTTCATCAG
This sequence comes from uncultured Hyphomicrobium sp., assembly GCA_964471635.1. Classification (GTDB taxonomy): domain Bacteria; phylum Pseudomonadota; class Alphaproteobacteria; order Rhizobiales; family Hyphomicrobiaceae; genus JAKAML01. The sequence continues at coordinate 3,183 of CAYYGO010000080.1, forward strand.
CCGGCTCGTCGACGACAAGGCGCTCGATCCGGCCAAGTACAGCCGCATGCTGATCCACTCCATCCGCGACGATGCCGGCATGTGCGCCCTCGGCGTCGCCACCAAGCTCAGCCCCGATTGGACCTTCCTCTGCCAGCTGCGCGATGCCGGCCGCGCCAGGGCAGCGCAATGGCTCGAGCAGAACATCGACCGCGTGGGACACGCCTCCACCATCGATGTCAACGATGTCTTTCTGTAGATCGAATCGGTTTCCTGCAAATCGACGTCAGCGGACACGCCGAAGCAGCCTCGTCCACTGCGCCCGCTGCCCCTGGCGACGCGACGAAGCCTTGTGCTCCGACGCAAAAAAAATGGGGCAAGCGTCTGCGCTGCCGTGCGCCATCTTGCTCCCCGACGTTTGTCGGCCCATCTTCCCAATCGGGCCCGCCGCGGCGCAGACCGACGAGCCATCCGACGACCCAACACGCCAATCGCCTGGCCAACCCCCCGGAGCAATCCATGAGGCCCATGTCATCCCAGTACCGTCGGTCCGCCCGCCTCGCGCTCGCAGCCGCAGCGGCGTTGGCGTTCCCGGGGCCCGGGTCGGCGCAGAGCGTCGCACTCGAGGGGACCTGGTCGGGAAGCGGTTACGTGGCGACCGATGCCGGCCAGCGCGAGCAGGTGAAGTGCCGCGTCCATTACGTCAAGGAGACGGCGAGCGTATTCGCCGTCTCGGCCGTTTGCGCGAGCACATCCGTCAAGATCACCCAGACGGGCAGCATCTCGCGCGTCGCAGAGAACCGCTACGTGGGCGATTTCCACAATCCCGAGTTTGACATCTCGGGCCGCGTGCGCGTCGTCGTCTCGGGCGGACAGCAGACCGTGACCTTGTCGAGCAGTCGCGGCAACGGCAGCCTGTCGCTGTCTCGCAACTAGTCTTCGATCCGGCGGCGCAGCCAGCAAAAGCCGAGGCGTGCGCGGCGCGCGACGCGCGCCGTGCCCGCGCATTCCGCGCCACCTGGGGCGGCTGGGTGCGCTCGATCTCAGTCCGCGAACACTCCTCCAACCCGATCGCGTGATGCGATGGCCTGGACGCCAGAGTAAGGCGCAGCCATCACCGGCTTCGCCCCGCGCTCTGTCGACCCACGGGCCACAGTGCGCACGACGGCTGTGAATTGACCCCCGCCCGGACAGGCTCGCGCAAGATTGACCGCTCTAGCCTTCCCGTGTGCTGGCCGCAGAGTCTCGGCCGGCCAGCGTCCGATGCGTATTCCCGTCGGCGCGTGCCGCGTTCCCTTCCAGTTAAGTCGGCAGTTGCCTCGCTCGCGTGCGTCGCCAGCCCAACCGCATCGGGTGCCTTACCCGTTCGTCCGTCTAACAGCTGCCTGAAATGACATTCGGGCGTGTTGCTGCTCGTGGTTACGCGATTTCGTCCGCTGCGCTCGTCGCCGGACCGCGCACATTGCCCCCGGCCCATTGGCCAACGCCGAAACGGAGACGTGAATGTCGATCATCAATAATCTCACCACGAAGCAGATCGCGTCGCTGACCACGACCGCGATGAGGCAGCTGACCACCACCGACGTCGGCGCCCTGACCACCACTCAGATCTCCTCGCTGAGCGCGACCCAGATCAACGCCATGGAGGAGGAGGATCTGCAGGCCTTCACCGGCACCCAGGTCACCGGCTTCTCGACCAATGCCGTCAAGGGCCTCACTGCAGGCGCGATCGCCTCGCTGACCGACACCCAGACCGCCGCGCTGACCACCAACCAGATCGCCGCCCTCACCGCCTACGGCTTCGAGGCGCTGAGCGAGACCGACGTGCAGGGCTGGGATACGGCTCAGGTCGGCGCGCTGACAGCCAAGCAGCTCGGGAGCCTGAGTTCGTCCGCTATCGCGGACTTCTCGGAGACCCAGCTCGACGCCCTGACCTCGACCCAGGTGCGCGGCTTCACCACGACGCAGCTCAACAGCATCGCCGCTGCCGATCTCAACGCGCTCGACGTCACCGAGCTCTACTCTTCTCAAATCGCGGGCCTTACCACGACGGCCATCGGCACGCTGTCGTCGACCCAGGCACGGGCGCTGACGACCTCGCAGATCGCGACACTGTCCGCCGCATCGCTCGGCGCACTCGCCTCCGACGACGTCCAGGCCTGGGACGCAGGCCAGGTCGGCGCGCTCACCGCCAAGCAGCTCGGCGGGCTGACGACCACGGCTCTCTCCAACTTTTCCGAGACCCAGCTCGGCGCTCTCACCAGCACGCAGGCACGCGGCCTCACGGCGACGCAGCTCAACACGCTTGGCGCCACCGAGCTCAATGCGCTCAACGTCAACGATCTCTCCACCGCCCAGATCGCCGGCTTGAATGCCACGGCCGCGGGCACGCTGTCCTCGACCCAGGCCCAGGGCCTCTCGACGACGCAAATCGGCGCACTGACCGCCGCCAGCCTAGGCGCGCTGGCCTCCGACGACATCCAGGCCTGGGACGCCGGCCAGCTCGGCGCGGTCAGCGCCAAACAGATCACGGGTCTGTCCACGACCGCCATTGCCAAGTTCTCCGAGACACAGCTCGGATCGCTGACCACGACCCAGGTCGGTGGTCTGACGACGTCCCAGCTCAACACGCTCGCGACCACCGAGCTCAATGCGCTGAACGTAGCCGACCTCACCACGAACCAGATCAAGGGGCTCACGGCGACCACGGTCGACGCTTTGTCGACGACCCAGGCCCAGTCGCTGACCACGGCCCAGATCGCCAGCCTCACAACCTCGGGTCTCGACGCACTCTCCTCCGACGAGATCCAGGGCTGGAATGCAGGCCAGGTCGGCGCCGTCTCGGCGAAGCAGCTCGGCAGCCTCTCGTCGACCGCGCTCGCAGACTTCTCCGAGACCCAGCTCGGCTCGCTTACCTCGACGCAGGTTCGTGGCCTCACGACGTCGCAGCTCAACTCGCTGGGTGCGGCGCAGCTCAACGCGCTCAACGTCAATGACCTCGCCTCGACGCAGATCGCCGGGCTCAATGCCACCGCCGTCGGCACGCTGTCGTCGACCCAGGCGCAGGGGCTCTCGACGACCAGCATCGCATCCCTTACGGCAACCGGTCTCGGCGCGCTTGCGTCCGACGACATCCAGGCGTGGGACGCAGGTCAGCTCGGCGCAGTCAGCGCCAAGCAGGTTGCCGGGCTGTCGACGACCGCCATCGCCAAGTTCTCCGAGACCCAGCTCGGCTCGCTCACCTCGACCCAGGTGCGCGGCCTGACCACGGCCCAGCTCAATACGCTGGCCACCACAGAGCTCAACGCGCTCAACGTCGCCGACCTGTCGACCACGCAGGTCAAGGGGCTCACCGCGACCACGGCGGGTGCGCTCTCGACGACGCAGGCTCAGTCGCTGACCACCGCCCAGATCGCCAACCTGAGTGCGGCCGGGCTCGATGCGCTGTCCTCCGACGAGGTCCAGGGCTGGGCCTCGACGCAACTCGGCAGCGTCTCGGCAAAGCAACTCGCGGCGTTGAGCACGACGGCGCTCGCAGACTTCTCGGAGACGCAGATCGGGTCGCTCACCTCGACCCAGGTGCGCGGCCTGACCGCCACCCAGCTCAACACGCTCGGCGCGGCACAGCTCAACGCGCTCAACGTGAACGATCTCGCGACGTCGCAGATCGCCGCGCTCAATGCCACGGCGGCCGGCACGCTCTCGTCCACCCAGGCACAGGGGCTCACCACGACCAGCATCTCAGCGCTCACGGCAACGGGTCTCGGCGCACTTGCCTCGGACGACATCCAGGCCTGGGACGCGGGTCAGCTCGGCGCCGTCAGCGCCAAGCAGGTCGCCGGTCTGTCCACGACGGCCATCGCGAACTTCTCCGATACGCAGCTCGGCTCGCTCACCTCGACCCAGGTGCGCGGCCTGACGACCACGCAGATCAACACGATCGCGACCGCTCAGCTCAATGCGCTGAACATCGCGGACCTGTCGTCGACGCAGATCAAGGGCCTGACGGCGACCACCGCCGACGCGCTCTCGACCACGCAGGCGCAGGCGTTGACCGAGGTGCAGATCGCGGCGCTGACCACCGCCGGCCTCGATGCCCTGTCGTCGGACGAGATCCAGGGTTGGGGCGCGACGCAGGTCGGTGCGCTGTCGGCCAAGCAGATCGGCGCGTTGTCGACGACGGCCCTCGCCGACTTCTCGGAGACGCAGCTCGGCTCGCTCACCTCGACACAGGTGCTCGGCCTCACGACGACGCAGCTCAACTCGCTCGGCGCGGCAGCGCTCAACGCGCTGGACGTCGCCGACCTGTCGACCGCTCAGGTTGCCGGTCTCGGGTCGACGGCCGCGGCAACCCTGTCGTCGACGCAGGCGCAGACGCTATCCACCGCTCAGATCGCTGTCCTCGGGGCGGCAAGTCTCGAGGCGCTCGCCTCGGACGATCTCCAGGCCTGGGACGCCGGACAGCTTGGTGCCGTCACCTCGGCTCAGATCGGCGCGCTCTCGACCACGGGTCTCGCCAAGTTCAGCGACACCCAGCTCGGATCGCTTACCTCGACACAGGTGCGCGGCCTGACCACGTCGCAGCTCAACACCATCACCTCCACGCAGCTCAACGCGCTCAATGCGGCTGACCTGTCGGCGGTGCAGGTGGGCGGCCTCGGATCCACTGCGATCGGCGATCTGACCGACACCCAGGTCGCGTCGCTCAGCGCGACCCAGTTCAAGGCCATTACGACGGCGGCGCTCGCCGGTCTCACGACCGACGACCTCGCCGCCCTGACCACGGACCAGGCCGGGGCTCTCACGGCGCAGCAGATCGGCGCTTTGAGCACCACGAGCTTCGCGGCGCTGTCGAGCACGACCGGCATTCCTTCGCTGAGCACGTCCGCCATCGTCGGCATCTCGACGGCAGCGATTGCCGCGCTCTCAACCGAGCAGGCCAACGCCTTCACCTCTACGCAGGTTGGCCTCATGTCCGCCGATCAGATCAATGCGCTGATCGCTGCGGCCAACGCCTGACGATAACGGCGGCGGGCCCCCCCCCCCGGGGGGGCGCCCCCCCCGCCCAGCCCGGGAAAAAAATAGATTAAGTTTAACCCAATGAAAACACGGGGGAT
>CAYYGO010000080.1:8288-10959 GCA_964471635.1 uncultured Hyphomicrobium sp.
ATTATATACTTGCGTTCTCGGTGGTCCCAACGGACTAACTTAATGGGGGGCGCCCCCCCGCCGGGGGGGGCCCCCCGCCGCTGCACTGCCGGTAATCACTTTGCTGACTGTTCACGCATGGAAACCGAGGTGGAAGGCATGACGCATCTGCCGATCAACGATCTTTTCAAAGAGGCCGAGCGGCTCGAGTTTTCGGGCGATGTCGGCAAAGCGGCCGATCTCTACAAATCCTGGCTCGCGCTCAACCATACCGACGCCCTCGTCCACGCCGCCTATTTCAACTATGGCGTCGCCCTCTCGCGCACCGGCGACCGCGCAGGCGCCATCAACGCGATGCGGGAGTGCATCCGCATCAAGCCCGATTTCCACCCCCCATATATCAATCTCGGACGCCTGCTCGAGGACAGCGGTCAGGCTGGCTCCGCCGTCGCCCAGTGGCTCGAGCTTCTGAAGAACCTGTCCTCGCTCACCGGCGAGACGCTGCGCCACAAGCTCATGGTGCTCCAGCAGATCGGCCGCGTGCTCGAAGGCGCCCACCACGACGGCCCGGCCGAGGACGCGCTGCGCCAGTCGCTCGATCTCAAGGTCGAGCAGCCCGAGGTGGCCCAGCACTGGATCGCGCTGCGGCAGCGGCAGTGTAAATGGCCCGTCATCGAAGGCTGGGATGGAGTCGCACCGAAGGCGCTGCTGGCGAACATCTCGCCACTGTCGACCGCGGTCATGCTGGACGACCCTATGTTCCAGCTCGCGCGCGGCTGGCGCTATGCGCGTGATTCCGTGCCGGTGCCCGACACCGCGTTTCCCGATTTCGCCCACCGCCGCGGACGCGACGCCACCCGCAAGCTTCGTATCGGCTACGTCTCCTCCGATCTCCGCGAGCACGCCGTGGGCTTCGGTCTCGCCGAGGTGATGGAGCTGCACGACCGCTCGCGCTTCGACATCCGCGCCTACTACTGCGGCATCCCGCGTGTCGACCCGACCCAGGAGCGCATCCGCGCCAGCGTCGACGCCTGGTGTGACATCAATGGGCTGTCGGATGACGCCGCAGCCGCCCGCATCGCCGCCGACGAGGTCGACATCCTCATCGACGTCAACGGCTTCACGCGCGATGCCCGGACCGCCGTCTTCGCCCGGCGTCCGGCGCCCGTCATCGTCAACTGGTTCGGCTTCCCCGGCACCATGGGCACTCCGTACCACCACTACATCGTCGCCGATCCCTTCGTGATCCCGGCCGGCGACGAGATCTTCTACTCCGAGAAAGTGTTGCGGCTCCCCTGCTACCAGCCCAACGACCGCCGCCGCCCTGTGGCCGAGCACGTTCCTGGACGCACCGAGGAAGGGTTGCCGGAAGCCGCTTTCGTGTTCTGCTGCCTCAACGGCGCGCAGAAGATCACGCAGCCCGTGTTCGATCTATGGATGCGCATCCTCGGCGATGTGCCCGACAGCGTTCTCTGGCTCCTCGATTCGACGCCCGACACCAACGCGCGTCTGCGCCGCCTCGCCGCCCAGCGCGGCATCTCCGGCGACCGTATCGTGTTCGCCCAGAAAAAGCCGAATCCCGAGCATCTGGCGCGCTACCGTCTCGCGGACCTGTTCCTCGACACCTATCCCTACGGCGCCCACACCACCGCCGCCGACGCGCTCTGGATGGGCGTGCCGATCCTCACCATCCCCGGCCAGAGCTTCGCCTCGCGCGTCTGTGCCGATGTCGTCCAGGCGGCCGGCCTCTCCGAGCTCATCTGCCCGACCGCCGACGCCTACGTCGACCGCGCCATCGCGCTGGCCCGCGATCCGGCCAAGGTGGCGCACTACCGCGCCCACCTGGACGCCGGCCGCCACACCTCCGTGTTGTTCGACACGACCCTTTTGGTGCGCAGCCTCGAGGGCCTGTTCGAGATCATGTGGCGAGATTTCGAGGCCGATGCGTTGCCGCGTCCCGACTTGGCGAACCTCGACGTCTACGGGGAGATCGGCGTCGCCATGAATCTCGAGCCCGGCACCGAGCTTCCGGCACGGGATTGCCGCGACCGCTACCGGGAGCGGTTGGCCGCAGCCGATCGCGCCTACCCCGTTGCGCCCGACCGACGCCTCTGGTCCGGCGCCGCGCCCGCATCCGCCCGTGCAACCACTCCAGCGCCCGGCAGGCGCTGAGCGGCGCATCTGCAGGCCGTCGCCGTCCCCTCCCTCCACGTCCTTGGCGGAGCCCGACATGCTCGAAGAAAAGACCGTTCTCGTTACCGGCGGAGCCGGCTTCCTCGGCTCCCACCTTTGCGAGCGTCTGCTCGCGGAGGGCAATGACGTCATCTGCCTCGACAACTTCTTCACCGGCTCGAAGCGCAACATCGAGCACCTGATTGGCCATCCCCGTTTCGAGCTGATGCGCCACGACGTGACGTTCCCGCTTTTCGTCGAGGTCGACGAGATCTACAATCTCGCCTGCCCGGCCTCGCCGGTGCACTACCAGCACGATCCTGTGCAGACGACCAAGACCAACGTGCATGGCGCCATCAACATGCTGGGGCTCGCCAAGCGCCTCAAGTGCCGCATCTTCCAGGCCTCCACCAGCGAGGTCTACGGCGATCCGCTCGTCCACCCGCTGGTCGAGTACTACTGGGGAAACGTCAACCCTATCGGCAATCGCGCCTGCTACGACGTGGTTAAGCGCTGCGCC
>CAYYGO010000081.1:0-10696 GCA_964471635.1 uncultured Hyphomicrobium sp.
GCGAACGGACCGCCGTGGATGAACACGGGGTTGTTCTCGAGCGTCTGCACGAGGTTCGGCATGATCGCGTCTTTCAGGAGCACGGTCATCGACCCGTCGGCCTTCACGTCTCGGGCGTGGACCGGCTTCTTGTCGCGCGTGTAGCCGACGACGATGCCACCGAGCCGCTTTTCGAGATCCTTCAAATCCTTCGACAGGCAGAGAATGGCCATCACCTCGGACGCGACGGTGATGTCGAAGCCATCCTCGCGCGGGAATCCGTTCGACACACCGCCGAGCGAGTTGACGATCGAGCGCAGTGCGCGGTCGTTCATGTCTAGCACGCGGCGCCAGGCGACGCGGCGCGGGTCGATGCCGAGCGAGTTGCCCCAGTAGATGTGGTTGTCGATCAGCGCCGCGAGCAGGTTGTTGGCAGAGGTTATGGCGTGGAAGTCGCCGGTGAAATGGAGGTTGATGTCCTCCATCGGCACGACCTGGGCATAGCCGCCGCCAGCCGCACCACCCTTGACGCCGAAGCACGGCCCGAGCGACGGCTCGCGCAGGCAGCTCATCGCCTTTTTGCCGATGCGGTTCAAACCGTCGCCGAGACCCACGGTCGTGGTGGTCTTGCCCTCACCGGCCGGCGTCGGGTTGATGGCGGTGACGAGGATCAGCTTGCCGTCCGGGTTGGACTGCACCGAGTCGATGAACGCTTGGCTGATCTTGGCCTTGTACGGTCCGTAGTTGAGCAGTGCGTCGGCGGGAACGCCGACCTTCGCGCCGACGTCGGCGATCGGCTTCATCTTCGCTTCGCGGGCAATCTCGATATCGGATTTCACCATGGGTGCGTCCCTCCCTGAACAATGGTTTTTGCGGCCCTGGCCTCAGGCTGCGGCCTTAGACTTTGGTTGATCGAATGTGTCGCCTACGGAAATACCGGTCGATGCGGCAAATTCCGCGGCCGCGACCTTCTGGCCGGCGCCGGCGCGTACCCGCTTGACGAGCACCGCGCCACCGGTGGCGGCGATCCGCACACCTTCGGGCCCGATCGACAGCACCTCTCCCGGACGGCCCGCACCCTCGGCGCGCGCGCTGTCGTAGAGGTCCACCTTGACGCCCTTGATCGTCGACCAGGCTCCGGGCGCGGGGTTGACGGCACGGATCAGGTTGTAGACGTCGGCCGCTGGCTTCGCCCAGTCGATCTCGGCGAGCTCCTTCTTGAAGCGGTACTCGTAGGTGGCCTTCGCGTGGTCCTGGGGAACCTTCGGCGCCTTGCCGGTGCGCACGAGATCGAGGGCCTCGATCATGGCGTCGACGCCCATCGGGAACAGTTTTTTGAAGTAGACGTCGCCGAGCGTCTCGTCGGGGCCGATGTCGCATTCCTTCTGCAGCAAGATGGGGCCTTCGTCCAAGCCCTCGTCCGGCCAGAAGATGGTGAGCCCGGTGTGCGTCTTGCCCATCGCGATCGGCCAGCTGATGGCCGAAGGGCCGCGGTGCAGCGGCAGCAAGGAGGGGTGGTACTGGAAGGTGCCATAGGTCGGCACGTCGATCACAGGCTGGGGGACGAACAGCGTCACGTAGGCCATGATGCAGACGTCGGGCTTGAACGAGCGCATCAGCTCGAGCGCCTCGGGCGTCTTCCAGGACGTGGGCTGATGCACCGCGAAGCCCTTCTGCGCGGCGAACTCGGCCAGCGGATCCTTGGCCTTGCCCGCCTTGTCCGGCGCGCAGAACACGGCGACGACGTTCTCGCCGCGCTCGATGAGCCGCTCGAGCACCGCCTTGCCGAACGCCTCCTGTCCATGAACGACGATACGCATGGTCTCTCCTTTCCGACCGGGTCTCTGCCCGCCAGGTGATGGGATCAAACGTCAATGAAGGAGCCGCGACGCGCGGCCCCGCAGGTGGCAGGCGACGGTTATTCCGCCGCCATCTTTTTGGTGGGCTCGGTTGCACCCGATGCCTTGATCGCGGCAATCTCGTCGGCAGTGTAGCCGAGCACACCGGCCAGCACCTCGTAGGTATGCTCGCCGAGCAGCGGCGAGCGGGTGACCTCGACCGGGCTGTCGGACATCTTGATCGGGCAGCCGACAGAGAGGTAGCTGCCGCGCTCGGGATGGTCGACCTCGACGATGGTGCCCGTCGCCCGCAGGCCCTCGTCCTCGGCGATCTCCTTCATCGACAGGATCGGGCCGACCGGGATGTCGAACGGATTGCAGATGTCCATGACCTCGAACTTGGTCTTGGTCATCGTCCACTGCTCGATGCGGGCGAAGATCTCGTTGAGCTTGTCGAGGCGCTCGGCGGGCTTTGCATAGCCGGGCTTCGTCTTCCAGTCCGGCTCGCCGATGACGTCGCAGACTTTGTCCCAGACCGCGGCCTGGGTGATGAAGTAGGTGTAGGCATTGGGGTCGGTCTCCCAACCCTTGCACTTCAGGATGCGGCCCGGCTGGCCGCCGCCCGAATCGTTGCCCGCCCGCGGCGTCGCCTCGCCGAACGGAACGCCCTCGCCGAACTGCGAGTACTCCTTCAGCGGACCGGCCTTGAGCCGCTGCTGGTCGCGCAGCTTGACGCGGCAGAGGTTCAGAACGCCGTCCTGCATCGGCGCCAGCACCTTTTGTCCGCGACCGCTGTGGTTGCGCTGGTAGAGGGCTGCGACGATGCCAAGCGCCAGATGGAGCCCGGTACCGCTGTCGCCGATCTGAGCACCGGTGACCAGTGGCGGGCCGTCGCGGAAGCCGGTGGTGGAGGCGGAGCCGCCCGCGCACTGGGCGACGTTCTCGTAGACCTTGCAGTCCTCGTACTTGCCCGGACCGAAGCCCTTGACCGACGCCATGATCATGCGCGGGTTGAGCTCCTGGATGCGCTCCCACGAGAAGCCCATGCGGTCGAGCGCACCAGGCGCGAAATTCTCGACCAGCACGTCGCAGGTCCGGATCAGGCGCTCGAGGATCTCCTTGCCCCTGGCATTCTTGGTGTCGATCGTGATCGAGCGCTTGTTATGGTTCAGCATCGTGAAATAGAGGCTGTCCGCGCCGGGCACGTCGACGAGCTGTTTGCGTGTCGCGTCGCCCTCGCCCGGCCGCTCGACCTTGATGACGTCGGCACCAAGCCATGCCAGAAGCTGCGTGCAGGTCGGACCGGATTGGACGTGCGTGAAATCCAGGACCTTCACGCCATCGAGTGCCTTCGACATTCTGTCTGCTCCCTGTGCTTCTTTGAGCCTTTTCTTGTCGTGTGGATGCCCGCTGCCGGGCTCACTTATACATGGTCTGGTTCTTCGTTCCGGGCGCATACTCGGACGGGTCGACCCAGATGTTGACGACGGCCGATCGGCCGGTCTTGGCAATCGCCTCGCGGGCGCGGTGAAGCGCGGGAAGGATCTGGGCCGGGTCGCGCACCTCCTCGCCGTAGCCCCCCAGCATCTCGGCGAACTTGCCGAACGGGATATCGCCGAGAAGATTGCCGATGTTGCCGCGCTGCTCGCCGTACTTCGAGATCTGGCCGTAGCGGATCTGGTTCATGGCGGAGTTGTTGCCGATAACGGCGAGATAGGGCACCCCGAAGCGGTTCGCCGTCTCCATGTCGAAGGCGGTCATACCGAAGCTGCCGTCGCCGTAGTAGCAGAGCACCTCCTTCTCGGGGTTGGCGAGCTTGGCGGCGATCGCGAAGCCCGTGCCGACGCCGAGCGAACCGAGTGCGCCCGGGTCCATCCACTGACCGGGATTGCGCGGACGCACGGCCTGCGCCGAGATTGTGACGACGTCGCCGCCATCGCCGATGTACACGGTGTCCTCGCCGAGGAACTCGTTGAGGTCCCACGCGACGCGGAAGGGATGGATCGGCTGGCGGTCGGAGCGGAACAGCGGCATCAGCTTCTCGGTGGCGCTCCGCTCGGCCTCGCTGAGCGAGCGCATCCACTGCTGGCGCACCTGACGCTTGCCGGCGTCGATCCGGGCGCTGGCAGCGGCGAGCACGGCGCCGAGAACGGCGCCGGGATCGCCGGCGATGCCGAAGGTGATGTCGCGGTTCTTGCCGACCGTGCGGTAGTCCTGGTCGATCTGCACGAGCGTCGGCACGTTGATGCGCTTGCCGTAGCCCATGCGGAAGTCGAACGGGGTCCCGACGATGACGACGACGTCGGCCTTACCGAAGGCCAGCGAGCGCGTGCGGTCGAAGTGGTGGGGATCGCCCGGCGGCAGAAGACCGCGCGAGGCGCCGTTGAAGTAGCCGGGAATGTCGAGACCGCGAAGCAGTGCGATCGCTTCCTTGTGGCCGCGTGCGGCCCACACCTGCTGTCCGAACAGGATGGCGGGGCGCTCCGCCTTGACCAGAATGTCCGCGAGGCGCTCGATGTCGGCGGGGTCGCCGACCGAGCGGACCGAGGCGCGATAATGCCCCGCCTTCGGCAGCACCGCGTCGTTGATGTGGACCTCACGATCGAGCACGTCGCGCGAGATCTCGAGGTAGGACGGTCCATAGGCGCCGGCGAAGCTCTCGCGCGCGGCCATGGCAATCATGTCGGGAATGCGCTCGGTGGTCAGCACCTGCTCGGCGAACTTGGTGATCGGACGCATCATCTGGGCGTGCGGGAGGTCCTGCAGCGAGCCCATCTTGTGCTGCGCGAGACCACCGCCGCCGCCGATGTGGAGAATGGGGCTCTCCGACCGGAACGCGGTGGCCACGCCGGTGACGGCGTTGGTGCAGCCAGGACCGGCGGTCGTCACGACGCACCCGAGCTTGCCGGTCTGGCGCGCGTAGCCGTCGGCAGCGTGCGCTGCGACCTGCTCGTGACGGACGTCGATGATACGGATGCCCTCGTCGATGCAGCCGTCATAGATGTCGATGATGTGGCCGCCGCACAGCGTGAAGATCGTGTCGACGCCTTCGCTCTTCAGCGCCTTCGCGACCAGCCGACCGCCCGAGACGATGTTGGGGTCGGTGCTCTTGCGTGCCAGCGTGTCGTCTGCAGTCGATGACTTCACTGCCTGCTCGGCCATTGACGTTGTCCCTCTCCTAGAACGATGAACCTTGTTGCGTCTTTATCCTCATCCGCATCAGTCGAGATCGACGAAGTTCTCGACATGGTCGCGCAGGCGCATGGTGTGCTCTCGCACCAGACGCTCGGCAAGCTCGGTGTCGCGCCGCTCGATCGCGGCGACGATCTCCTTGTGATCGGCGACCGAGCGCTGAGCCCGGTCCTTCTCGAAGATCGTGCGCTGACGGATGGCGCGAACGTGGAAGAACAATCCGTTGGTGATCTCGGTGATCAGCGGGCAGTGCCCGAGCTCGATGATCGCCTGGTGGAAGCGGATGTTGGTGTCGGAGTACTCGCCGAGCTGACGCGCGACCGCGTCATGAGAGAACTGATCGATCAGATCATGCAGACCGATGATGGCCTTGTCGGGAGCGGACCGCGTGGCGATGCGGGCAGCCATCGACTCGAGCGCTGCCCACACCGTGATCATGTCGAGGATCTCGGTTTTGGTCTTGCGCACGATGAAGATGCCCCGCCGCGCGACGACGCGTACGAGTCCCTCCTGGTCGAGCTGCGCAAGCGCTTCGCGCAGCGGCGTGCGGGAGATGCCGAACCGCGCGGACAGATCGCGCTCGTCGAGCTTCAGCTCGGCGTTGCGGTCGTAGATCTTCATATTCATGATGGCCGACTTGAGCGCATCATAGGCCTTGGCCTTGAGGCTTTGCCCCTCGCCGATGGGGTCGATCTTGAGCCGCGTCTCTGCCATTTGGCCTCCACACTTCCTGATCCGGCGCGTCGGGCTGATCCGGCGCGTCAGGCGCGGGCTCGTGGTTCGGACCGCCTGGCTCCCGAACCCGCGCATCCGCGGCTCGGTATCGGATCGCCCCCCGGACTTGACCCGGAGATGGTCGACGCCAGCCGCTCGCCTGCCACCCTCGGCTCGCTCGCCCGGCGCGATCGCAGGGTGCCGCCACATTCTGCCGCGCCGGCTTTCGTCTACCGACAACGGCGCGAGGCGCCGTGAATATACCGTGGTGGCCCCGAGCTCACGCCCAGACGCGATCTTACAGACCGAAGCCGCCGTGCCTACTGCCATCGCTCGCGACTTCTTGGTTGGCTGAAACGAGACCGGAGTTCTCTGGCTCTTGGTATACCATACACCAAAGATTTTCTATTGCGCAAGGCCCCTTGGCCGGACACTCGCGTCAACGAGCCACCAACGAAGGCGAGAACTTCGTGCCCATCCACCGTGCGGACGACAACCTGTCGTCCTCACCGGGATCCAACTTTCTGTCGGCGGGACACGCAGTTGGACGCATCGTAAAAAGGGGCACCGCATGCGTCCGTCGACGACAAGCCAATTGCAGAAAGCGGCTCAATTGAGCCGCGTCGGCGTGCGAAGCTCGACCACGTTGCTGCAATGCGAACCAACTCTCCCGGACGATCTCGATTAGCGATTGCGGAGAAACTGAGGTTAGGTATACGGTATACCAAATGAGATGGGGACGGGTGGTCCAGCCGGTCACAATCGCATCACCTCACGATCGCATTACACCACGTGGGGATGTTCGGCAGGATCTCCGGCAAGCGTCAAAACGAGCGACGAACGGCTGTGCTCTTCGGCTAAAGTAAAGTCGCATCCATCGCGAGGGGAAAACGCACGTGGAAGAAATCGGATCACTGCTGCACGGCTTCTCGGTCGTGCTGACGCCGTTCAACCTCTTGCTGATGTGCGTTGGCATTCTGCTCGGCGTCATCATCGGCGTGCTGCCGGGACTGGGCGGCGCGAACGGCGTCGCCATCCTTCTGCCGCTGACGTTCTCGATGTCGCCGACGTCGGCGATCATCATGCTGTCGTGCATCTACTGGGGTGCGTTGTTCGGCGGCGCCATCACGTCGATCCTGTTCAATATTCCAGGTGAGCCGTGGTCCGTCGCAACGACCTTCGACGGCCACCCGATGGCGCAGCGCGGCCGAGCCGACGAAGCCCTGACCGCGGCTTTCACGTCCTCGTTCGTGGGCGCGCTGGTGGCCGTGCTGCTGATCACCTTCCTGGCTCCGTTGGTCGCGCGCTTCGCGCTAAAGTTTGGTCCAGCCGAGTTCTTCGCCGTTTTCTTCCTGACGTTCGCTAGCTTCATCGGCATGGGCAAGGGCAGCGCCTGGAAGACGCTGGCCGCAATGTGTCTCGGTTTCTCGCTGGCCGCCGTCGGCCTCGACAAGGTGACAGGCACGCTGCGCCTCACGTTCGGCCACGAGGAGCTTCTGACCGGCTTCGACTTCCTGATCGCCGTGATCGGCCTGTTCGGCATCGGCGAGATCCTGTCGTCGATGGAAAGCGGCCTCAAATTCCAGGGGGCGGCGGCGAAGATTCGCCTCAACGCCGTGCTGACGACATGGAAGAAGCTGCCGCGATATTGGATGACGTCGCTGCGCAGTTGCGCCATCGGCTGCTGGATGGGCATCACGCCCGGCGGCGCGACACCGGCGTCGTTCATGAGCTACGCGCTGGCCAAGAAGTTCTCCAGGAACGGAGAGAACTTCGGCAAGGGCGAGATCGAGGGTGTGATTGCGCCGGAGACGGCTGCGCACGCGGCCGGCACCAGCGCGCTGCTGCCCATGCTGACGCTCGGCATCCCCGGCTCGCCCACCGCGGCCGTGCTGCTCGGCGGCCTGCTGATCTGGGGCTTGCAACCAGGACCGCTATTGTTCGTCGAGCAGAAGGAGTTCGTCTGGGGCCTCATCGCGTCGATGTATCTCGGCAACTTCGTGGGCCTCATCATCGTTTTGACCTGCGTGCCGCTGTTCGCGGCGATCTTGCGCATCCCATTCTCGATCATCGCGCCGGTCATTCTTGTCATCTGTGCGATCGGTGCCTACACCGTGCACAACTCGATGTTCGACGTCTGGCTGATGCTGATCTTCGGCTTCGCCGGCTATGTCTTCAACAAGCTCGGCTACCCGCTCGCCCCGCTGGTGCTTGCCATCGTGCTCGGCGACAAGGCCGAGGAGGCGTTCCGTCAGGCGATGCTGGGCAGCCAGGGCGATCTCAGCGTGTTCTTCTCGAACTGGCTCGTAGGCTCGATCATGGGCCTTGGCCTCGCTATGCTGTTCTGGCCGATTATCGGCTGGTTCATTGCGAAGATCGGCGGGGGCCGCAAATCGGCCACCGCCTAAATCTGGACCTCGGCGCGGCTTAAGCTAAGCTGCGCCGCCCAACACGCCGCAAGAAGCGTTGTGCAGATCAGGAGCATCGAACTCCCCAACGCCCGGAAAATGGGCGGCTCACAATAGATCCCGATCCAGGAGGAATGGACGCATGGCAGAAAAGACATCGGTCGGACTGATCGCGGGCGCAGCCGTGCTCGCCACGCTCGGCGCCGGCACAGCCCACGCATGGGAGCCGGCAAAACCGGTCGAGTTCGTGATCCCTGCCGGCACCGGCGGCGGCGCCGACCAGATGGCGCGCTTCATCCAGGGCGTCATTACCAAGCACAACCTGATGAAGCAACCGATGGTGGTGGTGAACAAGGGCGGCGGCGCCGGCGCCGAGGGCTTCCTCGAGGTCAAGAAGGCGGCAGGTGACGCGCACAAGATCATCATCACGCTGTCCAACCTGTTCACGACCCCCTACGGCACGGGCGTGCCGTTCAGCCACAAGGAAATGACGCCGGTCGCGATGCTCGCGCTCGACCAGTTCGTGCTGTGGGTCAACAAGGATGCCCCGTACAAGACCGCCAAGGAGTACATCGATGCGGTGAAGGCCGGCAACGACAAGTCGTTCAAGATGGGCGGCACCGGATCGAAGCAGGAAGACCAGATCATCACCGCTGCTCTCGAGCGCGTCACCGCGCCGAAGAAGTTCGTCTACATCCCCTACAAGGGCGGTGGCGAGGTCGCGACGCAACTCGTCGGCGGTCACGTCAACTCTACCGTCAACAACCCGATCGAGGCCGTTGCCCAGTGGCGCGGCGGCGCGCTGCGCCCGCTGTGCATCTTCGACGGCAAGCGTTCGACATATACCAATAAGGTAACCGAGACGCAGGCTTGGAGCGACATTCCGACGTGCAAGGAGTCGGGCCTGCCCACCGAGTACCAGATGCTGCGCGGTATCTTCATGCCGCCGGGCGTCAAGCCCGACGAGGTCGCATTCTACGTCGATCTCTTCAAGAAGGTCCGCGAGACACCGGACTGGAAGGAGTTCATGGAAAAGGGCGCGTTCAACGACACCTTCAAGACCGGAGACGAGTTCAAGAAGTGGGTCGAAGCGGCCGACAAGACGCACTTCGACCTGATGACCGAAGCCGGCTTCATCGCTAAGGCACAGTGATGCTGGAAGGGGCCGCGTGCGGGCCGGAGCAGCGCTCCGGTCCGACATGCGGCCCGCCGGTCCGAGATCGACCGGTCCGAGATCGAACGGCACCTGCCAACCGACCATCTCGGCACCCGACCGCAACCCCGCGCAGTCCGAGCGCAAACGATCACGCCGACCGGAGGGACCACCCATGCACAACGACGACAGCGCCGACGAGGGTCCGAGCCTCGTCTCCAACCGGGTGGTCGAGATCATCGTCGCCCTTCTGTTTCTGCTCGGCAGCGCCATCGTGATCAAAGACAGCGTGCGGCTGGGCTTTGGATGGCTCGAGGGAGAAGGCCCGGCGCCCGGCTACTTCCCGTTCTACATCGCCGTTGCGATGGGCCTGGCTGCTACGGTCATCCTGGTGCAGGCGGTGAGCGGCTCGATCAAGGACGGCTCTGCCTCCTTCGTCTCGGTCTTGGGCTTCAGCCGCGTGCTCACGGTGCTGTTGCCGACCCTGCTTTACGTCATGCTGATCGGCGGCTTGAGCCTTGGGCCGGTGCAGATCCCGGGCCTCGGGCTCTACGTGGCGTCCGCCATTTTCATCGCGCTGTTCATGATCCTGCTCGGCAAGGAGAGCATCGTCCGGTCGGTCGCCGTGGGCGTGGCGGTTCCACTGGTGTTCTTCTTCATGTTCGAGCGTTGGTTCCTCGTGCCGCTGCCCAAGGGACCTCTCGAGGCGATGCTGGGCTACTGACGCGGGACATGCCGCAGCCCGGCCGTTTCGACCGTTTGCAAGGCCGCCTTTCGGGGCGGCCTTTTTCATGGGGGCCGGCTCAGCCGAAGGCTCTGACCTGGAGGGAGGCGGCCTGCCCGGGCCTCGAACGATCGCGGACCACAATCGACGACATAACGCGCGGATACCCTCGCCAATCCGCTGGCCGCACGGCCGACGGACCTCGACACCGGCTCGCATTTGGCATACCATATGCCAAAGATGAGGTTGGAGGTCGAGCAGAGCGCTGCCAAGGCAGGCGCGGCGCTCAGCGGAACAACGAGCCCGAGCATCGCAATACGGGGCGGAGACGCAGCGTTTCCAATATGACGCGCAGAGTGGCGGACGTTTCTCGACAGCTTCCGCCAGATTGATCTAAAGAACGAGAACAAGAGCGAGACAAGCGTCGGCTGGGGTCCGTCCGGACCGGGAGGAAGGGAACCATGCATCTGCACGAGTTCCAAGCCAAAGAGCTGTTGACGCGGCACGATATCGAGGTGCCGCGCGGCCGCGTGGCAGACAGTGCGGCCGATGCCGAGCGGATCGCCCGCCGCTACGGCTGCGAACGCTATGTGGTAAAGGCCCAGGTGCTGAGCGGCGACCGCGAGGCATCGGGCGGCGTCCGGTTCGCCAACAGCCCCGAGGAGGTGCGGACCGTAGCCGACGGCAT
>CAYYGO010000082.1:0-10484 GCA_964471635.1 uncultured Hyphomicrobium sp.
AGGTCGTTCGGGAACTCGATGTCGGCCTTGTCGATCTCGTCGATCAGCAGCACCGGGCGCTGCGACATGGCGAAGGCGTCCCAGAGCTTGCCCCGCCGTATGTAGTTGCGGATGTCCTTGACGCGCTCGTCGCCGAGCTGGCTGTCGCGCAGCCGCGAGACCGCATCGTATTCGTAAAGACCCTGCTGCGCCTTGGTGGTCGATTTGACATGCCACTCGATGAGCGGCGTGCCAAGAGCGACCGCGACCTCATGGGCCAGCACCGACTTGCCGGTGCCGGGCTCGCCCTGGATCAGCAGCGGCCGGCTCAACGTGATGGCGGCGTTGACCGCCACCTTGAGGTCGTCCGTCGCGACGTAGCTCTTGCTGCCCGTGAATTTCATTCCGCTCCTCCCGGCCACCCCGCTCGACATTAACGGGATCGCTCGCCCGGTGCGAGCCATGCCGGCGAAACACCGGGCGAGCGTGTTGTCGGGCAAGCCGCAATGCGCCCCGGCCCGTCCGCAAGGTAGCGGCCATGCCGATATTGCATGGCTTTGCAAGTTCCGGGCGGAGTGCAAATGAACGCCGTATGGCGGGTACCGTCCATCCGGCGTCTGCAACGCTAACAGCCCGAAATTCTTGACACTTGTCGCCGGCACTCTAAATACGAGCCACGCTGCGGCCGGGTCCGTCCCCACGGATCACACCGGTGTCGGCTGAGGTGAACTCCGAGGTCTGGAGGCCACAGGTGAAACGGTTGAAGGCCAAATCCACGCGGAGCAAGTCCGGTGCGGTACAGTCAACCGGCCGACTCGGTGCTAAGACGCAGCGGTTGCTTCCGTCAGCCGCCGCTTCCAAGAGCGCGCCGCGAGGCAAGGCGAAGCCCACGGCCGATTCGAAGCGGGGACAGGCGAACGAAACGCTCGATAAGTCTCGCGCCGCGCCTGCCGCCCCGGCAGGTGCTGGCACACGGAGGGCAAGCGCCGTGACGTCGAAAAACGGTCCCAAGGCTACAGGCAAGCAGACGAAGAGCACCGATCCGTCGCCACGGGCGCCGATCGTGCTCCCGCCCGACTATGTGCCGTCGGAGAGCGAGCCGTTCATGAACGGCATGCAGCGCATGTACTTCCGGCAGAAGCTCGTCGCGTGGAAGGAGGAGATCATCCGCCAGACGCGGGAGACGCTGGCGGGGCTTCACGAGGATTCGGCGCAGCATGCCGACCTGGCCGACCGCGCGACGTCGGAGACCGACCGCGCACTCGAGCTCCGCGCGCGCGACCGCCAGCGCAAGCTCATCTCCAAGATCGACGCGGCGCTCGCTCGGATCGAGGATGGCACGTACGGCTATTGCGAGGAGACCGGCGAGCCGATCGGCTTGAAGCGCCTCGACGCGCGCCCCATCGCAACGCTTTCGCTCGAGGCCCAGGAGCGCCACGAGCGGCGCGAGCGGGTTTATCGCGAGGAATAGGCGGAACGAGGGGACCAGTGCCGCACCGAGCGTCGGTTGTTGCGGCCCGGTCTCGCGCCTCGCTCAGCGCGGGCGTGGCGCCGCGGTCCCGGCAGTCCGAGCCAGTTTGATACAGCCATTAAGCGCGTTCTAAGACATTCGCGTCATATTTCTCCGGCTGTCTCATGCCCGAGGGTGCCCCCTGTTTTTTCGCCCCATGTCTTTTCGAACTGTGTCTTTTCGCCCCGTTTCTGGACGCACGGTCACGTTCCCGGTCGTCGCCGCCGCCCCGACGCTGATGCTCGCCGCAGCCATCGTCGTTGCAGGACCCGGCCTCGCCGATGTGGCCCCTGGCCCGAGGCACTCGGCCGAGCGCGCCGACGGCAGCTATGACGCGGCCGCCGTTCTGCGCGCCGCCGCTCCGGCCGGCAAGTCCGCCGACACCACGTCGGGCTATGTTCGTGGCCGCTCCTGGTCGCGGATCGGCGACTTCGATCTCCGCGCACAGCCTCCGGGCGCCTTCGGCGACGATCCGCCGATCGATTTAGAGGGCGCCGGGAACTGACGCGACCGGGGAGCATCGTCGGTGCGTTGGGCCCACGTCGAACGGCGCCTGGATCCGTCGATCTCAGGGTCCAAGAGCCCGGTCGTCAGGTGTCGGGCTTCAGACGGCGCGCTTCCGGATAGGCACGCACCTTCGGAACCTTTCCCTGCGCCAGCGCACGCTGCATCCCCTCCCAGTAGTCGACGGTCATCAGTTCGGGGTGCGTGCTCGCGAACACCTTCCTCAGCTCGCGGTCGTTGATCCTGAGCCCCGACATCGTCTCCTCGGGAAGAAAGATGGTGCCGGTCTCGAAGTACCAGTCGGGAATATCCTCCTCGCCGTCGACGCGACCGAGGTTCGTGCGCACCTTCACGTCCGTCAGCGGCTCCACGGCGTCGTAGTCGAAGAGGTAGACCTTGAGGATGCGCGAGACGCCATAGTTCCGGCCGTCGAGATCCTTGTTGTAGATGTTGGCCGCGGCGTTGTTCTTGATGCAGATGCCGAGGTTGACCACCGCCGTCTCGGCCTCGCTGCGGCTTGCCGTTTCGAGAAATACCGGCAGCGGCACGAGCTTCATCTGCGTGATGAGATGCTTGAAAACGACGCCGTCGCCCTGCACCGAGACGGTCGACGGCGCATAGGTCGCCAACTCGTCGAGAAGGCCGGGAGCGAACCAGTCGCGTGCGAGGCGCACGTTGTAGTAGATGATGTTGTCGAGCATGCTGCCCGCGCGATTGATGTCGTGCACGAGGCGGTACTTGTCGAGCACCGCATCGACGCCAGCGAACGCGCCCCACTTGTAGCCCGCGGTCGGGGTGTCGCGGATGATCTTCAGCACGTATCGAGAAGCGGGCATCGAGAATCCGATCGCCACCGTGCCGCGGAAGCCCACCGCCGTGTCGAGGCGCTCGCCCGTCCGCCGCTGCTCGCGCGCGATCTCGTTCATCACCGCGACCTTGCCGACGTGGTTGAAGCCGATCGTCGAGTAGTGCAGTCCGAGCGGACGCTTCGGCATGACGCTGAACAGGAACTGAGCGAGCTCGTGGTAATGCGGGTTCGTCACGTGGAAGTTGGCCAGCGTCGACGAGAAGACGTATTGCAGCTCGTCACTGTCTGTCAGCACGGCATCGACCGAGAGCCCGGCGCGCTCGTTGAGCAAGGCGACCAGCAGCGGCAGCATGCCGAAGCCGGGCACCGCGATGCGCCCGAGCAGATAGGCGCCGCGATTGCGGTAGAAGCCCCCGTTGATCATCATGATCTTGAGTGCGAGGCCTTCGGGCACGCCGCCTGAGGGCGATGCGGTCTCGCAAGCGCGCGCGATGGCCCGGTTGATGGCGTCGGCGGCGAGCGCGGCCTCCTGCTCGGGGTTCTGCCAGTTAACCGCGAGCCGCGCCACGTTGAGCACCTTGCGCATCGTCGGAGCATCGATCGGGTAGCGTGCCTGATAGAGCCGCACCAGCGGCTCGGTGAGGCTCGCGGCGGGCGCCGCCGCGCCACCGTGCGAGTACTCGACCGGTTTCCACTCGTCTTCGTACACCTTGCGCCGGACCGAGTTCAGGAATGCGAACGCGAGGTCAGCCTCGTAGCGGCCACGGATCGCCGCAAGGTAGTGCTGCTCCGTCTCGCTCCAGATGGCCTCGCCGGTGGCGAGCTCCGGGCAGCCGGCGCGGATCAGCGGGCCGAGCTGCTCGATGGAGCGCGAGTAGATCGACAGCCGCTCATGCGATAGCTCGAGCACGCGCGGCCAGTCACGCGTCTCGAAGGCCGCCTTGGCCTCGAACGGAATGCGGCGCGAGCGCGAGTAGTAGTCGTTGAACACGGCGAGCACGATCCCGGCCACGATGCGCGCCCGCTCGCCGCTGTCGCGCTCGGCCATCAGCTCCGCGAGGCCGGCATTCTGGATCGCGGCGGTGGCAAGGCCGGACGCCAGCGGGGTGGGGTGCATCGGTTCGCTCATGGGGGCAAGGGTGGGCTGTCGCTCGACAGCGTGGCCATGAATGCCGCGAGCGCCGCACGGTCGGCCCCGTTCAGCGTGAGACCGCGCACCATGCTTGGCGAGAGCCCCGGCCGCGTGGCGAACCCGCCGGCGTAGTGGTCGAGCACGGCACCGATGGTCGGTTTCGAGCCGTCGTGCATATAGGGTGCCGTCCAGCGCGCCTCGCGCAGCGACGGCGTCTTGAACGCGGCGAGGCCCGGCACGCCGCCGGCGACAGCCCCGCGTCCAGGATCGGTGGAGGCGAGTCCGATGTCGTGAAAGCGGTCGTCGGTGAAGCGCCAGCCGGCGTGGCAGCCGACGCAGCCCGCGCGGCCGGTGAACAGGCGGAAGCCGCGGAGCTCCTCTTCGGAGAGGGCGGCCCCTTCGCCCTCGACCCAGCGGTCGAAGCGTGTCCGGGGCGAGACAAGCGACCGCTCGTAGGCGGCCAGCGCGCCAAGGATCGTCGCCGGCTGGATCGCGGGTCGCTCGGTAAACGCCTGGTGGAAGCGCACGTCGAGGGCGACGTCGGCCTTGAGCCGCGCGATGATGCCGGGCCAGTCGCCCGCCATCTCGCGCGGGTGGCCGATGGGGATCGCGGCCTGCGCCTCGAGTGTCGGCGCACGACCGTCCCAGTAGAACGACTGTCCCCAGGCGGCGTTCCACAGCGCCGGCGTGTTACGGGCAAGCTCGCCCCCGTCGAGTGCCGCGGCTCGCGGACGGCCGTCGGCAAGCGCGCGGGCTGGATCGTGGCAGCTGGAGCAAGATCGCGAGCCGTCGCCAGAGAGGCGCGTGTCGCGGAAGAGTACCCGGCCGAGTGCCGCCCGCTCCGCCTCGGGCACGGCAGAAGCCGGTCCAGAAGGCGGGCCCGAGGGACGAGCGAAAAGCTGTCGCCAGACCGCATCGAGCTCGCCGCCCGCGTTCGCTGCGTCGGTCATGGCGGTCGCCAGCGCGGCCAAGCATACCGCGACGATGCCTGATGGCCGCCGCCGGCGCCGCGTGGTCACTCGTCTGGTCGCTCCCGTGCTCATGAACGATGACTGCCTTGCCGCCGGATGCCGGTCAATAGTGCGCCTGGTCAATGGTTTGGCTAGCGAGAGGCGGCAGCGGCGTGCGCTTCATGAGCGTGTCACGTCGCGATGCTCAGATGACCTCATTGTTTCAGGTCGTTTCGGCGGGGTCCAAAGATGTTTCGCATTCTCGCTCTCATGCTCGTCCTGGTGATGCCGGTGCTGGTCGGCGCGCGGCATGCCGCTGCTCAGCCGCTCGAGAATTGCGCGGCCGTTGCGCTCGCGGACAAGGCGCTCGACGAGGGTATGAAAGGTCTCATCGGCGCCTATCCGGGCACGCTGGCCTTCTATGGCTTCAGCACCTTCATGCTGAAGGAATCGAACCCGAAGAAGCTCGAGGATCTCATCGCCGGCGTCACGGCTGCGCTGATCGGCTGCGCCATCTTGATCGACACCAAGTCCTGCGACTTCGTCGCCGGGCGTCTCATCACGCTCTTCTCGGCCCGCGCGGCGATGTGCGTTGCAGACAAGAACATGGGCTGCGGTGTCTGCAAATAGAACCGTCGGCACGTCGCCGCCTCCGAGCAGACCGGGCTGGCGGGACAGCGACGTGCCGGGCGCTCAATTGATGCGCACCACCTCGACGAGATTGTCGGAGAAGGTCGGCGCGCGGCCGAGCCCGCACCAGGCATCCGACGAGATCGAGTTGACCGAGCCGTCCGAGCGGTTGAGCGAGCGCCAGTAGCCGAGCGTGGCCACCACCACGCCAGCGGGCACGTCGTCGGTGACGCGAGCGACCCCCTCGAAATCGCCGCGCCCATTGAAGACCCGCACGGGATCGCCGTCGCGCACTTGGCGCGCGGCGGCATCGGCGGGCGAGATCATCACGAACTGCTCGCCCTGGCCTTTGATCTTGTGCGGCTCGTTGGCGTAGCACGAGTTCAGGAAGCCATGGCTCTTGGGGCTGATGATATTGAGCGAGTAGAGCCGCGCCTGCTCGGGGTTGGTGCTCGGCGTCTCGCGCGGGGGGACATAGCCCGGCAGCGGGTCGATGGGGCTGCCGTCCTGGTCTCCATCGAGCATCATGCGGAACGGGCCGGCGACGAAGTTCTTGGCGCCATCGAGCAGGAATTCGACCTTGCCCGAGGGCGTCGGGAACTTGCCGTCGCGATGCGGCGCGCGGGTGTCGGCGGCGCCGACGTCGATCTTGAGGTAGCCGTGGGCCTTGAAGTACTCCATGTCGGCGCCGCGCATCTTGGGGTCGTCCCAGTTGATGTAGTGGGCGGCAAGCTCGCTGTCCGACATTTTGAAGTGGGGGTCGTCGAAGCCCATCTCGGCCGCCAGCCGCCGCCACATCTCGGAGGTCGGCAGGCACTCGCCCGGCGGATCGACCGCCTTCTGATTGTACGTGAAGTAGAAGTGGCCCCACGACCACATCATGTCCTCGGCCTCGCCGGCCATCGCCGCGGGCAGTACGATATCGGCATACTTGGCGGTATCGGTCAGGAAGTGCTCGGCCACGACCGTGAACAGGTCCTCGCGCATGAGCCCCTTGACGACCTTGTTGGTCTCGGGAGCCTGGCTCACCGGGTTGGTGCAGTAGACGAACAGGCTCTTCAGCGGCGGGTCGAGCTTCATCTCGCCGGTCAGCGCCTGGCCGAGCCGCAGGTTGTTGACGGCGCGCGTGCCGGGCTTGTTCCACTCCGGCCGCGAGACCTTGGCCCAGTCGACGGGGAAGTCCCACAGCGGCATCTGCAGCAGCCCGCCGCCGACGTGCCTCCACGAGCCGACGAGCGCGGGCAGCGCGCACACCGCGCGGATCGCCTGGCCGCCGCCCGCCGATCGCTCCAGCGCCACGCCGAAGCGGATCACGGATGGCTGCGCCGTGGCGAACTCGAGTGCGAAGCGCGAGATGTCCGCCGCCTTGACGCCTGTCACCCGCTCCACGTAGTCGGGCGTGAACTCGGTCGCCCGCGCGGCAAGCTCCTCGTAGCCGACGGTGTGCTGGCCGACCCATTCCTTGTCGACGAGACCCTGGGCAATGATTTCGCGGATGAAGCCCATGGCCAGCGCGCCGTCGGTGCCGGGCCGCGGGCAAATGTGCCAGTCGGCGGCCTTCGCGGTGCGCGAGCGGTAGGCGTCGATGACGACGACCGTCGCGCCGCGCTTCTGTGCTTCGAGCACGAACGGCCAGTGATGCAGGTTGGTCGAGATCGAGTTCGAGGCCCAGATCACGATGAACTTCGCGTGCACGAAGCTCTCCGGGTCGACGCCGCCCGTGGGGCCGACCGTCAGCAGCCATGCCGTCGACGAGCCGGACGCACAGAACGTCTTCTCGTTCACCGTGGCCCCGAGCCGATTGAAGAACGGGTCGCCCGAGTTGATGCCCTGCACGAGCCCCATGTTGCCGAGATAGCTGTAGGGCATGATCGCTTCGCTGCCGTGAGTCGCGATGATGTCGCGCCAGCGACGGCCGATCTCGGCGATGGCCGCATCCCAGGTGATGCGCTCGAATTGCTTGGAGCCCTTGGGGCCCGTGCGGCGCAGCGGATAGAGAAGCCGGTCCGGGTTCGCATGGTGGTCGTGGAAGTCCTTGAGCTTCACGCAGAGCCCGCCGCGTGTCATCGGGTGGTCCTTGTTGCCGCGCACGTCGACGAGCTTGCCGCCGGCGACCTCGTAGATCATGGCGCAAGTGTCGGGGCAGTCGTGCGGACAGGCTCCGAAGAAGGTCTCGCGCTTCAGCTGCTCGTTCATGCGGCCACTCCACGGTTGACGCCCGGCGCGCACCGGACGGGTGCTCGGGCGGTTGGTCGGGCGGTTTCCTTGCGTCCGCTTGGTGCGGACGCCCTTATTGTTGACCTGGTCACTCTGGCATTGAAGTTCCGGGCCAGCAAGGCGGCTCTCCGGTCGCTCCGGCGCTGTCCGCTCAACAGCAATCGTCGTAGGGGTGCTCGACGCCGTGGCGGTCGCGGACCAGATAGCGCCCCGGCGCCAGCTCCGTGACGTGCTCCGCAGTCAGCGGCACCTTGCCGTGGCCGCCGGGAATGTCGAGCACGTAGGCCGGCAGCGCCACCCCGGACAGGCGCCGTCGGAGATCGGACGCGAGCGCCTGCCCGCGTGCGATCGGGACGCGGAAATGGCCGGTGCCGGGCGCTAGGTCGCCGTGGTGGAGGTAGTAGGGCTTCACACGGCTCGCCACGAGGTTGCGCATCAGCGCCTCGAGCGTGTCCGCGTCGTCGTTGACGCCCTTGAGCAGCACCGTCTGGCCGAGCAGAGGAATGCCGCCGTCCGCGAGCCGCGCGAGCGCCGCTCTCGCCTCGGCCGACACCTCGCGCGGGTGGTTGACGTGCACGCCGACGGTCACGGCCTTGGCGGAGGCGCGAAGTGCCGCGACAAGGTCGTCCGTCACCCGGTCGGGATCGGCCACCGGCACGCGCGTGTGCCATCGCAGCGCACCGACGTGGGGGATCGCGCCGATTGCGACGGTGATGTCGCGGGCGCGGCGCGGGGCCAGCATGAACGGGTCGCCGCCGGTCAGGATGACCTCCCATACCGTGGGTGTCGTGCGAATGTAGTCGAGCGCGGCCGCAAGCTCCTCGTCGCCGAGGCTCGTGCCGCTGGCTGGCCCGACCATTTCGCGTCGGAAGCAGAACCGGCAATAGACCGGGCAGACACCGACGACCTTCAACAGCACGCGGTCGGGGTAGCGGTGGACGATGCCCTTGACGGGGCTCTTGTCGTGGTCGCCGATCGGATCGGCAAGCTCGGCGGGGTGATGCGTCCGCTCGCGGACGTCGGGCACGAACTGGCGGGCGATCGGATCGGCCGGATCGGTGCGATCCATGAGGTCCGCCACCGCCGGTGTCACGGCCACTGCATAGCGCCGGGCGACATCGGCGATGTCTGGCGCAAGATCTGCCGGCAAGAGACCTGCCGCGACCAGGTCGGCGGCGGAGCGGAGGGTGCGGCGCGGCAAGGGGCTCGCCATCGCTCAAGCGCCATCCGAGGCCGGGAACGGCGTCCAGCGTACGCTTTCGACCGACGGCGCCCCGGTCGCGAGCATGACCACCCGGTCGAAGCCCATGGCGCAGCCCGACGCCTCGGGCATGTGCGCCAGCGCCGCGATGAACGCGTCGTCGATCGGGTAGCGCTCGCCGTAGCGAGCTTGGCGCGCGTCCATCTCGGCCTCTAGCCTCGCGCGCTGGCGCACCGGATCCGTCAGCTCGCCAAACCCGTTCGCGAGTTCGACGCCGCAGCAATAGAGCTCGAAGCGCTCGGCAAGTCGCGGATTGCCGGGCAGCGCTCGCGCCATCGCCGCCTCCGCGGCCGGATAGCCGTCGAGGAGAGCAGGGCTCGAGACCCCGAGCGTCGGCTCGATGCGGGCAGCGAGCACCCGCGAGAATAGATCAGACCACGTATCGTCGTGGCGGACCGTGAATCCGGCCGCGCTTGCCGCATGCGCCAGGCGCTCGCGATCGGGGCCGTCGTCACCGAGGGTGGCAAGGAGGTCGATGCCGGCAAGGCGGCTGAAGGCGGTCGCGACGCTGATGCGGACCGGGATCGCATGCGGGTTCGCGGCGACGCCGCGCCAAGATACCAGCCGCTGCCCCGTCGTCCGGCAGGCGAGCGACAGCAGCGCCGCCGCATCCTGCATCACGGCCTCGACCGGCTCCTCGGCGCGATACCACTCGAGCATCGTGAACTCGGGTGTATGGAGCGCGCCGCGCTCGCGGTTCCGGAAACAGGGCGTCAGTGCGAAGATGCGGCGCTCGCCGGCAGCCAGCAGCTTCTTCATGGCTTGCTCGGGCGAGGTGTGAAGATAGAGGCGGTCTACGGCGAGGTCCGGTCCGATGGCGTCGACGGCGAAGGCGTGGAGATGCATCTCGTTGCCCGGCGAGCGCTGGGCGAGACCTGGCTCGACCTCGACGAAACCGCGGTCCGCGAAATAGGCGCGCACCGCGGCCGCGATCGCCATCCGTGCGCGCAGCAGCGGCAGCCGGTCGCGGTGCCGCTCGGGATGCCACCAGGGCAGGGCGGAGGTGCTCAAAAGGTGTTCTCCCCGGACCATCCGGCCACTCGATTGCCGGGCCCGGCACGGTGCCGGCGCATGCGCTGACCATGCGAGCCCTTGGCCTTCCGGCGCGAAACGGCTAAGAGAACGGCCGGATTACCCCATCGCGGGGTCTCAATCAATCGCACCGCAAGGACTGGGCCGCTCTCGTCGCGTCGCCATCGCGCGGGCTTTCAGCAGTGGAGAAACGGCAGTGGTCAAGGTCATCGCAAGCTCGGTCCGCAAGGGCAACGTCATCGATCTCGACGGCAAGCTCGCCGTCGTCATGAGCGCCGAGAACATCCATCCCGGCAAGGGCACCCCGGTCACGCATCTCGTCATGCGGCGCATCGCCGACGGCGTGAAGGTCGAGGAGCGCTACCGGACCACCGATCAGGTCGAGCGCGCCTATCTCGAGGAGAAGGACTACAACTATCTCTACGAGGACGACATGGGCTTCAACTTCATGCAGCCCGAGA
>CAYYGO010000083.1:0-10475 GCA_964471635.1 uncultured Hyphomicrobium sp.
TGCGCACGATCTTGTTGATCGTCTCGATCATGTGCACGGGGATGCGGATGGTGCGCGCCTGATCGGCGATCGAGCGGGTGATGGCCTGCCGGATCCACCACGTCGCGTAGGTCGAGAACTTGTAGCCGCGGCGGTACTCGAACTTGTCGACGGCCTTCATCAGGCCGATGTTGCCTTCCTGGATGAGATCTAGGAACTGCAAGCCGCGGTTGGTGTACTTCTTGGCGATCGAGATGACGAGGCGCAGGTTCGCCTCCACCATCTCCTTTTTCGCCTGGCGGGCCTCGCGCTCGCCCTTCTGCACCGCCTTCACGATGCGGCGGAACTCGGGGATCTCGAGGCCGGTCTCCGAGGCGAGGCTGTGGATGTCGCCGCGCAGCGTGTCGATCTGCTTCCGGTCGCCCCTGACGAAGTTGCCCCACTTCTTGCCCTTGGCGCCGACGCGCTCGAGCCAGGTCGCATCGAGCTCGTTGCCGAAGTACTCGTCGATGAAGTCCTGCCGGGCGACGCCGTAGCTGTCGGCGAGCCGCATCAGCCGGCCTTCCATCTGCACCAGGCGCTTGTTGATGGCGTAGAGCTGCTCGACCAGGCTCTCGATGCGGTTGTTGTTGAGCGACAGGCTCTTGACGTCGGTGACGATCTCCTCGCGCAGCTTGTCGTAGGCGCGCTGCTGCTGGCGCGAGCCTTCCTCGCCCGCGACTTGCTGCTCGAGCCGCTTGTCCTGCTGCTTCCGGAGCTTCTTGTAGGTCGCCGCGATGCGGTCGAAGGTCTCGAGCACCTTCGGCTTCAGCTCGGCTTCCATGGCCGCGAGCGACAGCGCGTTCTCGAAGTCCTCGTCGTCGTCGCCGTCCCCGCCCGGTGCGCCCGGTGCCGCCGCTGGCGCCTCGACGGGGGCGGCGGCAGCCTCCGCGTCGGCGCCGAACGCCTCCGGCGGCGCCTTCGCCTCGGGCCCCTCGTAGGTTGCTTCGAGGTCGATGATGTCGCGCAGCAGGATCTTGCCTTCGTTGAGCTCGTCGCGCCAGATGATGATCGCCTGGAAGGTCAGCGGGCTCTCGCAGAGACCGGCGATCATCGCCTCCCGGCCCGCCTCGATGCGCTTGGCGATGGCGATCTCGCCCTCGCGCGACAGCAGCTCGACCGAGCCCATCTCGCGCAGGTACATGCGGACCGGGTCGTCGGTGCGCTCGGACGGCTCCGACCGCGTCTCGGACTTGGTCGGCAATGCCTGCGGCGCCAGCGCCCGGCTGTCCTCCTCCTCGCCGCCGGCGATCTCCTCGACGGCCTCGGCGGCTTCCTCCCCTTCCTCGCTCTCCACGACGTTGATGCCCATGTCGGACAGCATCGCCATCGTGTCCTCGATCTGCTCGGAGGTCACCTCCTCCGACGGCAACACCGAGTTGAGCTCGTCATAGGTCACGTAGCCGCGTGCCTTGGCCGTCTTCAAGAGCTTTTTGACGGACTGATCGGAGAGGTCCAGCAGCGGGCTGTCCCGCTCGGGTGCCTCCGCCCCGTCGGCGCCCGTGGTGGCGGCAGCTTGTGCTTTTGCGTTTGCCATCGATGCCATCAATCCCGTCTTAGAGGTCACGATGCAGGCAATGCCGGAGAGGGCCGGCATGCCCGGTGCAAGCGAGTGTCGAGGGAGCGTGTGCTCCCCGGTGCGAGGCTCCCCGGAGCCCCCCGTCAGGGCCACGTCTCGGCCGTCCATCCGTCTAACGCGCGTCGTTCGAGCGGAGACCGTTCGATGGTGGGTCTCCCGATCGTGGATTGCCTTGCGATGGTCCGAGCGCGCTCGCCGCAGCCGGTCGCGCTGGTCATCGGATGTCCATGGTCCTGCACACGTCTACGTCCAAGACCACGTCCACGTTAACGGTCACTGGGTTTACGGACACTGGGCCTCCTTCTGCCCGGCACGCAAAACGCGACGTGCGCCGAGCGCCGTCATCGGGTCTGACCCGCAGACTGAACCTCGGCTTCTGACGCGCATTCAACGATCCGAAACAACGGCCGCAGGACAGACCGGCCGATCAGACGGTCGCGCCGTCCCCCGGAACGGCGTCGATTTCAGCCGAGGACAACCGCTGAAGCTGCAACTGGAGGTCGCAGATGCGCGCCAGTGCCTCCTCGGAGCCGTCCTCGTGCCAAGACCGTTCCGCCGCGTCCAGCGCCCGCCTCAGACCGACTTGCCGCTCGTGAAGCGCGAGGGCGTGGCGCCAGCCACTTTCGACCTCGGCGTTCGGGGTGTCGGCCTCTGCAAACCTGTCGCACTTGTGCGTAATGCCGCGCTCGACGAGATCCAGTTGTCCCGCCAAGCCCGTTTTTCTCAATTGGGAGGCCAACCGTGCCCTGTCAAGCGAATTGTCGGTGGCCTGCACTGAAAGAATGGCGTCGCGTATCCGCGCCAGCACGCTGGACGACAGCGGGAGTGCCGCGATCTCCTCGGCGTGGTCCTCGATCAGCCACGGGTGGTTGAGTAGGGCGCGAACGAGCAGCGCCTCCCGGCGGGGGATCGCGCCGCCGCTGTCGTCGACGAGCGCGCTGCGCAGGAGGCTTGTGCTGGCATGCGCCCTCGGCGGCTGTAAAGCGGCACCCGGGGCGCCGCGCGCGCCCGGTCTGCTCTGCAACCTGGCGTCCATGCCGCCGAACGGGCGGCCCGCAGCGACGCCGCCACGAACCGCGAAACCGGTCCGCCAGCCGGCACTGCGGCCAGCCTCGCCCGCGCGCCGGGTGGAGCCCTGATGTGCCGAACGCCCGTAGTCCGCCTCCTTTGCGCCCCACATCTCGCCAAGGCGGCGCCGCATGTCCTGCTCGTAGTGGCCGCGCACAACGGGGTCCGCGATGGCCTGCGTCAGCGCGCGCAGTTGCGTCTCGAGTCGGGCACGCCGCTCAGGTGTGGTCCAGTCGCCGGACGCCGTCTCGCGCTCGAACATGACATCGGACAACGGCCGGGTGCGCTGCAGCACCGTCTCCATCGCCTGCGGCCCCTGCTGGCGCACGAGGTCGTCCGGGTCTAATCCGCCCGAGAGAAACGCGAAGCGGACGCTGAAGCCGGGCTTCAAGTGCGGCAGCACCACGTCGACGGCGCGGAAGGCCGCCTTCTGGCCCGCCGCGTCGCCGTCGAAGCAGAGGATGGGCTCGGGCGACATGCGCCAAAGGAGCCGCACCTGGTCCTCGGTCAGCGCTGTGCCGAGCGGGGCCACCGCCTCGGGAAATCCCGCCTCGGTCAGCGCCGCGACGTCCATGTAGCCCTCGACCGCGACCACGCGGCCCTTGTCGTGGGCGGCGGCTCGGGCCCGATGGGCGTTGAAGAGCACGTGGCCCTTGTGGAACAGCGGCGTCTCCGGAGAGTTGAGATACTTGGCCGGCGCATCGGGATCGAGCGCGCGACCGCCGAACGCGATGGTGCGGCCCCTGAGATCGGCGATCGGGAACATCACGCGATGGCGGAAGCGGTCGTAGGCGACGGGGATATCGTCGCCGGCGATCAGCATTCCGGCCTCTACCATCTCGTCGAGTTTGAAGCCTGCGCCGCCGAGATGCTCTTTCAGCGCCGAGCGCGACTGAGGGGCGTAGCCGAGGCGGAACGCGGCCGCGGTCTCGCGCCTAAGCCCGCGCCGCTCGACGTAGCGGCGTGCCTCGGCGCCGGCACTCGTGGCGAGCTGGGTCTCGAAATAGCGGGCCGCCGCCTCGAGCACCTCGTAGAGACGCTGGCGCCGGTCGTCCTGCGCGGCGTCGCGCTCGCTCTGTTTCGGCATCGGCAGTCCGGCCTCCGCGGCCAGCCGCTCGACCGCCTCGGGGAACGACAGACCCTCCGTCTTCATGACGAATGTGAAGATGTCGCCGTGCTCGCCCGACGCGAAGCAGTGGTAAAAGCCCTTCTGGTCGTTGACGAAAAACGACGGGGTCTTCTCCACCTTGAACGGCGACAACCCGGCGAACTCGCGCCCCTTCTTCTTCAACGCGACCTTGCGCGCCACCACCTGGCTCACCGGCAGCCGGGCGCGGATCTCGTCGAGGAAGTTGGGAGGAAGGCGCATCACCGCTCCGTGGTCTTGGCCTTCCCGGAGCCTAAGCGATTCGCGCCGCTCCCCCGGGTCGGGTGGCGCCTCGGGCCGGTGTCGAGCGGTTCTGTGCCCGCAATCCACAGGAGCAATTCGCGATCGGCCGCCCGTGGTAGCGCGAACCTTGCGCACCGGTCGAACTTTTCCGGTCGAAGGGCCTTTCGTCCGTATCTACTTCAGAAGGTCTTTCACCGCCGCGTTGGCCTTCGCGAAGTCCATGCGGCCGGCATAGCGCTCCTTCAGCACGCACATCACCTTGCCCATGTCCTTCAGCCCGCAACAGGCCAGCTCCTTCATCACGCCTGCGACGGCGGTGCGGATCTCGCCCTCGGTCATCTGGCTCGGCAGGAAATCCTCGATGACCGCGATCTCGGCCTGCTCCTGCTCGACGAGGTCGGTCCGGTTGGCCTCGGCGAAGGTTGCGATGCTCTCCCGCCGCTGCTTGATCATCTTCTGCAGCAGCGCCAGAATTTCGGCGTCGCCGATCTTGTCGCGCCCGGTGGCGAGGCCTTGCTCGTCGACGGGGGCGGCAAGGTCGCGGTCCTTGATGGCGGCGGTGATCAGCCGCAGCGTCGCGAGCCGGCGCTTGTCGCCCGACTTCATGGCGTCCTTCACGGACTGGTTGATACGCTCGCGCATTGCGGTCTCCTCGCATCAGGCGCGGTGATGTAGTGCCACCGGCAGGCTCCCGCAAGCCTGCATGTTGGGTCGACGTGAGGCGCAATCAAGGCGACATTGACCGGGCAGGGCCATTCCCCTAGTTTCCGCGCGTTCTCCGGGATCGCCGCGATCGGCCGGGCGGCAATCTGTCCGCCCGACCGCGCTGCGCCTGCCCGGCTGGTATCTGAACCCGGCCAGATGCCCCGGCTGGCCGGCCAGAAGCCCCGGCTGCCAGGCGGATCGGCCCGGCTGGCTGGCCCAACCGGTTGGCCGAGCCGCACGGAGGAGCCGACATGACATCGCCCGCCCCCTGGACCGACACGCCGACGACCGCCCGGCTCGTGCTCGCGGACGGCACCGTCATCCCTGGCCGGGGGCTCGGCGCAACGGGCGCAGCGGTGGGCGAGGTGTGTTTCAACACCGCCATCACCGGCTACCAAGAGATCCTCACCGATCCCTCGTACGCGGGCCAGATCGTCACGTTCACCTTTCCCCATATCGGGAACGTCGGCACCAACATCGAGGACACCGAGACCTCGAATCTTGCGGCCCGCTCGGGTGTGCGCGGCTGCGTGCTGCGCGCCGACGTTACCGAGCCGTCGAACTACCGGGCCGCCCACCACCTCGACCGCTGGCTGGCCGAGCGTGGCATCATCGGCATCGCCGGCATCGACACGCGGGCGCTCACGGCGCTGATCCGCGAGAAGGGCATGCCGAACGGCGTCATCGCGCATGAGCCGTCGGGCACGTTCGATCTCGGCAAGCTCAAGTCCGACGCGAAAGCGTGGCCGGGGCTCGATGGCATGGACCTCGTGCCCGACGTGACGAGCGGGCAGAGCTACGGTTGGGACGAGACCCGCTGGGTGTGGGGCGCGGGCTACGGACGCAATGGCGCGCCCGATTTCCACGTCGTCGCCATCGACTACGGGCTGAAGCGCAATATCCTGCGCTGTCTCGCCTCGGCCGGCTGCAAAGTGACCGTGCTGCCCGCCACCGCCACCGCGGAGGACGTGCTGTCGCGTGAGCCCGACGGCATCTTCCTGTCGAACGGCCCCGGCGATCCGGCCGCCACCGGCGTGTATGCCGTGCCCGAGATTCGCAAGCTCGTCGATACGGGCCTGCCCGTATTCGGCATCTGCCTCGGCCATCAGATGCTGGCGCTGGCGCTCGGCGCGCGCACCCGCAAGATGCACCAGGGCCACCACGGCGCCAACCATCCGGTCAAGGATCACACGACCAACAAGGTCGAGATCGTGTCCATGAACCACGGCTTCACGGTCGACCGCGACAGTCTGCCGAAGGGCGTGGTCGAGACGCACGTCTCCCTGTTCGACGGTACCAACTGCGGCATCGAGTTGTCCGGCCGGCCGGTGTTCTCGGTGCAGCACCACCCCGAGGCGTCGCCAGGGCCGCAGGACAGCCACTACCTCTTCACGCGCTTCTGCAACTTGATGCGCGCGCGGAAGGGCATGGCCGCCGTCAGGGAGCGGTAGCGCTCCGAGAGTCCGGGCGGACCGCTCCTTCATTTCCGGTCGGTTCGGGGCTATGCTGGCGCCATGAACGAGATCACTCGGCCACCATTTGTCCGACCGACGACGCAAGGCGCGGAAGGCCTGCCGCGCTGGCGCTGGACGCTCGCCGAGTTCGACAAGATGATCGAGAGCGGTCTTCTCTCCGAGGACGACCGGGTCGAGTTGATCGAGGGGGAGCTGGTGCCCATGGCGGCCAAGGGCAATCGGCACGAGTTGGTCAAGACGGAACTGATCAACAGGATGTTCCGGCGGCTCGCGGATGACGAGATTCTCACAGTCGAGCTCGGTTGGCGGCCGAACAGCGAACTCTACCTGGAGCCGGACGTCGTGATCTACCAGCGCGGCCCACAGCCTAGCGAGGTGCCGGCGCCGTCCGCGCTGCTGGTTGTCGAGATCTCCGATTCGAGCCTGCGCTATGACCTCGAACGGAAGGCGATGATCTACGCGTCCCTCGGCGTGCGGGAATACTTGGTGGTCGACGCCAACACGCTGGAGACGACGGTGCATCTCTCTCCATCTGCGGAGGGGTACCGGAGCGTCGGCGCCCACGCTCCGACGTCAACGCTCACGCCGACGCTCATCCCCGCGCTCGCCCTCTCGCTCGGGGGATTGGCGATTGGGTAGAGCTTTCTTCGCGGGGTTGGTCGCGGTGCTTTCCGGCATGATGGCCGCGGCGTGCCCCGTGGTTGCCCAAAGCTCGACCTCGTTGCCGCAGTTGTCCGGGTCGTCCGAGAGCGCAGCCCATCCGCTCGCGCTCAAATTCGCGACGGTCGGTGATCGGAGCCGGACATCTGCGCTGGCCGACGATCCGGATCGCTTCCTGGCGCCGCTACTCGCCTCGCCCATCGTGTTCCTCGGCGAGGTTCACGACAATCCCGATCATCACGCGCTGCGCGGGTGGCTGGCCGCCAACATCCCCGAGATGCGGCGGCACACTGCCGGTGGGCTCGCCGGTCCGGCCGTCGTTTTCGAGCAGCTCTCGACCGACAAGCAACCGGCGATCGACGCCTTCATGGCGCTGCCGAAGGAGAGCCGCACGCTCGACGCCTTCTTCAAGGCTGTCGATTGGGACAAGAGCGGCTGGGCGAAATACGACTACCGCCCGCTGTTCCAGTCCGTGCTGGACGCCGGCCTTCCGATCTACGCCGGCGATGCCCCGCGCGATCTGATCCGCAAGGCGGCCCGTGAAGGCGCAACGGCGCTCCCGGCCGCCGAGCAGAAGCGGCTCGGGCTCGATGTGCCGCTCGACCCCAGCCTTCACGACGCCTCGCTGACCGAGATCGAGGCGAGCCATTGCGGGCTAATGCCGCGGACCGCTTTCGGCGGCATGGCGTTCGCCCAGCGCGTGCGCGATGCGACGCTTGCCGACGTTGCGCTCGGCGCCATGGAGCGGCATGGATCGGTCATCGTGATCGCAGGCAACGGCCACGTGCGGAGCGATCGCGGCGCGCCGTGGTACATCCGCCAGAGAGCGCCGGCGATCGCCGTTTCGACGACCATGCTGATCGAGGCCGAGGCGGACAAGACCGACCCCGAGGACTACGTGCCCCGCGGCCCGGACGGCAAGCCGGCCGCCGACACCATCCTCTTCACCCCCCGCATCGAGCGCCCCGACCCTTGCGAGGAGATGCGCAAGAGCTTCGCGCCGAGGCCGAATTGACCGGACCGTGGTGTCGCAGGTCGCTTTGGCGCCGGCCGGTGCGCGTCAAGCCGAGCGCCATAGGCCGGCTCGGGTGATCCAAGGGCGCAGGATGACCGAATTTTAACGGTGCGCGCGCCCGGCGGATGCGTATAACTCCGCCCACAATCAAGAAAAGTCTCGATCAAGAAAAGTCTTTCTCAAGAAAAGTCCGGGAGATCCGATCCTCATGCCGCCCCGCCACTCGACCTCTCCGTTGCCGCGGTGCCTCGTGCCGGCCCGCCCGCGTTTCGCTGGCGCTCTCGCCGCCGCGACTGTCGGCGCACTGGCCGTGCTCACTGCGCCTGCCGTCGCCGCCGACTGCTCGGCCGACGTCGCCGCCGCCTTCGAGCGGCAGCGCAAGACGCCGGCCTTCCGCATGGTGGCCGAGACAAAGGGCGACCAGGGGCCTGTCCGCATGCAGATCGACTATGTGCCGCCCGACCGGATGTACCAGAGCGTCACCCATCCCTCGCATCCCGCTCCCGTCGAGACGATCGCCATCGGCCGCTGGGCATGGGGCACGATGGGCGGGGGCTGGGAGGAGCTGAAGCCCCAGTTCGCGCAGTCCGTCACGTCGTTCATGCGCCAGGCGCTGGTCGAGCCGCTGAAAGAGGCCGGCAAATTCGACTGCCTCGGCACGCAGTCCATCGACGGCAAGGACTACGTTGCCTTCCGCAGCGCCGACGCCGCGCCCTCAGACGCCCCTCCCGATCGCGGGCCCGGTGCCGCCGCGACCGCCGCCGTGCCGCTCGCGCGCACCGTCTATGTCGATCCGGCCACCGGGCTGCCGATGCTCAACGTCGTGGCCGAGGCCAAGCCGGGCGCGGAGCCGGTGTTCAAGGGCGTGTTCTCCTATCCGACGGATCTCAAGATCGACGCCCCGATCGGCGATCCGAACCCCAAGCCGTGACCGCGCCCATCGGCGCCCGACACGACACGAGCCGCCGCTTGCCGGCCCCACGAGGTGATCATGCTTACCGCTCATAAATTCGCTGCAGCCGCGCTCTTGTCGCTGTCGACGCTCCTGGCCGCCGCCCTTCCCACTGCCGCCTCGGAGTGCGCCAAGGAAATGGGTCTCGCGCTCGAGAACCAGCGCAAGTCGGGCGCTTTCCGCATGGACGTCTTCATGATCTCGGAGCAGGGTCCGGTGAAGATGACCGTCGACTATCTGCTGCCCGACCGCATGCGGCAGGTCGTGACGCCGGTGCTCGATCCGAAGCCGGTCGAGACGGTTCTCGTCGGAACCAAGGCGTGGAGCAACCAGGGCAGCGGTTGGTCGGTGATGTCGGACGAGATCACCCGCGACCTCATCGAACAGGTGAAGCAGACCGTCGCCGAGGCGCCCGAATCGGTCGGGCGCTGGGAGTGCCTCGGCAAGCTCACCGTCGACGGCACCGAGGTGAACGGCTACCAGGGCGGCGAGGCGGGCCCCGTCGACCTTTCGCCGGGCGCCAAGGAGAAGCCCAAGAACGAGGCTGTCCGCATCGTTTATGTCGACGCGCGGACCGGTCTTCCGCTCCGCTCGATCTTCGCCCGTCCCGACAAGCTCGACCGGCCGATCTTCAAGGCCACGTACAGCTATCCGAAGGACCTCAGGATCGACCCGCCGGCAGCCGCCAAATAGGTCCAAGGCGGCGCCGACCGGCGTCCGTTTCGGAGGACGCCAAGCCCTATGGCCAAAGCCCGCGCCATGGGCTACACGACGGCCTTGCTTCAACGAACGCGACGACGCCCCCCTTGCGAGCCGGCTTGGGGCCCGTCGCCACGCGCGGCCGGGCATCGTCCGGCGGTCGCGGACGGACAAGAGGATGGGGACCCATGCCCAAGCGCGACGACATCAAGTCCATCCTCATCATCGGCGCCGGGCCCATCGTTATTGGACAGGCCTGCGAGTTCGACTACTCGGGCACGCAGGCCTGCAAGGCACTGCGCGAGGAAGGCTACCGGATCATTCTCGTCAACTCGAACCCGGCCACGATCATGACCGATCCGGAGCTGGCGGACGCGACCTATGTCGAGCCCATCACGCCCGAGATCGTCGCCAAGATCATTGCCGAGGAGCGGCCCGACGCTCTGCTGCCGACCATGGGCGGCCAGACGGCGCTGAACACCGCGCTCGCGCTCCACAAGCAGGGCATCCTCTCGGCGCTCGGTGTCGAGCTGATCGGTGCCGACGCCGACGCCATCGACAAGGCCGAAGACCGTCTCCGCTTCCGCGACGCTATGAAGAAGATCGGTCTGGAGACGCCGCGCTCGATGATGGCGCACGACCGCACCGAGGCAACGGCGGCGCTCGATGTCGTCGGCTTGCCCGCGATCATTCGCCCGTCCTTCACGCTCGGCGGCACGGGTGGCGGCATCGCCTACAACAAGGAGGAGTTCTTCGAGATCGTCGAGCGCGGGCTCGACGCCTCGCCGACGACGCAGGTCCTGGTCGAGGAGAGCGTGCTCGGCTGGAAAGAGTTCGAGATGGAGGTGGTCCGCGACCGCGCGGACAACTGCATCATCGTCTGCTCCATCGAGAACCTGGACGCGATGGGCGTG
>CAYYGO010000084.1:0-10203 GCA_964471635.1 uncultured Hyphomicrobium sp.
AGGGTGCTGGCCCATGCCGAGGTAGTCGTTCGAGCACCACACCGTGACGGGGCGCGTCTCGCCGTCAGCAAGTCGTGCCGCCTCCGGAAACGACCCGCGCTTGCGCCGCAGGTCGGCAAACACACGATAACGACCCTCGCGGTGGATTGCCTCGAGTGCAGCCTCGAACTTGCTCTCGTATTCCATCGGATGCTTCGCTTCCCCTCGACGTGGCTGGCACCTTATGCCCTGGGAGATACGCCTCGCAACGGCCCAGGTGTCGCGCCCGCGAAAACATTTTTTGTACCGTTTGCACGGGATGAACAATCGCGCCGGCAGCCCGGGGGCGCCCTGATTTAAGTCAAGTGGGAGACGGAGTAAGACCTAAGTCGAGTGGGCGTTGGGGCCGGGCGCAGCGAGCGCCCCTGGAAGCGCCGAGCAGGTTCTCCTGGCGCGCTACACCGCGAAGTGGGCGGCGCGCGGGGCTGTGAACGACCGCAGAATGAGACGTGATCGGTCGATCCGTTTAATGAGTTAACGCAACGTCTGACGAGGCGGCCACCGCCGGACAACCGTATCGATGGGCCACTACCGAGGGCATAACTCCCTCACTCCCTCGCCGCCGCGACCGCCGGTCGCCACCGCCCGAGAAGCTCTCAATAAGCAGATGCGGTCGGGCCAACGCCATCACGATTGTAGAGGTCGCGGCGGAACTGGACCACGCCGTCCTCTGTCGCCCAAGCCGTGATGTAGACGAAGTGTAGCGTCACCGGCCGCTTGAGCTTCACGTCCATCCGCTCGCGGGTCTTCTTCAGCTCCTCGATCCTCTCGATCGACCAGCCGCCCTGGTCGGCAAGCAGCCAGTCGGCAAGGCCCTCGATGCCCTGAACGCGGATGCAGCCCGAGCTTGCCGCACGGAAGTTGCGCCCGAACAGATTGTCGGACGGCGTGTCATGCATGTAGACCGAATGCTGATTGTGGAAATTGATCTTGAGGAAGCCCAGCGGATTGTCCTTGCCCGGCTGCTGGCTGTAGCTGAGACTCATCGGCTGGCCCGAGCTCCAGTTTATCTTCTCCGGATCGAGCTTCTTGCCGGTACCGTCGTAGGCGTCGATGCCGAACTTCGTCAGCACGTTCTTGCCTGACCGCTGCATCTCGCGGCCGCGTGGAATGAGATCTTTCGTGATGACGGTCGGTGGCAGGCGCCATACCGGATTGAAGTTGAGCTCGTAGATCTGCGACGTCAGAAGGGGGGTCGGCCGGTCGGTCTTGCCGACCACGCCGGAATGGCGCGAGACCACCCGATCACCCTCGACGGCCTCGATCTGGGCCGCAGGCACGTTGACCATCACGTAGCGCTTGCCCGGCGAGCGGGCGAGCGACGACAAGCGGCCAAGGTTGGTCTGCAGCTGTTTCAAGCGCGCCGCGGCAGAGACGTTCAGTGCGGCGATCGTGCGCTTATCGACGACGCCCGTCGGCGTCAGTCCGTTCGAGGCCTGGAAACGCTTCACGGCCTTTTCGAGTGCATAGTCGAAGCTCTCGTACCCAGTATCGTCCTTTAGATCGCCCGAAATGGCGAGCCGCTCGCGCAGGAGCCCGACCGCCGGACCGGACGAGCCCGACTGCATCGGCGTCTCGGGCACCATCTTCCATCCGCCCTTTGCGACGATGTCCTGGTAGCGCTTGATTGCAGACTTGGTGGCCTCGACGTTGGCCGAAGACAGCGTCGGATAGCCCTTGGGCGGGTTGGCCTCCCACTGCTTGATATATTCGCGGTCGACGACGCCCCCGGAGGCGGTTGGGCTCGAGCCCGTGCCGAACGGGGTCCACATGCCGTTGCTGTCGTAGGCAGCGGCGGGCCCGGCGAGCAAGGCCACGAGGACAAGCCCCGATAACACGGCAGCCCGCTCTGCGGCCGCCCGCATGGCGATTGCCCGCACACGTCTGCCCAACAAACGGCTCTCGCTTGTCCTGACCTGCATGAATCCTGCCCTCTTTCAGACGGGTCGGCGCCGGCCCTCAGCCCAACTCATCCTGCAACCCCGTCCCACGAGCCACCGCAATCTGGCCAACGAAACTTAACAGTCCGGAAACGACTGTATTAGAGACACGCCCGCAGGCCAACCCTTGGCCGAAGTGCGTCTCCAGAATGCAGCCCGGGCATCCGGCGTCCCGGTGGTTTCGAGTATAGCGGCCGCTCGAAGCCCCCGCACCGCAGGCTATGACTAGCGAACCGCCGGTTCACCACAGCCCGCCAGCGCGGTGTGTCATTTTTGTTGGAGTGAACACGGCGCACGAGCAACGCCTGGCCATCGTCGAGCCGCTAAGCGCGCCGAACACGCTAGACACTGTCGCCGGAACCGTGCGCCAAACTCGCGCCACGCGAAAGGACAAAGAGGCGGACCCACCG
Source organism: uncultured Hyphomicrobium sp. (assembly GCA_964471635.1). GTDB lineage: Bacteria > Pseudomonadota > Alphaproteobacteria > Rhizobiales > Hyphomicrobiaceae > JAKAML01. Next base: position 2,390 of record CAYYGO010000084.1, read on the forward strand.
GCTGGCGTCGGGCGCATGATGCCCGATCGCAACACAGAGCCGAGTGCGCGACAATCAATCGGCAGCCGGACCAGTCGCGAGGCGACAGCCCCCTCAATCCGAACGGAAATCGGCCGTCAGCTTGCGCCGACGGCCGCTATTCCTCTCGACAGAGCTGAGGCCCGCGAGGACCGATCAAAGGCGGTAGCGAATCTGGTCCGACCAGAAGCGCTCGAGGCGAGCAAGCGACTTGTTCAAGCCGCGGATGTCGTCGTTGGCTATCTCGCCCACCGTCTGCACCGAGCCGAGCTGGCGCTGATAGAGCTTCTGGACGACATCGCGTGCGTCGAGGCCCTTCTCCGTCAGGCTGACACGCACCGACCGGCGATCGGTGTCCGAGCGCTTGTAGTGGATGTAGCCCATGTCCACGAGCTTCTTCAGGTTGTAGGAGACGTTGGAGCCGAGGTAGTAGCCCCTCGTCTTCAACTCCCCCGCCGTCAACTCGCTCTCACCGATGTTGTAGAGCAGGAGCGCCTGCACCGAGTTCAACTCGGCACCGCCCTGGCGGTCGAACTCGTCCTTGATGACATCGAGTAGAAGACGATGCAGGCGCTCGATCAGCCGCAGCGCCTGAAGGTACTCACCGCGGAATGTCTCATCCGCCACGGGCGCGGCATGGCGCGCCACGTTCACATGAACGCTCATTGTTACTGCCTCTGCTCTGTTTGACGCTCCCGGTTTTCCGGGTTGACCTCAATCTGACAGAGAGAACTAAAAGTTACCTCAATAGATATAGTAAAAGAACAGTAATGGCCCCTCCGAAAAATGCTTTGTTTATCTTTGCGTCCACTAGCTCAGACCAGCCCCTGCATCTGACTGCGCGTTGCGAGATCCAGTGCGCCGCCTGGAAAAGGCGCGAAATAGCTCGCGATCGCCGCCTCCGAGACCTGTTCGACCGACGACGGCCGCCAGGCAGGCTTGCCGTCCTTGTCGATCAGGGCGGCGCGCACGCCCTCCGCGAAATCGCCCGCTTCGAGACAACGACACGCAAGGCGGTAGTCGATCTCGAGCACGTCCGAAAGGCTCCTGTGCGCTGCCTCGCGGACATGCCGGAATGTGATGGCGAGTGAGGTCGGCGACCGGGTCAGAAGTTCGTCGCGGAGCGCTCCCGCCCAGTCGGCCTCGGTGCCGGTGACACCGTCGAGCCTGTCCACTATCTCGACCACGCTCTGCGCCGAGAAGCACTGCCGGATCGTGTCCTTGAGCGGCGGAAGCTTGCCCGGCCCGGGATCGCGATGTCTGGCGTCGAGCAGCTTGTCGACCGGCTCGGCATCGGCCAAGGCTGCCAAGATCTCCGGAAAATGCTCGGCATCAATGCAGTGCGTCACGAGTCCGAGGGCAAGAGCATCGGCCCGGCCAATACTGCGACCCGACAGCGCCAAGTACATGCCGACCTCGTCGGGCATGCGTGCGAATGCGTGCGCCACGCCGACGTCGGGGAACAGACCGATCGATGTTTCGGGCATGGCAAACGCATAGCCCGCGGCAGCGACCCGGTGCGTGCCGTAAAGCGTCAGCCCGACGCCCGAGCCCATCAGGAGCCCGTCGATCAACGCGATCGTGGGCTTGGAGAAGCATTCGAGCGCCCAGTCGAGCCGGTACTCCTCGGCAAAGGCCCGCCGCGCGCGGTGGGGATCGGTACGCGCCCAAGACACCAACTCTCGCACGTCACCGCCCGCACAGAACGCCTTCGCGCTGTCCGAGCGGAGGACCATGCAATAGACCATGGGATCGCGAGCGATCGCCGGAAGGGCGCTGGCGAGCGCGGTGCGCATCGCCTCGTTGAGCGCGTTCAGCGCGCGCGGTCGGCAGAGTGTCACGACGGCCGCTGCACCCAGACGTCCTATATCGATGCCAAGCGGGCCGGCCGACCCGGCGACGGGGGCGTTCGGCGGCTGCACAGGGTTTTGCACTGGTTGTCCTCATGCTTCTGGGCTCGACGCGACACCGAACACAATTCGCCGCAATTGGCCGCTAGGCAACTCGTCGCAATCGGATCAAACTCTCAACACTGATTCGCGCTACCTTTTCCGGAGCTGACCTCGCACCTTCGGGGCACGAGGCCGACGGGCGCCATGATGGCCCGATCACAAGTGGCATCCGGGGCGGGCTATGGGCGGGCGCAACAGCGAATCGGTCTCAAGGCGAAAGGCGTGGGCATGGGGCTGCGCACGGTCGGTTACCTCCTTGGCACGTCCAGCATCGCGCTGTGTGCCTGGGCGCTAGATGGCGGGTGCCAGGGCAAGGCGCACGCTCAGCAACCCGGACTGCGGTCGTTTTCCGCGCCGGCACTGTTGATCGAGCTTCCGAGCCCGCAGCCGGCCAAGGCCGTGGACGAACCGGTGGCCACCACTAGAGCCAATGCGCCACTGGCCGCAGAGCCGCTGCAGGCACCGCGGCCCGGCTCAACAAGATCTCCAGAGCCACAGTCGCCGACCAAGGTTGCGCAGAGCGCAGCCCCCGTGACAGCGCAAGGTCCTGCCAACCAGGCCAAACCGGGGCCAGCCACTCCACCGAGCACACCTGCGGCAACGCCGCAGCCCGCAATCGTTCCCGCCGCGCCCAGTGGATCTTGGCCGAAGACGTTGCCCGAGGCCAAAGCCGAGGCCGAAGCGCGCGCCAACCCGGATGCCGCTCAGCTTCAATGGCCGGCTGGCGAGATCGAGCTGGCGAAAGCGCGGTGCACGGCCCTCCTCAAAGGTATCGAGGCCGTCACCATCAGCGAGGCTCCCGTTCGCGAGGGGGCGTGCGGTGCAGCCGCGCCTGTGCGGCTCGTCTCGATCGGCCGCAATCCCGAAGTGTCGCTTTCGCCGCCGCCACTCGTCACCTGCGACATGGTCGTTGCGATTCATAAATGGGTCAAAGGCGACCTGCAGCCCTTGGCGCGCAAGCACCTGGGCTCGGCAGTTATCAAGATCGAGACGATGAGCGACTATTCGTGCCGCAACGCCTATGGCCGAGCCAAGAATAAGTTGTCGGAGCACGGCAAGGCGAACGCGATCGACATCCGTGGCTTCACGACCGCCAAGGGCCAGACAGCGCTATTGCTCGACGATTGGGGACTGACCGGCCGCGAGATCGCAGCCCAGGTGGCCGCGGCGAAGGCCGCAGCGGAACGGGTCGAGCGCGCGAGGGCCGAGGCGACAGCTGCGGTCGCGGCAAAAAAGGCCCAAGGTGTGCAGGAGCAGCCTCCGGCCGGCACGCAGCAAACGCCGCCAGTACTGGCCGGCGGTGGCGCGACACTGATCGAGGGCCTGCCGAAGGTCACGATCTCACGGCCGGGCCTCGCGTCTGGCCATCGCGGCGGCGATGACGGCTCGCTTGGCGTCGCCCCGAGCCGACTTGGCGGTCCGAAGTCAGATACCCGATCGGCGTTCGATTTGGCACAAGCCACTGCCAACGCGCCGAGGACCGGCGCAACAGGGCATGGTCAGAGCAGCTTCGCTCCCTCTGGTGCTCGTCCCTCCGGCGCAGGCACCGCTGGCGCACAACCTACTGTCCACAGTTCGGGCCGGGTCCCCTCCGTCATGACGAAGACCGGTACGGCACCGATGGTGCACACGCCCGCCGTCGCGCTCGACGGCAGCTCGGGTAAGGCGCGCTTCTTGCGGGAAGCCCACGCCGCCGCGTGCCGGATCTTCGGCACGACGCTCGGACCCGAGGCCAACAACGCGCATAAGAACCACTTCCACGTCGACATGGCCGAGCGAAAGCTCACGAATTTCTGCGAATAGCAGCGGCCAAGCACGACCACGACGCAGCGCTGACCGGAGTTGCCGTCACCGCGCGGGCGGCGCGGGGCGAGACACCGCACCACGAAACCATCGAGTGGGCGCCAAAAAAGATCGGGAGCCGTCAGGCTCCCGAGTGCGCGACCAAGCGTTCATGAGAACTCACCGCGCCCCGCAGCCACCCACAGAAGGCACTGCCGCAGGGCGCAAACGTCAAGCGGCGACGGTTGAATCGTCACCTGGGTCGCGCAGCACGTAACCGCGGCCCCAAACCGTCTCGATATAGTGCTGGCCACCCGTCGCGACCTGCAGCTTCTTCCGGAGCTTGCAGATGAAGACGTCGATGATCTTGAGCTCGGGCTCGTCCATGCCGCCGTAGAGATGATTGAGAAACATCTCTTTGGTCAGCGTCGTCCCTTTGCGCAGCGAGAGGAGTTCCAGCATCTGGTACTCCTTGCCCGTCAAATGCACGCGCTGGCCATTGACCTCGACCGTCTTGGTATCGAGGTTGACCTTGAGATCGCCGGTCTCGATGACCGACTGCGCATGGCCCTTCGAACGGCGCACGATGGCGTGAATGCGAGCGACAAGCTCGTCCTTGTGGAACGGTTTCGTCATGTAGTCGTCCGCGCCGAAACCCAGCCCTCTCACCTTGTCCTCTATCTGGGCGAGGCCAGAGAGGATGAGGATCGGTGTCTGAACCTTCGACACACGGAGTGTCTTGAGAACCTCGTACCCGCTCATATCGGGCAAGTTGAGATCCAGAAGAATGATATCGTAATCATAGAGCTTGCCGAGGTCGACACCTTCCTCACCAAGGTCGGTCGTGTAGACGTTGAAGCCTTCCGACTGCAGCATCAGCTCGATGCTCTGCGCGGTGGCGCTGTCGTCTTCGATCAGTAGGACTCGCATCCCGGTTCCTCTCTTCCCTGCCCCGTTTTGAAGAGAACGCAGCACCCACCCAGCCAATTCTTCGTAAGATCTTTACCGCCCAGAGGTTAACAAACCCTAATTTTGTATTGCCCCTCGATCCGGTCGTTCCGAAAGCCTTCACATGTGGCGTGCGCGCGCTTCGACTTTGTTGCACTGCGGCATATGGCTCCGCTGAAGCGGTGGAGCGACCACCGCATCTGGCAACCCTAGATTGTTCTGAGATCTGCCCCCGACGCACCAGGACTCGCGCGCCATGTCGGTGACCCCGGCGTGGCCGCCGAGGCTTCCAGTCCAACCCGGAAGGGCCGTTTGTGATACGAATCAAGAGCTAACAGAATTCGTGCAGGAGCCCTAGTGGGCGAGGCCGCAAAATGTGCCCGCCTAAGGAGGCTCGATCGAAGGTCGTCAGCCAGCGTTGCTTTACCGCAACTTAAGCGGCCCATGCGACTGTTATCCGGGGCCCTTGTGGGTCCTCTAGCCGCCTTGACCTTCCCATTAAGAAATCTCAGGTTAAGCGCGTTTGTGAGGACATGAGGTGAGCGTGCCAGACGCGGTTGATTTGGCACGGAACTTGGTTGATCAGCCCTCGTGGTTCGAACAAGTGAGGGGTATCGAACGATGAAATCGCGTGACGTCGCACTCCGTACGCGGCGCTTCGAGGCCGACGACAAGGCGCGCAAAGTCGCGGATCTGGAGCACATGATCCGCGACTTCGAGAGCATGGCAGCGGACCTCGACCGGCAGATCATGGCCGAGGAGGAACGTACCGGCGTTCGCGATACGGCGCATTTCGCCTATTCGACGTTCGCCAAATCGGCCGCTCAGCGCCGCGACAACCTGCGGGCATCTGCCAACGGATTGGCGCAGAAGCTGGAGGCCGCCCAGCGGGAGCTCGACAGTGCGCTCGAGCAGTTGTCGCGATCGGCGCCGCAGCAGGCCGCGCGGGAGGAGCAGCGGGGTCGCCGACGCCATGATCGAACAACGGCCACCGCACTCCGCTGATCGACCCGACGCTGACAGACCCCGCGCGACCGGCGCCGGGCTGTGCCGATGAACGACCCCGGCCAACGCCGCGGCGGCGCTGGCCGACTGCGTCCGTCAGCGCATGACGCCGTCCTTCCGCCCATCTCGAACCGACGCGATCAGGGCGAGCCGAACGCCGACCAATCCCCCAGTCATGGTCACTGGCAGGTGCTCGACGAGGTCCCTCCTCGGCGCGATTGGACCGCAGGGTTTTACTTGTCGAAGACGGCATAGCGAGCTCCGCCCCGGGATTGCACCGGCACACCGATTGTGCGAGGTAAGAATCAGTGTTCAGTGAGGCGGACGTCTCGATCGGCGCAGCGCAATCCGACACGCCAACTCGACCTCACGGCAGGTATGTGCTTTCGTCCAGAGTTCGAGTGCCCGTGACCTGAAGTTGGTCTATGGCATGCCACGGTGCCGCCCATATCGCCCGCGCCAGATCATGCCCAATCGTCTCCGCCAGCGGTACCAGCCGAGCGGGAACGCCAACGCATCGGGGATGACTGTGCAGGTGCATTACCAACAAACAAAATCAGCCCTGACGGGCCGTGCCGCAATCGTCGTCTTAGCCGCTCTCGCTGGATCAGCTTGCTCGGGTGGGCTCGGAGAGACGGGCGGGCTGTCGCTGCCCAATATTGCTGCCGTTCAAGTGCCGAAGGTCGAGCTGCCGAAAGTCGATCTGAGCAAGGTTGAGCTGCCCAAGGTCGACTTGCCCGAAACCATCCCGCCTGTCGTCGGCGCACCAACCGACGTCTACTCCCGCATCGCAGCCGGCGCCATGTCGTGCTGGTTCGGACCTGCCGGTCCCCTCAAGGCCGGCTACATCTACCACGCGGACGCCGACAGCCCGTCGCGCGGCGGCAAGGCGGAAATCGTCGTCCATGAGCGAGATCGCATTGGGAAGGACCCGCGCGGCGCTCGGGCATTGCGCGTGGACATCGCGCCGGAGGGCGACTCGGCCCGGGTGCTGGTCGAGAACCTGAGGCTGCCGCCGGACCTCGGCAACTCCCTGAAGCACGACGTCGACCGCTGGGCCGGAGGAGCTGCAGGCTGTGCTCCAATGGCCGAGCCGCGAGCCTGGACCGCGGCCACACCTGCCCCAGCCGTTCCTGCAAAACCAGTCGTTCCTGCAAAAGGTGTGACGACAAAGACCACGAGCCGCAAAGGCCGCTCGACGAAGGTGACTGCCGACCGGAAATGAGCCGGCCGGGTGCCGCGTCGGCGGTAGCCGCAGATCAATCGCGATAGTCTTGGATGCGGGTCGCCCTGAGACCCGGAAGGCCGTGCCGGTCGATCGACCGCTGCCACGACAGGAATTCGTCGACCGTCAAGGTGTAGCGCTCGCACGCCTCCTCGATGCTGAGCAAGCCGCCGCGGACAGCCGCCACGACCTCTGCCTTGCGGCGGATCACCCAGCGCTTGGTATTGCGCGGAGGCAGATCGGCCACCGTCAGCGGGCTCCCATCGGGGCCGATGACGTAACGCACACGCGGCTTCATTGGTTGGTCGGTCATGGCACTCGTCACGCGCTACTCAGTCTCGTTACACACTAGCCCGACGCGCTTAAGTTCACACTAAGTGGATGGGTGAAGATCGTATGACTAAACGTCCGAATTCACCAAATAAATTCCACTAGCGTTTACAAGCGTGCCAAGCTTGGGCAATGCCTCCCACTGCACCGTGACGGGCAGCCCCAGGGCGACCCGACACGAGACAGAGTGACAGAAATCGCAAAATCCGGGCCACCGAAGGCACCCGACGGCGTACCGCCGGCGAGGCCCAGCGCAAACTCTTGGCAGTCGATCGGGTTGGCCCTATGTTCCAAACTAAATCTTCGCCCTGAGCCCCGGGCGTTCGCGCAGCAGAGAGGTGGCAGGCGTTAAGTACAGGTCGTCGGGCCATTTACTGTCCTACAAGTCGCGTCCGTTGGCAGGCGACATCCGTAGGCCCGGCAACCCCGCAACGTTCGTTGAAGGGCGTCGGAGGGCGGCAGGATGGAGTGGCGGCGATTTTGACGCTCCGGGACGGTCGACCCTTTTTCATGAGCGGGCGCCGGTCACGTGCAGGTCTTTATCGTGTGCGGAG
>CAYYGO010000085.1:0-9711 GCA_964471635.1 uncultured Hyphomicrobium sp.
TACTGGCGGTCGCGCTCGGCCTCGCGCACCTTCTGCACGATCACCTGCTTGGCATTCTGGGCGGCGACCCGGCCGAAATCAAGTGGCGGCAGCGTCTCGGCGATGAGATCGCCCACCTTGGCGTCCGGGTTGCGCCTCTGCGCGTCCGCAAGTGTGATCTGCGTATTGTCGTTCTCGACCGTGTCGACGACGGCCAGCACGCGGGCCAGCTTGGTCTCGCCGGTGCGCGGGTCGATCTCGCAGCGGATGTCGTTTTCGGCACCGTAGCGCGATTTGGCCGCCTTCTGGATCGCGTCCTCCATGGCCTGGATGACGATCGACCGGTCGATCGTCTTCTCGCGCGCGACCGCGTCTGCAATCTGCAACAGCTCGAGACGGTTGGCGCTGACGCCTGCGATCGCCATGGCTTAGTTCTCCTCGTCCTCGATGTCCGCGCCGTCGTGGGTCGCGGAGCCTTGCTTGCTTCTCAGTTTCGAGCGCCTCAGCGCCTCGCGAATCAGGTCGTCGGTCAACACCAGCCGGGCTTCAGCGACGAGCGCCACTGGAAATCCAAGCACCGCGACGCCCTTCTCGCCGAGATCGACCTCGATCCGCGCCTCGCCGCACTCGAAGCCCTCGAGCCGCCCCTTGAACCGGCGGCGGCCGTCGACCGGCTCTTTGAGCTCGACCTTGGCATCGTAGCCGGCCCAATCCTCGAAGTCGGAAGGGCGAACCAGCGGCCGGTCGATGCCCGGCGAGGAGATCTCGAGGCGCCAAGCCCCGCTAATGGGATCGTGCACGTCGAGCACCGGCGAGATCTGGCGCGAGATCGCTTCGCAATCGTCGATGGATATAGTGCCGTCTGGACGCTCCGCCATGATCTGCAGCGTGCGTTGCTCGCCGCCGGTCACGTGGACGCGCACCAGCCTAAACCCGAGGCCCTCGATGATCGGCTCAACCAGGGCGGCGATCTCGGCCGCCATGCCCGCTTCCCGGAAGAAGCGGCGCGTGGTCACGCCATCTTCGCTTTCCTGCATGTGTCCTTGAAATCCCGAGCTTTTCTCGCGCGTTGCGCACCACGCGGCCCGATCACGTCAACGCTCCACAACAAAAAGAGCGGATCCGGAGGATCCACTCTCAGAGTTGAGATGATCATGAGCACCCGAATGCTACGTTATCGTGACAGGTGACGCAACAAGAATCTGACACGAATTTGACCAGGATTCTGCGTTCACGACCGACAGAAGCGCAAGAAATAACCACACCGCCCTTCGCGCAGTGCCTTGGCCTCATAGCGGGTCTGTGGCCAGTCCGCGGGCCGCTCGCGCCAGTCCGACGGACGCCCGGCCAGCCAGCGGAACGACGGATGCGCCATGAGGGCAATCAGCATTGTGCGCGCATAATCGCCAATGTCGGTGCCGGCACGCAGCTCCGCTCCCGGTCTCATGACGCGGGCCAGCTCGTCGAGCAGAGGCGTCGCCACGAGGCGGCGCTTCGCATGCTTTCGCTTTGGCCAGGGGTCGGGAAACAGCACGAACACGCGGCTCAGGCATCGATCCGGCAGTCTGCGGATCATCGGCCGGGCGTCGTCGGCGTGAATGCGGATGTTGCCGATGCCAGCGGCTTCGATCGCGGACAGCACCTTGACGACGCCCTCTTCGAACGGCTCGCAGCCGATCAGCGTCACCGCCGAGTTGCGTGAGGCCTGCCAGACCAGATGCTCACCGCCGCCGAAGCCGATCTCGAGCCACAGCTCGCAGCCGTCCCGCGTCCAGTCCGCGACCAGGGCCACAAGATCGCCCGCGGATGGGACGGCCACCGCCGGCAAAAGCTCGGCGAGGAGGCGCTCCTGGCGCGGGCTGAGCTTGCGGCCACGCCGCCTGCCGAAGGAGCGCAGATCCCCGGTCGGCGTGATGGCCGGAGGCGGGCGCCGCTCGGCGGGCGTCGTCGGGCTGTCATCGTCGCTCATCGCATCATCCGTGGCCCAGGCAGCGCCACGGCCCATTCGAGACGGCGTGCAAAAGCAAATGGCCGCGCTCGGACGCGGCCACGCTGGGATCGAGCGCGATCGGCGCCGCTCAAACCGCCTTCTTGAGCTTCTCCGCGAGATCGGTGCGCTCCCAAGAGAAGCCGCCGTCGGCATCGGGCTGGCGGCCGAAGTGGCCGTAGGCGGAGGTACGGGCGTAGATCGGCTTGTTGAGGTCGAGATGCTGGCGGATCCCGCGCGGGGTCAGGTCCATGACCTCGGCGACGGCCTTCTCGATCAGGGCCTCGTCGACTTTGCCGGTCCCGTGGGCATCCACGTAGACCGACAGCGGCTTGGCGACGCCGATCGCATAGGAGAGCTGGATCGTGCAGCGCTCGGCTAGACCTGCGGCCACGACGTTCTTCGCGAGATAACGCGCTGCGTAGGCCGCCGACCGGTCGACCTTGGTCGGGTCCTTGCCCGAGAACGCACCGCCGCCGTGGGGCGCTGCGCCGCCGTAGGTGTCGACGATGATCTTGCGGCCGGTCAAGCCGCAGTCGCCGTCCGGGCCGCCGATGTAGAACGCGCCAGTCGGGTTGATGTGCCAGACGGTGTCCTTCGTCACCCAGCCCTCCGGCAGTGCCTTCAGAACGTAAGGCTCGACGATCTCGCGCACCTGGCGCGAGGAGAGGTCCCTCACGAGATGCTGGTGGGAGACGACGATGGCCGTGACGCCGACCGGCTTGCCGTTCTCGTAGCGGACGGTAACCTGGCTCTTCGAATCCGGGCCGAGCTTGGCGGCCTCGCCCTTGCCCGCCTTACGTGCAGCAGCGAGATCGGCCAGGATCTTGTGGGCATAGTAGATCGGCGCCGGCATCAGCTCCGGCGTCTCGGTGCAGGCGTAGCCGAACATGATGCCCTGGTCGCCAGCGCCTTCCTCCTTGTTGGTCGGCTGCTTGGCATCGACGCCAGCGGCGATGTCGGCCGACTGGCCGTGCAGCAGGACCTCGATGTTGGCGTTGGCCCAGTGGAAGCCGTCCTGCTCGTAGCCGATGTCCTTGATCGCCTTGCGGGCGACGTCCTGGATCATGGCGACGGTCACGCTCGGGGCGGTGTTGGAGTACTCGCCGGCAACGACGACCCGCTGGGTGGTCGCCATCGTCTCGCATGCCGCACGGATCGCCCACGGATCGAGTTTCTGGCCCAGGCTCTCACGGTAGAACAGATCGACGATCTCGTCGGAGATGCGGTCGCAGACCTTGTCGGGGTGGCCCTCGGACACCGATTCGCTCGTGAAAAGGTATGACTTGCGTGCCACTCCGTCCCCCATGCTCGTTCATCGCGATAGCTGAAATCACGGGCGTTCTTGCAGTCTTTACGAACGGGGTCAAGCGCCGGCCGAGCGCGGACGCGCGTCGTGACGCCACGCCGCCGGCGCCGAGACCAACGGCCGGAGAACCGGCTTGGGACGGCTCAGCTCGCCTCGTCGTCGCCGCCGAGCGTGCGCACGAGATCGACGATCGCCCGGCGGACTTTCGGATCGCTGATGCGCACGAAGGCCTTGTTGAGCTCAAGCCCGTCGCGGCTCGAAAGAAAGTCGAGCGCGAAGCCCTCTTGCGGGCGCTCGGCCATGCCGTCGGCCGGCACGAAGCCCTCGGCGACCGGCGCCTCGTCGTAGAAGAACTGCACGGGAACGCCCAGCACCTGGGCGAGATCGAACAGCCGACTGGCCCCGATGCGATTGACGCCCTTCTCGTACTTCTGGACCTGCTGGAACGTCAGCCCGAGCTGCTCGCCGAGCTTCTCCTGGCTCATGCCGAGCAACATCCGGCGCAAGCGGACGCGACTGCCAACGTGAGCATCCATGGGATTGGCGCGGCGCGCGTTGCGCTCCTCGCCCTCCGATTCCTCGTCGCGCGCACTGGCCGACATGAACGGTTTCACCGTATTCTTGATAAACTGAGTCCGACATTCCTAGGAGCCGACGCCCCCTGCGTCAACGACTGGAATGGCCGCCCGGCGGATGGATGTCGCCACCAGCATGACCGAGACGAGCACCATGCCCAGGAACGGCAGGTCTCCGAGGCGTGCGTAGGGTGTCGGCGGACGCGCCACAGGGACCGGCGTGTCGGCTACGCCGCGGACATCGAGATCGAGGCGCGCGAGGATGCGGCCCTCGGCGTCGAACAGCGCCGAGATGCCGTTGTTGGCGGAGCGCACCAGAGGCAGACCTTCCTCCACCGCCCGGACGCGCGACTGATGGAAGTGCTGGCGCGGTCCGGTGGTGTTCCCGAACCAGCCGTCGTTGGTGACGTTGACAAGGAGCCCTGGCCGCTCTCTGCCCTGGACGACCGCGGCGGGAAAGACGGCCTCGTAGCAGATCAGCGCGCCTACGGGCGGCAGCCCGGCGATCCGCAACAGCGGGCGGGGCTCGGGCCCGATCGAGAACCCTCCACGCATCCGTGTCAGCTGCTCGAGGCCGATACTCTCGAGCGTCGACTGGAACGGAAGGTACTCGCCGAAGGGAACGAGGTGGATCTTGTCGTAGAGCGCGGCGAGGCGGCCATCGTCGGCAAACACCATCAGGCTGTTGAACGCCTGCCGCCGTGCACCGGTCTCGCTTGGCTCCGCGACGCGCAGCGCACCGGCGAGAAGCTGGGTGCCGCTCGGCAGAAGCTCGGCGATGGCCTCGATCGCCTCGGGGGTCGACAGCGGCAGGAACGGCATCGACGCCTCTGGCCAGACGACGTGCGTGATGCCCTCGAGGTCGTCGAGGCGGCCTGCATCGGAGACCCGCGACAGCGACAGGTGGGTCAGAAAGATCTCGCGCTGCTTGTCGGGCCGCCACTTCTCCCGCTGCGGGATGCTCGGCTGGACGATGCGCAGCCGCGCGCCGTCCACCATGGGTGCAGGGCCCGACGCGAGACGCCACGCCCCCCAGGTCCACTGAAGGGCGAGTGGCACCAGCGCGAGCGACAGCGCCAGCACGGCGGCGCGGCGCATGCGGCCTGCCGCCTCGCCGTCGGCAAGTGCGACGACCGGCCCGGCCCCGACGACGACGGCGACGAGCGTCAGCCCGTAGATGCCGACGAGTGCCGCCGACTGCATGGAGACGAGATCGGCGGTCAAAGCATAGCCGAGCGTGTTCCAGGGAAAGCCGGTGAGGACATGCCCGCGCAGCCACTCGGCGACGGAGAGCGCAACCGCCAGTACGAGGACACGCAGGATGCCGGGCACCCAAAATGCGCGCGCCAGGGCCGCCGCGGCGCCATAGAAGATCGCAAGACCCGCGGGAAGCAGGGTCACGGCGAAGGGCAACAGCCAGGCAAACACGTCGGCCTCGACCAGAAACGCCTCGCCGATCCAGAACAGCCCGCCGAGAAAATAGCCGAAACCGAAGCACCAACCGCTGGCGAACGCAGCGAGCAGCGGGCGGCGCCCCCGGCCGGTGTCTGCCGCGCTGTCGATCAGCCAGACCAGCACCGGCAATGTCGCGAGCAGCAGCGGCCACAGAAAGAACGGGGCCATCGCCAGCACCGAGACGAGTCCGGCTACGATCGCGACGAGGCCGCGCCGCAGGCCGCGGAACGCGCCGACGTGCCGAGCGAGTGCGGACGCGAGGCGCAGGCCGCGTGCCGGAGCAGCGTCGGCATCAGGCGCATCCGGCCCTGGCGCCCTGCGGCCCGGCCCGACGGCTGGGCTGGTGTGCTGACCGAGGTTGGCCCCGGCTTCTCGGCCGGCTTCTCGGCCGGTTTCTGGCCCACTGTCTGGCACGCCCACCGCTCAGCCTTCGGGCTTCGGTTTCGGCTGGATCGCCTCGGCCGCATCGCGTGCACCTGCGACATGGATCTTGAGCTTCTTGACGCGCCGCGGGTCGGCGTCGAGCACCTCGAACTCGATGCCGGAACCGTGGCGAACGATCTCGCCTCGGGTCGGCACGCGGCCGACGATGGCGAACACGAGCCCGCCCAGCGTGTCGATCTCCTCCACCTCCTCGGCGGTGAGCAGCTTCATGTCGAGGTGCGCCTCGAGCTCGCTCACGGGCGTGCGGGCAGACGCGATCAACCCGAGCTTGGGGTCCCGCACGATGTGCGCCGCCTCGGCCTCGTCGTGCTCGTCCTCGATATCGCCGACGACCTGCTCGACAAGGTCCTCGATCGTCACCAGACCATCGGTGCCGCCGTACTCGTCGACGACGAGCGCCATGTGGATGCGCGTCGATTGCATGCGGATTAGGAGGTTCATGGCCGGCATCGACGGCGGCACGTAGAGCACCTGGCGGCGGATCCGGGCGACAGAGATTGGGCGCGACAGGTCGAGTCGGGAGACGTCGACTTGCGAAAGGCTCGAGACGTCCATCTTGCCGGCGGCGGTCGCAGGGCCGGAGGCTGCGGGAGCGGCAGTGGCGAGAGCAGCGCCGGCGGGCGGGCTGCGCACGAAACCGCTGCCCGAGCGCGGCGCGACGAGCTCGCGCCCCTGCGCCTCAGCCATCAACCAACGGAACAGATCCTTGATGTGGATCATGCCGCGCGGATCGTCGAGCGTGTCGTGGAACAGCGGAATGCGGCTGACCCCCGCCTCCTCGAATGTGCGCAGCAGCTCCGACAGCGGCTCGCCCTCGTCGAGCGCGATGATGTCGGCGCGCGGCACCATGATGTCGACGACCCGGCTCGCGCCGAAGCGCAACAGCCGCAGCAGCATCGCCCGCTCCTCGGCCGAGAACGCCTGCTCGGTGCGATCCTCGTCGCGCAGCGCATCCTCGATGGTATCGCGAAGCGTCTGCTGGCCGGTCATGCCGAGCCGCGCCCGCAGCGCCTGCAGCCAGCCTTGCGTCTGAGCTGCGGCCGGCGGCAGGGCGGGCGGGGACGGTGTCGCGGCAGGTGCGGCGGTAACGCCAGCCGGAGGGACGGTACGGGAGCGGACGATGCCGCCCGCCGCGGGCGCAGCGCGCGCTTCGGCTGGGGCGGGATTCTCGGGTGCGGCTTTCGACGTCTCGGTGCTCATGGCCAACGGTGCAAGGGAGGCTCTGCCTCGGTGGAGGGATGCAGCGGGCTCATGCGCGCGGCCCGGGCTCTGCGTAGGGATCGGGTACGCCCGCACGCGCCAGCAGCGCCACCTCGAGCGCCTCCATGGCGTCTGCATCCTCGTCCCGCTCGTGGTCGTAGCCGAGCAGATGAAGGAGACCGTGCACGACGAGGTGCTGCAGGTGATGGCTGGGTAGAATGGCGAGCTCAACCGCCTCGCGGGTGCAGGTCGCGGCGGCAAGTACGATGTCGCCGAGGAACGCGCGGCCGTCGTCCGAGCGGGCGCCTGCCGCTGCCGGGAAAGACAGAACGTTCGTCGGCTTGTCGACGCCGCGCCATGCCTTGTTGAGCGCTTGGACTTCGCTGTCGGACACGAGCGCGATGGCAACGGTCGAGGGCGGGCAGTCGATCTCGGCGGCCTCGGAGACGAGCGCCACCGCTGTCTCCACGACGGCCGGCACGGATGCGAAAGCCGACCAGTCGCCGCTCTCGTCGACCAGCTCGGCGACGATGCGGCCGGCCGCTGCCGCGCTGCCCCTGCGGCTCGATGCGGCGCTCACCGCCGCGCTGCAACTGTCGCCGTCGTCCATAGCCTATTTCGCCTTGCCGCCGCCGAGGGGCAGGGCCGGCTTGGCCGCTGCCGCCCGATCGTAGGCATCGACGATGCGGGCCACCAGATCACGGCGGACCACGTCGGCGTTGACGAAGCGGCAGGCCTCGATGCCCGGCACGCCGTCGAGCAGCTCCACCGCCTCCTCGAGACCCGAGCGCATGCCGGGCGGAAGGTCGATCTGCGACGGATCGCCGGTGATGACCATCTTGGAGTTCTCGCCGAGTCGGGTCAGGAACATCTTCATCTGCATCGTCGTGGTGTTCTGAGCCTCGTCGAGAATGACGAAGGCGTTGGCGAGCGTGCGCCCGCGCATGAACGCGAGCGGTGCAATCTCGATGATACCCGTCTCGAGGTCGCGCTCGACCTTCTCGGGCGGCAACACGTCGTAGAGGGCATCGTAGAGCGGTCGGAGATACGGGTCCACCTTCTCGCGCATATCGCCGGGCAGGAAGCCCAGCCGCTCGCCCGCCTCGACCGCCGGCCGCGACAGGATGATGCGCTCGACGAGCCCACGTTCCAGGCAGTGGGCGGCCTGGGCGACAGCAATATAAGTCTTTCCTGTGCCTGCAGGCCCGATGCCGAACACGAGATCGAACTGGTCGAGCGCGCGCATGTAGGTGCTCTGGGCGGGCGTGCGGGCCTTGACGACGCGGCGCCGCGTGACGACCTGCGCCGGTCCGTCTGCGCCAGCGGCGACGCCCGGTGCGACCTCCTGGCGGGCATGGCGGATGAGGCCGTCGAAATCGCCCGCACCGACCGCCTCGCCCTTGACGACGCGCGCGTAGAGCTGCTCGAGCACGGCGCGGGCAATGGCGCAGGCAGGCTCCGAGCCGGTCAGGATGACGACGTTGCCGTGGGCATGAGCCTCGATGCCGAGGCGATCCTCGATCAACGCAAGGTGGGCATCGTACTCGCCGAGCAATTGATGCAGGTGGCGGTTGTCCTCGAAGGGAATGACGACGCGCTGATTGGACGCCTGCGCCTTGGCCGAACGGCCGCCGCCGAGGGGCTGCCCCCGAAATCCTGTCAAATCATGCTCTCCGAATAGCGTTCCCGACCCGATTCGGCCTTCGACTGTTATTGAAGTCTAGCACAGCATGGCAGCGACGGCACCGGGTCAGGGTTTACCATGCCGGGCACGGGTCGAAGCCGGCCGCCCCCAACGCAGCTAAGCGCGCCGTGATGCAGATTGATGACATGTCTGCCGCGGTGCGGCGAGTGCCGGGGAGCCCGCGACCCATGCCGCGGCTGGAGACGGCTCACCGTGCCGGGATCACGCCGGCGAGGCTGTTCTGGCCGGCGGCTGCGATCTCGACCGGAATAATGCGGCCGAGCAGCTCCGTACGCGCCGTGGCGTGCACGAGCTGGAGATAGGGCGAGCGGCCGACGAGCTGGCCGGTGTGCCGCCCCTTCCGCTCGAACAGCACGGGAAGAGTCTTGCCGACGCAGCTCGAGTTGAACCGTGTCTGCTGCTGGTCGAGCAGACCCTGCAATCGCGCCAGCCGCACGGACTTCACGACCTCGGGCACATGACCGTCGATCTTGGCCGCCGGCGTGCCCGGGCGCGCGCTGAACTTGAAGGAGAACGCCTGGGCGCACTCGATCTGCTCGACGAGCCGCAGCGTCGCCTCGAAGTCCGCGTCGGTCTCTCCTGGGAAGCCGACGATGATGTCGGTCGACAGCGCGATATCGGGCCGCGCCTCACGGACACGAGCGACGAGCCGGAGATAGTCGGCGGCGGTGTGCTTCCGGTTCATCGCCGCGAGGATGCGATCCGAGCCCGACTGCACCGGCAGATGCAGGAACGGCATCAGCTTCGGCTCGTCGCGGTGCGCGGCAATGAGATCGTCGCCCATGTCGCGCGGGTGGCTCGTGGTGTAGCGCAGCCGCTCGACGCCATCGATCTCGGACAGGCGGCGCACGAGGCGGGCGAGCGACCATGCCGATCCGTCCGGCCCTTCGCCGTGGTAGGCGTTGACGTTCTGCCCGAGTAGCGTGATCTCGCGCACGCCGCGCGCAACAAGGCGCTCGGTCTCGGCAACGAGCGCGTCGACCGAGCGGGAGTATTCGGAGCCGCGCGTGTAGGGCACGACGCAGAAGGTGCAGAACTTGTCGCAGCCTTCCTGAAC
>CAYYGO010000086.1:0-9111 GCA_964471635.1 uncultured Hyphomicrobium sp.
CGCCGCCTGCCCTGATTGGGCATCGATCGCTAGCACTAATCCAGCCTCCCCACCGGCGCACGGCACCGAAGGCTGCTCTGGCGACGATTTCTGTGAATTGCCGTAGGCTTAGGCGCTGCGATCGGCGTTTCCGACCGATCCACTGGCCGACCTGCCACACAGGTTCCAGGTCAGTATGTCGAACACGACAGTCCGAAGCTACCAATTCGCGCTTTGCCAATACGCGGGAGCGCGCATCCAACGGCCCTCTGGCGAACCGCTATGCACGGCCACGCTCCTCAGTCAACGAACCCGAGCGAACCGGCGACGCCTCATCCACGCCACAAGTTACTCGAATGAGTGCAGACCAAGGCACAAAGTGGCTCCAGCCCGCTGCGGCAGGCGCAGTGACTTTGTGCCTTCACCGACCCGTTTTCGATCCCAACGGTTGGGGTCGGAAGGTGAGCAGACATAGCAACCCACTTCGAGACCGATCGTTTCCAGCCTGTCGTCGATGTCTCTAATCTCTGCCTCTCGACCGTCATGCCTCTGAAGGGCAACGTCAGTGATCCTTGTCTTTTTGTCGGCACGTCGGCTGACCACCCCAGAAGCGGTCGCTCTCTTGCCACGCCCGTCTGTTCGCTCTGATTGCCATCCGAAGAGGTGGCTGGCTCCGGTGCGCACCGCGAGAGACTGTCAAGTAGTGGAGTTGGTTGTCGGGTCCCAGAGCACTTGGCCCAAGAAGCGCTCGGGAGCGAGAATGACAACGGGACGCAGACTGATCAGACGCGCGCTCTTGGTTCGACCGCTACATAGCCACTCACGAACCGCCTCCATGCCGGTCTGGCTGTCCCTCACCTGAAGACTTCTGCCGATCACGTCGACCCTGCGCCCAGCAAACCCGGTGTCGTCGGGGTGTCGACCGAGTCTCGACAGCCCGAAATCCGCGGTGCCGCGTCGCCGATACGGAAATGCGCGAACTGGATGCTTGCTGAAAAACGCCCAAACGTCGAAGTCCTTCACACCTCGTCCGGGACGCACAAAGTGCTCCGCTGCGCCTTGGCACAGGCACAGCGCGATCAGCCGGTCCGCATAGAGCCGCGCTGTCAACGACCGCCGCTCGTAGAGACCTTTCAAATCTTCAATTACCAACTCCTTGACTCGTTGCAGGTCGTCAATCGTGAGTATTTCGAACGATCTTTCCTGAACAATGTTGTCCATCTACCTCCCCACGCCACCCTCGCCCACCACCACGAACGGTGCCCAGACGGACGGGTGCCAGGCGGGCACCCAGTTCGGCGGGCGCGAGGTGTCGGCCATCACGGCGAGCATGGCGCGGCGTATGGCCTCGGCGCGGCCGATAGACTTGTCCTTGGCCAGTTCGGCCATGGCCGTGGTGATGAGCTTCACCGTCGCGGCGCTGTCGACCTCCCAGTGCGACACGAGCAGCGCGCGGGCGCCGGCGTAGAAGAACACCCGGGCCAGACCGGACAGCGCCTCCGCCGCCTCGCCCTGGACCGCGCCACCGGCAGTGTTACACGCAGACAGGATCACCCAGTCCGCATCGAGCTTCAGGCTCGCAATCTCGCTCCCCGAGAGATACCCGTCGTCCTCGGCGGTGGCCGTGGCCGGCGGCGTCATGATGAGACCGGGCTCGCGCGTGCCCGTGAGCTGGCCCGCTAGAAGCCCGTGCGTAGCGAAATGCAGAATGCGGTACTTGGCGAGGTCGCCAGCGTCCGACAGCCGCTTGACCTCGGCCTCGGTCGCCTTCGCGCCGATGCGCATGTCGTCAACGTCGGCACCGATGCTGCGCGCAACCTCGCACACCTCGTCGGCAGTTTCCGGCAGCGGCGTCTGCGCCCTCAAATGCGCGAGATCGGCGAGGCCCGCCGCTTGCGGCACCGGGCTCGCGCTGCGGCTGATGGCGCGGAGCGCCGCTGTGCGTTGCTTTGGTGTGGCGGCGCACCCCGTTGCGGCGTGAGCGCGTTGCGCCTGCTGTTTAGTCCAGGGTCCGTCTTTCGGATCATCCTGCGGACCGTCGAGCAGCGGGTTGGCGAAACCGAGCATCGGCTTTGCCGCCGCACTCGGCCTGCCCGTGCGGCGCAAGCTCTTGAGCGCGGCGACCGACGGCAGCACGGTCAGAGCGTGATCGCGCACGAGCCAGCGCGCCTGGGCAAGGTCCTTGGACTTCAGCGGCTCGGTGACGAGCACCTGGAACGGCAGCGTGGTCAGCGCGCCGGACGGCACGATGACGAGGTGCTTGCCCTTGATGAGATCGGCGACGTCGCCAAACAGGCTTTTGTAAAGAGCGTGCGCGCGGACGGCATCGAAGGGGAGTGGCTTGCCCGCCGTTCTGTCCGCTTCGGAATAGTCAACGCCCGTCAGCGTGGGACAAGCTGACTCCTTGCTCCACCACGACGTCGCATCGAGCCCGCAACGCAGCGTAGCAACCTCGGTCTCGATCTGCCTCAAGTCGATCGAGAGCGGCACGAGCAGAGACGCCGTCTTGGTCAGGACCCAGACATAGGCGTCCTCGAACAGTGGCATCGGCTGTGGCAGCGCGACGACCCGCACGAGCGCCTCATCGTCCCGCAGCAGAGACATCGTCTCGTCGATCGTGGTCAGATCACCACCTGCGAGCGCCGCATATCCCGGCCAGCGCGCCTCGATCTGCTCAACCAGCTCTGCGCGCTTGCGGAGCAGCGTCGCGATCGACTTTCCGAGCCGTTGACCCTCTGCGCTCGCCTGCGGCCCTTGCAGCGCGAACAGAGCGCGCCGCGTGGCCACGAACTGGCCTTCCACGTCCTGCAGGCTGCGTGCGATCTCCGCGACGTCCTTGTTTCCCGCAGCAGCCCTCAGGCTCATCTGCCACAGCGCCCTGGCGCTTGTACTCGGCGAGTGTTGCTCAACAAGTCGGAACAATTGCAACCGCAGGTCACCCGCCATTGCATCGCTCGATGGCGCGTCCAGAGCGAGGCGCGCAAGAGCCGCGACGTAGAGTTTGACGAACCGTTCCTCCTCGGCCGCCGGGGCAACCAAGTCTTCAAGGCGCTGCTCGGGCGCCGACAGTGTGCTTAACGCACCTTCCAGCAGCTGCCGCGCCTCGTCGCGCTTGCCTGGCTTGACCAGAACGGCGCCGAGCGCGGCACGTAGCTTGGCCTGCCACGCCGCGGCGTTTGGAAATGTTCGCTCGGCCAGCG
Source organism: uncultured Hyphomicrobium sp. (assembly GCA_964471635.1). GTDB lineage: Bacteria > Pseudomonadota > Alphaproteobacteria > Rhizobiales > Hyphomicrobiaceae > JAKAML01. The sequence continues at coordinate 3,180 of CAYYGO010000086.1, forward strand.
CGAGGTTGGCGCGGGCCAGTGCCTCCGCCTCGTCGAGGCGTCCGAGCGCCGCCATCAATCCGGCCCGGTTGCTCTGGACAAGCAGACCGAGCGTCGTCGCCTCGCGGCCGCGCTCCTTCAGAAAGGGTGGCAGCTGATCGAGCTTCTCGAGTGCCAGCGCCAAACGACCCTGGTCCATGTGGACGAGCGAGCGATTGCTGACGGCTCCAGCCACCAAGTCCAGATTGTCGAGCCTCTTAGCTAGGCTGAGCGCCTCGCTCAGCACGGTCTCGGCCTCGTCGAAGCGCTTCTGGCGGCGGAGCACCTCGCCGAGACCAGTGAGGACAAGCGACCGCACCCCGAGGCCTTGTGATGTCTGTCCCGCGATTCGCGCTGCCTCGCGCAATTCGGTCGTGGCGTCCTCCAGCCGATCGGTGACACGCAGCAGATCACCGAGGTTGGCGAGGTCCTGTGCGTAGTAGGCGCTGGTGCCGCCGACCACCTCGCGGGTGATGCGCGCCGCCTCGCGATAGGTTTCGATAGCCGGTTCGAAGCGTCCAAGATCTTGAAGGATGCCGGCCTTGATGCCGAGCGTAGCCGAGTACTCGCGGCTCTTTCGCCCGAACGCCGTCTCGATGCCGCCAAGCAGCGCCTCGCACCTCTCCAGCGCCAGCGTCAACTCGCCGGACTTATAGAGGCGCAGCACTTCAGCCTGCACGGCCTCGAGCCGCTGCTGGTGACCGGCGTCAGGTTTCTTTCGCCACAGCCAATCGCGCAACTTCTGCGCATCCTCCATGCCGCGGCGGAAGGCATCAGCCGGTGTCTCAGCCCGACCCGAAGGCATCGCGCTCAACATGACAAGTGAAACGGCGAACATCGCGAGCAACCGTGAGCGCATGAACCAGTGTCCCCACAACGGTCAATCGACCGCAGACAGTCAAATCTCCCTCAGTGTGCGTTGATGCCGTGTCGGCTGCAAGACAGACCGTGGTGGGCGGATCCAACCAGCTATTCCGCCCCGTCCGGCTTGCCTCTTCCAAACCAGTAGCGTTCGTCTTGGGTAACCCTCTGAGGAATTTGACCTCATTCCATCGCAGAACGTCTCGCATTTTCGCCCATCGCGACTGGACTTGGCGGCCCGTTCGAGCGGTAGTGTCGGCGAGCGCGGCGCCGATCGGCCGCGGGTTCCGCCTCGGGTGAGCAACCCCGGGGCTTCAGGTGGTGCCGGCATGGCGATTGGCGCGATGCCCGAACCCTGGAGCCCACATCATGACCTCGAAGAGCCGCAAGTCGCCCGAACCCTGCACCGCGCCCACGAAGCGCCCCACCCCGACCGAGAAGCTGGTTGCCGCCAAGGGCGCGCGCCATCCGAAGGCGCCCGAGCGCACCGTCGAGCCTGCGAGCACGAGCAAGCAGCAGCAGTGCCTCGATCTCCTCGCCCGCCGCGATGGCGCGACCCTGTCGGAGCTGATCGCGGCGACGGACTGGCAGCCGCACAGCGTCCGCGGATTCCTGTCCGGCACCGTGAAGAAAAAGCTCGGCCTCACGCTCGTCTCGTCGCGCGACGACAACGGCGGCAGGCGCTATGCGCTGGATCGCGCCGGGCGGGGGCGATGATGCGCAAGCATAGCTCGACCTGTCAGGCTGACCTGGGCATGGACCTGGGTTCCGCGATCGCCGCACTCGCGACCATGCCCTACACCGAGCTACGGGAAAATTGGCAGCGCCTCTATCGTTCCCATCCGCCGAAGAAGCTGAGCCGGGACCTGCTCGAGCTGGGCGTCGCCTGGAAATTGCAGGAGCGCGCGCTCGGCGGCCTCTCCGCAACGACCAGACGCCAGCTCGGCGGGTTGGCGCAGGCGATGGAGGCGAGGGCCGATCTGGCCAAGGCGCGCACCGTGAGCCTGAGGCCCGGCGCGCGTCTAATCCGCGAATGGAATGGCGAGACGCACGAGGTCCTGGTCGTCGAGGACGGGTTCCGGTGGCGGGGCATGACGTGGCGCTCGCTGTCGGTGATCGCGCGCGAGATGACGGGCACCCAGTGGTCGGGCCCGCGTTTCTTCGGGGTCGGAGGCTGCATTGCACGTCATCGGCGCGACGAGAATGATAGGCCATGACGAATGCTTCGCATCGGGCTGCCGCCCGCACCCGCTCGGGAGGGAGACCCTCCCGAACCCGCCCCTCATTTGAGACTCAAGAAGCGGGGAGTTCGAGGGGTGCCCCCTCGATCGGGGCGCGGGGCGGAGGCCCCGTTCGCGCCAGCGACCATGTCGTCCGCTGCGCCATCTACACGCGCAAGTCGAGCGAGGAGGGTCTGGAGCAGGAGTTCAATTTCCTCGATGCGCAGCGCGAGGCGTGCGAGGCCTACATAAAGAGTCAGAGGAGTGCAGGCTGGGCCGCTCTGCCCGACATGTATGATGATGGCGGCATCTCGGGCGGCACCATGGATCGCCCCGCGTTGCGGCGCCTGTTGGCCGACATCGGGGCCGGCCGCGTCGACACGGTCGTGGTCTACAAGGTCGATCGCCTGACGCGCTCGCTCAGCGATTTCGCCAAGATCGTCGATGCCTTCGATGCCAAGGGCGTGTCGTGCGTCTCGGTGACGCAGCAGTTCAACACGACCACGTCGATGGGGCGGCTGACGCTCAATATGCTGTTGTCGTTCGCCCAGTTCGAGCGGGAGGTCACCGGCGAACGGATCCGCGACAAGATCGCGGCCTCGAAACAAAAGGGCATGTGGATGGGCGGCCTGCCGCCGCTCGGCTACGACGTCCAGGACCGCAAGCTCGTCGTGAATATTGATGAGGCGGAGACGGTCCGCCACATTTTCCGCCGCTACATCGCGCTGCGATCGGTGCACGCGCTCAAGCTGGAGCTGGATGCGGCGGGTGTCGTGAGCAAGGCGCGACGGAAGCGGAACGGCGATCCGAAAGGCCGCCTGCCGATCGCCGTCGGCGCGCTCTATCACATCCTCCAGAACCGACTGTATCGCGGCGAGATCGTGCACAAGGGCAAACCCTACCCTGGACAGCATGAGTCCATCATTGAAGCGGAGCTGTGGGACGAGGCGCAGACAATACTCGCCGGCAACCGCATCGAGCGCGCGATCCGCTCGAAAGCCGCCGACCCCAGCCTGCTCGCGGGGCTCGTCCATGACGCGAATGGCGAGCGCATGTCGCCCACGCACGCGATCAAGAACGGGACGCGCTACCGCTATTATGTCAGCCAGTCGCTGATCAAGCGCGGCCGGGCGAGGCCTTCCGAGGGAGCTTGCCGTGTGCCGGCTTCCGATCTCGAGGCCCTCGTCGAGGATCGGATCCGTGCGATGCTGAAAGAGCCCGCAGCCATTCTGGAGTTCGCCGGGACGACGACGGTCGCAGCACGCAAGACTTTGATCGAGCGCGCGGCAGATCTGGTCCGGCGCTGGCCCGACCTCTCTCAATCGGAGAGACGCGGCATCCTTGGTGCCTGCCTCACCCGGGTCGAGGTAAGAGCCGAGACCATCGAAATTTCGCTCCGCGCGCTCGGACTCGTCGAAGCGGCCCGTGGAAGCCGAAGCCATGGCCGGCCAGACGAGGCGGCCAGTCGCCCGACCACTGTCCTGACGGTCCGAGCGCGGGTCAAACGAACGGGGATGTCGACCAAGTTGCTGATCGAGGGACAATCCGGACACGCGGGCAAGCCTGATCGCAGTTTGTTGCGGCTGATCGCGCTCGCGCGGCAGCTCAATGATCTGGTGATGAGCGGCAACGGCCAGCCGATCCAGGACCTCGCAGCCGAGGCAGGCCTCAGCCGATCCTACTTCACCCGCGTGTTCCGCCTGAGTTTCCTTGCGCCGGAGATCACCAAGGCGATCGTCCAAGGGCGTCAGCCGGTCGAGTTCACCGCGATCAAGCTGATGCGTGCAGGCCAGTTCCCGCTGCTGTGGCCCGGCCAGCGCCGCCAGTTCGGATTCGACTGACCAACGTTGGAGACACGCCGATTCAGCCGTCACCCGCCGCCGAATCTCGACGGTTGGACGCCATTTCCGGCAAAGCGTTTGACCGAAGTCCGGGCCTCGGCGGCAAACAGCGGTACCACCAAAAACCCGATAGGAGACTTTGGCCGGACTGGCGCGAGAGAACCGGCACCAGGGCCGTCTCTCGGTCGCACATCGGAGGGCGGCAGGCCGCTAACCCGCGGGAACTGGGGGCCAATTCCGGCGGCAGCCGAAGCTATCGTTTTATCTTTTGATATCAACGAGTTGAGTGGCGGAGAGAGTGGGATTCGAACCCACGAGACCCTTACGAGCCTACACGCGTTCCAGGCGTGCGCCTTCAACCACTCGGCCATCTCTCCACTGGGTGGGAACGGCGCGCACTATACCCATGTGCGGCCTCGGCGCAACACGCAGTGGCACCGTCGCACACAACTGCATGCCGACCTGCCAATCCCGCGCGCCGTGACCACCCGTCCCCGAGCCCACTCCGCCTCCGCGCCATGCGTCCGTGCCGGGGGCAAGCATGCTGCGGGTCTGGCGCCAACGCGACCTACGGACTATGAGTCGTCCTGCCCCGTGGACGACAACGCGAGGCAAGGATCGCGATCCCGCGTTCCAGTCGGCTCGCGGTCCACTGGGAGGTTGCGTCGCTGTCGTCGGCACGACTTCTAGGAATGACCAAGCAGCCATGCCCGTCCTTCGCTTCCTATCCGGTCTGCTGCTGTTGATTGCCGTGATCGCGCTCGTTGCCGACATGACGCCCTGGCTCGTCGCAGGCAAACCTTTCGCCGGCACGTCGCTCGCCAAGCACTGGGCCGACCTTGCGCCCGCCACGCTGCAAGCCGCGCGCAGCGGGGTTCAGCGAAGCGTCGGCACATGGGCCTGGGACCTCGGTCCCGGTGCGCTGATCGCACTGCCGACCTATACCGTGTTCGGGCTGCTTGCGCTGCTGCTCGGCTGGGCGGGGCGGCACCGGCGCCGCGTGTCCATTTTCGTGAACTGATGTTATGACCTGAGAGGGTCAGACCGGGGGCCCGAACTGCCGTTCCGGCGCCATGCTGCACGGTTCCGATCGCCCACCAGGCTCGGTTCGCGCGACCCGGCCGGCATCGGCGCGCGGGCGGGGATTGCCGTCACCTATGGGAGGCGATGGGACCTACTTCTTCTTCGGTGTGTCCTTGGCCGCCGGCTGAGAGACCACCGCCGCCTCCTCACTCGACAGCAGGTCGGACGCGATACCTGCGCCGACGAGCAGCACCAGGGCCGCCACCAGCGCCACGACGACGTGAGAGTGCCGCCTGTTGAGGTCGGCAATGGTTTGCTCGTCGATGCTCGGGCCGCCGTCGTCGACCGATCTGAAGCCCATCATCTTGCTCGCCATGTTCCGACGAACCGCACCTCTGTCCTCGACGACGAGACCAGCGCGCGTGGCGATCCTCTCGGCGATCTCGCCGACCGGGAATGCCGGATCGACGTTGGCCTCGTTGATGTACCCGAGTTGGATCTTGCGGTCGTCCTTCAGCACCAGCCGCGCGCCCCTCAGCAGGACCGGTGCCAGTGCCCCGCCGTAGATTTCGCGCCGCGCCTCGATCGCCTTGATGTCGCCGTAGGGCACGGTGTGGCTGCGGTAGCTCAGCATCGGCACCAGAGCGCGACCCGTCGGCAGGGTCAGCGAAACCGCACTTTCGCCGACGTCGATCTTGGTGCGGATCGAATACATGAGCTCGACCAGCACCAGAAGCATGAGGATACCGAAGGCGACAGCGAGCACGAGGAGGCCCGCGGTCGATTCCCAGCGGCCGTGCTGCGCGCGCATGAAGATCATTGCTGGCAGGCTGGCAAAGAACGGCAGCAGCAGTAGGAACACGAACGAGAATACGGTCGCGCGAAGGCCGCTGGTTCGATAGACGGCCGGCTCCGCGCGCATCTGCCCTTGGGCGGGCGGCGGCATGACCGGGTCCGGCAACGGGGGGC
>CAYYGO010000087.1:0-8476 GCA_964471635.1 uncultured Hyphomicrobium sp.
TGTTCGGACGGCCCCGGCACGATTGAGGAGCGACAGAGGCAGGCGCGGGCGGTCGGCCGCGCGCTCAGCCTTTGAACTCGTCGATGGTCGTGAATGCGTGGCGCAGCGCTTCCGACCACGACGTCGACAGCTTCTTGAAATACTCGTCGTCCTGGTAGATGCGGCGCTCGCGGCGCACATCGAGGCTGTCGCGCTCGTAGAGGAGAAGATCGATCGGCATGCCGACCGACAGATTCGAGCGCAACGTCGAATCGAAACTCAGCAGGATGAGCTTGGCCGCCTCGCCGAGCCGCATGCGCGCGTTGGCGACACGATCGAGGATGGGCTTGCCGTACTTGTGCTCGCCGATCTGGAAAAACGGCGTGTCGTCGGTGGCCTCGATGAAATTGCCCTCGGCGTAGATCTGGAACAGGCGCGGTCGCTCGGCGCCGATCTGGCCGCCGAGAATGAAGTTGGCACCGAAGCCGGCCTTGCTGGCTTCGAGCGCCGGACCGTCGATGCGGCGCACCTCCCGGATGGCATCGCCGACCACGCGAGCGGCGCGGTACATGTTATTGACGTCGAACAGCGACATGGCCCCGGCCTCGGGCTCGTCGCGTGCGGCGAGCTGCTCGTTCAAGACGCTGACGACCGATTGCGTGATGGCGAGATTGCCGGCGGTAAGCAGCACCAGCACGCGCTTGCCTGGCTCGCGCCAGTAGTGGAGCTTGCGGTACTGCGCGATATTGTCGACACCGGCATTGGTCCGCGTGTCGGCGGCGAAAACCAGCCCGCGCTCGAGCCGCAACGCGACGCAGTAGGTCATCGCGCATCCTCCCCCATGATACGCGGCCATCCACGGCGGCGCGCAGTGACAGCTATTGTCGTTGCTGCTGTTGTTGCGCATTCTGCTGCGCGACTTCGACGCGGACGTCAAGCTCCTCGGTCGGGCCGCCGCGCCGGCTGCCACGGATGGGCGCCGCCGACGGCGCGTCGAGGCCGGTCGCGAGACGCACGTAGCGCTCCGTCGGGCAGATCAGATTAGCCACGTCGAACCCGATCCAGCCGACGCCGTCCGCCCAGGCCTCGGCCCAGCCGTGATGGGCCTCCGCCGGCCCCTCGCCCTCGGCCACCATGTAGCCGTTGACGTAGCGCGCCGGTGCGCCGAGCACGCGGGCGGCCGCGATGAAGACGTGGGCGTGATCCTGGCAAACGCCGCGGCCGCGGTGAAGCGCCTCGGCGGCAGTCGTCGTGCTGTCGGTCTCGCCGATCGCGTAGTCGACGGCAGTGCGCACGGCCGCCATCAGCGCGTGCAGGCGCGCCACCTCGTCGCGCTCGCCCGCCACCCTCGCCGCGAGCGTGCGGATAGCCGCATCCGGACTGGTCGCCGGCGTCGTGCGGAGGAACACGCGTACCGGTGCCGCCTCGCCCAGACCGCGGACCAGGCCCGCGCGGTCGCTGGTCTCGATCACGCCCTCGGCGGCGATCTCGAGCGACGTGTGCTCGGTGCCGGTGTTGACGAGGTGGACGAGGTTGCCGAAGCCGTCGCGGAACGTCGAGGCGCGCTCGATGCCGGGTGCCCGTATCGACCACGAGACGACCTCTTGGCCATCGAACGAGGGCGGCGTCAGGCGGAGCGCCTGGACCGCGTAACGGGCCGGCTCGCCGTAGGCGTAGCGGGTGATGTGCAGGATGCTGATGCGCATGGCGGTCGCAGGTCTCGTCGCGTCATCCGGAGAAGTGATAGGCCTCGGAGATCTCGGACCCGAGCATGTTGTTGCGGGCGATCAGGGTCTCGAGGAACTCGTGCAGTCCCGACTGGAAGATGGTGTCCATCCGCCCGCGCTCCAGGATGGCAGCGGTGGCGTTGGCCGTATCGAGGCAGGGCGTCCGGGCGCCGTACTGGCCGCAGAGATCGGCCAGCGCGGAGGTGATCTCGGCATAGCAGTAGCGCAGCGAGCGCGGCATCTGAGGATTGAGTATCAGATACTCGGCTATGCGCCAGGGCTTGTAGTTCTCCTTGTAGACCCAGCGATAGCTGCGGTGGGCGGACACCGAGCGCAAGATGACGCCCCACTGGAAGTTGTCGACCCCGCCGCCCACGGTCTCGCTCGACGGCAGCAGCACGTAGTACTTCACGTCGAGGATGCGCGCGGTGTTGTCGGCGCGCTCGAGGAACGCGCCGAGCTGGCTGAAGTAGAAGGTGTCGTTGCGGAGAATTGTGTTCGACAGCGTGCCGCGGAACAGAGCCGAGCGCTCCTTGATCCAGTCGAGCAGCCCGGGCAGCTCGTTCGAGGTGATGCGGTGGGGCTGGATGGCGCTGAACTCGATCCACGAGCTGTTGAGGCTCTCCCACATCTCGCGCGTGAGCGAGGTGCGTTGGGCGCGGGCATTGCGGCGCGCAATGGCGAGGCACGAATAGATGCTCGACGGGTTCTCGGGGTCGAACAGCAGGAAGTTCACGACGTCGCGCGTCGTGATCTGGCCGAACTTCGCCTCGTAGCGCTCCGCGCAACCGGTGCTGAGCAACGTCGAGCGCCACTCCTCGTGGAACCCCTGTCCTTCGCGGGGCAGGAGCACGATGCGATATCCGACCTCGATCAGACGCGCCATGTTCTCGGCGCGCTCCATGTACCGCGACAGCCAGAACAGATCGTTGGCGGTTCGTCCTAGCATGGCGTCCTTCTGGTCATCATGAGCGTAAAGTGGTGGGCGGGGATCGGAGAGACGTTAGGCGAGGCCGGGCGGCCACGGTGTCGCGTTGTCGGAGGCCGTTTGGTTAGTCCTGCAGCACCCAGGTGTCCTTGGTGCCGCCACCCTGACTCGAGTTGACGACGAGCGAGCCCTTGCGGAGCGCGACGCGGGTCAGCCCGCCGGGCACCAGTCGCACCTGGTCGCTGACCAGCACGAATGGGCGCAGATCCAGGTGGCGCGGCGCGAGGCCGGCGTCGACCAGCGTCGGGCAGGTGGAAAGAGCGAGCGTCGGCTGGGCGATGTAATTGTCGGGGCGGGCCTTCAGCTTCTGCCGAAAGGTCTCGATCTCATCGCATGAGGCGGCGGGCCCGACCAGCATGCCGTAGCCGCCCGAGCCGTGCACCTCCTTGACGACGAGCTCGGAGAGATGCTCGAGCACGTAGCCGAGATCGTCGGCACGGCGGCAGTTGTAGGTCGGCACGTTCTTCAGGATCGGCGGCCGTCCGGTGTAGAACTCGATGATCTCGGGAATGTAGCTGTAGATGGCCTTGTCGTCGGCAATGCCCGCGCCGGGGGCGTTGACGATGGTTGTCCGACCCGAGCGATAGACATCGAAGATGCCGGGCACGCCGAGCATCGAATCGGGGCGGAAGACGAGCGGATCGAGGAAGTCGTCGTCGATGCGCCGGTAGAGCACGTCGACCTGCCGCGGCCCCTGGGTGGTCTTCATGTGGAGCGCACCGTCGAGCACGACGAGGTCGTGGCCCTCCACCAGCTCGACGCCCATCTCGTCGGCCAGGAAGGCGTGCTCGAAGTAGGCGCTGTTGTAGATTCCGGGGGTAAGCAGCGCGATGACCGGATCACGGGCGAGACCGCGTGGCGCCACACGCTCGAGCGTGCGCAGCAGATTGATCGGATAGTTCTCGACCGGCGCAACGCGGTTGCGGCTGAACAGCTCCGGGAACATGTGCATCATCGTCTCGCGGTTCTCCAGCATGTAGGAGACGCCGGAGGGCGTGCGCGTGTTGTCCTCGAGCACGAAGAAGTCGTCCTCACCCGTCCGAACGATGTCGATGCCGATGATGTGGCTGTAGATGCCGAGCGGCGGCTCAACGCCGATCATCTCGGGCACGAACGCCTCGTTCTGGATGATGAGCTCGGCCGGGATGCGGCCCGCCTTGAGGATCTCCTGGCGGTGGTAGATGTCGAACATGAAGGCGTTGAGCGCCCGCACGCGCTGCTCGATGCCGGCGGACAACCTGCGCCACTCCGCGGCGGCGATGATGCGGGGTACGATGTCGAAGGGGATGAGTCGCTCGGACGATTTTCCGTCGCCATAGACCGAAAAGGTGATGCCGACGCGGCGGAACAGCGCCTCGGCCTCGTCGTGCTTGATTTTCAGATCGTCGATCCTCTGGGTGCCGAGCCATTCGGCAACCATCGCGTAGGGCCCGCGGACGTCGCCACCCGCTCCGTACATCTCGTCGAAGAATTTTTGCACGCTGCTCCCTCGAGGCATTCGCGATCGCGTTTATGACGCTAGTGCGAACAAGACGGCGTGAGAAGGCCTCCGATAGCGAGGGGCCGCGAAATTCGGGCGACCAACTGTGCAGCAATTGCCTACTATTGAGACAGGCAGCACCACGATCGGGTGCGCGTCCGGGTTTCGCGGACGCAAGCCGCGGTCTTGCGATCAGCGCGCCCGGGAGCGACAAGGCCGAATCGACAAGAATCAACCACCGTGGCATATGGCATGCCAGATTGCGAGTTCGGTGTAGCGCAGTCTGCCGGCACTGATGCAATTGAGCACGAGTGAAAAACAACGAGCGGCGAGACTTCCACCAGCCGCAGAGGAGGACGGCACCATGGCCATTTTGATCGGAGCCGACACGCGCGTGATCTGCCAGGGCATGACGGGGCGCGCGGGAACGTTCCACGGCGCCCGCATGCTGTCCTACGGGACCAAGCTCGTGGCCGGCGTGACGCCCGGCAGGAGCGGACGGACGCATCTCGATCTGCCGGTGTTCGGCACCGTCGCCGAGGCGATGGCGGAGACCGGAGCCAACGCGAGCATCGTGTTCGTGCCACCGCTGGCAGCAGCCAGCGCGGTGCTCGAGGCTATCGAGGCGGAGATCCCGCTGGTGGTGTGCGTGACGGAGCGCATCCCGGTGCTGGACGTGGTTCGCATCCGCCAGGCGCTGGCCGGCTCGAAGACGCGTCTCATCGGACCGAACTCGCAGGGCATACTGGCGCCGGGCCTGGCACAGATCGGGGTCATGTCGACGGTCGACGCGCGTCCGGGCCGGGTCGGGATCGCCTCGCGCTCCGCCTCGCTGACGAGCGAGATCGTGCTGCAAACGACGCGCGCCGGGCTCGGCCAGTCGACTACGGTCGGCATCGGCGGAGACCCCGTGCACGGGCTCGATCTCAAGACCTGCGTCGAGCTGTTTCTCGACGATCCCGATACGGACGGCATCATCGTGGTGGGCGAGATCGGCGGCACCGAGGAGGAGGAGGTCGCAGCGCTGGCCCGGCGCAACCGACCATCGAAGCCGATCGTGGCCATGGTGGCTGGCCGTCATGCGCCGCCCGAGCGCCGCATGGGCCATGCCGGTGCCTTCACGACCGGGACATCCGGCGGCGCACCAGACAAGATTGCTCTGCTTCGCGGTGCCGGCGTGCGCATCGTAAACGATCCGAGCGCAGTAGGCGAAGCGATGCGTCGCGCGCTGAGCGGCGAGGACTGAAAAGCGGCAGGCGAAATAAGGCCGCGCACAACCCGCGGTGCATTTGCGCCCGCACAAAGCGGCTCACCGACGACGCCAACGGTCCGTCGCATGCCGACAGTCGCCGTCGTAACGCGACTTTCACCGACATGTGTTTTTCAGGCTACAGCCGAAGTCTGGTCACGACGCGCCACGACTGCTAAAAGCCACAGAAGAGATCGTGGTTCGATTTGCGTCATGGTTATGCTCAGTGGCGCTCGGCGTGCCGATTGGGTGCCTCAGACACGACACACTGCCGATGGCGCATGGCGTGACGCAGATTAATAACGAACGGGAGACGGGGCCTACATTCATCCAGTTCACATGTCTGTTCGCGATGCGCCACTGAACGGTCTTTTTTTGCTGAACAGCACTCAATCGAGTCGAGCAGGCCAGTGGGAGTGGCATGGTGCCGTTTATTGGCAGTGGCACCGGCAGTTCTCGGTTGCCTCGTTGTGCGCTAATGCGTCAATCGAGCGTGGAAGAACATTCTGTATCGTGAGAAACTGCGTTGCACGCAATTGGGTTGCGTGCCATCAGTGCGTCGCGTATCACCGAATCCCGACGTGTATTGAGGGCAGGGCAGAGACATGATGAAGCAAAATCCTCCGACCCTCAACCGACACGACCTCGAGGAGCTTGTCGCGGTGATGCGCGAGACGATGGTTCTCTGCGAGGCTGCTCAACTGATCGATTTCGTCGACGACCGCTTCAAGGCCCGCCTTCTCGATCAGCTTGCACTGACACAGACCTGGATCGATCGGACGCTCGGCAAACGCTGTGCGACACCGCTGCAAGCAGAGCGACTGCCCGAGGTCGCTGAGCGCCTGGACGCGCTGCAGAAGACGCTGCGCGTAACGCCCTAGCGCCGTCCGCGTCTCGCGGGATCTCCACCCCAAGTCCGGCCGTAAGTCGGTCGAACCTTCGCATCAGTGACATGCTGCGTCTGCCGACCGCGAGCCGGCATCCGCTCAGTCCGGCGGTGCTTTGCGTACAATTCAAGGCAGAACGGGCACCGACCCGCATAAGTGATTTGCTCAGACGTCGGCAGTTTCCGCGTTGTCCGCGCGACAGTGCCAGACTATATCGTTGTCGAAGCCCGCTCGGACAGACGTTCGACGTCAGGCTCATGCAGCGAAAGACAAGAGCATTGTTCGCGCACCCTGGCGGGTCGTGATCCTGGCCCAGGCGCTGCGCATCGCCATCCGTATGCTTTCGACCGGACGGTTCCGGACGATTCCCGATTGCAAGGCTGGAGTTCGTCGCTCGCGACCCTCGAGCCGGCGCGCCTTATCCGCACGCGATAGGCGCGCGGTTCCGCGGCACGCACTGTCGTTGTCGATCGGGCGGAGGGCCATCACCGCCGCCACCGGGAACCTGTCGGGCGCCCGGTCTGCAAAGGAGCTGGTGTTGTGCGGAACGCCCGGCAACGAGACGCAAAGGCCGACGCTTCGGTCGGTACCGTGGGTAACGGCTTGCAAGAGCTCGACCCGCTGTGCTTTGCGCTCTACGCGGCAACGCGCGCCCTGACGCGCCTCTACGTCGCGCAGTTGGCCGAACTGGGGCTGACCTATCCTCAGTACCTCGTACTGGTGGCGCTGTGGGAGCGCGACCGAATCACGATCACCGAGATCGGCGACCGGCTGCTGTTGGACTCGGGCACGATCACGCCCGTCGTCACGCGTCTCGAGCGCATGGGCGCCGTGATCCGACATCGCGACAAGAAGGACCGGCGGCTGGTGCGCGTGCACCTGACCCGACCGGGACGCCAATTGAAAGCACCTGTCGCGCGGCTGAGCTGCAACCTCGGCCCGGCGTTGCAGTTGAGCCCCGCCGAGATCACGGCGCTGCGGAGCCAGATCATGCGAATAGTCGAGAAGCTCGGCACCAGATAGCGCGGCGCATCAGGTGGCGCCGAAGAGCGTCCCGCTGAGCGATCCGAACGAAAGCGGCCCCGCTCTAAAGCGGGGCCGTTCAACCTGCCGGGACTGCTCCGCGCCCCGCTTTTTTTTACCGCGACCCTACGCTTCGTGCTTCGTCTCTTGTGATGCCCGTAAGGCAGGACGCACGAGGCATGCGCCTCGAGCACCCCACCTGACCGGAGCACCCTCGAGCGCCGCGTCGCTTGGCTTAGAACAAGCCCTCGATCTGCCCCTTGTCGTTGAGGCGGATGAAATCCGCCGACGGAGCCTTCGGCAGTCCGGGCATGCGCATGATCTCGCCGCAGACCGCCACGACGAAGCCCGCACCCGCGGAGAGGATCGCCTCGCGCACCGGCACGACGTGACCCGTCGGCGCGCCGCGCTTGTTGGGGTCAGTCGAAAACGAGTACTGGGTCTTGGCCATGCAGATCGGCAAATGGCCGTAGCCCTGCGTCTCGAAGTCCTTGAGAGCGGTCACCACCGAGGCATCCGGCGCGATGTCCGCGGCGCGATAGATCTCCTTGGCGATGGTGCGGATCTTCTCGAGGAGCGGCATCTCGCTCGGGTACAAAGGCTTGAACGCCGCCGCGCCGCTGTTGCACAAGGCGACGACGTGGTGGGCGAGCTCCTCGATGCCGCGTCCGCCGTCAGCCCAGTGTGAGCAGAGGATGGCCTTGGCGCCGACGCTCTCGGCCTGGCGCTGGACCTCGGCAATCTCGGCCGGCGTGTCGGTGATGAACTTGTTGATGGCGATGACGGCCGGCACGCCGAACTTGGCCACGTTCTCGATGTGCCGTTTCATGTTGTCGCAGCCTTTGCCGACGGCCGCGACGTTCTCGTTCTTGAGGTCGTCCTTGGCGACGCCGCCATGCATCTTCAGTGCGCGGATGGTGGCGACGATGACCGTGGCGGACGGTGCGATGCCCGCCATGCGGCACTTGATGTCGTAGAACTTCTCGGCGCCGAGATCCGCGCCGAAGCCGGCCTCGGTCACGACGTAGTCGGCGATCTTGAGCGCGGTCCGCGTGGCCAGCACCGAGTTGCAGCCGTGGGCGATGTTGGCGAACGGACCGCCGTGGATGAACACGGGGTTGTTCTCGAGCGTCTGCACGAGGT
>CAYYGO010000088.1:0-8133 GCA_964471635.1 uncultured Hyphomicrobium sp.
TTCGCCGTCCGCTACCCGCTGGTCGACGGCCAGGGCAACTTCGGCAACATCGACGGCGACAACCCGGCGGCCGCGCGCTACACCGAAGCGCGCATGACCGACGTTGCGGCCGATCTCCTCGAGGGCATCGACGAGGAGTGCGTCGAGTTCCGCCCCAACTACGACGGCCGCGTCGAGGAGCCCACGGTTCTTCCGGCCGCGTTCCCCAATCTGCTGGCCAACGGATCGTCGGGCATCGCGGTCGGCATGGCGACCAACATCCCGCCGCACAATGCCGACGAGCTGTGCGCGGCGCTGCTGCACCTCGTCAAGCATCCGAACGCCACGGTCGAGAAGCTCGTCGAGCTGGTGCCCGGCCCCGATTTCCCGACCGGCGGCATCATCGTCGAGCCGCGCGAGGCGATGCTCGAGGCCTATCGAACCGGCCGCGGCGGCTTTCGCGTGCGTGCGCGCTGGGATCGGGAGGAGACCGGCCGCGGCGGCTATCGGATCGTCGTCACCGAGGTGCCCTATCAGGTGCAGAAGGCCAAGCTCGTCGAACGCATCGCCGAGCTGCTGTCCGACAAGAAGCTGCCCCTGCTCGGCGACGTCCGCGACGAGAGCGCGGAGGAGATCCGGCTGGTGCTGGAGCCCAAATCGCGCACCGTCGACGCGGTCGTGCTCATGGAGAGCCTGTTCCGGCTGACCGAGCTCGAGGTCCGCTTCGGCCTCAACATGAACGTTCTTTCGGCCGGCCAGGTGCCGAACGTGCTCGGGCTCAAGGACGTGCTGTGGCAGTGGCTCGAGCACCGCGTCGACGTTCTGGTCAAGCGCAGCCGCCACCGGTTGAAGAAGATCGAGCACCGCCTCGAGGTGCTCGACGGCTATCTCGTCGCCTACCTCAACATCGACGAGGTGATCCGCATCGTCCGCTTCGAGGACGAGCCGAAGCAGCAGCTCATGGCGCGCTTCAAGCTGACCGAGGTGCAGGCCGAGGCCATCCTCAATCTTCGCCTCAAGTCGCTGTCGAAGCTCGAGGAGGTCGAGATCCGCGCCGAGCACGACAAGCTCTCGGCCGAGCGGCGCGAGCTCAAGTCGCTGCTCGCCTCGGACGACCTGCAGTGGCAGCGCATCTCCGACGAGGTCAAGGCGACGCGCGAGCGCTACTCGAAGAAGACCGAGCTCGGCCGTCGCCGCACGAGCTTCGCCGATGCGCCCTCGATCGACGTCGATCTCGATGCAGCGCTGATCGAGAAGGAGCCCGTCACCATCATCCTGTCGGAAAAGGGCTGGATCCGGTCGATGAAAGGCCACATCGACGATCTCGCCAAGCTCGAGTTCAAGCAGGGTGACGCTCTGAAGCGTGCCGTCCGCGCGACCACCACCGACAAGCTCCTGGTGCTCGCGACGAACGGCAAGTTCTTCACGCTCGAGGCCAGCCAGCTCCCGGGCGGGCGCGGTCATGGCGAGCCGGTCCGGCTTATGGTCGATCTCGAGGAGAACCACGACTTCGTCGAGATCTTCGTCCACGATCCGTCTCGCAAGCTGCTCGTCGCCTCGACCGGCGGCTACGGCTTTGTCGTAGCCGAGATCGAGGTCATCGCATCGACCCGCAAGGGAAAGCAGGTTTTGAACCTCACCGAGCCCGACGAGGCCCGGATCTGCGTGCCTGCCTCGGGCGATCACGTCGCGACCATCGGCGACAACCGCAAGATGCTGGTGTTCCGCCTCGACGAGGTGAACGAGATGGCACGCGGGAAGGGGGTCATCCTGCAGCGCATCAAGGACGGCGCGCTGGTCGATGCGCGAGTTTTCGCGAAGGCCGACGGGCTCACCTGGCTCGACAGCGCCGGCCGCACGTTCACTCTCACCTGGTCCGAACTCAAGGAGTGGGTGGGCGAGCGCTCCCAGGCTGGCCGCATCGCGCCCAAGGGCTTCCCGCGCTCGAACCGGTTCGGTCCCGCGTTCTGACGGCCGCGCCCCGCCCATCTTGCCGGCTTCGCCTTGGCCCGTTAGGACTTGTGGCATGGGAGTTGGACCTCAACGACGGCGGCGGTGGAGCTCGGGCGGGCTCGCGTGCGCCGTTGCCGTCGCGTCGGGCTGGGTCGTGTTCGCCACGCCAACGCTTGCGCAGTCCCCTCAGGCCTGCACCAAGGCGGATTTCGAGGCGGTGGTCGACGAGGCGGCAGCGAAGCTCCGCGACCTCAATCAGAAGATGAAGCCGTCGTTCCAGGAGCACCTCAAGGCGCTCAAGGACAAGCGCGGCTGGAGCCATGACCAGTTCATGAAGGAGGCCGCGCCCTTCGTGAAGGACGCCGCGATCGCCGATTTCGAGGCCCGCTCCTCGGCCCTTCTCGATCAGATCTCGACGCTCGGGCAGGATGGCGCCGCGGCCGCTACGCCCGATTGCGCGCTGCTCGTCGAGCTCAACGCGCGCATGAAGCTGCTTGTCGACATCCAGACCCAGAAGTGGACCTACATGTTCGGTAAGCTCGACACAGAGCTGGCGCGTTAGGCGCATCAAGCGTAAATCGTCAACACTTCCTAAACCGGTGCTCCCTACCGTGACGGCAGATGGCCAACCGCGGGAGGTCCCATGCGCGCCGCGCCGCTCCGTTCTTCCCTGACACTGCTGCTGGCGGCGGTCGCTCTGCCTGCCGCCGCAGACGAGGCGTACGTCTGCGAGGGCGGGCGCATCGTCTATGTGAAGCTCGGGCAGGTCGAGGCGCTGCGCCGCTCCGACCCCTGCATCGCCGCCTATTTCGGCGAGACCGTCGCATCGCCGACCCGCGCACCCGCCGGGCGTGACGGCAAACATGCACCGGCCCCGGCCGCCGCGAGCGCGCCTCAGGTGTTCACCGTCGCAGGCACTGGCCCGGTGGCTGGTGCGAGCGCGACCACGATTGCCGGCGCGGGCCTTGGCACGGCCGCCGACAGGGGGCCTGCACCGGCGAGGGCGTCGCGCGGCCGACCCGTGTCGGTCGCGGCACAGCCTGCCGCACGGCAGCCCGACAAGGCCCCGGCCCGCCCCGAGGCCCACCCCGATACCGACTTCCGCAATGTTCGTCTCGTGAACCCGTCGCCCGGGCAGTCGGACGTCTACCGGCACGAGCGGTGACAGGTGCCGTCGCTGCCTCATGCCGGCCCTGCGGCGGTGCTTCGTTAACCACAGTCTGCGACTATGTCGCGTACGGATCGCAGATCAGGCTCGAGGCTCTGTGCTGGCAATGATTGCTACAAGTCCCAACCCTCGTCGGTTGCTCGCGCTGCTCGGCATGGCCGTCGCAGCGACCATGGCGGACCTTACGCCCTCGTCGGCCGAGCCCGGTTCCTGGCTCGAGCCTGGCACGGCGACAACAGTCGCGCGCCCGACCCAACAGAGCCAGTCGCCGTCGAGCCTGTCGCCTCCGCACAAGCCTGGCCAACGGCCGCAGCCGGCCGCGACCCCAACCGCGAAACCGGCCAGCGCGGCCGCCACGCCCGCGCCACGCCTGTCGCCGAGCCTGCCGGCCGACGACTATTATGCCCGTCGCGCCAAGGAGATGGTGCAGCAGGATGAAGCCGAGGCCGCGCTGAGCTTCGGGCTCGATCAGGCCTATCCCGATCACAACGCCGTCGTCTGCGAGGCCGGCTGCTACGGCCGGGCCAAGGCGCTCGTATATTTTGCGCCCCGGACCAACACGGATGCCGTTCGTGCCGGCGCGCGCCTCGTGCCGTCGTCGTCGGCAATCGGGAGGGTGGCGCCTGCCGGTGCGTCTGCGACCGAGGCCGAGCGGGCCACTGCGACGGATATGCACGTGCGCTGCATCGGCGGCTGTTACGGCAGCGCCCGCCGCGTCTACGACCATCGTGCCCACCTGCGCTCGGTCGACGAGCGAGCACGCAGCGAGGTCGATCGCCTGTCAGGCGGTCGCGGCTCAGCAAGCCAGGCTTCCGGAGCCCGACGCCCCGACGCCACGGTTCCGTCCGCGATCGGCCCCCGCGCCGCGCTGGGCGCGCCGTCCCGCAAGCTTACGCAATCGCCAGTGCGGTCGCAGTCGCGCCGCGCCGCCGGCTCCGGCGACCGCACCCGCTCCGGGCACCGGTCGGTCGCCGACGCCGGCGGTTGGGCCACGCTCGTGCTCCGGGGCGATTGAACGCGGCTCAGTCCGCGCGATCGAGGCCGCGGCGGGCAAAGCCCGGCACGAATCCGTTCTTTCTGATCTCGCCCTCGGCTTGCGACCGCGTCCCGCCGCCGACGTATTCCACGACGTGAACGGCCTTGCCCTGGGCTTTGGCCTTTTTCAGCAGCGCGACGCTCGCTGCAATGTCGCCTTTGCTGTTGCGGCGGCCATCGTGATTGATCCCGTAGTAGAGATCCTCCTTTGCGATACCGTCGATCGCGGCGACGTAGCCCTTGTCCGAGAGCAGCTCCTCGGCGTTCTGCACGTAGACCTTCGCGCCGCTCTTCGTTGAGCGGGCCTCGGCCGCCACCTCCTTGACGAGCTTGATCATCTCGGCGCGCGATCCGCCCGGAGCCTTGACGTTCTCATAGGTGTCGACGCGGTCGAGATAGACGCCGTCGTAGCCCTCGGCCAGCGCTTTGCGCACGCGGCTCTTCACGATCGCTTTCCACTCCGGGTCCCAGTACTTCACCGCGTAGTTGCCACTCCAGCCCTGCGTCCTCCCGGTGTTCCAGGACTTGCCGCCCTTGCTCTTGTAGTAGCCGCGCCAGGTCTCGGCCTCGCCGATCGAGATGTAGGCCAGCACCGGCCGGTCGCCGCCCGTTGGCTTGCGCTTCAGCTTGTGCGGCGTGCCCGTATGGTCGGGGTCGACGACGGCGAGGTCGGAGTTCGCGCGCGCGGTCGAGCGCATGTCGCCCTGCAACTGATAGGACCAGTTGCGCGCTTCCGTCTCCTTGGCACTCGCCGCGGCGGCCGATAGTGCGAGGCAGCCAGCGGCCAGCGTGCACAGCGTAACCTTGCCGAGGGTCGAACGGGTGGGGCTCGTGTCAGCGATCATGATCTGTCTCCGGTCTTGCTTAACCTTAACGGCCCCACATGCAGAAGAATTCGGGCCGAGTGGGGGTCGGAGGTCAAGTATGGTTAATGTCATTCCGTGATAAGTCTTGCCCCGCGCCCTCCGGCGCACGGCCGGTAACCAATCGTTAGGCTCCGTGCCGCACAGTCTGGGATAGGGGTCTCGAACCCGGGTCATTCTGTTCGCGTAGCAGGTCGCTCATGGCGTCAGGTTCTGTCGGTACTGCTCGGCTGCTCCCGTGGCAGAGAGCGTCCAGCGTCCTCGTGCTGGCGGCAGCGCTTTTCACCGTTCAGACCTTGGCGCCTCGCGCCGACGACGATGACCCCGAGGCGCCACCGCCAGAGGTCCAGAATGACGCGGGATCGGGATCGCAAGGCGATCGCGATGTGCTGTTGGATGGCGGCTCCGACAAGCCCGACGAGAGCGTCGGCGCTATCCTCGCCCGGCATCCCGACCGCGACATCGTCATCTGCCTTGCCGGCTGCGGTCCCGGCAGCGGGCCACGACTCGTCGCTATCAACCGCCCGGTGCGGGTGTCCGCCGATGATAGCTCCGCCGCTCCGGCGAAGCCGGACAAGCCCGTCTCCCGTCCGGTCGGCTCGGCGCCGGCTGGAAGAGGCGCCATGGCGCCGACCTCGGCCACGACCGGCGCGCAATCAGCCGACACGACGTCCGCTGGCCAAATGTCCTCTGGGCAGGCCTCGCCGCCGGACGTGGGTGACGTCGTCTGCCTCGCCGGCTGCATCGGCGAACCGGGTCAGGTCGTCTTGTCATCGGTGCGCCTGACCTGGCTGCCCGCCAGCGGCGATCCGCTCGTTGCGAAGGCACTCGGCGACATCGCCGCCGCTGCTCCCCTCAAGGGCGCGTTCACCCGCTGATCGTGCGCGATGACCGCAACGCTCTGCCGGCGCGACGGCCGCTTGCCTCCTGCGCTGCCTACTTCGCGAGCTGCTTCGCCTCGTCGTAGGAGGCCACCGTGTAGACTTGGCCGCCCTTGATGAAGTAGAGCCAGTCGAGCTTCTCGCTCCTGGCGAGATCCTCGGGCGTCACGCTCTCGAGATCGTAGCGGTTGAGCTCGCGGAATAATTCCGCCGTCTCGCGCGACTGGGCCGTATCGAAGTACCTCCAGTCCGCCACCTCCGGCAGCCGGCTCGAAGCCTCGCGGTGGAACACGACCTCCTTCAAGGCGGATGCCGGGAGCTGTCCGGCTCGGATGTACTCGAGCGTCGCCTCGACGAACCCGAGCTGCACCAGCCCGGAGCAGATGAACTCTTGCGGGGGCGTCCACTCGCGGTTGCGATAGCGCTCGATGGTCTTCTCTTTGCCCTCGATCTTCTGCTGAACGCCGAACCAGATGTTCCGCGCGATCCGCCCGATCGCCCAGTAGTTGTAGCCTGCCTTGATCTTGTCGAGCAGAACGCCGCGCACTCGGCTCTGCTTCGGCTGATCGAACCAGGGGCTTCGGAAGCGCTTGATGGCGATGAACGAGCTCTTGTCGGCGGCGTAGTCGCGAAGGTTGGTCAGATCCACGCCGCCCGTCCCGGCCTCGATGACGAATGTGCCCGTGTAGCCCTGCTCGAACTGGGGTCCCGTGAAGACCAGCGCCGCATGCGAGAAGATCGAGCCCGTCGCCCAGCGGATCAGATAGGACGCCGCGTCGCCGTCGCGACGCGTCAAAACCACGTCGGACCGCTCAAGGTACTTGCCGGCGAGGAACGCGTCGACCGGCATAGGCCAAGTCACGCCGACCGAATCGGCCACCGGCCGCGCGGCTTTCGGCTTCACGTCGGGCGCGACCGCATAGGCCACCGCCGCCCACGCGACCACGCCGGCCACTGCCGCGACGAGAGCACCGACCCGCTTGCGCATCACACACCCCCACTTACCCGCCACGCAACCCGCCCCAGGCCCCACCGCCCCGCGCCGGTCGCCGCGGACTATGCCACTGCCCCCCGGGTGGAGCAACGCAGGCTGCAGACCGCGTTCGAGTGCCGCGCCATGCCATCGTACCGACGCTCCAGCCGCAACTGCGATCCGCGCCGCCATCTCCGGAGCTACTGTGTCGGGGAGAACGCCGGCCTCAGTGCCCGATACCGCGTGCGAAGCGGTCGTAGAGGCCGAGCACGATCTCAAGCATGATGAGCAGGATGATGTACCATTCGAGCCGGTGCGAGGTGCGCGTCGCCACGAGTTCGGTCAGCGTGTCGGCGGTCTCTCGGATCACGTCGAGCTTGCGGCCGATGGCACGGCCGCGGGCGCCCAGATCGTACTCGTCGACGAGCTTGGTCCAGAGCCGTTCGAGCTCGGGATGGTCCCACAGCACGTCCGGCTTGTCGTCGAGGTCGACGCGACCCGCCAGCCGCTGCTGGATCGTCAGCGCCTCGCCGATCTGCTCGAGCAGTGCCGCCTGCGGGCCGCTCGGCAGCCGCCGCTCGGTCAGGCTCTGCGCCACTGGGCCGATGCGATCGAAAGCCTTCGCGATGCGCCGCTCGTCGTAAGCCATGGCCACGCTCATCGCCATAGCTTCCGCCACCAGCAGCAGGCGGTCCTGATCGGCCGAGCGGAGCTGGAATGCGCCGGACGCAGTCAGAAGGTCCTCCGCCTCCGCTTTCAACACGATCTGCGCCGTCTCGCTCTCGCGCTCGGCGAGCGCCCGGTCGACCCTCGGCATGAGGCTGTCGATCAGCGCCTCCTCCTCGGGCGGGGACATGCCGATGAAAACCGCGGCGCCGGTCTTGAACAGCACGCAAGCTCCGACGCCGCCCGCGCCGGTCCGGAACGCCAACGGGTTCTTCGAGAACGCATCCTCGCGCTCGAGACCTTTGAGATCGATCCGCTCGCCGAGCTGGAGCGCGCGGACGGGGATAACGGGATCGCTCGACGGCGCTCTCATCGGCAACTCTCTGCGAATGTTCCGAGCCGCAGGTGCGCGCGCGGTCTCATGTCGACTGTGCGTGTATCATGTCGGACAAGGCGCTGAACACCCGCCGCCGCGCCTTGCAATGGCCGGTAGCGGCCTCTATACCGATGCTTCGCCGACAGGAGACGTGGCCGAGTGGCTGAAGGCGGCGGTTTGCTAAACCGTTGTACGCTTGTAAAGGCGTACCGGGGGTTCGAATCCCCCCGTCTCCGCCA
>CAYYGO010000089.1:0-7914 GCA_964471635.1 uncultured Hyphomicrobium sp.
AGCGTCGTCTTGCCGAGACCCGGCGGACCTGCGAACAGCACGTGGTCGAGCGCGTCGCCGCGGGTGCGCGCTGCCTTGATGAAGATCTCAAGGTTCTGCCGCGCCTGCTCCTGGCCGATGAACTCGGCCAGCGACTGCGGCCGGATCGTCGCCTCGAAGGCGTCCGTCTCCTTCCTGGCGCCGGTAACGAGGCGGTCGGTCATCGCGGCGAGAGATCCCGGCTGGCGGCGCACGGCGCCGCTGTCCGACCCGCGGTCGGGCGTGTCCGAGATGTGCCGGAATCGGCCGCCCTTGGCAACCGGAGATGACCGCGCGGACACCGCGACGGCCATCCAAGCCAGCAATCCAATTCGGACGACCCGGGCGGATGGCCCCCGGCTGCGACGCTGCAAGACGTCCAGGAGATGCCGAGGGCCCGCGCAGTCCCTCTACTTGACGCGCTGCCAGGTTTCGCCGGAGCACAGCACGCCGCCAAGTGCGCAGCCCTCGAGCTTCAGTCCGCCGCCCTCCAGCGTCACGTAGCCCGAATAGGTGTTGCCGTTGTCGGTGTTGAGAAGGTTGCCCTGCCACTTGTTGTCGCCGCTCTTCTTGGCGCCGCTCATGATGACGGTGCCGACGGTCTTTTTCTTGGACTCGTCCTTCACGCCGACGATCTTGGCGCAGAGATTGCCTCCGCAATTATAGAAATTCACCTGGGTGCCGGTCGACGGGCGGACCCACGTGCCATAGGGCTCGGCGGCCAATGCTGCGCCAGCGAAGAGCGCGAGACCGATACCGGACAGGCCGAGGCGGAAGAACGACGTCATGGTGTGCCACTCCCTAGTTTGTCACGTTGCGGGGGCGGTTTCTCCGCCCTCCTAGCAATAAGTGTAGCGCGGAATTCGACCGCCGTCGTTGCTCGCCTGTCGCAAGACAGTCATCACGGGACGGCGTGAGCGCAATGCGGAGCATCGGCCACCGTCAGCGGCCGCGGCGGATGTCCTGCACCGCCTGCTCCAGCGCCTCGAGGAAGCGCGAGCGGTCGCGCGGCGTGAAGCCCGGGTTGAGGCCACGGCTCTCCCCGGTCTCGCGCAAATGCCGGTTCAGATCCCGCATGGCGAGCGCCATCCCGATCGTGCCGGCCGTGAAGGGCTTGCCAGTGTTGCCGATCACCGTCGCGCCGGCTGCGAGGCAGCGGGACGCGAGCGGTATGTCCTGTGTCACGACGATGGTTCCGGTAACGGCGTGCGCCGCGATCCAGTCGTCGGCGGCATCGGGACCGTCATCCACGACCATGCGCTCGACGAGGGGGTGCTCGGGCAGCCGCATCCAGCTGTTGGCCACGAAACTGATCGGGATGGCGTGCCGGGCGGCGACCTTGAGCGCGTCCTCTTTCACCGGGCAGGCATCGGCGTCGACGAGGATGCGCGATGGCCCGCGCTCGCTCACCGCGCCAGCTCCTTCAATCCCCGGCGGATCAATTTTGCGGTGTCCGCCTCCGCGTCGAGGTCCTTGGCGGCTATCGCCACTGCCTGACTGGCCTGGGCGGGGTTGTAGCCGAGGTTGATCAGCGCCGAGATCGCCTCTGCCGCAGCCGTGCTCTGCGGCGTGGCTGCCGTCGCACCGGTGCCGCCGGACGCATTGCCCGCGGGGGCATGGAGGCCCGAAACGGTCAGGGCGGGCGCCTTGTCCTTCAATTCGGCGACAATACGCTGAGCGAGCTTCTTGCCGACGCCGGGCGCCTGCTCCACCGAAGCCCAGTTGCCGAGCGCGATGGCATTGGCGAGGTCGCCCGGCGCGAGCACGCCAAGAACGCCGAGCGCAACCTTCGCGCCGACACCCTGCACGCTCTGCAACGTGCGAAACCAGCTCCGCTCGACCTCGCTCTGAAAGCCGTAGAGGCGGATCGCATCCTCGCGCACGTGGGTGTCGATGGTGAGAGTTGCCTCGTCGCCCGCCTTGAGGTTGCGCAAAGTCCGCGCCGACGCCTGAACCTCGTAGCCGACGCCATTGACGTCGAGAATGAGGTGGCTCTCGCCGACCGCATCGACCTTGCCTCGCAGCTTCCCGATCATCGCCGCGCCTCCTTAAGCGTCAACGCCGCCCGAGCAGCGAGGCTCGTGCGATGGTTGGCGTGGCAGATGGCGATCGCCAGAGCGTCCGCCTCGTCGGCGCTGTCGAACCGCGCCTTGGGCAACAGGTATCCGATCATCGCCTGGATCTGCGTCTTGTCGGCATGCCCGGAGCCGACCACCGATTTCTTCACGAGATTGGGCGCATACTCGGCGACGCGAATGCTCTGCAGCGCAGGGGCCAGTAGCGCCATGCCGCGCGCCTGCCCGAGCTTCAGCGTCGCCCGCGCATTCTCGTTGACGAACGTCTCCTCGACCGCCGCTTCGTCGGGGCAGAATGCCGCGAGCACGCTCGACAGCCCCTTGAACAACTCGCACAGGCGGAAAGCGAGGTCGTCGTCGGCCTCGGACGTGATGAGGCCCGAGGCAACATAGCCGAGCCGCACACCGTCGCTCTCGACGACGCCCCAGCCGGTGCGCCTCAGCCCCGGATCAATGCCGATGATGCGAATCGTTCTCTGCGCCATAACCGATCGGTAGCATAGACCTCGCCCGGCTTGCTCCGCCCGCTCCGAGATGAAGCTCCGGATTGGCCGCCTCCGCGGCATAGCTGCAACGGCGCACGGCGGCGTCGACCGCCATTCGGCTGCCATCGAACGCAGGCAGGCTCCGACAGTCCTGTCACACGCACTCATCCGACGCATCCATCCAACCGAGACGACGTCATGCCCGCACTGCCCACCGTTGCCCATCCGGTTCTGCTCGCCACTGGCCTCGCGCTGCTCGTCGTAGGCTGGCTGCTACGCCGCTGGGCAGCCCGCCACAGCCTCACGGACCAGGCCACAGACGCTGCCTGGGAGGCGGTGAGGAAGCGGGATGCGGGTGTGCTGCAGCGGGAGCTGGCCGACCGGGTGGGCGAGATCCGCTCTACCGGCTCGACGCTCGGCGCTGCGAAGAAGGTCGCGGGGCTTGGCGTCCGGCACGTGCTGGCCCAGGTCGCCGGGTGGACCGGGCTCGTCGCGGTGATTGCCGGCCTCGCACTGGGTGCCGCCGGCATCTGGTGGCGCTGAGACGGGTCGCTCGCGCCGGCTTGCGACGCGGCTCCTCCCCCCCAACGCGATGCCGAGCTCGGCCCGCCGCCGGCTTACGCAGCCGTCAATTTCTTCATGACTTCCTCGGAGACCTCGAAGTTGGCGAACACCGCCTGCACGTCGTCGTCGTCCTCGAGCGCGGCGATGATCTTCATGATGGTCTCGGCCTGCACCTCGTCGACGGGCGTTGTGATGCCGGGCTTCCAGACGGCCTTGACGCTCTCGGCATCGCCGAGCGTCCTTTCGAGGGCGGCGGCCACAGTTCCGAGCATCTCGAACGGGCACGTCACGACATGGCCGGCCGCATCGGACACGACATCGTCCGCGCCCGCCTCGATGGCTGCCTCCAGAACCGCATCCGCCGAGCCGACCGCGGCCTTGTAGGCGATCTCGCCGACATGAGCGAACATGTGGCTGACGGAGCCCGTCGAGCCGAGGTTGCCCTCGTGCTTGGTGAAAATCGCACGGATGGCCCCGCCCGTGCGGTTGCGGTTGTCGGTCAGCGCCTCGGCGATGATCGCGACGCCGCCCGGCGCGTACCCCTCGTAGCGCACGGCGTCGTAGTTGCCGGTATCGCTGCCCGCCGCCTTCTTGATCGCCCGCTCGATGTTGTCCTTCGGCATGTTTTCCGCGCGCGCGGCCTGAACGGCCAGACGCAGCCGCGGGTTCATCGCCGGGTCGGGCATGCCGAGCTTGGCGGCAACGGTGATCTCGCGCCCGAGCTTGGCGAACATCTTGGCGCGGGCCGCGTCCGCCCGGCCCTTCTTGTGCATAATGTTCTTGAATGCTGAATGGCCGGCCATAGCGTCCTGCGGCAATGCGGGTTGTCGTGATCCGAGAACTATTGCGCGAGCCGATGCGGGACGGTCAAGCGCCTGCCAACGGTCCGCTCACGGTCAGGATAGCCACATCGCAGGCTCGGCGGGTGCCAAAGCGCCACCGAGCCGCAGGGGTGCAACGCGGGTCGCGAGCCCTGTTCGGTCGTCGATCTCGACGGCAAGGCCGGAGAGCGTTGCGGGTCCCGTCGCGGGCTCGAACCGGCCCTTCGGAATGCGGGTCAGGAACCGGTTGATCGGCTCCTCGATCTCCATCCCGAGCACGGAGTTATAGTCGCCGCACATGCCGGCGTCGGACATGTACGCCGTGCCTCCCGGAAGCACGCGCTCGTCGGACGTCGGCGCATGCGTGTGAGTGCCGACGACGACCGACACGCGGCCGTCGAGGAAATGAGCGAGAGCCTGTTTCTCGCTCGTAGCCTCTGCGTGAAAGTCGATCAGGATCGCATCGGCGCCGTGTTTCAGTGCACAGGCCGTCACCTCGGCATCGACGGCGCGGAACGGGCAATCGAGCTCGGTCATGAAGATCCGACCCATGGCGTTCACGACCAGCACGTCCATGCCGTTTCGCGCGGGGTAGAGCCCGGCGCCAGGGCCCGGCGTGCCCTTGGGGAAGTTCAGCGGGCGCACCAACCGATGGTGCCGCTCGATGTAGACGAGGGTCTCCTTCTGGTCGAATGCGTGGTTGCCGAGCGTGACGGCGTCGGCACCGGCATCGAGCAACTCGACCAGGATCGGCTCGGTGATGCCGAACCCGCCCGCCGCATTCTCGCCGTTCACCACGACAAAATCCAAATCGTAGCGCTTGCGGAGCCGTGGCAGGGCCTCCACGACGGCGGCACGGCCGGACCGGCCCACCACGTCACCGAGAAACAACAATCGCATTCAATGTCCTGAGCAGCGCACCGGGCCGCTGGGTGTCAGCACCCAGTCGAGCGGCTGGTCATAGTCGAGATGAGGCACCGCGTCGACCCTCAGCTCGTCGTAGGCGACGCCGACCGCCGTGACGGGCTTCAGCGACCTCAGCCGGTCGAGCGTCCTGTCGTAGAAGCCGCCGCCGTAGCCGAGCCGGAAGCCGGTCACGTCGAACGCCAGCAACGGCACGAGCACGATATCGGGCTCGACCACCGCGGCCGTGGCCAACGGCTCGCGAATGCCCCACGCCGTCTCGCTCATCGCATCGCCCGGCACCCAGGCGCGAAACACCAGCGGCTTGCCCTTTCCCTGCATGACGGGTAGCGCCAGAACGGCTCCGGCGGCTCGCTGAGCGAGCATCAGCGGCAGCGGGTCGATCTCGTCGTCGATGGCGGCGAACCCCGACACGGCGACCCCTGCCGGCGCTCCGGTGAACGACAGGCCATGTGCCGCCAGCGCCAGCCCTGCCGCAGCGCCATGACGGGCGAACGCTTCCCTGCGGCGTGCGCGGGCCCAGAGACGCATGGCCTTTTTGTCGTCGGCCGTAGGGTGGGGCATGGCAGCAGCGGATCGGTCCAGCAGATCGAAAGGGCACAGCATGCGCCGTCGCCGGCGGCAGTGTGGCGACGTTAGGCCTGACGCCCGGCCGCCTGTTGCAACCGGAGTTGGCGAAGGCGAGACCCCGCCGCCCAGCCGCCGATTTCCCAGCCGCCGCTTGCCCGACCTATGCCGTATTGCGTGGCCACGAAACTTGAGTGCGTGGCCACGAAACTTGGCGCGCAGAGACGAATGGGCCACAGACAACACGTTCGCGCGGGGCAGTGCTGGCTTGCCGACACGTGCTGCTGGTCCTGTCGATGACGGTCGTGACGATGCTGGTCGTGACGATGAAGTGCCGCGGAGGCCGTCGAAGCGATTGATCTCGCCGGGTCCCTACAAATGTAAGGTGGGCGCCATATGTCCGGAACCACGGCTCCGGCCAGGGACAGCTCCCAGGCAGATCTTATAGGCCCTGGAGATTCATGTGCTTCTAACGCGCCCCGCAGCCTCTTTAACTTAGGCACAATCCCCAAGAAGTCCAGCAGCGAAGACCGACCATGGTTGTCATTTTGTTGAAGACCTCCAGCCGGAGACGCCGCACAGGCCGACGCAACCTAGCGGCGACCGCCGGACTGAAGCTTCGACGCGGGCGCACCAGCCGGGATCGTCTCGTCCGAGCCGCCACTCCATCCCGCTGCAGCCGCCTCGGCGGCCACCGCCACTCCCGCCTCGGCGGCGGTCTCCCGCAGCACCTCTGCCGCCGCCGTCAGCACCGCGTCGTGGGCGTCGCGCAGGGCTCGATGCTCCTCGCGCAGATCCATGAGCTCGTCGGCGATCAGAACAGCGGCCATCAGCAGCAGCCGGTCGTCGGCCGCGTGCCCGAACTCGCGAGATAGTCGCTCGACCCGCGCCTTGACGTCTCGCGCCAGCTCCGACAGACGCGCCTCCTCACCGTCCTCGCAAGCGAGGCGGTAGGTGCGGTTGTTGAGCGTAATCGAGACCTGCCCCATTGGCTCCGTCCACAGCGGCACCCAGAAGACGCACCCGACCGTCACTGTCCATCGACAGGCCCGGCCCGACGCCTAGGCCTCGCTCTCCAGCAAGCTATGGAGCGAATCGATTGCCCAATCAATGCGGTTCGCTACCTGCTCCCGAGCCGCCTCCAGCTCGGAGATGCGAGCCCTGGCAACCGCGAGCTCATGCTCCAGCACAGCTATCCGTTGCTCCAGCGCGACACCGTCACCTGCCGATTGACTGGCTGCGCGTCCGGTCGCACGACCGGCGCCTTGGCCAGCCGATACCTCGGCGCCGCGCTCGCCTTCGCCGCCGCGCGCGGCGTGCCCGGAAACAATATCCCCTGAAACGATCCTGGCTCGGCGTGGCTCTTTGCGCCCCGCCTTCGCCCTGTCCCGCTGCTGAGCCATAGGCCGCCCCTATCAAAAAAGGCCCCCGGCTCTTGCCCTCGCCGATGGCCTCGTGCGTCCCCGACTCCACCTTATGTGCCGCACTGCGGCATCGTCAACGCGATAAGTATCCGAAAGTCCTGACACGGATTAGGGTTGCCGCCCAAAACTCGACCTCTTGCAACAATATCCAGCGTGATGACGCATTGACATCACAGGGGCCGGCCGAATTAATGGCGCCGCTTTGCTTGGGCGGGAGGTTTGGCGCGGGTGTACGTCCTTGCCGCAACGCAGCAAACCCATGTCATACCAGTTCATCGAGCACCCGCCGGAGGTCAGGATGGCAGTCAAAGTCGCGATCAATGGATTCGGCCGCATCGGGCGCAATGTGCTGCGCGCCATCGTCGAGAGCGGGCGCACCGACATCCAGGTGGTCGCCATCAACGATCTCGGACCAATCGAGACCAATGCCCATCTGCTGCGCTACGACAGCGTGCACGGACGCTTCCCCGGCGAGGTCGAGGTAGCGGGTGACACGCTGACCGTGCGGGCCGGCGGCCTGTCCATGGGACCGATCAAGGTCACCGCCATAAAGAACCCGGCCGAACTGCCGTGGGCGGCGCTCGGTGTGGACGTCGCGATGGAGTGCACCGGCATTTTCACGGCCAAGGACAAGGCGTCGGCACATCTCGCGGCGGGTGCCAAGCGCGTGCTGGTGTCCGCTCCAGCCGACGGCGCCGACCTGACCGTCGTCTACGGCGTGAACCACGAAAAGCTCACCAAGGACCACATGGTGGTCTCGAACGCGTCGTGCACGACGAACTGCCTTGCCCCGGTGGCGAAGGTGCTGCACGACCTCGTCGGTATAGACAAGGGCTTTATGACCACCATCCACGCCTACACAGGCGACCAGCCGACACTCGACACCATGCACAAGGATCTCTACCGGGCGCGCGCCGCGGGACTCTCGATGATCCCGACCTCGACCGGCGCTGCGAAGGCCGTCGGCCTTGTGCTCCCCGAGCTCAACGGCCGCCTCGACGGCACCGCCATCCGCGTGCCGACGCCGAACGTCTCG
>CAYYGO010000090.1:0-7589 GCA_964471635.1 uncultured Hyphomicrobium sp.
TATACTCCACCCACGACCCCAATGGACCCAACACCGGCACTCCCGCCCACTCCCGAGAGGGCGCTGATGGAGGCGATGATGTCCGTGCGCAAGCGCGGCGGCATTGTCGTCATTATCGCGCACCGGCCGGCCGTGCTGGCTGCGACCGATCAGGTGCTGGCGATCAATGCCGGCACCGTGCAGGGCTTCGGTCCGCGCGACGAGGTGCTGCGGAAGGTGTCGCGCATTCCGCTGCGGTTCGCGACCGACGGGGAGCACTCGCAGCCGCCTCAAACGCCACCGCACCCGCCGCATCCTCACGAGCCGGGCGACCCCACCGCCCCGCCGCGAGGTCATTGATGGAGCGCGTGGCAGTGGACGGCCACGAACTCAGGCACGACCGGTGCGGAAGCGTTCCGGATAGGATCAAGAGCACGTCCGAGGCGAGGAGCAAGCGATGAGCGAACAGCGACACGAGACCGCGGGCCCCACGGCGTCCGCAAGCTCCGACGTGCGACCCTACGTATTCGGCGGCTCGCTGGTGGTGTTCATACTGGTCGGCGGCATCGGCGGCTGGGCCGCCACCACACCGCTGTCGGGTGCCGTGCTGGCCCCGGGATCGGTGGTGGTCGATGGCAACGTCAAAAAGGTGCAGCACCTGCACGGCGGCATCGTCGGCGCGATCAAGGTCAAGAACGGCGACGCGGTGAAGGCCGGCGATCTCGTGATGCAGCTCGACGAGACGGTCACGCGAGCCAACCTGCAGGTGATCGTCAAGCAACTCGACGAGCTCGCCGGCCGTACCGAGCGGCTCAAGGCCGAGCGCGACAACAAGGACAAGATCCGCGTCGCAACGCTTTTCGAGGGCCGCCTCGACAGCCCGTCGGTCCGCGAAATCGTGTCGGGCGAGCAGAGTCTTTTCGAGAGTCGGCGCGAGTCGCGCGAAAGCCAGAAGGCGCAGCTCAGGGAGCGCATCCTGCAGCTCCGCGAGGAAGGTTACGGCGTGCTGAAGCAAATGGACGCGAAAGCGCAAGAGATTTCGCTCATCGCCGCCGAGCTCGAATCGCTGAAGCCGCTCGAGAAGGAGAAGCTCGTCACATCCCAGAAGATGATGTCGCTGCGGCGCGAGACGGCGCGGCTCGACGGCGAGAAGGCGCAGCTTCAGGCCGCCGCGGCCCAGGGCAAGGGCAGGATCGCCGAGATCGAGGTTCAACTGGTGCAGATCGACCAGGAGCTGCGCACCGAGATCGTCAAGGAGCTGCGCGAGATCCAGGCGCGCGAGGCCGAGCTGGTGGAGCGCAAGGTCGCGGCAGAGGATCAGCTGCGCCGCGTCGATATTCGCGCGCCTCAAGATGGCGTGGTGCATCAGCTCGCGGTCCACACGGTCGGCGGCGTGATCAACCCGGGCGAGCCCGTGATGATCATCGTGCCGCAGACGGAGAAGCTCGTCATCGAGGCGCGTGTCGCGCCGCAGGACATCGACCAGGCGCGCTCCAGCCGGTCGGCGGCGGTGCGGTTCCCGGCATTCAACCAGCGGACCACGCCCGAGGTCGACGGCGTGGTGACGCGCATCTCGCCCGAGGTGATCACCGAACAGCAGTCTGGGATCAGCTACTACCTGGCGCGTGTCGAGCTACCCGAGGACCAGATGAAGCGACTCGACGGGTTGACGCTCGTGCCGGGCATGCCGGCCGAGGTGCAGATCCGGACCGGCGACCGGACGGCGCTGAGCTACCTCTGGAAGCCGGTTGCCGACCAGTTCGCCAAGGCGTTCCGCGAGCGGTGAGCGGTGGAGCAGCTTTGAACGCGGCCGGCCGAGACCGTTGGCGACAAGGGCTTGCAGTACTCTCATTGGATTGAAGGGTGTGTGTCCGATGAGATACGGTCTGGCGCGATGGTCGACCACCGGCGCCCATGTCGGCGTATGTCCGATCGCTCAACCGGGATACCGCGCCCGGTAGAATGCCAACATGTCTTCCATGCCGTCCGAGCAACCGTCGAGTTGAGCCGGCTTCAGGTCGGATGCGGCTGCTTCTCTGATGAAGTCGACAATGTAGCACCGCGTCGGCGGATCTCCGATCGAGACAACGGCTGCGATCTTGGCCGCTACTTCGACGGACGACGCAGTGCCGATCAGCGCTTTTGACGGCGCGCCGATCCGCAGCTCGAGCACCTTTGGATTGCCGCCTTGGAGCCGGTTGATCCGATCCGCGACGCCGACCTTGTAGAAGTCCGGCACCGTGTTGGCTTTGAGCGGCTCCTCGGACTGAATGAGTCTCACGGACGCCGTGTCGTTGGCGCAGCCGGACAGCGAGAGGCCGAGAATCAGCAAAGCGACTATCGCGTAGGTCATGGTGATACACCCGCAGCTAGGCAACGCGGTGTATCGCATTGCCGGGCATGTCTGGCAACGCGACGCGCGTCGGGCGAGATCGAAAGCTGTTGGTTCGCCGCACTGTTGCACGCGATTTTCGCCGAGCTCAGCGCTGTTGCAGCGCGAGCTTTGATTCTGTGCACCTCTGAGGCTTCGGGCCAAGATCGACGAAACCGGGCCGCCGGACTGCCCGCCGCGGCGCCGCCTGGCGGAGCGACGGGCGGGGCTCGGTCAGGTGGTGCTCGGTCAGGAGGTGGGGCGTGCCCGGACGGCGGTGGGGTATTGGGACGCGCGCTGTGCTATCCGCTCACACCCGCCCGATGCTCGAGTAGACAAAGCCAGCCGCACGCGCTTGCGCAGGATGGAACACGTTGCGCAAGTCGACAATGACGTTGCCGGCCATGCGCTCGCGCATCGCCTCGAGATCGAGGGCGCGGAACTCGTTCCACTCGGTCACGACGACGGCGGCGTCGGCACCATCGAGTGCCTCCATGGCCCCGTCGCACCACGTCACGCCGGGCAGCATCGGCTCGGCGTGTTTGCGGCCCTGCGGGTCGAACACCTTCAGCGTCGCGCCCCGCTCGACCAGCATAGGCACGATGACGAGACTCGGCGCGTCGCGCATGTCGTCGGTGTTCGGCTTGAAAGTCACGCCGAGGATGCCGATCGTCCGGCCGCGCACGGAGCCGCCGAGCGCCTTCTCGACGCGCGCCGCCATGGCGATCTTGCGCTCGTGATTGACGCGCTCGACCTGCTCGATGATCGACAGCGGCGTGCGGTGCTCGCGTCCGGTGCGGATGATGGCCGAGACGTCTTTCGGGAAGCACGAGCCGCCGTAGCCGGGGCCGGGATGTAGGAACTTGTCGCCGATGCGGCGGTCGCGGCCGATGGCGTTGGCAACCTCCTGCACGTCGGCACCGACCTCCTCGCACAGATCGGCGACCTCGTTGATGAAGCTGATCTTCAGGGCCAGGAAGGCGTTGGCCGCGTACTTGGCGAGCTCGGCCGACTCGCGGCTGACGAACACAACCGGGGCATTGCGGATCGAAAGCGGCTTGTAGAGACGCTCCATGAGCTTGCGCGCCCGCTCGTCGTCGGTGCCGACCAGCACGCGGTCGGGGTGCGTGAAGTCCTGGATCGCCGAGCCTTCGCGCAGGAACTCGGGATTGGAGCAGACCGAGAAGTCGCCGTCGGGACGGAGCGCCTTGAGACGCTTCTCGATCTCGCGGCTGGTGCCGACCGGGACCGTCGACTTGGTGGTGATGACGGTGTACCCGTCGAGATGGCCGGCCAGCTCCTCGACCGCGGAAAAGACGTAGGAGAGATCGGCGTGGCCATCGCCGCGGCGCATCGGCGTGCCGACGGCAAGGAACACGATGTCGGCATCGCGCGCGGCCGGGCCGAGATCGCCGGTGAACGTGAGGCGCCCCGCCTTCATGTTGCGCTCCAGAAGGTCGTCGAGACCCGGCTCGTAGATCGGCGACTGCCCGCGCGCCAGCTCGGCCAGCCGTTGCGGATCCTTGTCGACACACGTGACATGCCAGCCGAATTCGGAGAAGCAGGCTGCCGAGACGAGGCCGACGTAGCCTGCGCCGATCATGCAAATGTTCACGGTCAATGCCTCCCCGAAGCCTGTCGCCCGCCGCTCCGCGCGTCCGGCGCCCCAATGCTGCAATGCGCTATACTAGGCTGGGGTTGGATTTCAATCGCCCCGAATGGGCGAAGATGCTTACTGGGTTAACCGGTTGGTGCGCCAACCAGGG
This sequence comes from uncultured Hyphomicrobium sp., assembly GCA_964471635.1. Classification (GTDB taxonomy): domain Bacteria; phylum Pseudomonadota; class Alphaproteobacteria; order Rhizobiales; family Hyphomicrobiaceae; genus JAKAML01. The sequence goes on from CAYYGO010000090.1 coordinate 4,117, forward strand.
ATGGCTTGACGGCGGCGCCGGCAGCTCTCGCCACGAAGGTCAAACGGTGGGGATTGTGCCCGAGATTCGGCCGATGACGGACGGCATCGAGGCCGGCCTCGCTCGCCAGCGCGACGAAGGCTTCCTCGGTGTAGCGGGTCAGCCCGTGCCGGGCCCGGGTGCGGGCGTAGTCGGACGCCGCAGCGCGCGCGAGACCGACCAGCGCATCGAGAAAGAAGCCGTGGGCCAGGCCCAGCGCAAGAAGCGCGCGCGCATCGGTCAGCGCGCCGAGGTCCGGCGGGATGATATCGCCGACCACCAGCCGGCCGCGCGGCGCGAGCTTGCCACCGAGCTCGGACAGCATCTCCCGCGCCGCCGGCTGACCGACGTATTGGAGGACGGAATTGACGACGATGATGTCCAAAGAGGCGGGCGGCAGGCGGACGACATCATCCGGTGTCAGGATGCTGATATTGGGCGCGCCCGAGAGCCGCTCGGCAAGCCCGGTGCGGACATGAGACGACCGGTCGCAGAGGAAAAGATGGCGAACATTGCCGGCAACGCTGGGCGCCGACCAAGCTTCGCCGCATCCGTAGTCCAGTACGCTCGCGTCCGCATGATCGACGAAGCGGAGCACGTCTTGCGCGATGATGGCGTAGTGCGCCCGCTTGTGGCGCTCGCTCACGTAGACAGGGGCGTCCTTCTCCCAGAACCTCGTCCAAGGCATACTCTTGCTCCGAGTGGAGCTCCGGCTGGCACTCTGGCCGGAACTATGGCTGGTGGCTCGGTCCGTCGCTTCAATTCAGGCGCAACTGGCTGCACGGCTGACGTGCCGGTGGAAAGACGTGCCGGTTCGCGGGGCGCCCGACGACCCAGCGTGCGCAAGGAGCGTGCGCCAGGGGCGAATGGGAGCTACTCTGCATAATTAGCAGGCACTCAAGCACAACGTAAAGTGGCGCAAACTCCTTGCACAGCCATCCGCCAGCATCCGCTTCGCCCATACCGAGCCACGCGGCCTCGAGCCCGGCAACAACCGGTCCGATGACATCCGGATCGGCGACGCCCGTCCCCGTCCGTCCGTCCCTGGCGACATCCCTGCCCGGCGAGCGGTCGCGCGCCGAGACGACTACGCGGGGCGCCGAGACACTGCTGTCGGTGGTCATTCCGGTGCTCAACGAGGCGAACGGGCTGCGCCAGTTGCTCGGCCGCCTGGTGCCGGTGCTCGAAGGAACCGGCGCGGACTTCGAGATCATCTTCGTCGACGACGGGTCGACCGACGGCACGCTCACGGCATTGCGGACGGCACATGCCGTCGACCCGCGCGTGAAGTCGGTAGCGCTGAGCCGCAACTTCGGCAAAGAGATCGCGGTCGCGGCCGGACTGCGCTATGCGCGGGGCGCGGCAGTGGTGTTGATGGACGCCGACCTGCAGCATCCACCCGAACTCATTCCTGAGATGATTGCGCGTTGGCGCGAAGGCTACGACGACGTCTACGGCCAGCGCTTCGACCGCGCCGCCGACAGCCCGCTGCGCCGCCTCGTCTCGGGCGTCTACTATCGCATGTTCCGCGTGCTCTCGGGCACGCCGCTGCCCGAGAACGCAGGCGACTTCCGGCTTTTGTCGCGACGGGCGGCGGACGCCATGAACCGGCTGGGCGAGCGGTCGCGGTTCAACAAGGGTCTGTTCGCCTGGATCGGTTTCCGCTCGACCGGCATCAAGTTCCACGTGCCCGATCGCGCCGACGGCGGCGGATCGCGCTGGCGGCTACGCCGCCTGTTCCGGTTCGCGATCGACGGCATCGCATCGTTCACGACCATCCCGCTCAGGATCTGGTCGGTGATCGGGCTCGCGGTATCGATGGTGGCCCTGCTCTACATGCTCTATTTCCTGGTGCGGACGATCCTGTTCGGCACCGACCTGCGCGGCTTTCCGTCGCTCATCGTATCGATCCTGTTCCTGGGCGGCATGCAGCTCATCTCGCTCGGCATCATCGGCGAGTACCTGGGCCGGATCTACGAGGAGGTGAAGGCGCGGCCGCTGTTCCTGGTGCAAGAGGAGATCGGGCTCGCCGCGCCCGATCCCGCGGGAACGACAGCGGAGCCGCAGCACGCCGGCAACGGGCAGACCGGCAGGACGGCGGACCATGGCCACTAGCCGCATCGTGCTGACGGCGGACGACTACGCGATGACCGGCGGCGTGACCGCAGGCATCCTCGAGCTTGCCGAAAGGGGGCGCATAGCCGCCACGAGCGCCTTCGTGACGACGCCGCACTGGACGCAGGATGCGCCGCGGCTCGCTGCCGTGCGCGATCGCGTGGCGGCCGGCCTGCATCTGAACCTGACGCTCGGCGCGCCGGTCGGGCCGATGCCGAAGCTGGCGCCGGGCGGTCGGCTGCCGAGCATCGGCGACCTCACGGCAGAGGCGCTGAAGGGCCGGATCGACGCCGACGAGATCGCTGCCGAGACGACGCGCCAGCTGGAGCGGTTCGAGGCGGCGATGGGGTTCGCGCCCGACCACGTCGACGGCCATCAGCATGCACACGCGCTGACAGGCGTTCGCGACGGCGTGATCGCAGCGCTCGCGGCGCGCCGCTACGCCCGCCCGCCGCTGGTTCGCGATCCGACCGACAGCCTGCGCAGCATTTTCGCGCGGGGCGGGCGGGCGATCCCGAAAGCGATGGCGCTCTCGTGGCTGTCGCGCGGCTTCGGCACCCTTTTGCGCGCCGCGGGATTTCCGACCAACGACAGCTTCGCGGGCGTCACCGATTTCGACCCGGCGAGCGCGGTCCGCGACTTCGCCGCCGCCGGCACGCTGGGCGGCCCGCTGCACCTCGTCATGTGTCACCCGGGTCATGTCGATTCCGAGTTGCGCGGTCTCGATCCGGTCACGACGCGGCGTGCGGCCGAGCTCGAGGCGCTCGCTGCCGATCCCTATGCCGGGCGGCTTTGGCGGCCGAGCCGGAGCGTCGACGGCCCGCCGGTCGACTGGATAGCAGAGCGAGAGGCCGTGCGATGACAGCCCGCCCCAGGGAGCCGGACGCGGCGGTTGCCGACGGGACCTTCGCTCACCGAGCCATCATACGACATCTGGGCGGCTTCCTCGTTGCCGGTATCATTGCGTTTGCCACCGACGCGGCCGTTCTCGCGGCGCTGATGTACGGCGCGGGGCTCGGGCCCCTTCTGTCGCGCGTAGGCTCGATCCTGGTGGCCACCGGCGTGGCATGGCAGGCGCACCGACGGCTGACGTTTCGTGTCACGAGCCCGCCGACGCTGGCCGAGTTCGTGGCTTATGTGGCCGTGGCCTGGAGCGCGGCTGCGCTCAACTACGGGCTCTATGCCTTGATCCTGCTCATGCGACCCGAGACAAGCCCGATGACGGCACTGTTCCTCGCCTCGCTCGTCGCCATGTTCGCGAGCTACGCCGGCATGCGGCTCGGCGTGTTCGGACGGCCCCGGCACGATTGAGGAGCGACAGAGGCAGGCGCGGGCGGTCG
>CAYYGO010000091.1:0-7284 GCA_964471635.1 uncultured Hyphomicrobium sp.
CTGCCCGACGCGTTCCTGCGCCGCTGCTTCTTCCACTACATCCGCTTCCCCGACGCCGACACCATGGCCGCGATCGTGGAGGTGCACTTCCCCGGCCTCAAAGGCCGCCTCGTCAGCGAGGCACTGCGCATCTTCTACGAAATCCGCGAAGTGCCTGGGCTGAAGAAGAAGCCGTCGACGTCGGAGCTCCTCGACTGGCTGAAGCTGCTGCTGTCGGAGGACGTCACAATCGAGACGCTGCGCGAGACGGACGCGCGAAAGCTGGTGCCGCCGCTCGCCGGAGCCCTGGTCAAGAACGAGCAGGACGCCCACCTCCTGGAAAGGCTCGCCTTCATGGCGCGGCGGAAGGGCGGCGAGTAGAACAGGTCTGCGCGTCCTCGCGTACCGGCCCGCGCGCCGGAGCACGGGTTGACGGGTTGCAGACACAGTCGATCCGCATGCCCGCCGATGAACGCCAGATGAAGGCGGGCTTCAGGAAAGTTTCAGCGCCTGGCGCGTATTCTGTCCACGATATGGCGCACTGCAGATGCAGGATCGACGCCGGTTGGACGGAGTGGAGCGTGACATGAGCGAGATCATCCGCAGCGGCACCATCGTGGTGATGGGGCTCGTGGTCATGGGTGCCGGAGTGGCCGTCGTCTTCTACGGCTGACGGACGCTTTCTGGGGGACCGGCTCACGATCAGGCCGGCGCGCTGGCACCGATCGGCCGCCAGACCGGGCACGCGGTGCGGCCCTGGCCAAGTGGCTCCTCGATCGCCGGCGCTGCCTTGCGGCGGGCACGAAGATCTTTCATGAGTGGGGGACCCTGGAGGTCCCCCCTTTGCGTTTGCCCGACATACCCGAAACCACCGCCGACACGCTCCGCACCGCTGGCCTCTATGTCTCGGACCTGTTGACCCCGACCCTCCGGCTCGGGGTCACGGGCCTCGCTAGGGCCGGCAAGACCGTGTTCATCACCGCCCTCGTCCGCAACCTCATTTCCGGCGGGCGACTGCCGTTCTTCGCGCCGCATGCCGAGGGGCGCATCCTGCGCGCCTACCTCGAGCCTCAGCCCGACGACGCCGTGCCGCGGTTCGACTACGAGGGCCACGTCCGGGCGCTATCCGGCGACCCACCCGAGTGGCCGGAGAGCACGCGCCGCATCTCGGAGCTGCGCGTCACCGTCGAGTACCAGCCGTCGCGGGCGCTGCGCAGGATGCTCGGGCCGGCACGCCTGCACATCGACATCGTCGATTATCCCGGCGAATGGCTCGTCGACCTGGCGTTGATCGACCTCGACTACCCGGCCTGGTCGGCCGAGGCGCTCACGCTGGCCCGCGACCGGCCGGATGCGGCGCGCGACTTTCTGGACCACGTCGCGGCGCTACCCGCCGACGAGGACCCCGAGCAAGCGGCGATCCGCGGCGCCGCTATCTTTACCCGCTATCTCGAGGCGGGCCGCGCCGCCGACAACGGGCTCGCGACCGCGGGTCCAGGCCGTTTCCTGACACCGGGCGACCTCGATGGCTCGCCAATGCTCACGTTCTTCCCGCTGCCCGCCGCTGCCGCAGCCGATCGCCCCGCACTCGCCCGGCTCATGGCCCGCCGCTACGAAAGCTATCGGACCAAGGTGGTGCGCCCGTTCTTCGCCGACCATTTCGCTCGCCTCGACCGGCAGATCGTGCTCGTCGACACGCTGGGCGCCGTCAACCGGGGAGCGGCGGCGGTGAAAGACCTCGAGCGCGCGCTCGAAGGCGTGCTGCGCGCGTTCAGGCCCGGCATGCGCCACTGGCTCTACCGGCTGATGGGGCGGCGCGTCGACCGGCTCGTCATCGCCGCCACCAAGGTCGATCACCTGCCCGCCTCCAGTCACGACCGTCTCGAGGCGATCCTGACCCAGCTCACCGAGCGGGCGGCTGCGCGGGCCACGGGGGCGGGCGCCGAGGTGCACGTGATCGCGCTCGCCGCGCTGCGCTCGACCCGCGAGGCGGAGGTGCGCGAGAAGGGCGAAACCCTGCCGCTCGTGGTCGGCGTGCCTATGCCCGGCGAGACGCTCGGCGGGCGGACGTTCGACGGCCGGAGCGAGGCGGCGATCTTTCCCGGCGATCTTCCCGAGGACACGCAGCGGGTCTTCGATGCCGCCTGGGCGCCCGAGACCGACACCGCCGTCCGCTTCCTTCGCTTCCGTCCGAGCCGTCTCGGCGCAGTGGACTCCGGCGGCGAGGTTCCGCCTGCGCCTCACATCCGCCTCGACCGCGCCCTCGACATCCTCCTTTCGGACAGGCTCGCATGACCGATACCCGCTCGCCCCGGAAGCCGCAGGTGTTCGACGTCCACGATCCGCGCCTCGTCGAGCCGGCCGCGGTCGACCCGCCGACGCGGGGCCGCGACCGCGCGCGCGCCGACGCGGCGGAGAGCAGGCGCGGCGCGGCGCGACCCGCCCACCCCGACCGGCCGCGGCCGACCATCGCCGATCTGAAGCGCGGCATCGGCTGGGGCGCGCTGATGATGGCAGCAGCGGCGGCGCTCGCGTCCCTGGCAGCCGGCGTCTGGTTCACGCGCTTCGTCTCGGTGGCGCTGGCGCGCGAGGACTGGGTCGGCTGGACCGCGACAGCGCTCGCCGCGGTCATCGTTCTGTCGCTCCTCGCCATCCTGGCTCGCGAGTTGCTCGGCCTCGCCCGACTGCGCCGCCTCGAGGCTCTGCGCAAGAGCGCCGACGATGCCGTTCGCAGACCCGACCCGAAGCGCGAGCGCGAGGTGGTGCAGGGCCTTGCAGCACTCTATGCGGGGCGCGCCGACTGCCGGTGGGCACTGGCCCGCCTCGACGAGCATGCACGCGACGTACGCGATGCGGGGGAGCTTCTGGCGCTGGCCGACCGCGAGCTCGTCGCACCGCTCGACCAGGAGGCGCGCCGCACGATCCTGAAGTCGGCCCGCCGTGTCGCTGTGGTCAGCGCCATGAGCCCGATGATGCTCGTCACCATGTCGTTCGTGCTGGTCGAGAACGTGCGCATGCTACGGGCGCTGGCCGGCCTCTACGGCGGACGGCCCGGCACCACCGGCTCGCTGCGCCTCGCGCGGATGGTGCTCGCCCACCTCGTGGCGAGCGGCGGGGTGGCGCTGACCGACGACCTCTTCGGCCAGTTCATCAGCCAGGACGTGCTGCGGCGGCTGTCGCAGCGGCTTGGCGAGGGCGCGTTCAACGGCGCGCTCACGGCGCGTATCGGCGTGGCGGCGATCGATCTCGTGAGGCCCGTGCCCTACCTTGAGGCGGGGCGCGTGCGGGTCCGCGACCTCGTTGCCGAGCTGTTCCGCAAAGAGCGCCGCGCCGAAGAGCCGGAGGCCACAACAGGCCAGCAGGGCAGCAGCCGCGGCGGCAGCGACGCGTGATGCGGCCAGCCCGCCTACTCGGCGGCCCGCGGCAGCGCCGTTCCGCCCGGCCGCGCCGCGAGCGTCTCCGCGATGCGCTCGGCCCACTCGGCCGCCCGCGCATCCGTGTTCGTCAGGATCGACGGCGGGTTCCGGTCCTCGGGCGTCGATAGGATCGCCGACGACACCGGCCCCGCCGGCCGCGCCAGAACCCAGCTCAACAGCGCCGCCCCGATGAGACCAGCCAGCACCGGCGCCATCCAGGCCAGCAACTCGGGATAGGCCTCGTAGCAGATCCAGGCCATGACGAGGCCGAGCGTCACGTGCCGCCAGTGGAACGCCAGAGCCTCGCGAAACGCGATGCCGCTGTCGTTGCGCCTCTGCGCCTTCCAGCCGCTGTCGAGACCGAGGAAGATCTGGAACACGGCGACCGACTGGGTGACCATCAGGATCGGCGCGATCAGCATCGAGAACACCGTTTCGGTGGTGACACCGGCCAGTGCGCGGACCGGTCCGCCGACCTCGCGCGCCGTCAGCGCCCGTTTCATCTCGAGCAGCAATCCGAGCCCCTTTGGCAGCAGCACCACCGCCATCGTGGCAAGGAAAAGCCGCAACGCCGCACCCGGGTCGATAACAGGCCAGACGGGAAACAGCGATTTCGAATCCTGGAAGTAGCTCGGGATTATCTGCTGGCCCTGCAATGCCAGCACCAGTCCGACGGCCAGCGAGAGGCCCCACACCGCTGACACGAGATAGGCACAAGCACCCATCGTCAGATGGATCCGGCCCATCGTCGTCAGGCCGCGTGCACCGACGATGCCGAGATGCTGCAGGTTGCCCTGCGCCCAGCGCCGGTCGCGCACCGCAAGATCGACGAGGCTCGGCGGCATGCCCTCGTAGCTGCCCTCGATGGTGGGCGCCATGTGCACGCCCCACCCCGCGCGCTGCAGCAGCACCGCCTCGACGAAATCGTGCGATAGGATGTGTCCGCCGAACGGCGGACGGCCGGGCAGCGTCGGCAGCCCGCACGAGCCGGCGAAGGCGGCGGTGCGAATGATGGCGTTGTGACCCCAGTAGTTGCCCTGGTCGCGGTGCCAGAACGCGATCCCTGCGGCGACCGCACGGCCGTAGATGTTGCAGGCGAATTGCTGCAGCCTCTGCAGCAGCGTGCTGCCACCCACGAGGCGCGGCACGGTCTGGATGAGGCCCGCGCCCGGATCCGCTTCCATGGCCCGCGCGAGCCGTACGAGCGTCTCGCCCGCCATCACGCTGTCGGCGTCGAGAATGACGAAGCACGGGTAGCCCGCGCCGAAGCGCTCGATCCAGTCCTTGATGTTGCCGGCCTTGCGGCCCGCGTTCTCGCGCCGCCGCCGGTAGTGGACGGCGAGCCGGCCGGAAAGCCGCTCACGGAGCGCGGCATAGACCGCCTCCTCGGCAGCGCCCGCCTCCGACCCGCGCGTATCGGACAGCACATAGGCCTCGAACATCGCTCCATGGCCGCGGGCGCAAAGATCCTCCGCGATGGCCTCTATGGTGCCCGCAATGCGGGCCGGGTCCTCGTGGTAGACTGGGAAGAGCAGCGCCGTGCGCGCCGTCAGCGGACCGGCGGCCGGCGGAATGTCGATCGTGTCGGCTACCTCGCCTGCGAACAGCGGCAAGAAGCCGATTGCGGCGCTGAGCGAGCCGAGCGCGATCCATCCGAAGGCCAGGGTCGACAGCACCAGGAAGACAAGCTGAATCGGCGTCATGCGCACGAATGCCAGCACATTGTAGAGTTCGCTCGCGAAGGCCGCGGTCAGCAGCACGGCACCAAACGCGATGGCCGCCTTGGCGACCCAGCTCGCCGGCCTTAGCCGCCGAGGCACGGCACCCGCGGACGGCCGCGTGAAATCCTGCTCGGGCATGGCCAGCGGCTGCTCGGGCCCGATCAGCGACGGGTCGCTGGCATCCATCGCGCTGAGGGTCTGGACGGCCATGACGCGCTCCTTCTCGCTCAGACCCTGGTCCAGCGGTAGAGCCAGCTCTCCGAGAGGAGCTGGTCGCCGGCTTTGAGCCCGAGACGAAGCTCGATCAGCTCGGAGCCACCCGTGTTGAGCTCGAAGCTGACGCGCACGCCGGGCAGCTCCGGATTGCGTTGCACCACGACGTGGGCGAGACTGCCGGCGCTGGCGCTGACCTCGGCGACCGGCAGATCGCGCAGCTCCTTCACCGCCGGTCCGTCGAAATCGATCACGAAGAGCTGCACGCCGGGTTTGCGGTTGGTGCCGACGAGCGACTTCGCGACACGCGCCCCCGGCCACGCCACGGGCACCACATCGGTCCAATGCAGGCGGTAGGCGAAAGAGTGCGACTTGTCGGGGTCGAGCGGCTTCGAGGGCTTCCAGTAAGCGACGATGTTGTCGTGGATCTCCTCCTCGGCCGGGATCTCGATCAGCTCGACGTATCCCTCGCCCCATGGGCCCTTCGGCTCGACCCACACCGTGGGCCGCTGTCCGTACTTGGCCTCGAGATCCTGGAACGTGCCGAAGTCGCGATCACGCTGGCTGAGTCCGAAACCCTTCGGGTCACGATCGAGGAAGGCGCTGGTCTGGAGCTTCTTCGGGTTGGTCAGCGGACGCCAGAGCCGTTCGCCCTTGCCGTTAAGGAGCGCCAATCCCTCGCTGTCGTGCACGGCGGGGCGGAAGTCGCCGAGAATGCGCCGATGAGCCGAGCCATGCAGGAACATGCTGGTCAGCGGGGCGATGCCGACATGCTGGATCTGCTGACGCGGGAACAGCGTCAGCTCGACATCGACCACGGTTGCCGGCCCGGGCTGCACGACGAACCGATAGCAGCCCGTCGTCGACGGACTGTCGAGCAATGCGTGCACCGTGATTCCCGAGGCGCCAGGCTGCGGCTTCTCGATCCAAAACGAGCGGAACAGCGGGAACTCCTCGCCGCCCGGCCGCGCGGTGTTGATCGCGAGGCCGCGCGCCGACATGCCGTAATGCTGACCACGGCCAACGGCACGGAAGTAGGTCGCGCCCTGGAACACCACGAACTCGTCGAAGTAGTCGGACCGGTTGATCGGGCCGTGCACGCGGAAGCCTGAGAACGCATAGGGTGCGGCCTCTGTTCCTTTGGGAATGAGCGGACCGAGCGCGAACACGCGGCCGTCCGCCTTCAGCGGTCGCGCCTTGCCGCCCTCTACCGAGAAGATCTCGACCGGCACGTCGTAAAGGAAGCCCAGCGGGAACATCTGGACCTCGAACTCGAGCTTCTCGGGCCGCCACAGCGACTGCTCGACCCGGAAGCGGATGTCGCGATACTGGTCGTAGCTGAGCTTATTGAACGGCTCGGGCACATCGAGCGCCGGCTTGGCGTAGGGCTTCTGGGCCAGCTTCTCGGCCAGCTTTCGCACGGTGTCGGCCAGAAACGGCTCGACCGCCTCGTCGGCCGCGGCGGCAGTCAGCGCGGGCGCGAGGTGAGCAACTGCCACGGCCGCGGCAAGCAGTCCCGCGCCTTCGAGCAGCGCGCGTCGATCCAGATGGATCTCGTCCATGCGTCCTTGTTCCGTTTGCCCGTCTGCCACAGCACGCATTCGGATTGCCCTCGGACTGTTCGACCCGAGATGGATCGCCGCCGGAGCGCTCCGGTCTTCAAGACGCCACGCCGCACCCCACGCCAGTCGTCGGCACGCTGCCCGACCAGCCCCCGACGCTTCGCGCGCATCTCCGCGTTACGTCGTCGACCGCCCAAACGCTTCCGCCGATGATCGGACAATGTAACCGCGCCCGCCGCGGTGCCTGGTCTGCCTTCGGCGCCCGCCTCTGCGGAGGACCGTCCGGGCGGACGAGCATGCCGACAAACCGGCGGACGAGCGCGCCGCCCCGAGCCGATCCCGCGCCGGACCGGCACCTGCCATTCCGCGAACGTCGCCGCACACACTCCTGTG
>CAYYGO010000092.1:0-6956 GCA_964471635.1 uncultured Hyphomicrobium sp.
GCCGATGCGTTCGTGTTGTGGGGCGCGAACATGGCCGAGATGCACCCGATCCTGTGGTCGCGCCTCACCGATCGCAAGCTGACGCACGAAGGTTGCGAGGTGCACGTGCTCTCGACCTTCGAGCACCGCTCGTTCGAGCTCGCCGACAACGGTCTGATCTTCGCGCCGCAGTCCGATCTCGCGATCCTCAACTACATCTGCAACCACATTATCCAGTCCGGCGCGGTGAACAAGGAGTTCGTCGAGAAACACACGGCATTCACGCACACAGTGGAGGACATCGGCTACGGCCTGCGCCCCACGCACGAGCTCGAGGTGAAAGCGGTCAATGCCTCGCACAAGGCGGGCAAGGATGGCGCCAAGGACCCGGCCGGCATGGCCGACATCACCTTCGACCAGTTCAAGGTGCTCGTGTCGAAGTACACGCTCGAGTACACGGCGAAGCTGTCGGGCGTGGACGCCGCGAAGCTCGAGCGGCTGGCCAAGCTCTACGCCGACCCGAAGAAGAAGGTCGTCTCCTATTGGACGATGGGCTTCAACCAGCACACGCGCGGCACGTGGGTGAACAACCTCATCTACAACGTGCACCTCTTGACCGGCAAGATCGCCGAGCCGGGCAACGGGCCGTTCTCCTTGACCGGTCAGCCCTCGGCCTGCGGCACCGCCCGCGAGGTCGGCACCTTCTCACACCGGCTGCCCGCCGACATGGTGGTGACGAACCCGAAGCATCGCGAGATGACCGAAAAAATCTGGCAGCTTCCCGAGGGCACGCTCCCCGACAAGGTCGGTTATCACGCGGTCGTGCAGCACCGCATGCTCAAGGACGGTAAGCTCAACGCCTACTGGGTGCAGTGCACGAACAATATGCAGACCGCGCCGAATATGAACGGCGAGGGCTATCCCGGCTATCGCAACCCCGACAACTTCGTCGTGGTGTCCGATCCCTATCCGACCGTGACGGCGCTCTCGGCCGACCTGATCCTGCCTACGGCCATGTGGATGGAAAAGGAAGGCGCCTACGGCAACGCCGAGCGGCGCACGCAGTTCTGGCGTCAGCAGGTCAAGGCCCCGGGCGAAGCGCGCTCGGACGTTTGGCAGACCGTGGAGTTCGCCAAGTACTTCAAGATGGAGGAGGTGTGGCCGGAGGAGCTCCTCGCCAAGAAGCCGGAGTACAAGGGCAAGACGCTCTACGACGTGCTCTACGCCAACGGCGTCGTGAACAAGTTCCCGCTCGCGGACCTGCAACAGGGCCACGACAATGACGAGAGCCAGCGCTTCGGCTTCTATCTGCAGAAGGGATTGTTCGAGGAGTACGCGCAGTTCGGCCGCGGCAAGGCGCACGACCTCGGGCCCTTCGATCTCTATCACCAGGCGCGCGGGCTCCGCTGGCCGGTGGTCGACAACAAGGAGACGCTGTGGCGCTTCCGCGAGGGATACGATCCCTACGTCAAGGCGGGTGAGGGCGTGTCGTTCTACGGCAAGCCGGACAAAAAGGCGCGCATCATCTTCTGCCCCTACGAGCCCGCAGCCGAGGCGCCCGACAACGACTTCGATCTCTGGCTGTCGACGGGGCGCGTGCTCGAGCACTGGCACTCCGGCTCGATGACGCGGCGCGTTCCGGAGCTGCATCGCTCGGTGCCGAGCGCGGTGCTGTTCATGCATCCCGACGACGCGCAGAAGCGCCACCTTCACCGTGGCCAGGTCGCCAAGGTGGTGACACGGCGCGGCGAGGTGACGACCCGCATCGAGACGCGCGGGCGCAACAAGATGCCGGCCGGCATGGTGTTCATCGCCTTCTTCGACGAGGGGCAGCTCGTCAACAAGCTGACGCTCGACGCGACCTGTCCGATCTCGAAGGAAACGGACTTCAAGAAGTGCGCCTGCAAGGTCGTGAGCGCGTGAGACCCGCTCTCCCCGTCGCTCGTCTCGATGGGGAGAGGGCCGCCTCTTGCTCCGGCATCGCGTGCCTCGACCTCCTGGACGAGCCCGCTCTACCCAGAACTGGGGAGCGGACAGCAAAATCGACGGACCCCGATGCCCGATACCGATAACAGCAACGCCAGCAAGGGTTTCGATCCGAAGCGTCGCAAGGCGCTTCAGGAGATGGCCAAGCACGCCGCGGGCGCGGCCGTTGCGGGGGCGCTGCTGGCGGGCGTGAGCGAGCAGTCCAGAGCGCTGCCGGCCGAGACGCTGCGGCCGCCCGGCGCGCTCCGAGAGCCCGATTTCCTGTCGGCGTGCGTGCGCTGCGGCCTCTGCGTCCGCGCCTGTCCCTACAAGACGCTGAAGCTCGCCGAGCTTGGCGACGGCCCGGCAATCGGCACGCCCTATTTCGTCGCCCGCAGCGTGCCGTGCGAGATGTGCGACGACATCCCCTGCGTCAAGGCCTGCCCGACCGGCGCACTGGCGCCTGGCCTGAAGGAGATCGACAAGGCGCGCATGGGAACCGCCTCGCTGGTCGGCCGCGAGAGCTGCCTCAACATGCTCGGGCTCCGGTGCGACGTCTGCTATCGCGTGTGCCCGGTGATCGACAAGGCGATCACGCTCGAGCGCACCCACAACATGCGAACCCAGAAGCACGCCGTGTTCGAGCCCTTCGTGCACGCCGACGCGTGCACCGGCTGCGGCAAGTGCGAGAAGAGCTGCGTGCTCGAGGTGGCGGCCATCAAGGTGCTGCCGGTGGCGCTCGCGCGCGGCGAGATGGGCGCGCACTACCGGCTCGGGTGGGAGGAGAAGAGGAAGGCCGGCGGCCGAGAGATCGTGCCCGGCATCGTCGATCTACCCGACCGCATGCCCGAGCCGACGCTGCCGGGGGTGGCGCGATGAGCACGCAACGTACACCCGGCCGCGAGGCATGGCGCACCCACGGTTTCGCCACCGCGCACTTCTGGCTGGTTCTCCGCCGGCTGGCGCAGGCCGGTTTCCTGGTGCTGTTCGTATCTGGGCCGCTGCTCGGAATCTGGATCGCCAAGGGGACGCTGGCATCATCGACGACCCTCGACGTGCTGCCGCTGACCGATCCGCTGGTCCTGCTGCAGAGCCTCGTCGCGCGCCATACCCCGGCCGCGAGCGCAATCATCGGCGCCGCGATCGTGCTCGGAGCCTATCTCGTGCTGGGCGGGCGGCTCTACTGCTCGTGGGTCTGCCCGATCAACCCGGTGACGGATCTCGCGGCCTGGGCGCGTCGCCGCCTCGGCATCGACACCGACTGGAAGGTGCGGCCCGAGACGCGCCTCTGGATGCTCGGCGCCATCATCGTCGCCGCGGCGCTCACCGGCACGATCGCCTACGAGATCGTCAATCCGATCACGACGCTGCATCGCGGGCTGGTGTACGGCGCCTCGTGGGGGCTCATCTCGGTGGCGGCGATCTTTCTCGTCGACCTTCTCGTCGCGCGGCACGGCTGGTGCGGGCACGTCTGCCCTGTCGGTGCGTTCTACGGTCTCGTCAACCGGACGGCGCTCGTCCGCGTGTCGGCGAAGGGTCGCGCACGCTGCGACGACTGCATGGATTGCTATGCCGTGTGCCCGGAGATGCACGTCATCTCGCCGGCGCTGAACGGCGAGCGGACGGGCGCCGGCCCGGTGATCCTGGCCGCCGATTGCACCGCCTGCGGCCGCTGCGTCGACGTTTGCCCCGAGCGCGTCTTCCACTTCACCCACCGTTTCGACGGCCGGGTGGACCCTCCCGCCGGCGCCACTGATGCGCCCAGGCGAGCCGCAACCCGAGAGGCAGCCTGAGCGGCGCCCGAAGCCCGACATCGCGCACCCATCGTGCCCAAGGAGCGAACCATGAAACGGCTACATAGCAGCACTCTCGCCCTCGCCGCCGCCGCAGCGGTCGCGAGCCTCGTCGTGGTCGGCGCCGGGCTTGCACAGGAGGCCGCGGTGCAACTGAAGGCGCTTGGCGGCGAGAAGGCCCTCGACAGCGCCAACGCGGCGCCCGACGTCGAGAAGCAGTCTGTCGCGGCCGGCGGCTTCGGACGAGCCTACCGCCAACAGCCGCCGCTCATTCCGCACAAGGTCGACGGCTACCAGGTGACGACGACCAACAATGCCTGCATGAACTGTCACGACTGGCCGGGTCACGTCGACGCCAAGGCGCCGAAGGTGTCGGAGACGCACTACGTCGACCGGCAGGGCGTCAGGCTCGATAAGATCGCCGGCACCCGCTACTTCTGCCAGCAGTGCCACGTGCCGCAGGCCGATGCCAAGCCACTCGTCAACAATACCTTCCAGAACGCGACGCAGGCGAAGTGAGCCGCACGGCTTGCCGCGTCCCATTCAACGCATCCCGACGGCGAGGAGCTTGGCCATGCACGACAAGACACCGATGGAGCCCACATCCGGACCAGGCCGTCTCCGGCGTGCTTGGGACTGGTTCTGGCGGCCGACGCAAGTCGTTGCGCTGGGCTCTCTGCTCACGATGGGCTTCGCCGCGGGCATCGTGTTCTGGGGCGGGTTCAACTGGTCGCTCGAGCTCACCAACACCGAGCAGTTCTGCATTTCGTGTCATGAGATGAAGTCGAACGTGTACGAGGAACTGAAGCGAACCGTTCATTTCCAGAACCGCTCCGGCGTGCGCGCGACCTGCCCGGACTGCCACGTTCCGAAGGAGTGGCAGCACAAGATCGTCCGCAAGATCCAGGCCTCGAACGAGCTCTATCATCACCTGCTGGGCAGCGTCTCGACCAAGGAGAAGTTCGACGAGAAGCGGATCGAGCTGGCCAAGCACGAATGGGCGCGCATGAAGTCCACCGACAGCCGCGAATGCCGCAACTGCCACAAGTTCGATTACATGGACTACACGCTGCAGGAGCCGCGCGCTTCCAAGACCCACCAGACAGCACTGACAGGCGGTAAAACCTGTATCGACTGTCACCGCGGCATCGCGCATACCTTGCCGCCGAAAGCCGACGAGGCATACAAGAGCGTGGTCGAGAGCATGGAGCGCGAGAAGAGGAAAACGCTCGCCGACTATCTCTCGGGGGCGCTGGGCCGAGCCGAGGCTGAGCCCGCGCAGGCAGTCAAATAGAGTGCCGGGGCTGTCCCGACCGCTTGCCGTGCCGCACGAGGTGAACCGATGAGCATACTCGCGACCGCCACGCCGGGCTCCGGGCCCGTTTCGGGGTCCGCCAACTCGTCGCTTGATGCCGGCGGTATCGGCTCGTGCGAGATGGACCCTGACGAGGCGGGCAGAAGCGCAGCCAGACGGGACGCCCTGCTGGCCGCGATCATCTACGGCGCGGGCGGCGGACCGGAGGTCGATGCGACGCTTGCGGCCGTCGCTGCGGCGCTGAGGCGAGGCGGCCACCGTCTCGCAGGCGCCGTCCAGAGCACCACCGAGCGGCCAGATCGCTGCAGATGCGACATGCTGCTCGAGGATCTCGGCAGCGGGCAGGTGATCGCCATCTCGGAGGATCGGGGCGTGGAAGCGCGCGGCTGCCGGCTCGATGCCGTGGCGCTCGAGCAGGTCGTGGCACTTTCCGGCGCGGCGCTGGATACCGGCGCGACACTCCTGATCGTCAACCGCTTCGGGCGCCGCGAGGCCGAAGGGCACGGCTTCCGCGCGGTGATCGCGCGCGCTGTCGCGTCCGGAACGCCGGTGTTGCTTGCGGTGGGTGCTGAGCAGGTACCCGCGTGGCGTGAGTTCACGGGCGGGATGGACGCCGAGTTGCCGTTGGATGGTGCAGCGATCGAGGCGTGGTGCGCTGGCGCCATCGGGTCCGCGGTGATCCCCTGAAGAGCGGCCCCCCACAAGCGGCGCTACGAGCGGTCGTGGTGCGCGGCGGCCCGTGCCCGGCTGTCAGGCGCGTTCAGGCGCTCCGGCTCGGCTGGGTCGTGCCGCCATTGAACGGGCAGGTCTGCGCCACTGAAGGAGCTTCGGCAGCAAGCCGGGCGAACACGCCGCGGACGGCGTCGGGCGTCGCGCGGACGACGGCGCCGGCGCGAACCTCGTCCGGCGTCCACATCCAACTTCTGGCCGGATCGTGGCGCATTGCCCAGGTCGGGAACAACCGGTCGCTCGTCTCGCTCGCGAGCAGCGTGACGACGTTGGCATGCCGGTCGTCGGTCGCGATGCGGGCAAACGTGCTTTGCACGGCGTTGGGCTCGCCCTCGAGCATCTGCAGGTAGAGGTCCTCGCGGCAGATCAAAGCGCCGGTGATGCCGCGTCGGCTGTTGTTCTGCCGCGCCGAGGCGAGGATGCCCGCCAGAGCCAGATCGTCGAAGCCGAAGGGCCGTGAGGCATAGACGAGTTGAAGCATCGGCATGGATACCTTCCCTGCGCGAGCGTAGCAGCGCGCCATGTCATTGGGAACGACTTTGTCTCCGTGCGCTCCACGGTCTCCGGGGGCGGAGCCTTCCAGGTTCGTCGGCATGGATGCCACCGGCCACCGCCCGTTGCTTAGGCGCAGGCTTAGGCGAAGCGCAGCGCAGGCAGAGGCGAAGCGCAGGTTCGACGACGAAATCGCTTTGAGCCTCGGTGGCCTGCGCTTAGCCTCGATTTCAAGGTCTGCTTCACGCCTTCGATGGAAGCGAAGCTGCATCCATCTCAGACGATCAGGCCCTAGCCGAGCTCGCCGTTCGCGTCCCGCGCCTTGGCGGCATCGATGTAGACCTCCGAGCCCATCGCGCGGAACCTGGCCGACATCTCGGCCATGCCCTTCTCGGCCTCGGCGAGTGCGGACGCCCCGGAGTTCGTCTTCGCCGCGTAGTCGCGCACGTCCTGCGTGATCTTCATCGAGCAGAACTTCGGGCCGCACATGGAGCAGAAGTGAGCGACCTTGTGGGCGTCCTTGGGCAGCGTCTCGTCGTGGTAGGCGCGCGCGGTATCCGGATCGAGGCCAAGGTTGAATTGATCCTGCCAGCGGAACTCGAAACGTGCCCGCGACAGCGCATCGTCGCCGCGGTGCCGATCCCTCCCGTGGCCAGCACCCCGGCGTTGCAGTGAGTGAGCAC
>CAYYGO010000093.1:0-6844 GCA_964471635.1 uncultured Hyphomicrobium sp.
CGATCGTTCCTACGTTGCAATGCGGCTTCGTCCGCTCGAATTTCGCCTTGGCCATGTCTGGCTCTCCTCTTTCGTCACTCGGACCTCGGCACCGGCGCCTCTCGGGCGTGCCCGGTGCGGGGCCATGTCTCTCTTACTGTCGTGGCTCTGCGGTACGGCGTCAGGCGTATTTCGCCTTCACCTCTTCGGCGACGTTCTTCGGCACGTCGGCGTAATGGGCGAACTGCATCGTGTACTGTGCGCGACCGGTCGACATGGAGCGCAGCGTGTTGATGTAGCCGAACATATTGGCGAGCGGCACGTAGGCGCGGATCACGGTGGCGTTGCCGCGCATCTGCTGATCGCGGATCTGGCCGCGCCGCGAGTTGATGTCACCGATGACGGAGCCGACGAAATCCCCCGGTGTCACGACCTCGACGTCCATCACGGGCTCGAGGATCTTGACGCCGCCCTTCTCGCAGCCTTCCTTCATGGCGGCGCGGGTGGCGATCTCGAAGGCGATCGCCGACGAGTCGACCTCGTGGTAGGCACCGTCGTAGAGCGTGACCTTCATGTCGACGAGCGGGAACCCGATCAGCACGCCGTTGGTCCACACCGATTCGACGCCCTTCTCGACACCCGGAATGTACTCCTTCGGCACCGTGCCGCCGACAATCGAAGGCACGAACTCGTTGCCCTTGCCGGTCTCGTTCGGCTCGAGCTTCAGCTTGACGCGCGCGAACTGACCCGTGCCGCCGGTCTGCTTCTTGTGCGTGTAGTCGATGTCGGCCGGGCGGGCGAGCGCCTCGCGATAGGCCACCTCGGGCGCTCCGGTGATCGCCTCGACGCCGTAGGTGCGCTTCAGGATGTCGACCTTGATGTCGAGGTGGAGCTCGCCCATGCCCTTGAGGCGCGTCTCGCCCGACTCCGAGTCGACGACGACGCGGAAGGACGGATCCTCGAGCGCCAGCGTGTTGAGCGCGATGGCCATTTTCTCCTGATCGGCCTTGGTCTTCGGCTCGATCTTCATCTCGATGACGGGCTCGGGGAACTCCATCTTCTCGAGGATCACCGCCTTCGACGGATCGCACAGGGTCTCGCCCGTGCGCGTGTCCTTGAGACCCTGCAGCGCGACGATGTCGCCCGTGAAAGCCTCTTTGATCTCCTCACGGTCCGCGGCGTGCATGAGATACATGCGGCCTGCACGCTCCTTCTTGTCGCGCGTCGTGTTGGCGAGCGCCATGCCTTGCTCGAGCTTGCCCGAGTAGATGCGGCAGAAGGTGATCGAGCCGACATGCTCGAAGCTCATGATCTTGAAAGCGATCATGGCGAGCGGCTCGCTGTCGGAAGGCTTGCGCAGCGCGTCGCCGCCCGTCTTCGGGTCGATGCCCTTGTAGGCCTCACGGTCGAGCGGCGAGGGCAGGAAATCGACGACCGCGTCGAGCAGCGTCTGCACGCCCTTGTTCTTGAAGGCCGAGCCGCACAGCATCGGGTAGAAGGCACCCTTGATGGTGCCGAGACGGATCAACTTGCGGATCGTCGCCTCGTCGGGCTCGTTGCCCTCGAGGTAGGCCTCCATCGCCGCATCGTCCATCTCGACGATGGCCTCGATCATGGCGGCGCGATACTCGACAGCCTTCTCCTTCAAGTCGTCGGGGATCTCGCCGACGACCATCTTGGCGTCCTTGCCGTCGCCATCCCAGGTCACGCCGACCATGCGGATCAGATCGACGAGGCCGGCGAACGACTGCTCGGCGCCGATCGGCAGCTGGATCGGCACAGGGCGCGCGCCGAGCTTCTCCTTGATGTCGGCGACGCACATGTAGAAGTCGGCGCCGGTCTTATCCATCTTGTTGGCGAAGATGATGCGCGGAACCTTGTACTTGTCGCCTTGACGCCAAACGGTTTCCGTCTGCGGCTCAACGCCTTGGTTGCCGTCGAGCACGACGACGGCGCCGTCGAGCACGCGCAGCGAGCGCTCGACTTCGATGGTGAAGTCGACGTGGCCGGGGGTGTCGATGATGTTCAGGCGCTTGCCGTTCCAGAACGCGGTGGTGGCAGCCGAGGTGATCGTGATGCCACGCTCCTGCTCCTGCTCCATCCAGTCCATCGTCGCGGCACCTTCGTGCACTTCGCCGATCTTGTGGCTCTTGCCGGTGTAATAGAGGATGCGCTCGGTGGTCGTGGTCTTGCCGGCGTCGATATGCGCCATGATACCGAAGTTGCGGTAGTCCTCGATCGCGTATTGGCGTGCCATGGGAGGCCCCTAATGTCTCGTGATCACCAGCGGTAGTGGGAGAAGGCGCGGTTCGCCTCCGCCATCTTGTGCGTGTCTTCCCGCTTCTTCACCGCTGTGCCGCGGTTGTTGGCGGCGTCGAGCAACTCGCCCGACAGCCGCTCCACCATGGTGTTCTCGTTGCGCGAGCGCGCCGCGGTGATGATCCAGCGGATCGCCAACGCCTGGCGCCGCTCCGTGCGCACCTCGACCGGAACCTGGTAGGTCGCGCCGCCTACGCGGCGAGAGCGGACCTCGACCGCCGGCATCACGTTCTCGAGCGCCGAGCGGAACATCTGCAACGGGTCGCCCTTACCCTTGTCCTGCATGCGGTCGAGAGCACCGTAAACGATGCGCTCGGCGACCGACTTCTTGCCCTGCTCCATCACGGCGTTCATGAACTTCGTGATGACGAGATCTCCGAACTTCGGGTCCGGATTAACCTCGCGCTTCTCGGCACTGTGACGACGGGACATGATGTCTTGTCCTTGAAACCGCTATCTTGCTCATCGAGAGGCAGGCTCGCACCCGGCGCTGGCCGCGCCGAGCCGGATCGTCACCTGCCCCACTCAGGTCACTTCGGACGCTTGGCGCCGTACTTCGAGCGGCGCTGCTTGCGGGCATTCACGCCCTGCGTATCGAGCACGCCGCGGATGATGTGGTAGCGCACGCCGGGCAGATCCTTGACGCGCCCGCCGCGGATCAGCACTACAGAGTGCTCCTGCAGGTTGTGGCCTTCGCCCGGGATGTAGCCGATAACCTCGAAGCCGTTTGTGAGACGGATCTTGGCGACCTTGCGGAGCGCCGAGTTGGGCTTCTTCGGTGTCGTCGTGTAAACACGGGTGCATACGCCGCGCTTCTGCGGGCACGCCTCCATGTGTCGCGACTTCTCGCGATAAGTCTTCGCCTCGCGCGGCTTGCGGATCAGCTGTTGTATCGTCGGCATGCGCCTCGTCTCTGCCAATCGGCCGGCAGCAAGCTGCCGTACCAAAACCGGAACTGCCGGAGCCCACCCAACGGGCACCCGGCACGAAACCAGAGGATCGCCCGGCGGAAGACACCGCGCGATCATGGGTCTGAATTTGACCTGCGTCTTTCCGGAAGCGTCTAGCCGAGCCCTGCCGCCTGTGAGGCGCGGGGCAGTTTGGCTACCACCATCCGTGAGAGTGCCGAAGCTATATACACAGGTTTCTGACCGGTCAACTCCCGCTCACCCGCGGTCGTGAACTTTTTTTGGCAACCGGTCCTCAAGCCCTCTCGAACGAGGCGGTTGCGCACAGGAAACGCCGGGTGACGGCGTCGTGCCCTGTGCATTCTGCATGCGCAAGCCGTCGTTTTGCATCAGGGCGTTGCCCACCGGCGTCGTGGCGACACACATGCAACGGCCGCCCACCTGGAAGGAGGAGGCGGCCGTTTCATCCTCGGATCGACGCATGCGCCAGATCGCGTATGGCCCGGTCCGGCGCTACTCGGCGGCCTCCTCGCTCGGGCGGCGGCGGCGACGCGCTGCGGGGCCACCCTCGCCGGGTGCCGACAGCGAGCGATCGCCGTCGGACTTCGACTTCTCCTTGGCGATGAGCTCGTCGCGCGCTCCGGCGATGCGGCGGAGCTTGCGCAGCATGCCACCCGTGCCGGCCGGGATGAGCCGGCCGACGATCACGTTCTCCTTGAGGCCCTCGAGCGTGTCGACCTTGCCGTTGACCGCGGCGTCGGTGAGCACGCGCGTCGTCTCTTGGAAAGAGGCGGCAGAAATGAACGAGCGCGTCTGAAGCGAGGCCTTCGTGATGCCGAGCAGGACCGGCATGGAGGTGGCCGGTCGCTTGCCCGCCTTCTCGGCCTCTGCGTTCTTCTGGTCGAACTCGATACGATCGACCTGCTCGCCTTTGATGAGGTCGGTCTCGCCGCTGTCGGTGATCTCCACCTTCTGCAGCATCTGCTTGACGATGACCTCGATGTGCTTGTCGTTGATGGTCACGCCCTGCAGCCGGTAGACGTCCTGGATCTCGTTGATGAGGTAGTTGGCTAGCTCCTCCACGCCCTTGATCGCAAGGATGTCGTGCGGGGCGGGGTGGCCGTCGTAGACGAAGTCGCCCCGCTCGATATGGTCGCCGTGCTGCACCGCAAGGCTCTTGCCGCGCGGGATCAGATACTCGACCTGCTTCTGCGTCTCGTCATCGGGCTTGATGAAGATGCGCTGCTTGTTCTTGAAGTCCTTGCCGATCTCGACCGTGCCCGACACCTCGGCGATGATCGCGTGGTCCTTCGGACGGCGTGCCTCGAACAGCTCGGCAACGCGCGGCAGACCGCCGGTGATGTCGCTCTGCTTGGCCGATGCCATCGGAATGCGGGCCAGAACGTCTCCGGCCTTGACCTCCGAGCCGGGCTCCACAGAAAGGATCGCGTCGACCGACAGGAGGTAGCGGGCATCGCCGCCGCGCTGCACCTTGACCGGCTTGCCCTTGCTGTCCTTGACGACCATTGCGGGCTTCAGCTCGGCACCGCGCGGGGTCGCGCGCCAGTCGATGATGACGCGGTTCGAGGTGCCCTTCACCTCGTCGGTCTGCTCGCGCATCGAGGCACCCTCGATCAGGTCCTCGAAATCGACCTTGCCGTCGACCTCGGTCAGGATCGGGCGGGTGAAGGGATCCCACTGGGCGAGCTTGGTGCCGCGCTTGACCTCGTCGCCCTCGTCGACGTGGACGCGCGAGCCGTAGACGACCTTGTGGGTCGCGAGCTCCTTGCCCGACTGGTCGACGATGACGATCGACATGGTGCGGCCCATGGCGATCTTGCGGCCCTGGCTGTCCTTGACCACGGCACGGTTCTTGATCTTGACCCGGCCGTTGAAGCTCGACTCGATGAACGACTGGTCGACGACGTTCGCCGCGCCGCCGATGTGGAAGGTACGCATCGTCAGCTGCGTGCCCGGCTCGCCGATCGACTGCGCAGCGATGACGCCAACCGCCTCGCCGATGTTGACGGGCGTGCCGCGCGCGAGATCACGGCCATAGCACTTGGCGCAGACGCCGGTCACGGTCTCGCAGGTCAGCACCGAGCGGATGCGAACTTCCTGCAGCTCGGCCTTCGAGATCGCCTCGGCCTCCTTCTCCTCGATCAGCGTCCCGGTCTCCGCGATCATCTCGCCGGTCGCGGGATGACGGATATCCTCGGCCGCCGTACGGCCCAGCACGCGGGCTGCGAGCGTCACGATGACCTGACCGGCGTCGACCACCGCTTGCACCGCGATGCCGTTGTCGGTTCCGCAGTCGACCTCGGAGATGATCGCATCCTGCGCCACGTCGACGAGGCGGCGGGTCAGGTAGCCCGAGTTGGCGGTCTTGAGGGCCGTGTCGGCGAGACCCTTGCGGGCGCCGTGCGTCGAGTTGAAGTACTCGAGAACCGACAGCCCCTCCTTGAAGTTCGAAATGATCGGCGTCTCGATAATCTCACCCGAGGGCTTGGTCATGAGGCCGCGCATGCCGGCGAGCTGCTTCATCTGGGTCGGCGAGCCGCGGGCGCCGGAGTGGCTCATCATGTAGATGGAGTTGATCGGCCGCTCGCGGCCGGTCTTGGCGTCCTTCTGGGTCGCCGAGATGCGGTCCATCATCTCCTTGGCGATCTGATCGGTGCACTTCGACCAGGCGTCGACGACCTTGTTGTACTTCTCGAGCTGGGTGATGAGGCCATCCTGGAACTGCTGCTCGAAGTCGCGCACCTCGCCCGTCGTCTTCTCGACGATCCGCGTCTTGCTGTCGGGGATCTGCATGTCGTCCTTGCCGAACGAGATGCCGGCCTTGAAGGCGTGGTGGAAGCCGAGCGACATGATGCGGTCGCAGAAGATCACCGTCTCCTTCTGGCCGCAGTTGCGGTAGACGGCGTCGATCATCCCCGAGATCGCCTTCTTGGTCAGCAACTGGTTGACCAGGGCGAGCTTGATGCCCCCCGCCTTCGGCAGCGCCTCCGCGAGGATCATGCGGCCGGGCGTGGTGTCGACCACCTCGACGACCTCGTTGCCCTCTGCGTCGGCCGAGCGGAAGCGCCCTTTGACCCGCGCGTGCAGCGACACGACGCCGGCATCTAGCGCATGTCGCAGCTCGCCGATCGAACCGAACATCATGCCCTCGCCGGGCTCCTTGTCGCGCACGATCGACAGATAGTAGAGGCCGAGCACGATGTCCTGCGACGGCACGATGATCGGCGAGCCGTTGGCGGGATGCAGGATGTTGTTGGTCGACATCATCAGCACGCGCGCCTCGAGCTGGGCTTCCAGCGACAGCGGAACGTGGACCGCCATCTGGTCGCCGTCGAAGTCGGCGTTGAAGGCTGCGCAGACCAGCGGATGAAGCTGGATCGCCTTGCCCTCGATCAGCGTCGGCTCGAAGGCCTGGATGCCGAGCCGGTGCAACGTCGGCGCGCGGTTCAAAAGCACGGGATGCTCGCGGATGACCTCGTCGAGCACGTCCCAGACCTCGGGCTTCTCCTTCTCGACGAGCTTCTTGGCCTGCTTCACGGTCGCGGCCTGACCGAGCGTCTGCAGGCGCGCGTAGATGAACGGCTTGAACAGCTCGAGCGCCATCTTCTTCGGCAGGC
>CAYYGO010000094.1:0-6743 GCA_964471635.1 uncultured Hyphomicrobium sp.
CTCGATGATGATGCCCGATCGCAGAACGAAAGCCGACGTGTGCAACGTGTCTGCCGGGCGCGGCGGAGACTATCGGCTGACATGACTGCGCGCAATCGGACGCACTGCGGGCCTCTGCCTGCGGCGCCTTGGCGTCGTCCGCGCTCGGCAGTTGTCTTGGCGGGAGGACCGTGCTTTCTCTGGCGTCGGATGCGTCCGCACCCGCGGGCGGCTCCCCCGGGACCGGCGGTCGCGGCGCGCTACGGCCCGGCTCCGGGCAGCCCGTCGCATGCCGTCGACGCAAAACCCGGGTGACGCAGCACAACCCACGGCAGGCTCCCAAATGATGGTCAACGGCGTCGCGATCGACGACACCTTCGCCGAGGCGTTCGGCATGAGCGCCACGGGCCTTGTCATCACCGCCGACAGCTTGCGATGGGCACGCATCGCGGCCGAGACCATGTGCGGCTTCGGCACGTCGGTCATTGGCTGCGGCGCCGAATGCGGCATCGACCGCGAGGTCGGCCCGGACGAGACGCCGGACGGGCGGCCGGGTGTGCGCGTCCTGATCTTCGGCTTCTCGCCCGACTCGCTCGGACCCCAGCTCAAGAACCGCGTCGGCCAGTGCGTGCTCACAAGCCCCGGCTCCGCCTGTTATAACGGCCTCGACAGCCCGACCAAGATCGCGCTCTCCGCAGGTCCGCGCTTCTTCGGCGACGGCTGGCAGACATCGAAGCGCCTCGGCCGGCGGCGCTACTGGCGCGTACCCGTGATGGATGGCGAGTTCATCATCGAGGACAAATGCGGTTTGACCACCGACGCGGTGGGCGGCGGCAACCTCCTGCTCATCGGCTCGAACCGCGCGGGTCTGCTCGAGACCACCGAGGCCGCGGTCGCGGCCATCGCCAAGGTACCCGACGTCATCACCCCGTTTCCGGGCGGCATCGTGCGCTCGGGCAGCAAGGTCGGCTCGAAGTACAAGGGTGCCGTCGCCTCGACCAACGACGCCTTCTGCCCGACGCTGCGCGGGGCGACCCGAAGCGAGCTCGCGCCCGGCACCATCGCCGTTCTCGAGATCGTCATCGACGGGGTCACCTCGAAGGCCGTCGCCGACGCCATGCGCGCCGGGCTGAAGGCCGCGACCGCGATCGGCACGTCGAAGGGCCTCACCCGTATCAGCGCCGGCAACTACGGCGGCAAGCTCGGTCAGCACCACTATCACCTCAAGGATCTCGTGGCATGAGCGGGCTCATCCTGAAGCTCAAGTCGCCGCTCACGGAGCGCATCGACCTCTCCGGCGTATCGCCCGCGGCGCTGGTCGGACAGAACGCCGGCGAAATCTCCCGCATTCGCGTCTCGGGCGGTCCCGCCCCGATCGACCTCGGCGACGTATTCTACGTTTCAGGCACTCCCGGCGAAACGATCACCATCGAGGGCGGCAGCGAGCGCATGGACGACGTCGGCGCCGGCCTCGCAGGCGGAACGGTGATCGTGTTCGGCGACGTCGGAGCGCGCGCCGGCCTCGGGATGACCGGCGGCCGGTTGGTCGTGCGCGGCTGCACCGGTCCGCTTCTGGGCTCGGGCATGAAGGCAGGCGTCATCCATGTCGCGGGCTCGGCGGGCGATCAGACCGCCGCCGCCAGGCCGGGTGAGCGTTTCGGCATGTCGGGCGGCATCGTGCTGATCGACGGCGACTGCGGCGCGCGCGCGGGCGACCGTATGCGGCGCGGCACCATCGTCGTCCGCGGCCGCTGCGGCCCGTCCGCCGGCTCGCGCATGATGGGCGGCACGCTGCGCGCCGACGGCGGCTTCGCGCACGGCGCGGGTGCGCTGATGCGACGCGGCTCGCTCATCGCACCGTCCGTCGACCGCATGCTCGCCACCTTTGCCGACTGCGGCGTGCACGACCTCGGCGTCCTGCGGCTCCTGAACCGCTTCCTCGCGGAGACGCTCGGCCCGGAGGCGCCGAAGCCGCTTCCCGCCACGGTGCGGCGCTTTGCCGGCGATCTGGCGACCATCGGCCGGGGCGAGATCCTGCTCACCGCCTGATTCGTGGCCCGGCCACCTTCGCCGGCCCCGCCGAACGTCCGACCGGGGTTTGATCCAGCCGGATACCCGCCGCGTAAACCAGCCCAATACGTGTCCACGCACGACCGGCAAGGATGGCCGCTCTATCCGCCGGTGAAGTGGGACACCCCGGAGGAAAAGCATGTTCACCATCATCATTTCGGCCTGCCTCGTCGCCGACCCGCAGACCTGCAAGGACTACAAGATCCCGCTCGAGGCCGACATCGACGAGACGAAGTGCGCCTACTTCGCGCCGCCCCATTTCGGCAAGTGGGCCGACGAGCACCCCGGCTGGAAGATCATCAAGTGGCGCTGCACGCCGGGCTACGCCAAGGACATCTGACGCACAGCGGCCGCCCCGGCCTTGCGCCAACGGCGGCGCCGTCCTCAGCGTCGGCGCAGCCGCCCATACGACCGGGTCGGCGCGGCCGCCCATACGACCGCGTCAGTACGGCCGCGCTATCATGACCGCGCCATCATGACCGCGACGGTGGCAAAACACCGCGGCCGCTGATCTCGATCACGAACTTCTGCCGGATCGCGCGGCCAAAGTCGCCGAACCCCTCCGCCGGGAGCACGAACGAGCCCGGCCCGCCCATCACATTCTCCGTGTACCAGGGCGCCAGCGTCTGCGCTTCGCGGCCCTCGAGGATCGGCAGCCCGTTGACGATCGCTTTCGCCTCGACGAGCTCGTCGCGCACCGCCGACACCGGCTCCTCCGGATTGCAGTTGTCGCTGCCGTCGCCCGACACGTCGACGATCATCCGCACCGCCTTTGCCGGCACCTGCGTCACCACCTTGTCGGAGACGAACCGCATCATGCGCGCGAGACAGGTGAACTCGCCGCCGTGGCGCGGCACGAGGCGCACCTGACGCGCCACCCGCACCGCGTCCTCCTTCGACCGGATGCGCACCCACGGCACCGCGACCTGCGGCTTGTCGGCCCACGTCACCATGGTGAACAGGATGCCGCCGTTCGGCCCCGACAGGATCGCGTCGAGCACTTGCGGGTCCTCGAGCGCCTTGGCGATGCCCTCCATCTGCAGCTTGTAGCGGTGCTCGTCGACCGAGTTCGAGACGTCGACCGACACCACCAGCGCGGTATCGACCTCGGCCGGTCCCTGAGCCTGACCCGATCCTTGAGCCTGACCCTGCCCCTGAGCAAGCACCACGCGCTGGCCCGACAGCAGCGTCGCCGTGGCCACGAGCCCCGCCACAGCGAGGATCGCGGCCGCCGTCCGTGGCGTCGGCGTAGGCGCTCTCAACATCGGCCTCCCGGGGCCTCGCGGGCCCGTTGACGTCTCGCGGTGCAGGGCCCGGCGCGGGTCGCGCCCGCCGCAGCCTGCGCCCGGCCGATGCCGGGGATAGACCAAAACTGTACCGCGACGGTGCCACCTAGAGGAAGCCTTGTCGCGACGTGTCCCCGCCCGATCGCCGTCTTGCCGCAGCCCCCTCGCCTCAGGCCCTCTCGCCGCAGCCCCCCTTGCCTCAGGCCATCCCGCCGATGAAATCCCGCTTGCCGAGCTCCACGCCCGAGGCGCGCAGGATCGCGTAGGCGGTCGCGGCATGGAAATAGAAGTTCGGCAGCGCGAACTGCGTCAGGTAGGTCAGCCCGTCGAACGACATCTCGCGGCCGGCCGCCTTCACGGTGATCGTGCGCGCATCGGACCCGTCGAACGCCGCCGCCGGCAGCCCCCGAATGAAGCCCAGCGTCGTGTTGATGCGCGCCTTGAGCTCGTCGAACGTTGCCTCGGTGTCGGCGTAGCTCGGCACCTCGACGCCTGCCAGCCGCGCCGAGGTCCCCTTGGCGAAATCGCAGGCGATCTGCACCTGACGCGTGAACGCCAGCATGTCGGGGAAGAGACGCAACCCGAGCAGCACCGCGGGCTCGATCTTGCGCGCCGCCGCGTGCGCCGCCGCCTTGTCGAGGATCGCCGACAGTGCCGTCAGCGTGCGAACGAAGGCCGGCACCGAGGCGGTGTGCATCGAGAGGGTCATCAAGGCGCTCCTTGGCTGCGGGGACGGACCGCTCCGCGGGATCGGGGGGCACGTCTCCGGGTTTGGTGGCCATCTTTAGTTTTATGGTTCCGATTTTGAGAACCATAGCATGGTGCGCCGGGTCCGGCTAGTCGCTACCCGGCTCTCACTCCCCTCCAGGTAGCTGGCCTCCAGGTAGCTGGCGCAAGCCCCGACTGGCCACCACCAACAACCAGCAGGCAAACGGAAACCCGGCCAACAGCTACGGAGACCGGCTGAGCGACGCCCGCAACCATGGCGAACCAATCGCGCACGCGTGCTGCGCTCGGCAGCTACGTTCGCCGAGGCGATCGTATGGCGGGCGCTGCGCAACCGGCGGCACAATGGATTGAAATTCGTCCGACAGGGCCCGGTCGGTCCCTATTTCTTCGATTTCATCATTCGAGAGCGCATGGTCGTCTTCGAGATCGACGGTGCGACCGATGGCGAGCACCACGAGTTGGCGCACGATGCCGTGCGGGCCGACCATCTGACCGCCGAAGGCTACCGCATCTATCGCATCAGCAACGCCGACGCGTATGACAACCTCGACGGCGTGCTGGATGGGCTCGTGGCGTTCATCGGCGATGAGGACCAACGGTGAGGGGCGGCGTCGGCGAAGACCAGTGAGGGGCGGCAACGACCGGTGAGGGGCGCGGCTGGCCATCGCACACGACGGAGGTGGCCGCGGGAGCGGCGGCGCGCAGGCGGATGTTCGCATGTCGGCTGACGATCGCGCTCATGTCGAGGCGCGATGCGAACATCCGAGGCGGGGCGTGGTGGGAGGTGAGGGGATCGAACCCCCGACATCTTCGGTGTAAACGAAGCGCTCTACCGCTGAGCTAACCTCCCGCGACGGCGGGGCGAGGCGGCCGGCATGGCGCCTGCAGCCCGCGCCGCACCGCTCAATTCAGAAGATCTTTCAAACCCTTAGAGGGCGTGAACTTCGGTACCACCGAGGCCGGGATCTGGATCGTCTTGCCGGTCGCGGGATTGCGGCCCTCGCGCGCCTTGCGCTTGGCGATCTTGAACGTGCCGAAGTCGGGAATGCGGACCTCGTCGCCGTTCTTCATCGTCGACTTGATGTGCGCGAGCATCGCATCGACCGCCGCGCCAGCCTTCTCCTTGGTGATCTCGCACTCCTTGGCAACGGCGTCGATCAGGTCTTTCTTGCTCATGGCGTCGCGTCCTTTTCCGTGAGGAGATGCGGAGGTCCGTCGGACCGTCCGTCGTGGCCAGGGTGCGCGCGGTGGCGCCACGCAGGGCCGATGGCTCGTTCTATCAGCAGAGAGCGCAGAAAACGGCCCAAAACCTGGGGCGTCAAGCGGAAAAACATCGGGAAAAGGCCGAAAACACTGGGGAAACTGCGCGCTGTCGCCGCACCGGTCGCGACCCAAAGAGAAGGCCCCGGCACTGATGAGCCGGGGCCCCCAATCGGTCGAGCGCCGGTAAGCGCGCTCGGTCAATGAGCCGTCAGTCGCGATCCGGCGCCGCCCTCGCCCTCCTTGACGGCGGCCGCCTCGGCCGCCTCCCAGGTGATGGGCTCAGGCATACGCACCAGCGCAGACTTCAGCACGTCGTCGAGCTTCGAGACCGGCACGATGGCGAGCTTCTTCTTCACCTCGTCCGGGATCTCCGCGAGATCCTTCACGTTCTCCTCCGGGATCAGCACCGTCTTGATGCCGCCGCGCAGCGCCGCGAGGAGCTTTTCCTTGAGACCGCCGATCGGCAAAACGCGGCCACGCAGCGTGATCTCGCCCGTCATCGCCACGTCCTTCTTCACCTCGATGCCTGTCAGCACCGAAATGATCGATGTCACCATGGCGATGCCGGCCGACGGGCCGTCCTTCGGGGTGGCGCCCTCGGGCACGTGGACGTGGATGTCCTTCTTCTCGAACAGAGACGGCGGGATGCCGAAGTCGACCGACCGCGAGCGAACATAGGCGTTCGCCGCCTGGATGCTCTCCTTCATCACATCGCGCAGATTGCCGGTGACCGTCATCTTGCCCTTGCCGGGCATCATTACGCCTTCGATCGTCAGCAACTCGCCGCCGACCTCGGTCCAGGCAAGGCCCGTCACGATGCCGACGCGATCCTCGAGCTCGGCCTCGCCGTAGCGGAACTTCGGAACGCCAAGGAATTGCTCGATATTCTGCGCCGACACTTTCACCGACTTCTTCGACGACGTCAGGATCTGCTTGACGGCCTTCCGGGCCAGCTTCGCGATCTCGCGCTCGAGCGAGCGCACACCGGCCTCCCGCGTGTAGCGACGGATGACCTCGTGCAGCGCGCTGTCGTCCACCTGCCACTCGCCGGGCTCGAGACCGTGCGCCGTCGTCTGCTCGGGGATCAGGTGGCGCTTGGCGATCTCGACCTTCTCGTCCTCCGTGTAGCCGGCGAGCCGAATGATCTCCATCCGGTCCATCAGCGCGGGCGGAATGTTGAGCGAGTTCGCGGTCGTGACAAACATCACATTCGACAGGTCATAGTCGACCTCGAGGTAATGGTCGTTGAACGTGGCGTTCTGCTCGGGGTCCAGCACCTCGAGCAACGCCGCCGCCGGATCGCCGCGGAAATCCTGACCCATCTTGTCGATCTCATCCAGAAGGAACAGCGGGTTGGTTCGCTTCGCCTTCTTCATCGACTGGATGACCTTGCCCGGCATCGAGCCGATGTAGGTC
>CAYYGO010000095.1:0-6611 GCA_964471635.1 uncultured Hyphomicrobium sp.
GTCTCGAACCCCCAACCTTCGGTTTTGGAGACCGACGCTCTGCCAATTGAGCTACACCCCTGTGATGCCGCGACGGACGCCGCTGCGCACCGGGCCGCACTCTCTAGCCCATGTCGCACGGTTTGTCATCCGCTGCATTCACTTTTCGCTTGCGTGTCGCAAGACCGGCACTCGCGCCGGCCCGCCTCCCTCAGCGCAGCTCCTCCTCTACGATCACCGCGGTGCCGTAGGCAAGCACTTCCGTCACCGCCGAGGCCATCTCGTTGGCGTCGTAGCGCATGGCGAGGATCGCGTTTGCACCCTTGAGCTCGGCCTGGTGGATGAGCTGCCGGTACGCCTCGTCGCGCGCGTCCTCGGCCAGCCGGGAATAAAGCGTGATACTGCCGCCGAACAGTATCTGGATCGAGGCGCCGATGTTGCCGACGAGCGAGCGTGAGCGCACCGAAAGCCCGCGCACGACGCCGAGGTAACGCACAATGCGATGGCCGGCGAGATCATTGGTGGTGACGACGATCATGACCCACCCCGATCGGACCCTGGCCGCGCCGCTTCTGCGGCGGCGGCGAAATCGCCGGGGCAGGCGGCAACCAGGCCAAGTCGCCCGACCACCTCGAGCCGCGCCTCCGCCAGCGCGATCATCCGGTCCGCTGCATCCGCCATGCCGCACACTCCATCCATGTCACCGCGCGGGACGAGCCTACACCGGCCGCCATCAGACAGAGAAGGCGCCGGATCAGATCCGGCGCCTGCCTGTGTACTGCCGCTCGTGCCGATCGTCGACGCAATCGGGGGGGGGGGCTACTCGACGATCTTGGTGACGACGCCTGCGCCGACGGTGCGGCCGCCCTCGCGGATGGCGAAGCGGACCTTCTCCTCCATCGCGATCGGCGAGACCAGCTCGACCTCGATCGCGACGTTGTCGCCCGGCATCACCATCTCGGTCCCCTCGGGCAGCTTCACCACGCCCGTCACGTCCGTCGTCCGGAAGTAGAACTGCGGACGGTAGTTCGAGAAGAACGGCGTGTGACGACCGCCCTCGTCCTTGCCCAGGATGTACGCCTCGGCCTTGAACTTCTTGTGCGGCTTCACAGAGCCCGGCTTCGCCAGAACCTGGCCGCGCTCGACGGCCTCCTTGTCGATGCCACGCAGAAGGCAGCCGACGTTGTCGCCAGCCTCGCCCGCGTCCAGAAGCTTGCGGAACATCTCCACGCCCGTCACAACCGACTTCTGCGTGTCGCGAAGGCCGACGATCTCAACCTCCTCGCCGACCTTGATCACGCCGCGCTCGATGCGGCCCGTCACAACCGTGCCGCGCCCCGAGATCGAGAATACGTCCTCGATCGGCATCAGGAACGGCTGGTCCTTCGGACGCTCCGGAAGCGGAATGTAGCTGTCCAGAGCCTCGTAAAGCTGGATGATCGCCTCGTCCGCAAGCGGGCCCTTCTCGCCGTTCAGTGCCTTGATCGCTGCGCCACGGATCACCGGAGTGTCGTCGCCAGGG
Organism: uncultured Hyphomicrobium sp.; assembly: GCA_964471635.1. Lineage (GTDB taxonomy): Bacteria > Pseudomonadota > Alphaproteobacteria > Rhizobiales > Hyphomicrobiaceae > JAKAML01. The sequence continues at coordinate 1,502 of CAYYGO010000095.1, forward strand.
AACTGGTACTTCGACAGAAGGTCGCGGACCTCCATCTCGACAAGGTCCAGAAGCTCCGCGTCGTCGACGATGTCGCACTTGTTCAGGAAAACGACGATCTTCGGAACGCCGACCTGGCGCGCCAGAAGAATGTGCTCGCGCGTCTGAGGCATCGGGCCGTCCACCGCCGAAACAACAAGGATCGCCCCGTCCATCTGCGCCGCGCCCGTAATCATGTTCTTCACGTAGTCCGCGTGACCGGGGCAGTCCACATGCGCATAGTGACGGTTCGGCGTCGCGTACTCCACGTGGCTCGTCGCAATCGTAAGGATCTTCGTCGGGTCGCGGCGACCCTGGCTCTCGGACGCCTTCGCTACCTCGTCGTACGCAATCGCCGTCTGAGTCCAGCCACGGTCCGCAGACACCTTCGTCAGCGCCGCGGTCAGCGTCGTCTTGCCGTGGTCAACGTGACCGATCGTTCCTACGTTGCAATGCGGCTTCGTCCGCTCGAATTTCGCCTTGGCCATCTAGAAGGTTCCTGCCTGCTTCATGGAGAGTAGACCAAGCGGTGCCGGGCTGCCGGACCCCGCCTTTGGCGCGATGCGATAGGGGGCTTTCGGCCCGGTTGCAAGCCCGAACTGCGCCACGGCGAGGCCGTGCGAGGCCCCTGGCGGAATAGGCACTGTCACGGGGTGGCTTCCCGGCCGCGCGCCCGCGGTGCCGCGCTCCGCGCCGGGTGGCGTTTCCTGGCGGCATTCCGGGTGGGCGGGAAGGCGTTGGAGCGGATGATGGGAATCGAACCCACGTATGCAGCTTGGAAGGCTGCCGTTCTACCATTGAACTACATCCGCATCCGTGCCGACGGCGATGGTCCGGGCCAGCACCCCGGCACCCGTACCCCGGCACCCGTACCCCGGCACCCGTACCCCGGCGCGCTTAGCTCGGCTCGGCCATTTGATAGACGCTCCGCGACCCGAAGTGAAGCCCGCTCCCGCATCGAAGCCGCGGCGTGTGCTATCTCTTTTTTAGTGGCGGCAGGTCCGTGCAGGTGCCCTCGAACACCTCGGCCACCATGCCGATGCTCTCGCCGAGTGTCGGGTGGGGGTGGATGGTGTGGGCGATGTCGCCGGGCTCCGCACCCATCTCGATGGCGAGGCAGATCTCGCCGATGAGATCGCCCGCGTGCGTGCCGACGATGCCGCCGCCGACCACGCGGTGCGTCTCGGGATCGACCAGGAGCTTGGTGAAGCCCTCGTCGCGGCCGTTTGCGATCGCGCGGCCCGACGCCGCCCAAGGGAACACCGCCTTCTCGAGCTTGATGCCTTTCGCGGCAGCCTCTGTCTCGGTGACCCCGGCCCAGGCGATCTCGGGATCGGTGTAGGCGACGGACGGGATCTGTCGGGCGTCGAAGGCACTCTTCCTTCCGGCCGCGACCTCGGCGGCGACATGGCCCTCGTGCACCGCCTTGTGCGCGAGCATCGGCTGGCCGACGATGTCGCCGATGGCGAGGACGTGCGCGACGTTGGTGCGCATCTGCTTGTCGACCGCAATGAAGCCGCGGTCCGTCACCGCGATGCCGGCCTTGTCGGCGGCGATCAGCTTGCCGTTGGGCGAGCGGCCGACGGCGACCAGCACCATGTCGTAGCGTTGGGGCCCCTCGGGCGCCTTCGCGCCCTCGAAGCGAACGTAGATGCCGTCGTCCTTCGCCTCGACGCCGACGGTCTTGGTGCCGAGCATGACCCGGTCGAAGCGCGGTGCGTTGACCTTCTCCCACACCTTGACGAGGTCGCGGTCGGCGCCCGGCATCAGATGGTCGAGCATCTCCACGACGTCGACGCGGGAGCCGAGCGTCGAGTAGACGGTCGCCATCTCAAGGCCGATGATGCCGCCGCCGATGACCAGCATCTTCTTCGGAATCTGGCGCAGCTCCAGCGCGCCGGTGCTGTCGACGATGCGGGGGTCGTCGGGTATGAACGGCAGCTTCACCGCCTCCGAGCCTGCGGCGACGATCGCGTTGTCGAAGCGGACGACCTTGGTGCCCGAGCCGTCGGCAAGTGCGACCTCGACGTGGTGCGGGTCGAGGAAGCGGCCGGTGCCTGTGACGACCGTCACCTTCCGCGCCTTGGCCATGCCGGCGAGCCCTGTGGTGAGCTTGCCGACGACCTTCTCCTTGTGCGCGCGGAGTGCGGCGAGGTCGATCGAGGGCGCACCGTAGCCGATGCCGTGTCTCGCCAGCGCCTTGACCTCGTCCATGATCGCGGCGGTATGCAGCAGCGCCTTCGAGGGGATGCAGCCGACGTTGAGGCAGACGCCGCCCAGGACCGGCCAGCGCTCGACGAGCACGGTCCTCATGCCGAGATCGGCGGCGCGGAAGGCAGCCGAGTAGCCGCCGGGCCCCGCGCCGAGCACCATGACGTCGCAATCGATGTCGGCCGATCCGCCGAACGCGGCGGCTTGCGGCACGGACGCCGGGGTCGGGGCCGGGGCCGGGGCTGGGGCTGGGGCTTCGGGCGCGCTGCTCGCAGCCGCCTTCGGCGCCTCTCCCTCAGCGTCCGCCTCCAGCGTCAGGATCACCGTGCCGGCGGAGACCCGGTCGCCGACCTTGAGAGCGATCGCGACCACCTTGCCCGCCGCCGGGCTCGGCACCTCCATCGTCGCCTTGTCGCTTTCGAGCGCGACGAGCGGGTCCTCGACTTTCACCGTGTCCCCCGGCTTCACCAGAACCTCGATGACGGGCACGTTTTTGAAGTCGCCGATGTCGGGAACGCGGATTTCGGTGGCGGTCATGGGTCGGGTCCTGTGCGGTCCCCTCTCCCCGTCCTTCACGGGGAGAGGGTTAGGGTGAGGGGCGGAAAAGCGAGTGGAGCGGGCAGCAGCCCCTCACCCCGACCCTCTCCCCACGCAAGTGAAGCGCATGGGGAGAGAGGGAAGTGATCACAACACCAACTGGCGCACGTCGCCGAGGAACTCGGCGAGGCGGCGCGTGAAGCGGGCGGCGAGCGCGCCGTCGATGACGCGATGATCGTAGGACAGGCATAGCGGCAGCATCAGCCGCGGCTTGAACTCGCGCCCGTCCCATTGCGGCTTCAGGCTCGCGCGCACGACGCCGAGGATCGCGACCTCGGGGGCGTTGACGATCGGTGTGAAGCTCGTGCCGCCGATGCCGCCGAGCGAGGAGATGGAGAACGTCGCGCCCGAGATGTCCGCCGGCGTGATCTTGCCGTCGCGCATCTTCAGGGAGACGTCGCCGAGCTCCTTCGACAGCTCGATGATGCCCTTGGCGTTGACGTCCTTGATGACCGGCACAACGAGCCCGTCGGGCGTGTCGACCGCGACGCCGATGTTCCAGTAGCGCTTCAGGATCAGCGTCTCTTTCGTGGGCCCGAGCGAGGCGTTGAAGGCCGGAAACTCCTTGAGGCACGCGACCGACGCCTTGAGCAGGAACGACAGCAGCGTGACGCGGTAGCCCTTCTCCTTGGACGCCGCATCGAGGCTCTTTCGATAGTCCTCGAGCTCGGTAATGTCGGCCTCGTCGGTATGCGTGACATGGGGAATGTTGAGCCACGCCCGGTGCAGGTGCGGACCGGAGAGCTTCTTCATCCGCGACAGCGGCTTCTCCTCGATGGGGCCGAACTTCGAGAAGTCCTGCGCCGGGATCTCGGGGATGCCCATGCCGCCTGCGGGCGCCGCCGCCTTGCCCGCCACCGCACGCTTCACGTCGTCCTTGGTGACGCGCCCCTTGTCGCCGGTGCCGGGCACCTTCTTGAGGTCGATGTCGAGCTCGCGGGCGAGGCGGCGCACGGCCGGGCTCGCGTGCACGTCGCCGAAGTCGACGGGCGCCGGGATGGCACGCGGCGACGCGGGGCCGGTCATGGCGACAGATCCGGCGACAGATCCGGCGGCGGACATCGGGGGAGACGCGGCCGGTGCCGAGGCGGGGGCGAGGGTAGCGGCGGCATCCGCCTTGGCCGGGGGCGGGGCCGACCTCGACCCGGTCGCGGCATCCGCGCCGTCGAGCCTCAGAATCGGAGAGCCGGCCGACACTTTGTCGCCGAGCTTGACCAGGATCTCCACCACCCGCCCGGGCTGCGGCGCGGGCACTTCCATCGTGGCCTTGTCGCTTTCGAGCGCGACCAGCGGATCGTCGGCCTTCACCGTGTCCCCGGGCTTCACCAGGATCTCGATCACAGGCACGTTCTTGAAGTCACCGATGTCGGGCACTTTGATGTCGATTGCGGACATCTGGGGTCTCCTGGGCAGGGGGCGAACGCCTGGATGAGGCGGCTGGCGGGGCGGGGCGGCTGGCGGAGCTGGTCCGGGGGGGGGGGGCGTCGGGCGGGGAGAGGGAAGGCGAGGCGGGAGGTTGGCGGAAGGCTGGCGGAAGGCTGGCGGTCCGGGCGTCCTCAAGCCCGGAACGGGTCGCGCTTCAGGGGATCGATGCCGTACTTGCGGATCGCCTCGCCGACCTTGGCCGACGGCACCTTGTTCTCCTCGGCCAGCGCCTTCAGCGCGGCCACGGCGACGAAGTGGCGGTCGACCTCGAAGTGCTGGCGCAGCTTGCGGCGGTAGTCCGAGCGGCCGAAACCGTCGGTGCCGAGCACGCGGTAGCGGGCCGGCAGGTAGGGCCGGATCTGCTCGGCGAACAGACGCACGTAGTCGGTCGACGCGATCACAGGGCCGTCGCCGCGCTCGGCGACCATGCGCGTGACGTAGGCCTGGCGCGGCATCTCCTCCGGGTTGAGGAGGTTCCAGCGCTCGACGGCCTGCGCCTCGCGCGCCAGCTCGGTGAAGCTCGTCACGCTCCAGATGTCGGCCGCGATGCCGAAGTCCTGCTCGAGGAGCTCTGCGCCGGCGATCACCTCGCGCAGGATGGCGCCCGATCCCATGAGCTGCACCTTGCGACCGGTGGCCTTTGCGGGTGCCGGGCGCAGCAGGTACATGCCCTTGACGATCCCCTCCTCGGCACCCTCGGGCATCGCCGGCTGCTCGTAGTTCTCGTTGAGAACCGTCAGGTAGTAGAATACGTCCTCCTGGTCGGCGAGCATGCGCTTCAGGCCGTTCTGGACGATGACCGCGACCTCGTAGCCATAGGTCGGATCGTAGGAGACGCAGTTCGGGATCGTAGCCGAGA
>CAYYGO010000096.1:0-6206 GCA_964471635.1 uncultured Hyphomicrobium sp.
GCGCCGCGGCGACCGACACGAGCTGCTTCGGCGAGACGTCGATGTAGTCGACCTTCTCGCGCGGCACGAGCATCACGTCACCCTGGTAGCGGCAGGTGACGAGCTCGTCGGTGAGCTTGCCCTTGCCGTCGACCTCGGCGTTGGCCTGCGCGACGTGGTGGCGCATCTCTTCCATCGCCGAGAGGTAGACGACCTCGTCGGTGACCCGGGTGTCCTTGACGCGCCGGTAGGGGCTCTCGATGAACCCGTACTTGTTGACGCGCGCGAAGGTGGCGAGCGAGTTGATGAGGCCGATGTTCGGGCCTTCGGGCGTCTCGATGGGGCAGATGCGGCCGTAGTGGGTGGGATGCACGTCGCGCACCTCGAAGCCCGCCCGCTCGCGCGTCAGACCACCCGGGCCGAGCGCCGACAGGCGCCGCTTGTGGGTGATCTCGGACAGCGGGTTGGTCTGGTCCATGAACTGGCTGAGCTGGGACGAGCCGAAGAACTCGCGCACCGCCGCCGCCGCCGGCTTGGCGTTGATGAGGTCTTGCGGCATGACGGTGTCGATGTCGACCGAGCTCATGCGCTCCTTGATGGCGCGCTCCATGCGCAGGAGGCCGACCCGATACTGGTTCTCCATCAGCTCGCCGACCGAGCGCACGCGCCGGTTGCCGAGGTGGTCGATGTCGTCGATCTCGCCGCGGCCGTCGCGCAGCCCGACCAGCGTCTTGACCACCGCCAGGATGTCCTCGGGGCGCAGCACGCGCATGGTGTCGGGCGCGTCGAGCTCGAGACGCATGTTCATCTTGACGCGGCCGACGGCTGAGAGGTCGTAGCGCTCGCTGTCGAAGAACAGGCCATGGAACAGGTTCGTCGCCGCCTCGATCGTCGGCGGCTCGCCGGGCCGCATGACCCGGTAGATGTCCATCAGCGCTTCCTCGCTGTTGGCATTCTTGTCGATGTTGAGCGTGTTGCGGATGAAGGCGCCGACGTTGACGTGGTCGATGTCGAGGAGCTGGAACTCCTTGACCTTCTGGTCCTTCAGCTCGGCGAGCAGCTTGGCGTCGAGCTCGGCGCCGGCCTCCGCATAGATGCGGCCGGTCTCCATGTCGACAATGTCCTCGGCGAGATAGCGGCCCGCGAGGTCCTCCGACGCGATGAGAACGTCCTTGAGGCCTCCCTCGGCCAGCTCGCGCGCCTTCCTCGCGGTGATCTTGTCGCCCGCCTTGCCGACGACGTTGCCGGTCTTGGCATCGCGCAGGTCGACGACCGGCGTCACGCCGCGCATCTTCTCGGCAACGAACGGCATCTTCCAGCCGTGCTTGCCGTCCTTGACCTGGATCTTGCCGTAGAACGTCTCGAGGATCTCCTCGTCGTCGAGGCCCAGCGCGTAGAGGAGCGTGGTCACCGGCAGCTTGCGGCGGCGATCGATGCGGACGTAGACGATGTCCTTGGCGTCGAACTCGAAGTCGAGCCAGGAACCACGGTACGGTATGATGCGGGCGGCGAACAACAGCTTGCCCGAGGCGTGGGTCCGGCCGCGGTCGTGATCGAAGAACACGCCGGGCGAGCGGTGCATCTGGCTGACGATGACGCGCTCGGTGCCGTTGATGACGAACGTGCCGTTCGACGTCATGAGCGGCATGTCGCCCATGTAGACGTCCTGCTCCTTGACGTCCTTGATCGACTTCGAGCCCGTCTCCTCGTTCACATCGAACACGATCAGACGCAGCTTGACCTTGAGCGGCGCCGAGAACGTCATGTCGCGCTGCATGCACTCGTCGACGTCGTACTTCGGCGGCTCGAACTCGTAGCGCACGAACTCGAGCGTCGCCTTGCCAGCGAAATCCGAGATCGGGAACACGCTCTTGAACACGGCCTGCAAGCCATGGTCGTCGGGACGGCCGCCGGGCGGCTCCTTGACCATGAGGAAGTCGTCGTAGGACGACTTCTGCACCTCGATCAGATTCGGCATCTCCGCCACCTCGCGGATGGATCCGAACTTCTTGCGGAGGCGCTTGCGACCGTTGATCGTCTCAGCCATGCCCGATCCTCACATCTGCTCGCGCGGGTTTGACGGCTCCGCGCCACATGCTCATCTCGCGGGGCCGCCAATCCCCACGCCTCGAAATCCGGCGCCACAGAGCGGCGCCTCGAACGGCTCGCCGGAGGGTCCTGCCGCGGGTGGCGCCACCCGTGAAGACCCTCCGGAGAACCGTCGCCGTGCCACACGCCACCTGCACACCGAGACAGCCACACACTCGCCGTCGTGGCGCACGCACAAGCGGCTGCTCCCCCAGCCATCGGGCCGGGGGAGCTTCGTGCCGTCTTACTTCACGTCGACCTTGGCGCCCTGGTCCTCGAGCTGCTTCTTGAGCTTGGCAGCCTCGTCCTTGGTCACGCCGTCCTTGACGACCTTGTTGCCCGCCTCGACGAGATCCTTCGCCTCCTTGAGACCAAGCCCCGTGATGGTGCGGATCTCCTTGATGACGTTGATCTTCTTGTCGCCGCCGGCAACCAGGACGACGGTGAACTCGGTCTTCTCCTCGACGGCGGCAGCCGCGCCGCCACCACCGGCCGGGGCGGCGGCCACGGCGACGGCCGCAGCGGCAGAGACGCCCCACTTTTCCTCGAGCATCTTGGCGAGCTCGGCCGCCTCGAGGACGGTCAGCTTCGAGAGATCGTCAACGATCTTGGACAGATCGGTCATGGTGTTAGTCCTTCCGGTTTGAACCTGTCGGTTTCAGTCGTGCAGCGGTGCTGCGTTGCTCTTCGTCTCGTGGACGCTGCCCTCAGGCGGCGTCCTGGCCCTGTGCCGCCTTCGCCTGGATGACGCGTGCGAGCTGGGCTCCCGGCTCCTTGACCGTGCGGGCGATCTTCGTCGCCGGCGCGTTCAGGAGGCCGATCAGCTTTGCACGCAGTTCATCGAGCGAGGGCAGCTCGGCAAGCGCTTTGACGCCGTTCGCATCGAGGACGGTCTTGCCCATCGCGCCGCCGAGGATGACGAGCTTCTCGTTCCCCTTGGCATACGCGACGACTGCCTTGGCTCCGGCCACCGGGTCCTTGGAGAAGGCCAGAACGGTCGGCCCCTTCAGAAGACCCGAGATGCCCTCGGCGGCAGTGTCCTTCACAGCGAGCTGCGCCAGCGTGTTCTTGGCCACTTTCACAGAGCCGCCGGCGTCCTTGATTTTGCGCCGGAACTCCGCGGATTGAGCGGCCACCATGCCGGTATTGTGGGCGACGACCACCACGCCCGTGTCCTTGAACACGCCGTGGAGGGTGTCGACGAGCGCTTGTTTCGCGGCTCTATCCACCTGCTCACTCCTCTTTGCAGCTGGGGCTCGCGCCCCGGCCGCGGGTTGCACCTTGCCGCTCCGCTCGCCAGACCGGCGATGCCGGCCGGGTCTAGAAGGAACGACGCTTCGCCCTGTCCTCCGCGCTGACAAGCAGCCCGGTGCGACCCAGAAGGTTCAAACCGGAGTTGCCATCGGAGCGATGGCCAATCCGGGTTGTCTCCCATCTCATGCAGGCTCCCGGAGATCCGGGTCTTCGGCCTCCCGCACCATGAGGGCGGGAGAGCGCCTGCAGTCTCGGACAGGCACCGGCGCGACCGCCGTCTCAGGCTGCCGCTCCGGCTTTCCGGGCACGAGGCCCGGAAACGTCGGGAGCCCTGGCCATGCCGGCCAGTCCTCCACACACAGGCCCCGTTGCCGGGGCCGCTCGAACGATCGTCAGACCGCCGCGCCGCCAGACACGACGGTGGCCGTCTCGACCTTGATGCCCGGGCCCATCGTCGAGGACACCGAAACCTTCTTCAGATAGGTGCCCTTCGAGCCCGGCGGCTTCTGCTTCACGACCGCGTCGACGAACGCCTTGATGTTCTCGACCAGCGCCGCCTCGGTGAAGCTCGCCTTGCCGACGCCGGCATGCACGATGCCCGCCTTCTCGACGCGGAACTCGACGGAGCCGCCCTTTGCACCCTTGACGGCGCCCACGACATCCATCGTCACCGTGCCGACGCGCGGGTTCGGCATCAGGCCACGCGGGCCGAGCACCTTGCCGAGACGGCCGACGAGGCCCATCATGTCCGGGGTGGCGATGCAGCGATCGAAGTTGATCTGGCCCTTCGACACGATTTCGACCAGGTCCTCCGCTCCGACCAGATCGGCGCCCGCCGCCTTGGCTTCGTCCGCCTTGGCGCCGCGCGCGAAGACCGCAACGCGTGCCGAGCGGCCCGAGCCGTTCGGAAGGTTGCACACGCCGCGCACCATCTGATCGGCATGCTTCGGATCGACACCGAGGTTAAGAGCCACCTCGACGGTCTCGTCGAACTTGGCCTTCGCCCGCGCCTTGACGAGCTTCACCGCCTCGTCGAGCGCGTAGGCCTTGTTGCGGTCGATACCCTCGGAGACGGCCGCCTGGCGCTTGCCGCCAGCGAGCCGCGTCGCCTTGATCGTCTCCGGGCTGATGTTCGCTTTGGTCGCCATGGTTCTTACTCCACCACCTTGAGGCCCATCGAACGGGCGGAGCCGGCGATCGTGCGAGCGGCCTGCTCGAGATCGTCCGTGTTGAGGTCTTTCATCTTGGTCTTGGCGATCTCGCGCACCTGCGCCATCGTCACCTGACCGGCCACGTCGCGGCCGGGCGCCTTCGAGCCCGACTCGATGCTCGCGGCCTTCTTGAGGAAGAACGACGCCGGCGGCGTGCGCATCTCGAACGTGAACGAGCGATCAGAGTAGACCGTGATCTTGACGGGAATCGGCGTTCCCTGTTCCATGTCCTTGGTCTTGGCGTTGAACGCCTTGCAGAACTCCATGATGTTGACGCCGCGCTGACCGAGCGCGGGTCCGATCGGCGGTGACGGGTTTGCTTTGCCCGCCGGCACCTGGAGGTTGATAAAACCGTCTACTTTCTTCGCCATCTGTTCCCCTGACTGAGTTGGGCCGGCCGCTGCCGACCCAGGGTTAGCGGTCCACGGATATCGCCGCGGCCGGCGGCCGGGCGCGTCCTCCCGCAGTCGTTGCGAGCCGCAGCGTCAGCTGCCGCCCGCAGTCCGGCACCATGGTGCCGAATTCTCTGGGCTCACTGCGCGCCCTGAAGCTTCTCCACCTGTCCGAACTCGAGCTCGACCGGCGTCGGGCGCCCAAAGATCGACACGGCGACCTTCAACCGCGAGCGCTCCTCGTCGACTTCTTCGACGTGACCCTGGAACGAAGCGAACGGACCGTCGGCCACTTTGACCTGCTCGCCGACCTCGAAGGTCACCGACGGCTTCGGTCGCTCGACGCCCTCCTTGACCTGGTTCAGGATGCGCATCGCCTCGTCCTCGGAGATGGGCATCGGCTTGTTGTCGGCACCGAGAAAGCCCGTCACCTTGGGCGTGTTCTTGATGAGCACGAAGCCCGCGTCCGTCATCTGCATCTTGACGAGAACATAGCCCGGCAGAAACTTGCGCTCGACCTGCGACTTGCGTCCGCGCTTGACCTCCACCACCTCCTCGGTCGGGACCACCACGTCCTCGATCAGGTGGTCGAGACCTTGCTGCTTCGCACGCTCCTTGATGGCGTCGGCCACCTTGCGCTCGAAGTTGGTATAGGCGTGGACAATGTACCAGCGCTTGGACGACATGCCTTCCATCTCGCTCGGCGGCTCGCGACCGCTCTTGCGGCCCGGCGCGTCCGTTCACTTTTTCAGATGCGGCCGCGGCATACGAGCCCCGGCCCCCTCAATCGTCCCCATCCGGCGCCGTTAGCGGCCGAGACCGAGCACGAGCTTGACGACGGCTCCAACTACCTGATCGACGGCCAGAAAGAACAGCGCGGCCAGCACGACCATCATCAGCACCATCAGCGAGGTAACCCACACCTCTTTCCAGGTCGGCCAGGTCACCTTGGAGACCTCGGTGCGAACCTCCTGGATGAACTCGAACGGATTGATGCGCGCCATCATGTCCACTTTCCTGCCCGCAACCGGCGCCGCCCGCCTGGCGGGAGCCGCGGCGGGTGCCGCAGTCCGTACCAGCCGCGGCTATACGCCGACATGCGATCACGGACCCTCGAACCAAAAGGGTGGCGACAACATGCCGCACCCAAAACACACGTGCCGCGGCAAGATCCAGTGCCCTCGACCCGGATCCGACCACGACGAAAAATTCTGGCAGGGGCGGAGGGTCTCGAACCCCCAACCTTCGGTTTTGGAGACCGACGCTCTGCCAATTGAGCTAC
>CAYYGO010000097.1:0-5730 GCA_964471635.1 uncultured Hyphomicrobium sp.
TACGGCCGCAATCGGATAGACCCATGTTCCGCTGGTTCGAGACCCGCATCGACGCATTCGAGGATACCCGCAACGGTCCACCTCCTGGAGACCTGGCGGGCTTTTATCTGCATTTCGTGCGTCCGGTGTGGCCCGCCTTTCTGGCACTGCTGGTGGCGGGCTTCCTCGGCTCGGCGATCGAGGTTGCCCTTTTCGCGTTCATCGGCGGCCTCGTCGACATGATGAAGGCGTCGGCCAGCCCGGATCGCTTTCTGTCGGAGCATTGGGCGACGCTGACGCTGATGGGGCTCGTCGCTCTGGTCGTCCGGCCTCTGGTGTCTGTGGCGCACGACCTCATCAAGAACCAGGTCATCGCAACCACGTTCACCAATCGCATCCGCTGGCAGACGCACCGCTACGTGCTGCGCCAGTCGCTGGCCTTCTTCCAGAACGACTTCGCTGGCCGCATCGCCAATAAGATCATCCAGACCGGTCCGGCGCTGCGCGAGAGCATCGTGCAACTGATCGATGCGCTGTGGTACGCGTTCGTGCAGTTCGCTGGCGCCCTGATCCTGTTCGGTGCCGCGGATTGGCGCCTCACAGTGCCGCTTCTCATGTGGCTCGGCGCCTATATCGTCGCCCTCTCCTGGTTCGTGCCCCGCATCCGCGACCGCTCGACCGCGGCTTCGGAGGCGCGCTCGATGCTGACCGGTCGCATTGTCGACAGCTATACCAATGCGCTGACGGTCAAACTTTTCGCCCACGCCGAGCGCGAGGAGGTCTACGCGCGCACCGCGTTCCGCGAGCAGATGCAGACCTGGCAGGCCTCGTTGCGGCTCATCACCGGGATGGAGCTGTGGCTCTATTCGCTGAACGGGCTGCTGATCGTGGCGACGAGCGCCCTTGCCATCTGGTTGTGGACCGTAGGGCAGGTCTCGACCGGCGACATCGCGGTCGTGATCGGTCTCGTGCTCCGCATCGTCACGATGTCGGGCTGGGTGATGTGGACCATCTCCGGCATCTTCGAGAACATCGGCGTCGTACACGAAGGCATGGACACCATAGCCAAGCCGTACTCCGTGCTCGATCGCGTCGACGCCATGCCGCTCGTCGTCTCGAAGGGCGAAATACGGTTCGAAAGCGTGCTCTTCGACTACGGCAAGACGCGCCAGAAGGGCGACGGCAAGCCGATGGGCGTCATCGACGGGCTGACGCTCACTGTGAAGCCCGGGGAGCGCATCGGGCTGGTCGGTCGCTCGGGCGCAGGCAAGTCGACTCTCGTCAATCTGCTGCTGCGCTTCTACGACGTGGCCGGCGGCCGCATCCTGATCGACGGCCAGGATATCGCGGGCGTGACGCAGGACAGCCTGCGCGCGAGCATCGGCATGGTGACGCAGGACACGTCGCTGCTGCACCGCTCGGTGCTCGACAATATCCTCTACGGTCGGCCCGAGGCCGGCGAGGCGGCAGCCATCGAGGCCGCGAAGCGGGCCGAAGCGCACGCGTTCATCCTCGGCCTGGAGGACATGAAGGGCCGCACCGGCTACGCCGGGCACGTCGGCGAGCGCGGGGTCAAGCTCTCGGGAGGGCAGCGCCAGCGCATCGCGATCGCCCGGGTGCTGTTGAAGGACGCCCCGATCCTGGTGCTCGACGAGGCCACGAGCGCGCTCGACAGCGAGGTAGAGGCGGCGATCCAGTCGAGCCTCGACACGTTGATGGCCGGAAAGACGGTGATCGCGATTGCGCACCGGCTTTCGACGATCGCCGCCATGGATAGCCTGGTGGTCATGGACCAGGGACGCATCGTCGAGCAGGGCACGCACGAGGAGCTGATCGCCAGGAGTGGGCTCTACGCGGAACTCTGGAGCCGCCAGTCCGGCGGCTTCCTGGCCAAGGACGCGGCAGAGTAAAGGCTCGTGCCAAGCGTCTTGGGGCAAGTGTCGGGCGGCCGCGCCCTAGGGGGCGCGGAGATAGCCGACGCGGCCGCCCTCGCGTTCGCGGATCTGCTCGACGAGGGCCGCGAGCTGATGGGGCAGCAGCGGCAGGCCGGTGGTTTCCCGCGCGCGGCGGTCGATGACGCGGAGCTCGTCGACGACGTTCTTCGTTGTCTGATGCAGCATCGCGATGGTGCCGATTGTGCGACGGCTCATCTGCGCCGGCGTCTTCGGAATGACGTCGGCGATCAGCGTCTTGGCGCGGTTCGAAAGCCTGCTCGCCATGCGCCCGCCGATCGCGATGAAATGGACCAGCAGCGTCTCGTGGAACCGATACTGGTATTTGTCCATCCACTCGAAGAACTTGTCCATGGCGATATCGGCGAGGCGCAGCTCCGGCGTCTTCCGGTAGTCGGCCCATTCTGCCACGATGTGGAAATCGGGCTCGACCTCGAGGTCGGCCGGCGCGAACGTTTCCGTCGCGGTCACGCCGATGCGCCTGAAGAAGTCGCGGTTCTTCATGAAAAGGCTGGTCTTGAAGGTCGGCAGCAGCACTTTGCCGTCGCTGGCGAGGTCGAAGGCCTGCCGTATCAGCTTTGAGCAATAGAGCCGCTTGTAGCCTTTGAGCTCCATCGAGAAGTCGTAGATGACCGAGCCGGTGCCATCGTTGTTGAGCGTGGCTGCGACGTGATCGTGAATACGGCGGGCCGCCAGCCGCGCGAGGTTGGCATCCTTGTGACGGAGCACGATGCAGCGACCGAGGTCCTGGTCGAGCACTTCGTCGAGCGGCTTGATGACGGCGCCGTCCTCGATCAGTGCCTCGACGACCTGGTAGCGGCAGCTTTCATCGACATGGACAATGCCGACGTGACTGAACTGGCTATCGGCATCGCCGATCCGGGCGATGGCGGCACTGTTGGCCGCCATCCCGCGCATCAGCAGCACGTCGCCGGCCTCGAACGGGATCTTGGCGCCCGAGGCCAACGACGGATGGCCCAAAGTGTTGAAGTCGGGCCCGGTGAACGCCCGCCACGTCGTCTGGCCCTCGGGCAGCGTGCGATGGCGGATCGCGATCTCGCCCAGCATGTCGGTGGCATAGCGTGAGATCCGCATGACATCCCGCATCCGCGAGATGGCCGTGCGGGACGTGTAGCCCAGCCGGTGCCAGGTCGGCAGCTCGTCGTGCAGCATCATGCGCACGTCGAACAGGCCGATGATGAGCGGATGGGCATCGCGCTCGATCGCGCGAGCGTCGTGTCTCGAAAGATCGATAGCCAGCAGCAGGGCGATGATTTCGCCGAGCTTGGCCTCGAGCGCCGCGGCGCTGCCGACGTGGCGCACGGCGACCGCGCGAATGCGCGCCAGCTCAGCCGTCAGACTGTCGGCGCGCACGCTCTCCAGCATCGACCTGCTCCGTCCCCTGAGGTCTCCCCTGGAAGACCCTAGCAGAGCGGCGCGCCTTGAGGCAGGGGGCGAGCACGTTAACCATGGCCCTGTGGCGCCGATGCGATGGCTGCAGGCGCCCGGACACGGCTCCGGTCTCGGATCAGCGGTCCGAACACGGGAAGCGGCCGGTCTGTCGGAGAGCCTCGGCGAGGACTATGGCGCCTGCCACCGCCACGTTGAGCGAGCGCAGACCTGGAGCGATGGGAATGCGAACGGCGGTATCGGCGGCTGCGCGGACCCGATCGGGAACCCCGGCTGATTCCCGCCCCAATAGCAGGATGTCGGTCTCGGCGAAGGTCAGCGCGGTGTGTGCAACGCTGGCATGAGCCGACAGCAGCACCAGCCGCGGCCGCGGCACCAGAGCGCCCCGCCAGGCCTCGAACGCGTCGAAGCCTTCATGGCGCGCAATGGCAACGTGGTCGAGGTAGTCGAGCGCCGCGCGCCGCAACGCACGGTCCGTCATATCGAAGCCGGCCGGTCCGATCACGTCGACGCCGACACCGAGACAGGCGGCTGTCCGGAGCAGCGTGCCTGCATTTTGAGGAATGTCGGGTTGAAAGAGCGCCAGACGCATGGGATGAACCGTTGTTGTGGCGATGCCGCTGCATGTGCCAGCAGCCAAACGGCGTCAGGATGCGCCAAATTGCCCCCCGCAGTGTGCCTTTCGACGCATTGAGACCGGGCAGGATCGGTGCCAAAAGTTCGGGCGAGGTATTGGGGCTTTTCACGGGCCCCCTTTGGGACGTTGCGGATCGTAAGCGTGCCTTGCCGAGGATCGGCGACGTTGGGTGTCGACGGCGGGCCGTGCTGACCGGTTCGCCTGTGCTGATCGGTCGCTGCGAGCCAACGGCCTAACGGCACGTATCGAGACACGTCCCCGCGGGTCAGCGGGAGAAACTGGGAGGCAAGCTTGTCCGCCGAAGTCGAAGACACCAACCGCCGCGACGTCCTGATGCTCACCGCCAACGCTTTTGCCGTGGTCGGTGCGGCGTCGCTGATCTGGCCCTTCGTGCACCAGATGAACCCCGACGCGGGCGCGCAGGCACTGGCATCGATCGAGGTCGACATCGCCCCGGTCAAGGAAGGCCAGGCCATCACCGTGATGTGGCGCGGCAAGCCGGTCTTCATCCGGAACCGCAACAAGGATGAGGTGGCGACAGCCCAGAAGGTCCCGGTCAAAGACCTTCCCGATGCCGAGCCGGACGCCAAACGCGTCAAGACGGGCAAAGAGAACTGGCTGGTGCTGGTCGGCATCTGCACCCACCTCGGCTGCATTCCGAAGGGGCAGTCGCTGGCG
Organism: uncultured Hyphomicrobium sp.; assembly: GCA_964471635.1. GTDB lineage: Bacteria > Pseudomonadota > Alphaproteobacteria > Rhizobiales > Hyphomicrobiaceae > JAKAML01. Next base: position 4,657 of record CAYYGO010000097.1, read on the forward strand.
GACACCAAGGGCGAGTACGGCGGGTGGTTCTGCCCGTGTCACGGCTCGCACTATGACACATCCGGACGCATCCGGAAGGGGCCTGCGCCGCGTAATCTCGAGGTCCCGCCCTACGAGTTCGTGTCCGACACCAAGATCAAGATCGGCTGAGGGTCGCCCGCGCCATGTCCAATCACGTCTCCACCTACAATCCGCAGTCGCGCCTCGCCAAGTGGTTCGATGAGCGCCTGCCCGTCATGCGCCTGATGCATGACAGCTTCGTCGACTTCCCGACGCCGCGCAATCTGAACTACCTGTGGACGTTCGGCGGCATCCTGACCTTCTGCCTCGTGGCGCAGATCGTCACCGGCATTGTGCTGGCGATGCACTATCAGCCGAGCGCGGCCGAGGCCTTCAACTCGGTCGAGCGCATCCGCCGCGACGTCAACTTCGGCTGGATGATGAGGAACTTCCATGCCGTCGGCGCGTCGATGTTCTTCATTGCCGTCTACATCCACATTTTCCGCGGCCTGTACTATGGGTCGTACAAGGCCCCGCGCGAGATCCTGTGGATTCTCGGTGTGCTGATCTTCCTCGCGATGATGGCGACCGCGTTCATGGGCTACGCGCTGCCGTGGGGGCAGATGAGTTTCTGGGGCGTGACCGTCATCACGAACCTCTTCTCGTCGATCGACGGCATCATTCCGGGCGTCGGAACGGCGATCGTGACATGGCTATGGGGCGGCTACTCGGTCTCGGGCACCACGCTCAACCGCTTCTTCTCGCTGCACTACCTCCTGCCCTTCGTCATCTTTGGCCTGGTCCTGCTGCACGTGTGGGCACTGCACGTCGTCGGCCAGAACAACCCGACGGGCATCGAGCTCAAGCACAAGTCCGACTCGGTGCCGATGGCGCCCTACGCGGTCATGAAGGATATCGTCGGGCTGTTCGCGTTCCTGATCGTCTTCGCCTGGTTCGTGTTCTTCCTGCCCGACTATCTGGGCCACGCCGACAACTACATCGAGGCCAACCCGCTCGTGACGCCGCCGCACATCGTGCCGGAATGGTACTTCCTGCCGTTCTACGCGATCCTGC
>CAYYGO010000098.1:0-5699 GCA_964471635.1 uncultured Hyphomicrobium sp.
TAGCGATAACTTGGAATTATCGTCACTTGGCCTTTGACAAAAACAATAGATTCTTCCGCGAGTTGGCGGCGCGGATACTCGCTGATCCAGCAGCTGTCATTCCATTTGTCGGGGCTGGGCTCAGTCATTATGGCGTCGGAGAGTCGAAGCTACCGCTCTGGCGGGACTTGCTATTCCGCCTAAGGAACTATGTCGCCGATCTCGGCACCATGAGCTCAGAGGCACTGCAGCGCGTCGACGATCTTCTCCACGAAGGGATGCTCATCGCCGCGACCGACTGCCTCGTCGACGCCATCGGCCCCACGCTGTTCCGCGCCTTCATCCGCAAGGAACTTGACGTATCGGAAAGGCCGCTGTCGCCGGCGGCGTTGTCGCTCGTGTTGGTCGCATGGTCTCTCATCGTCACGACCAACCTGGACGAGATGCTGGAAAGGGCAATCGAGCAGAAGCATGCGCGCCGTCCACCCGTTGTGACAAACCGCCATACTCCGGAGCTGATCGAAGCCATCAACAGCAGGAGCTCCGCCGACACGGTAACTCTCGCAAAGATCCACGGCACGCTCGATGACTTCGCCTCGTGGTGTCTGACCGAGAAGCACTATCAGCAGCTTCTCCAACGGCCCGATTATCAGGAGATCTTGCGATCGCTTTTCTTGAAGAGATTGTTCTTCATCGGCTTCGGTTTGTCGGACCGAGATTTCGAACTTGTGCAGGACTATCTGGAGCGAATCTTCCCCGACGGCGACACCGACTGCTACGCGCTCGTGCCCGACACTATGAGGGGCGTGCCGCGCTTGACCAAACTGGTACAAACAAGGGGGCTGAAGCCGATCTACTACTCGGTATCGGCAACGATCGATCCGGCGGATCCTTTCGGCGGTCACGTCGAGATGTACGAATGTCTCGCCGCGTTGGCCGACTCCTGGACCAAAGCCCGTGCGGAGATAAGAATATCTCTCAAGAGCTTGCCGGAACTCGAGCCGGCATTTGTGGGTCGGACTCTCGATCTCACCTGGATCGACGACGTGCTACTCGACAGGAATCGCTCGGTGCAGATCATCGGCTTCGGAGGGGAAGGCAAGACGTCGCTGGTGCAGGAATGGCTGCGGACGCGGCGCTACGACTTGCAGCGGAAGAAGTTCGACCTCGTCTTCGGCTTCTCGTTCTACTCCGGCTCCGTCGATCGATTCATCAATGACTGCTTCCTCGACATCAGCGCCCAGGCTCCGGCCTGGGACATGGCCCGCCGGCTCCGCTTCATCTGCGACGAAGCCGGTGCGCGCCGCATCGTGTTCTTCCTCGACGGCCTCGAGGCCTTGCTCGACGCCTCTGGCGCGGTGACAAATCCCTACCTCGCCGAGTTTCTTGAGAAGATCGAGCGTACAGACAGCCGGATCATCATAACGAGCAGGATCGAGGTGCCTGGCCCATTCGTTGTGCGGATCCTCGAGCCGCTGACGCCCGCCGAAATCGATCTGCTCGTCCGCAACGCTCGCAACCTCGCCACGCATCCAGCGGTTCTCAAGGGCATTGCAGAAAACAGCATGGGGCATGCGTTGTCTGTTCGCCTTGCCGTCTCGATGCTCGAAACGCAGCCCCCTCCCGGAACGCCACCGTGGGAACGCGCCGAGAGCGGTGATGCGCGTACAGCTAACAAACTCGAGCGCACGCTCGAATTCTATAAAGGCATCATGTCTCAAGGGGAACGTGCGTTCCTCTCATGCTTCTGCGTGTTCGACAGGCCGGTGCGCTACGATTTCCTGGAGAACATCCTTCTCGCCGACATTCCCGGCTGCGATCTCAACCTGCCATTGAAGTCCTCTGACCTGCGCACGGTCACCCGCGCCCTGATCGCCAAGCGGCTCGTCATCCCTTCGACCGGAACGCTCCTCGGATGCCATCCCAACGTGCGCGACTACTACCGCAAGCACGCAGGCGATCTGTCGGCGCTCCATGGCTTCATCGCGCGCCGAATGCTCGCCTCCGGGATCGATCGCCAGTTCACCACGTTGACCGAGGCCGAACCACTTCTCGAAACTTGCCATCACGCTGCTGGCGCCGGGCTCTGGTCCGAGTTCCACCATATATTCCACCAGAGGCTGATGAGGGGAGAACTCGACTATCTGTGCGACTCGCTTGGGGCCTGGTCCGAGACCCTGGCGACCGTCACCAAGGTCTTTCCCCAAGGCGATCCGCTCCGAAAACCGGAAATCGAGCCGGAATACTATGCAGCGCAGTACGCCAGATGCCTGAAGCATCTCGGGCTCGCCGAGGAAGCCACGAATGCATATCTACGCACCCTGGGCTATTGCGCCAACTCGGAACATCCGAGCTCGGCGCTATATGCCAACAACTTCCTGACCCTGCAGCTCTATCGGGGCGAGCTCCATCTGGCGCAGCGTATCGCTCCGTGGAATTCCGCGCTGCTCAGTTGGATCGACGTCGAGTGGAAGCGATGCTGGCAAGTCGAGCACGGCGCTTATTCGATCGGCTGGCTGGCGTTGATCCTGGGTGACTTGCCGACCTCGCGGAAGCTTTTCGAACTCGGCGAATCCGCATGGGAGGGCACCAGCGAACGCCGGATCGAGATATTCGATCACTATCCGCTCTATTTCACCGAGCTGTTCCTGAATCAGGACGATCCGGACGTGCGACGCGCGGAAGCGACCGTCGCGAGGATGCTCGATGCGGCGACACGCAATCAATGGCCAGAAACGACGATCCGGGCCCATATCGCGCAATCCCAGATCGAACGCTACAAGATCGGCCGCTGCCTGACGCCCGAGAGTGGATTTTGCCTCGATCGCGCAATTCAAGCCTGTGCCCGTGCCGAAGATGCCGCGAAGACGGTGTTCGCTCCTCCGCTCGAGGTCGAACTGCTCGTCGAGCAGCTTCGGCTCGATATTCATCATGGCCACCGACACTCCGATCCGGCGGCGACCAATTCGCGCATCGCCAGGCTCGGCACGTTGATTGACCGGCTTGGCTGGCTCCTCTATCAAGCCGAATTCATCGCCCTGCAGGGACTTCACGCTCACCAGTCGGGTCATCTCGAGCGTGCGCGCCAAAGTTTGGCAGCGGCAGAGGCGGTCGCGCAGAGCCGCGGCAATGTCCTGGCTGCTTGTGGCGTATCGCAAAGCCTGCCGCTGCTGCGTGCGCGAATCGGCGGCACAGCGACGGCGAGCTTTGCAGCGAATTCCGGCCGCTTCGCCGTGCTCGCCTGCATGAATCTACCTCGCCCCGCCGGCCGCCGCCTTGCTGATGCGGTATCCGAAGATTTCATAATGCATCCGGACGGGGCTTGATACAGTATCGCCAGAGGTGCCGCTCGGCTCCTTCGAACGCGGTCCGGCCATGAACGACGCACCAATTGTCCCAGATCACCAGCGAGCCTGCGGGCTGCACGAACTCGACCAAATGCCCAGGACGGAACTCGTCGATTAACGTCGTCAGTTCGTTCAAGGCCTCGCTCAGCGTGCCCCCCGACGGCATCGGATCGTAGCGTAGCAGTAACGCGTCGGATCTCCTGCTCAAGGGTGGAGCTGAAAACGCGCGATGTCCATGAACCTCGGCGATCGCGTCCTCGCAACGCACGGTCACGGGGTCGCGCAGCAGCGCTTCCATGAGCGCGGGCGGCAAACGATCGATCAACGTCCGCAGGTCGAGTAGCATCAATGCTCCGCCTTTCTGCGACGGGCGCAGACAATACAGCGCGACGTACCTGGGCGGTTCGGGGAATTCCGCGAGCTCGGTATGAAAGTCGATCTTGCTATTGCCGATCGAGGTTCCCTGACCCGGGCACTTGGGGATGACATCCCAACAGATCCGCCCGCCGTATTGGGGCTGCAGGGAGCCGAGCTGCTCGAGGATCGCCTCAACGACCTCCTTGGCTGCGGGAACGCCATCGATACGAACCCAGCCGCATCTCCAAAGCTCGCTGCGTATGCGCGTGGCGTCGCGCAAGGACGCGTATGGGATGACGGAGGTGCGAACAGTCTCAATAGCCATGGCGCGACAATCCCGTTCGCTGAAGGGGGCTGGTCGTGTGTTTCTGGAGCCAGGTGTCTTCGAGAAGCAGTGCGTCGAGGTCGAGTGCGAGGAAGGCCGTTACGGCGTCCCGCGGGGTTTCTACAATGGGACGCCCCTTGAGATTGAAGGATGTATTGAGCACGACCGGGGGTTCCCCGCGGAGTTCCAGGCCGAGCAGCACCCTGCGGATGAAGTCCGAGCCCACGGATCCCACGGTCTGGACGCGCGCGGTACCGTCGATATTCGCGACGCCAGCGAGCTTCTCCAAGTGCTCCGGTCTGATCGGTGCAATGTCCAGCATAAACGGAGACGGACCAGCGATATCGAAGTATCGGTGCGCTTTCTCCTCCAGCACGATCGGAGCAAATGGACGGAACGACTCGCGCTGCTTGATGGCATTTACCCGCGCCTGGATGTTGGGTGTCGAAGGCAATGCCAGGATCGATCGGTTGCCAAGCGCCCGCGGGCCGAACTCGGCGCCGCCGTGAAAGATCGCAATGACTTGCCCGCAGGCGAGACGCTCGACAAGTTCTCTTGCGTTGTCACGGTTCGATCGCCCGGACGTCGCCGCGACAGGCGCATCCGCGTAGGCCGCCTCGATCTCGCGAGGTGAATAGGAGCGACCGCCGAAGGCGAATGTCGTCGCATGCGCCCACGACGGCGGCGGGCGCCTTTCGCGGAGCACGCTATAGGCGCCGTAGAGTGCAGCACCACACGACAGGCCGTTGTCACCCGAGGCAGGGAAGACGAACACGCCGTCGAAGTCGCATTCGCTGCGCAGGCGGTGGTTGGCCACGCCGTTGAGAGCAACGCCGCCACCATAGGCCAGGACTCGCTTGTTCGTTCGCTTTCTTGCCTGCCGCCCAGCGATGAGCACGGCCTCCTCGAGAACGGACTGGGCGGACGCGGCAAGGTCGGCGCGGAGGCTGAAGGACTGAGGCGCGGAGCGGAGTGTATCGACGAGGAAGTCCCATACGCCACCATAGGGGTCCATTTCGAAGACGCTGTCCTCGGAAAGGCGCACGAAACGGCGCAGGTCCCCAGCGAACCGCGGTCGCCCATAAGCGGCGAGCGCCATCGTCTTTCCTTCACCGTTCTCCCCGAGACCGATCGCCTCGGTGACGATGCTGTAGAACCAGCCAATGGAGTTCGAGGAAATATAGCTCCACGTGCTTGAGGCCACAGCCTGCCGGCCGCTCTGAACCGTAGCGAGTGTGAGCTTCGAGCCTTCGCCGCTGCCGATGGAAATCGTCTCGAACGTGCGCCGACCGTCCCGCGCATCCGAAAGAGGACCGCCGCGGCCGTCGATGACGAGGATGGCCGCATCGTCGAACGGAGATGGATAGTAGGCCGCCGCGGCGTGACACAGATGATGGCCAACGACCTCGTGCGGGAACCGCTCCCAGAAGCGGTCGTTTCCTTCGATGTCGGAGCTAACGAACAATCCGCCGACGTCTTGAGCGCCAATCGCCGCCGCCTCCAGGCAGTAATCCATGGATGGGCGGCAAGGAGTGCTGGTCCAATGAGAGTCGCCGTAACGGTGTCCCGTGATGCGCTCGTCCTCGATCGCGGTGTGAAGAAAACCGTTCTTCAGGAGCGTCGCGCTGAAGTCGTGATTGGAACCGCCGAGACCCAATACCCACTTCATCGATAATTCCAAGTTATCGCTA
>CAYYGO010000099.1:0-5439 GCA_964471635.1 uncultured Hyphomicrobium sp.
GCGCGCGAGCGCTGGCAGAACACCGTCGGCGGTTTGCAGGACGCCATGCGCGTGCAGGCGGGCGTCGTCGGCAACATCGACACCAATCGCGGCGAGATGTCGGCACTGGTCGGCCAGAGCCAGGGCGCGACGGGCGCCTTGCAGGCGACACAGGCCGGCAATCAGCTTCTCGCCCTTCAAGCCCAGCAGCTCGCCGACCTCACCGCCGTCGTCGCCGCCAACGGGCGTGCCCAGAGCCTTTCCGAGGCCGAGCGCGCCGCCGCGGCTGAACAGGGTCGCGAACAGCGTCGCCGATTTCTGACGCCAGGCAGCGGCTATCAGCCCGGCAACGCCCGCATGTTCCCGAGCGGCAACTGAGGACGTGGTCATGGACGGCAAGATGCTCGCGCGGGTCGGGGCGGTTGTATTCGTCGCGGTCGCGGTCACCGCCACGGCGATCGAGATGACCCGGAAGGAGGAGCCGCCCGAGCTATGGCCGTCCGGCCGCGCCACTCAATCGCAGAGCGATCCGCTGCGTGACGAGTTGATCCGTTGCCAGGCGCTCGGCGAAGCCGGCCCGCGCGATTCAGCTTGCCTACGCGCCTGGGCGGAAAACCGTCACCGCTTCCTCGCGCCTGGCGCGCGGCCCGCCGAGCGGTTGCCGGACATGCCGCCCGCGCAGCGCGATGGCCTCACGCCTCAGTCGGAACGAAGCAACGCACCAGCCGCGACGCCCGCCACGCCTGAGCTCGACGAGGCGCGATAGCATCATGGGCAGCACCGGCGTCATCGACCACTTCCTCGAGGTTTTCACCCGCTATATCGACAGCGGGTTCGGCCTCCTCAGCGGCGAAGTCGCCTTCATCGCAACCACCCTCATCGTCATCGACGTGACGCTTGCGGCGCTGTTCTGGTCGTGGGGCGCCGACGACGACATCGTAGCGCGGCTGGTGAAGAAGACGCTGTTCGTCGGTGTCTTCGCCTACATCATTGGCAACTGGAACAACCTCGCCCGGATCATCTTCGAGAGCTTCGCCGGTCTAGGTCTGAAGGCAAGCGGCACGAGCTTCTCGACCGCCGACCTGATGCGCCCGGGCAAGGTCGCCCAAACCGGCTTGGATGCTGGCCGGCCGCTGCTCGACTCGATCTCCAGCCTGATGGGCTACTGGTCCTTCTTTGAGAACTTCATCCAGATCGCCTGCATGTTCCTCGCATGGGTGCTGGTGCTGCTCGCCTTCTTCATTCTCGCGATCCAGCTGTTCGTCACGCTCATCGAATTCAAACTGACCACGTTGGCCGGCTTTGTGCTCATCCCGTTCGGTCTTTTCGGGAAGTCTGCCTTCATGGCCGAGCGCGTCCTCGGCAACGTCATTTCCTCCGGCATCAAGGTCCTGGTGCTCGCCGTCATCATCGGCATCGGCTCGACGTTATTTTCCGAGTTCACGTCCGGGTTCGGGGGGCAGAACCCGTCGATCGACGAGGCTATGGCGATCGTCCTTGCAGCTTTGTCGCTGCTCGGTTTGGGAATTTTCGGCCCCGGCATCGCCAGCGGCATCGTTTCCGGCGGCCCGCAACTCAGCGCTGGCGCTGCGGTTGGTACCGGCCTAGCCGCAGGCGGAATGGTCGCACTCGGTGCTGGCGCTGTCGGTGCCGCCGCATCCGGAGGTGCAGCCCTGGCTGGCGGCGCCGCCGCTGCGGCTCGTGGCGGCGCTGCGGTCGCCGGCGGCGCTTCGACCGCTTACAGCCTTGGCTCTGCCGGTCAGTCGGGCGCGGCTGGTGTCGCTTCCGGTCTCGGTGGCGTTGCCCGCGCTGGCGGAAGTGCCGCTGTCTCTCCATTGCGTCGGGCCGCATCGCGCGCCGCCGAAAGCATGAAGTCCAGCTTCAACGCGGGCGGCAAGGCCGCCTTCGAGGCGACGGGCGGCTCCTCCACCATGGGCTCGATCGGCGGTGACGCTGCCGGTGACGGTGCCGCGTCCTCGGGTTCCGCCGGTGCCGGCGGGCCACCCGCCTGGGCGCAGCGGATGCGCCGCTCCCAACACATGACCCATGCCGTGCAAGCCACGGCCCACGCTGTCCGCTCCGGCGACGCCCACGGCGGCGGCTCCTCCGTCAACCTGTCCGAAGGCGATCGCTGATGTTCAAACGACCCTCTACCCACTACGGCAAAGCCCCCGAACCCGAGACGCCCTACCAGCGTGCCGGCCAGGTCTGGGATGAACGCATCGGCGCCCCGCGCGTGCAGGCCAAGAACTGGCGCTTGATGGCATTCGGCTCGCTGATCCTGTCGGCCGGCTTCGCCACCGCGCTCGTCGTGCAGTCGGCACGGGGAACGATAGTTCCTTGGGTGGTCCAGGTCGATCGACTCGGTCAGGCACAAGCGGTCGCTCCCGCCGAGGCGGACTACCGTCCGACCGATCCGCAGATCGCCTTCCACTTGGCGCGCTTCATCGAGCAGGTTCGCTCGATCCCGGCCGACGCGATCATCGTGCGGCAAAACTGGCTGCGCGCGTATGACTTCACGACCGATCGCGGTGCCATGGCGTTGAACGACTACGCCAGGTCCAACGACCCGTTCACACGGGTCGGCCGCCAGCAGGTCGCCGTCGACGTCTCCAGCGTCATCCGCGCTTCGCCGGACAGCTTCCGCGTCGCGTGGGTGGAGCGCCGCTACGAGAACGGCCAGCTCGCCGAGACAACCCGCTGGACTGCGATCCTGACGATCGTCGTGCAGGTCCCCCGAAACGCCGATCGGCTGAGGGCGAACCCGCTCGGCATCTACGTCAACGCCATCAACTGGTCACGGGAGCTTGGGCAATGAAGCCGTCTTTCCGTAAAGCCGGAAGCCCGGCTTTACACACATTCGTATTCCCGGCTCTCCGCAGGGCCGCAATCCCGATGGTCCTGCTGGCGACAACCGCACTCGCCGGCTGCGCTACGACCAACCCCCCGCCTGAAATATCCTACGACAACGCGGCTCCCGCGGTGCAGACCGTCGATCCACCAGCGCCCGTCACTGTGGTCGAGCTGCCGCGGCCGCTCCCGCTACCCGGCCAGTTGCAGCGCGTGCCGGAGACGCGACGCGCGCCCGAGCCGGCCAACCCGACGGCGCGCGTCAACCAGGCCAACGAGGCGGCCCGCGTCCAGCCGGTGCGTGATGGATTTATCAATTCGATGCAGGTCTATCCCTGGACGCAGGGTGCGCTCTACCAAGTCTATACGGCGGTCGGACAGATCACTGACATTGCGCTCCAGCCCGGCGAGCAGCTCGTCGGCGCAGGACCCGTCGCCGCAGGCGACACGGTACGGTGGATCATCGGCGACACCGAGAGCGGATCGGGTGCGACGCGCCAAGTCCACATCCTGGTGAAGCCGACACGGGCCGACCTGATGACCAACCTCGTCATCAACACCAACATGCGCACTTATCACATGGAGCTTCGCTCGACCGAGCGGACCTATATGGCATCGGTCTCGTGGCAGTATCCACAGGATCAGCTTATCGCATTGCGTCGGCAGAATGCCGAGGCGCAAGCCGCCCAACCCGTGGCGAGCGGCGTCGATCTCGCCAACGTCAACTTCCGCTACGCAATCGAGGGGGACCGCGCGCCGTGGAGGCCGCTCCGCGCCTTTGACGACGGCCGACAGGTCTTCATTGAGTTCCCGCGCGGCATCGGCCAGGGCGAGATGCCCCCGCTCTTCGTCGTGGGCGCCGAAGGCAACACCTCCGAATTGGTCAACTATCGCGTCCGCGGCCATCACATGATCGTCGATCGGCTCTTCGCCGCGGCCGAACTGAGGTTCGGCTCCGGCGACCGGCAACGGCGCGTTCGCATCACCCGCACCGATGGGAGGCCGACCTCGTGAGCGAGAGCCCGCCCCGGAGTGGGGATGCCCCGGACGACGATCCGCAGCCCTTGACCGGCGAACCCGCCGGTCCCGCGCCAATGCGGCTGCGGGCCGAGCCGCCGCGTGTGACGCGGCTGTCGCGTAAGGTGTTGGCAGGGCTCGGCCTGATCGCCAGCGTCGGGCTTGGCGGCGCATTGATTTACGCGCTTCAAACGCGGGACGGCGCCCGGCCGAATGAGGAGCTGTATTCCACCGAGAACCGCTCCACAGCCGATGGCCTGGCCGGGCTACCGCGAGACTATGCTGGCGTGCCGCGGCTTGGTCCGCCGCTTCCCGGAGACCTCGGCCGGCCTATCCTCAGCACACAGGATCGCGGCCAGCCAGTGCCGACCCCTGGCATCGCCACGCCCAATCCCGGCATCAGCCCGGAAGAGCAGCGGCGCCTACAGGAGATCGAGACCGCGCGGACGAGTCGCCTATTCTCCGGATCGGAAAGCCGGGGTGCGCCCGCTGCGGCGGGGGCGGCCCCGGCACTCCCGCCCGCACCGGATTTGGCGAGCCTTGGCCTCGCGCCGCCGCCAGCAACTCCCTCCGCACAGGATCGTCAGAACGCCTTTCTCAACGCGGCCACCGATCGACGAACGGTGTCTCCCGATCGCGTCGTTGCTCCGGCGTCGCCGAACATCCTTCAGGCCGGCGCAGTCATCTCGGCGGCACTCATAACCGGCATCCGATCGGACCTCCCGGGCCAGATCACCGCCCAGGTGACCGAAAACATCTACGACAGTCCCACAGGACGCATCCTGCTCGTGCCACAGGGCACGCGCGTCATCGGCCAGTACGACAACAATGTGCAGTTCGGGCAAAGCCGTGTGCTGCTTGTCTGGAACCGGCTGATCTTTCCGAATGGTCGCTCGATCGTTCTCGAGCGCCAGCCTGGTGCCGACGCCGAGGGATATGCCGGCCTGCAGGATGGGGTGGATTACCATTGGTGGGATCTCGCCAAGGCGGCAGGACTTTCGACGCTCCTCAGCGTTGGCGCCGAACTTGCCGTCGATAATGATGACCGGCTTATCCAGGCGATCCGCAATGGCGGCCAGGACACGATCAATGACGCCGGACAGCAGATCGTCCGCCGTCAGCTCAACGTGGCGCCCACTCTCACAATTCGCCCAGGCTACCCAGTCCGCGTCATCGTAACGCGTGATCTCGTGCTCGAACCCTATGGGGAATGAATATGTCTAAGCTCAAGCTAGGTCCCCTCGCGGACGATAAACCCGTAAAGGTTCAGGTCGAGCTGCCAGCCCCTCTGCATCAGGACTTGGCCGATTACGCGGACCTCCTGGGCCGCGAGCAAGGCCAGCCGGCGGTGGAACCCGCTCGGTTGATCGTCCCGATGCTACAGCGGTTCATCGCTACAGATCGCGGCTTCGCGAAGGCGCGGCGAGCGTCCACGCAGCGGAAGGCTGATTAGGCGGCGCCTACTTTCATACCGGGTAGAGCGTCGAAACACTTCAGTAGAAGGGGCAGCGCTGGATTATCGTTGTCGCTAGACGAGATCATTGCTGCGGTCGGCGCCCGGCTGGATCGAAGTGGCACCAGAGCAAGGTCTGG
>CAYYGO010000100.1:0-5150 GCA_964471635.1 uncultured Hyphomicrobium sp.
GGCACGCCGACGCCGGCGACGATGCGCGTGGTGCAGATCGAGCCCGGCCCGATGCCGACCTTGACCGCGTCCGCACCCGCCTCGATCAAGGCCCGCGTCGCGTCCGCCGTGGCCACGTTTCCGGCGAGCACCTGCACGCTGTTCGAGATCTTCTTGATGCGCGACACGGCGTCGAGCACCGCCTTCGAGTGGCCATGCGCGGTATCGACGACGATGAGGTCACAGCCCGCCGCGATCAGCAGCTCGGTGCGGTGGAAGCCATCCTCACCCACCGTTGTCGCCGCAGCGACCCGCAAACGTCCCTCGGCATCCTTGGCCGCGTTCGGATGCTTCTGCGCCTTCTCGATGTCCTTCACGGTGATGAGACCGATGCAGTGGTAGTCGTCGTCGACCACGATCAGCTTCTCGATGCGGTTCTGATGCAGAAGCCGCTTGGCCTCGTCGCGCGAGACCGACCGCTTGACGGTGACGAGCCGCTCTTTGGTCATGAGTTCGCTGACACGCGTTTCGCGGTTCGTCGCAAAACGCACGTCTCGGTTCGTCAGGATGCCGACCAGCCGGCCGCTGTGACCGCCGTTATTCGACGGCTCGACCACCGGCACACCCGAGATTCCGTTGTCCGCCATCAGCTTCAGCGCATCCTCGAGCCGGGCGTCCGGGGCGATCGTCACGGGATTGAGCACGATGCCGCTCTCGTACCGTTTCACGGCCGCCACGTGCCGCGCCTGCTCCTCGGGCTCGAGATTGCGGTGGATGACGCCGATGCCGCCCTCTTGCGCCACCGCAATGGCAAGTCGCGCCTCGGTCACCGTGTCCATGGCCGAGGACAAGATCGGGATGTTCAGCGGTATGCCTTTGGTGACACGGGTGCCGACGTCGGCTTGCCCGGGCATGATTTCGGAAGCGGCGGGCACCAGCAGCACATCGTCGAATGTGAGTGCCAACCCCTGATCCCCGACGATAGGGCTCACGGCCATGAGATGCTCCTGGAATGGTCGGGGGCGACACGTTCGAGCCACCCGAGGGCGAACACTGTCGCGGGGTCTATATCACCAAGGATCGGGTAGTGGAAGGCACCGGGTGGGATGGCCAACGGGGGCAGCCACGGCACTTCGCCGCAGCGGTACCGCTGCTATCGCGCTACCCGAACCGCGGATCGCCGCCGCCGGCGACCTGGCCCGCGGCGTCCTCAGCGTCCGGACGGCCGCGAAACCCTGTCGCGAGGACATAAAGCTCTGCCGAATCGGAGCGGCTGGCGGGCGGCTTCACGTGCCGCACCACCGCGAACCCGCGCTTCAGCATATCGAGAAGATCGCGCTCGGTTCCGCCTTGGAACACCTTGCACAGGAAAGCGCCGCCCGGAGCCAGCACGTCGCACGCGAATGCGGCGGCCGCCTCGGCCAGTCCCATGATCCGCAAGTGATCGGTGCGCGTGTGGCCGACGGTCGGCGCCGCCATGTCGGACAGAACGACGTCCGCCCCACCACCGCGCAGCAGCGACTTGAGCAGCGGCTCGGCCTCCCGCGCCGTGAAGTCCATCGTGACGATCTCGACCCCCGGCAGCGGCTCGACCCCCAGATAGTCGATCGCCACCACCTGGCCCTTCTGCGCACCTTTGCCGTCGAGCGCCTTGACCCGTTCGGCCGCGACCTGGCTCCATCCGCCCGGTGCCGCGCCAAGGTCCACGACACGATGACCCGGCCGCAACAGTCTGTATTTGTCGTCGATCTCCTTGAGCTTGTAAGCGGCGCGCGAGCGCATGCCCTCGCGCTTCGAGGCGGCAACGTAGGGATCGTTGAGCTGGCGCTCGAGCCAGCGGGTCGAGGACACTTTGCGCTTTTTGGCAGTCTTGACGCGTACGCGAAGCTGACGCTGGCCGCCGCCAACGCCCTGGCCAGACCCCTTGCGCTCGCTCATCGCCCACCCCGGCGCCGCCGGCGTCCGCCCCGGAACACGCCGTCCTCCGTCATCAGCGTCATCAGAATGCCTTCGCGCAGCCCACGGTCGGCGACTCGCAGCCGCTCGCACGGCCACATCCGCAGTAGCGCCTCGAGGATCGCGCATCCCGCGAGCACGAGGTCGGCGCGGTCGCGTCCGATGCATGGCTCCGCAATGCGCTCCTCGTAGCTGCGGCCGAGCAGATCGTAGGTGACGCTCTGGACATCCGGCACCGAGAGCCAGCAGCCGTCAACTCGAGAACGGTCGTAGCGGGCGAGCCCGAGTTGGATGCCCGCGACCGTCGTCACCGTGCCCGAGGTGCCCAGCAGATGCACCCGTCCCGAAAGTGCTCGCTCGCGGAACGGGGCGTCCCGCTCGAAGGGGGCGACGAGGCCCGTCACGTGTTCGACCATGGCGTCGAAGATGTCGGGCGTGACGAAACGGCCTCCGAATCGCTCGGCCAGCGTTACGACGCCGACCGGGAGCGACGTCCAGGCGACAATGGCGGTGCGCGGCTCGATCCGTCCGCCGAAGGGTGCGCGGGCGTCGGGGCGGAGCCGCTTGGCGTCGAGCCAGACGAGCTCCGATGAGCCACCGCCAATGTCGAAGACCAGCGCATAGTCGACTGACGGGTCGACCAGCGAGGCGCACCCCGAGACGGCAAGTTGCGCCTCGTCCTCCCGTGACAGGATCTCGATGTCGAGCCCGAGGTCGCTACGGATGACATCGAGGAACTCGAGCCCGTTGTCGGCCACCCGGCACGCCTCGGTCGCCACGAGGCGCGCGCGCCTGACCTGCGACTTCGCCAGCTTGCCGGCGCAGATCTTCAGCGCTTCGCGAGTCCGCCCCATCGCCTGCTCGGTCAGGCGGCCAGTCTGGCCGACACCTTCGCCCAGGCGGATGATGCGCGAGAAGGCATCCACGACGCGAAACCCGCGCCGCGACGGACGCGCGAGCAGGAGGCGGCAGTTGTTGGTGCCGAGGTCGAGGGCACCGTAGATGGTATCGGCATTGTCGGTATGCGATCCGCCGCCCTGACGCTGCGGAGTGGAGCTGCCGTCCGCAGCAGAGGTTTGCGCCGATGCGCGGCGCAGCGGAGGATAGGTGCGCGTGTCGCCGGCAGCGCCATCGCTGTAGCCAACTCCACGACCCACCGGATAACCGGGTCGATGGTCCTGCCCTACGACGCCTCGCGCTCCGCAATGGGAGCCTTCGCCGTCGTTGGCTACGCCTGGTCCCGTCGCCGGGTGCGGTGGGGGCTTGACCGTATCGTCGCGCCGCTCGCTGGATGTCCGGTCGCGGTCCGCACGGTGGGCGGCGGAGACATGTACCGCCTGCGCACTTTCGGTCGGATCCCGTGGGGCCAGATTTCGTGTGGCCACATCTGGCGGGGATTCATCTCGCGGCGCCAATTCACGAGCGGCTGATCCGCGCCAGGCCGGACCGCCCCCGACCAAATCGCGTTCGAAACCACTACTCTGGGGGGCGACATCTTGAGTAGCAGCGCGATCCGACGCAGCGCACACATTCTCTCCGCGCCCTGCTTGCTCTCCGCGCCCTGCTTGGCCACGCTCTGTGTGACCACGCTCTGTGTGACCACGCTCTGTGTGACCACGCTCTGTGTGACCACGCTCCGTGAGGCCATGCTCCGCGAGGCCAGGGTCTGGCCGCGATGTATTGACCTCGTTATCTCCGAGATTCCGCACGTATTTTCCCCAGCACCCGGCTTGCATGCCTGCATCGTCGCTCGGCGTGGCAGACACGCTACCCCACCGGAGCCGACCGCGCGGCGCGCCGTCATCGGGCGTCCTCTGGATTCGACTTGACGACACTGTAGCAGCTAAATCCTTGCCGTACAGCCGCCCCGCAGCTTGCCTTTTCCGAACAGCGTGAACCCCGTGACCAATCCCGACGACCAACCCCGCCGAACACTGAACGCCTGCTTTTTCGGCCGTTGCAGCCAACCGGCAGAGCGCCGGAGTGCGCCCACGCCGACGCCCTTCCTCTGGTTCGAATCGGGGCGTGTCGCGTCGCTCTGCGCCGTGCTGCTCGCCTTGGCCCACATCACGACGGACGCGACGGTCTTGCTCCCCGACACCTCGCAAGCGGCAGAAGCCGCTAGCGAGCGCGCGCTGGCGGCGGGCAATCGGATCGCGGCGGCCTACCCGGACCATATTGTCGGCGTTGAGGGCGGCATGCTCCGCTGGCGCGAC
Organism: uncultured Hyphomicrobium sp.; assembly: GCA_964471635.1. GTDB lineage: Bacteria > Pseudomonadota > Alphaproteobacteria > Rhizobiales > Hyphomicrobiaceae > JAKAML01. The sequence continues at coordinate 4,152 of CAYYGO010000100.1, forward strand.
GGCAGCTCCGCGCCGCTCGACGACGGGCTTGGCGACAAGTCGCCCGAAGAGTGGCTTGCACGGCCGGATATCGAGGACATGTTGCGGCTGCCGTACCCAGCCGGCGCGGTCCCTGCTCCACCACCACCCGGCGCCGACCCGGGCCGTGCCCGCAATGCCGACTTCTTCGCGCGGATGTATGGCGACTGCCGCAAGGGCGAGGTCGCGCGCCATCTCGTCGACGTCGTGTGGCTGCCCAAGCGATCGGGGCAACGGCTGAAGGTCACGAGCGTCAACGGCGTGGCCGAACGGCTCGCAGCCGTGATCCGCAGGCTCGATTCACTCCCCGCAGCATTTGACGTCTACCTCGTCCCTTCGGCCGGCACCTACAATTGCCGAACTGTCGCCGGCACGCCTGAGATCAGCGCTCACGGCTATGGCATCGCCATCGACATTGCACTTGCGCGCGCCGACTATTGGCGCTGGCGAAGGCCGGATGCCGCGGGCCAGCCAGTCTGGCGCAACGCCGTTCCACCCGAGATCGTCGCCATTTTCGAGGATGAGGGCTTCATTTGGGGGGGGCGCTGGCATCACTTCGACACCATGCATTTCGAGTACCGGCCTGAACTGCTGCCGCCGCGCCGATCGAGATGACGCCGCCGATGTGGCCGTCCGCGTCGAACGCATCTCGAGCGGGCGTGTCGCGGGTCGGGAACGCCGCCCGCATCTCTCGACGCAGTCGCGCGACTGCGATCGTCTGGCGTTTTCCAGGCGTGACGCGTAGTCGGACGGCCGCCGAGCATCGCTCCAAACTGTCACATCCCCAAGGCCCGTCAAAGCGTTCGGCGGCGATGCGACCGGACGACCTGCGGTGCTTGCACGGTCCTGGCAAGCCTGTTAAGACCGCCGCCTCGGCTCGGACACCCTGTAGCAAGCGCATTTCGCCGGCACGGCAGTGGAGCCAGTTGGGGGATCGTCTAATGGTAGGACTGCAGACTCTGACTCTGCCTGTCTAGGTTC
>CAYYGO010000101.1:0-5052 GCA_964471635.1 uncultured Hyphomicrobium sp.
GCGGATCCCATGTTCGGGTCTTCAGGCTCTCGAAGACGTCGTCGTCCGAATAGCTCGCTGTGCCCTCTGGCATGACGCACACTCCACGCAATGCTCACGGTTCAAATTACGCAAAACGGCGCCGCAACGACGCCCGCCGAGCGATCCTGGACCCTCCAGGTCGGCCGTTTATACCGACACGTTAGGCCCGCGGCCGAGCAGTCGCAAGCCGCCGCTTTCAGCGCCGCTCCTTGTCACGCTGCCAATAGACGAACAGCACCGTCACCAGGGCGGTCAACACCATCGTGGCCTGGATATCGCCGCGCTGAATGAACGCGAGCCAGGTGTTGAAACCCTGTACGGCCGATCCCGTGCGCGACACCATCAACGTATTGACGATGACCACCATCAGCGCCAGCAGCGCCGTCAGTCCGACCGAGACGGAGATCTGCAGCGAGCGCTTGAGTGCGGTGGAGACGGTCAGCTTCCGTCCCGGTAGCACCAGCGTTGTCTTGTCGCCCATGGGTCAGCCTCCTCGTTGCTGGCAGCGAAGGGTAAGCTAAGCGATTCGCCACTTTTTCGGCGTCGCCTTGCTCGCGGCATGCCCGGCGCATGCCCCACCGCGCTTCGGGCGCATAAGCAACAAAACTGGCTGCAGCAGGGCGAGCGGTCGCCGGAGGCTTGTGCGCGACGCCTCGACTCTTTATATAGACAAGTACAAATGTGATAATTCCAATCAACGGACCGGAGATCGCCATGACCGCAATGGCCCCCGCTGCCGCCAGCACAGCCGCGGAAGCAAGAGCACGCGACCCGGCGCTCGGCATCGACTGGACGCCCTACGCCGTCGGCGCCGGCATCGGCGTGCTGAGCTGGATCGTGTTCGCCGTCGTCAATCAGCCGATCGGCATCACGACCGCCGCCTCCCAGATTGCGGGCGGCATTGCAATCCCGATCCTCGGGGCCGAGGCCGTCGCGCGGAACACCTACTGGGCCAAGACCGTGCCGCAGATCGACTACGGCACGCTGTTTCTGGTCGGCACTCTGCTTGGCGCGTTCGTCTCTGCTCTGGTCTCGGGCCGGTTCCGGCTCGAGTGGGTGCCAGAGGTCTGGCGCGAGCGCTTCGGCGGCTCGGTCGCGGCGCGTATGGCCGTTGCCTTCGTCGGCGGTGCGATCGCCATGTACGGCGCCCGCATGGCCGGCGGCTGTACTTCGGGGCACGGCATCTCGGGAGGACTGCAGCTTGCGGTCTCGAGCTGGACGTTCGTCGCCGTGATGTTCGCCACCGGCAGCGCCGCGGCAGCGGTTCTATTCCGCGGCAGCCGCGGCTGAAATAGGGAGCACCCAACCATGACCTTTCCCATAACAGGCTCACCTGCTCTCGTCCTTGCCGTCGTATTCGGCTTCGCGTTCGGCTGGCTGCTGCACCGCGGCCGCGTGACGAGCTACGACACAATCGTCAACCAGTTCCGCTTTCGCGACTTCACCGTGCTCAAGGTCATGATGACGGCGATTGTCGTCGGCGGCGTCGGCGTGTGGCTGCTGGCTGGCACCGGCATGGCGAAGCTGCACATCAAGGAAGCCAACATGCTTGGCGTTATCCTCGGCGCGGCGATGTTCGGCGTCGGCATGGTGCTCTACGGCTATTGCCCGGGAACGGGCTTTGCCGCCATCGGCACGGGCAGCGTGCATGCGCTGGTCGGCGCCTTGGGCATGCTGGCGGGTGCAATCGCCTATGCCGTCTCGTTCGACTGGGTGAAGGCGAACATCCTGTCCGTCTGGGCCCTCGGCAAGATCCGGCTGCCGGACGTGACGGGGCTGCCCGATGTCGTGCTGTTCGCACTGTTGGCCGCCGCTGCCGGCGTGCTGTTCTACGCTATCGAGCGAGCCTCGCGCCGCAGCGCCTGAGCGACAGGGCTTCCCGAGCAACTTGCTTGTCGGGCATTCTCGCCCAGCGCAGCGGCCCAGTGCTCTGGCCACGCTTTCTGGCCGAGAGCGCTGGACCTCACCGTGACCCCGAACGGTGCCTCCGCCAGCGCTCCAAACGCGTTCGAGGTGCGGTCGCGCTCGGCGCACGCGCCAACTGCCACCGACAGGTCATGCAGGCTTGCGCGCAGCCCGGCACAAACGGGACACTGCGCGCTCCGCACCGGGAAAGCTGTGCCTCATTGCTCCGCACCATGCAGTTCCGGCATCGGGCAGGAGTGCAAACGGCATTTGAAGTTCGCGGCGCTTGCCGCGAAAGGTAAGCCGCTAGCAAAGCGCATCAATCAGATCCTCTGGGATCAAACGGAGTGCCTGCGCAATGTCAACGGCTATACACGTCAATTGGCGCCTCGCCCTCGCGGCGTGCCTCGGAATGGGAGCCGCGGCGTCCACCGCGGGGGCCGAGGTGCTTGTCCGCGGAATAGAGGGCAAGCCGCTTCACGAGGCGCGACCTGCGCCGAGCTTCCTGCAACCCGACCACAAGATCGTCGTGGCGCAGCCGTCTCCGTCCGAGGTGAACCCCTCGTTTCTCGGTCCTGTGCTGCTGATGAAATCGGCCCATATCGACCTCGAGAAAGGCACGATGAAGCTGCCGCTCTATAGCGGCAAATTGAAATCGGGCGAGACGGTCTGGTTCGTATTGACCGATACGACCGACGAGAATCTGGCCAATCTGCACGGTCTCGTCTACTCGCCCAAGCTCGCGTACGGTTTTACCGGGCGCAACCAGCGAACCGCGGAGATCCAGAAGAACGGCACGTGGACCTTCGACAAGGGCAAGGTCGATTTCGCCCCAAAAATGGTCGGTTACTCCGGGGGCTGCGCCGAATTTCTTTCCGCCGAAGGACGCCAAACCCGGCTCGGTCGGCGATAACGGCTATTCGCCCATCGTGAAGGTTCTCAACTCCGGCAAGGACGTCGTCTTCAACGCGCCGATGGTCGCCTTCAACGTCTCCGCGGAGGAGCTGAACAAGTCGTGCGACGGCAAGGCCAATCCTGACATCATGCACGACAAGGTCGTCGCGATCTGCCCGCGCGACAACAGCATCACGCTGGCGATGACGCTCGGATACACGTTCGGCAAGCCCATTCTGTATCTCTCGACGGAGGCCAACAATCCGCTGATTGCTACGCTCGAGCAGGCGACATTTGCGCCGGCGATGGAGGACCTGCCGTTCGCGAATGAGGACGCGTCTCCCGGTGAATCGGCCGAGCGCATCTACGTCTTCGCCAACGGCCCGACCGGGATCGACCACCCCTTCAGGCAGGGCGTCAACAGTGCGCTGTCGGATGGCCGCGGCCCGCTGAACATTCTCGGTGGCGTGCCGACGATCAACCTCGACTACAGCCCGATGTGGCGCCTGTTTCCGGCCAAGTGGACCGACGAGGCGATCAACAAGGGCTATCGCACGCGCATGACGGATGCGATCCACATCGAGGACGCGGCTGCCAAGGGCTTGATCAAGAGCTTGGACGACGGTCCGCTCCGGTCTGTCGGCTTCATCGTCAACTGCCCCGTCGTCTACCGGGTCAACTGACGACGTCCTGCAGCGGGCCGCCCGACCGAGGCCGCCCGCTGCGAACGTCGAGCGTCGCTCATCCCATAGACGGCAGATCCATCAGAGAGAAGGTGCGCCGATGACGAACGCCCTGAAATACGCCTTGCGTCCGCTGGTGCTGGGTGTGCTCTCGCTTGCTTCCTTTGCTCATCCGGCCGCCGCTCAGGCCCCGCCGAAGCTCGAGGGCAACGGCGTCGTCCTGGCCTATGGTGAGCCGAAAGGTCCGCACGCGCGCGTCACCTTCAAGAAGAACAGGGCCGCAACCGCGGCTCTCAAGATCGAGACGATGCTTGCAGGCGTTGCCGGCTCGAAAGTGTCGATCTTCATCGACAAGGACGAGAAGCCGGTTTTCATTCATACCCTGACGGGCGACGAGTGCCGGTTCAACGATCAGGGCAGCATCTGCACCATTGCCCTCGAGGGCCGTGTTGCGGCCTACGGGCGCGTCATCGACGGGTTTCGCAAGGGGCGCATCAGCCGGCTGCAAGTCGAGACAGGGGGCGTGATGGCGATGTCCCACACCGTCTCGCTGCTGGGCTTCAACGAGGCCATCGGAAAGCCGCAGAACTGATCGCGGACGGCCCAGCGGGGCTGTGGCGTTGATTGCCTGGCGATGGGCGCGTCGCCACCGCCACGGCTCGCGGCGGCGCTACGGCGGGTCAGCCTGTCAGGTGGGAATAGAGCGCCAGCCACGGCATGACCAGCATCTCGAGAAAGGGTGCGTTCTTGCCGCCGATGCTGGCGCCCGCATCGCCCCAGCGCGACATGCCGAAGGCGCAGCCGATCCAGATGATCCCGAAGAACTGCCAGTGATGCACAAGCGCGCGATGTCCGATCGGCAGCCCGGCCAGCGCAAGCGTACGCACCGCCACAATCAGCACGGGTGCGAAATTGGCGATGAGGCCGAGCAGAATGTAGAATGGCAGCGGCAGCATCAGCATGGCGCCGAGCATGTTGACGCCAGGGATCGCCAGGATCGCTCCGAGGACGAGTGCCGTGATGAGCCGTGCGCGCGACATCGACACCGTCCGGTCCGTTGACGACCGGAAGACGCTATCACGTGCCGGTTAAGACTTCGCCTCCGCTTCCCGATGCCTCACCCGAGCGCCGCCCCGTGCCCCGCCATGTCTCGGGTCCAGGGGCCGCGCCCCTGGTCCAAGCGAAGCGTCTTCACTTTCTCAATTATCCAGAAAGCTCCTGAGCTTCCGGCTGCGGCTCGGGTGCTTGAGCTTCCGCAGCGCCTTGGCCTCGATCTGGCGGATGCGCTCGCGCGTCACCGAGAACTGCTGGCCGACCTCCTCGAGCGTATGGTCAGTATTCATGCCGATGCCGAAGCGCATGCGCAGCACGCGCTCCTCGCGCGGTGTCAGCGAGGCGAGCACGCGCGTCGTCGTCTCGCGCAGGTTCGACTGGATGGCGGCGTCGATCGGCAGCACCGCGTTCCGGTCCTCGATGAAGTCGCCGAGGTGGCTGTCCTCCTCGTCGCCGATCGGCGTCTCGAGGCTGATCGGCTCCTTGGCGATCTTCA
>CAYYGO010000102.1:0-4618 GCA_964471635.1 uncultured Hyphomicrobium sp.
ATGGTTGTTGTCAGGCCATGATTTCTGCCTCTTCTACTCATCCCCGATCCAGGGCCGCGCATCGCGGACCCGCAAGAGAACGGGGACGACGTGGCGGCACCTCACCAGAAATCGGAGGCGATCCTTCGCGGCGCGCGCATGCTGCGCACAGCCCTCGGGTCAGCGATCGCCACGTTTCTGGAAGATCCCGCGATCGTCGAGGTGATGCTCAATCCCGATGGGCGGCTCTGGGTCGACCGGCTTTCAGAGGGTCTTTCCGACACCGGTGAACGACTGTCGCCCGCCGATGGCGAGCGGATCATTCGCCTTGTCGCCCATCACGTCGGCGCCGAAGTTCATCCAGGCGCCCCGCGGGTCTCGGCCGAACTGCCCGAGACGGGGGAGCGGTTCGAGGGGCTGTTGCCTCCCGTGGTGTCCGCGCCGGCTTTCGCGATCCGCAAGCCCGCCGTCGCTGTGTTCACGCTCGGCGACTATGTGGCGTCCGGAATCATGGCGGCGGATCAGGCCGAAACGCTGCGCCAGGCCGTTGCCGATCGGCGCAACATCCTCGTCGCCGGCGGAACCTCGACCGGCAAGACGACCCTCACCAACGCGCTGCTGGCAGAGGTCTCGAAGACCTCGGATCGCGTCGTCCTGATCGAGGACACGCGCGAGCTGCAATGCGCCGCGCCCAACCTCGTCGCCATGCGGACGAAGGACGGCGTCGCCTCGCTCTCCGATCTTGTTCGCTCCTCGCTCCGCCTGCGACCCGACCGCATTCCCATCGGCGAGGTCCGCGGCTCCGAGGCGCTCGATCTTCTCAAGGCTTGGGGCACCGGCCACCCGGGAGGCGTGGGGACGATCCACGCCGGCACCGCCATCGGCGCGCTGCGCCGAATGGAACAGCTTATCCAGGAAGCCGTCGTCACGGTCCCCCGCGCGCTGATCGCCGAGACGATCGATCTGGTCGCCGTGCTCTCCGGCCGCGGCGCCTCGCGCCGGCTTGCCGAACTCGCCCGCATCGAGGGCCTCGGCCCCAACGGCGACTACCGCGTCACGCCCGCAAGCCAACCCCTCACAGGAGACCCGTCATGATCAAGCATGCTTTGCGCTTTCGCCGCCACATCGCCACGGCGGCGTCCGTCACCTTCCTCACGCTCGCACTGGCACCGGCCGCGCATGCGTCGGGCTCATCGATGCCGTGGGAAGCCCCGCTCCAGTCGATCCTGGAATCGATCGAGGGACCGGTCGCCAAGATCATCGCGGTCATGATCATCATCATCACCGGGCTGACGCTGGCCTTCGGTGACACGTCGGGTGGCGCCCGCAAGCTGATCCAGATCGTGTTCGGCCTGTCGATCGCCTTCGCCGCATCCAGCTTCTTCCTGTCGTTCTTCTCGTTCGGCGGCGGGGCGCTCGTCTGATGGCCGACGGCGCGGATCATGGCGGCGAGGTTCCGGGCTTTTCCGTGCCCGTCCACCGGGCGCTGACCGAGCACATCCTGCTCGGCGGCGCCCCACGTTCGCTCGCCATCCTCAACGGCACACTGGCGGCCGCGCTCGGTCTCGGCCTCCGCCTCTGGCTAGTGGGTCTCGCCCTTTGGGCGGTGGGGCACTTCGCGGCCGTCTGGGCAGCCAAGCGCGATCCGCAGTTCGTCGACGTCGTGCGCAAGCATCTGCGCATCCCCGGCCACCTGTCGGTCTGAGGAGCGACACCGATGATGAACCTTGCCGAATATCGTAATCGTAACACCCGGCTCGCCGACTTCCTTCCCTGGGTCGCGCTGGTCGGCGAAGGCGTCGTACTGAACAAGGACGGCAGCCTGCAACGCACTGCACGCTTTCGCGGACCTGACCTCGACAGCGCCGTACCGGCCGAGCTGGTCGCGGTCGCCGGCCGCCTCAACAATGCCTTTCGCCGCCTCGGCTCCGGCTGGGCCATCTTCGTCGAGGCACAGCGGCACGGCGCTGCGACCTATCCCGCCAGCATGTTCGCCAACAGCGCCTCGGCGCTGGTCGATGCCGAACGCAAGGCCGATTTCGAGGAAGCCGGCGCGCATTACGAGTCCAGCTACTTCCTCACCTTTCTCTATCTGCCCCCGGCCGAGGATGCGGCGCGCGCCGAAACCTGGCTCTACGAGGGCCGCGAACATACCGGCGTTGACGCACATGAGATCGTGCGCGGCTTCGCCGACCGCACCGACCGCATCCTCAACCTCATCGACGCTTTCATGCCGGAATGCGCGTGGCTCGATGATGCCGAGACGCTGACCTACCTGCATTCGACCATCTCGACGAAACGGCATCGAGTCCGTGTTCCCGAGACGCCGATGTATCTCGACGCGCTGCTGGCCGATCAGCCGCTCACAGGCGGCCTCGAGCCCCGGCTTGGCAACGCGCATCTGCGCATCCTCACCGTCGTCGGCTTCCCGACCGCGACCACGCCCGGCATTCTCGACGAGCTGAACCGGCTGGCCTTTCCCTACCGCTGGTCGACGCGCGCGGTACTGCTCGACAAGACCGACGCCACCAAGCTGCTGACCAAGATCCGGCGGCAATGGTTCGCCAAGCGCAAGTCGATCGCGGCCATCCTCAAGGAAATCATGACGAACGAGGCCTCGGCGCTCGTCGACACCGATGCGGCGAACAAGGCGGCCGACGCCGACATGGCGCTGCAGGAGCTGGGCGCCGATTATGCCGGCCAGGCCTATGTGACGGCCACGATCACGGTCTGGGACGACGATCCGCGCATCGCCGCCGAGAAGCTCCGGCTGGTCGAGAAAATCATTCAGAGCCGCGACTTCACCGCGATGGCCGAGACCATCAATGCCGTGGACGCCTGGCTAGGTTCGCTGCCCGGCCACGTCTACGCCAACGTCCGGCAGCCACCCATCAGCACATTGAATCTCGCCCACATGATCCCGCTGTCGGCGGTGTGGGCGGGACCGGAACGGGACGAGCACTTCGATGCACCCCCACTGCTTTACGGCAGAACGGAGGGCTCGACCCCGTTCCGGCTTTCCATCCACGTCGGCGATGTCGGTCATACGCTGATCGTCGGGCCGACCGGCGCCGGCAAGTCGGTGTTGCTCGCACTCATGGCGCTCCAGTTCCGGCGCTATCCGCAATCCCAAGTCTTCGCTTTCGACTTCGGCGGATCGATCCGCGCCGCGGCGCTCGCCATGCGTGGTGACTGGCATGACCTGGGCGGTGGCCTAACGGACGGCGCCGACGACAGGGTGTCGCTGCAACCGCTGGCCCGCATCGACGACGTCGCGGAGCGGGCCTGGGCCTCCGACTGGCTGATCGCGATCCTCTCCCGCGAGAGCGTAACGGTCACGCCCGAGGTCAAGGAGCATCTCTGGTCGGCCCTGACCTCGCTGGCATCGGCGCCCGTCGCGGAGCGCACGTTGACGGGCCTCTCCGTCCTGCTCCAGTCCAACGACCTGAAGCAGGCGCTCCGACCCTATTGTGTCGGCGGGCCCTATGGTCGGCTGCTCGACGCTGAGGCCGAGCATCTCGGCGAAGCCGATGTTCAGGTCTTCGAGACCGAGGGATTGATCGGCACCGGTGCTGCCGCCGCCGTGCTGGCCTATCTCTTCCACCGTATCGAGGACCGCCTCGACGGGCGGCCGACGCTGCTCATCGTCGATGAGGGCTGGCTCGCGTTGGACGACGACGGTTTCGCCGGTCAGCTCCGCGAGTGGCTGAAGACGCTCCGGAAGAAGAACGCCAGCGTTATCTTCGCCACCCAATCCCTCTCCGATATCGACGGATCGGCGATTGCGCCCGCCATCATCGAGAGCTGCCAGACCCGCATCCTGCTCCCGAACGAACGCGCGATCGAGCCGCAGATCACCGCCATCTATCGCCGCTTCGGCCTAAACGATCGCCAGATCGAGATCCTCGCGCGGGCGATGCCCAAGCGCGACTACTACTGCCAGAGCCGCAGGGGAAACAGGCTCTTCGAGCTGGGCCTGTCGGATGTGGCGCTCGCGCTTTGCGCGGCCTCGTCGAAACAGCATCAGGCACTGATCGCCGCGGTTCACGCCCGTAGCGGCACGGACGGGTTTCTCACCGAGTGGCTGGCCGAAAACCGGCTCGCCTGGGCCGCCGACCTCGTAGCCGACCTCACCAACGTCACCCCCCAACATAATCCGGAGGCACGCCCATGACCCGTTCCGTTCATTCCCGCTCGCGCGCGCTGCGCATGAGCGCCGCGCTACTCGCCGCGCCGCTCGCGCTGTCGCCGATCTTCGCCCCGCCGGCAGCCGCGCAGTGGGTCGTCTACGATCCGACCAACTACGCCCAAAACGTCCTGACGGCCGCTCGCACGCTTCAGCAGGTCAATCAGCAGATCACCCAGCTTCAGAATGAAGCCACCATGCTGATCAACCAGGCGCGCAATCTGGCGAGCCTGCCTTACTCCTCGCTGCAGCAGCTTCAGCAGTCCGTCCAGCGAACCCAGCAGCTCCTGCAACAAGCGCAGGGCATCGCCTACGATGTCCAGCGCATCGACCAGGCGTTCACGTCGACCTACGGCAACGCCTCGATGTCGGCCTCCGATCAGGCGCTCGTCGCCGGAGCGCGCGAGCGCTGGCAGAACACCGTCGGCGGTTTGCAGGACGCCATGCGCGTGC
>CAYYGO010000103.1:0-4547 GCA_964471635.1 uncultured Hyphomicrobium sp.
CGGCATTCACGTCGCTGATGCGGCAGGCTGGTGTGCGAAAGGATGCCGCGATCGTCATCACATCACGCGGTTTGAAGCCAACCGAGGTGTTTCTTGCCACACGGCTTTATTGGCAGCTCAAATACTACGGCCACGACAAGGTTGCAATTCTTGATGGCGGAACAGGAGCATGGGCGGTATCTGGATTGGCGCTGGCCAGCGGCGGAACCGAACCGGTCGCCTATGGAGACTGGGTTGCCTCTGAAGAACGCAGATCGCTGGTAGTCGATACCCGCGAAATGATGGAGATCGTGGCGCGCGGTACGCATGACGTGGCGGATACACGCTCGCTGCTAGAATTTCTGGGGCTATCGAGGCATTGGTCGGTGTCCGAGAACGGTCATATCCCGGGAGCCAAGCTGGCTGACGCCACGCTGTTCGTCCACGCGACAAAACCGGTGCGCTTTCGCTCGACAGCGGAAATGAAGACTCTCGTCGGACGACTGGGCTTCGGGGAGGGCCGACCGGCGGTCATCTATTGCAACACCGGAGATTGGGCGAGCGGAGTTTGGTTCGTCCTGCACGAGGTGATGGGCCGAAAAAACACCGCACTCTACGATGGCTCGATGCACGCCTGGACCCGAGTTCCTGGCCGCACGCTGACGCAGTTCTCTTCCGAGTCTCGGCGACCTCACTGAGACAAACACCCTATCTGGAGTGGGTTCCCCTCCCCCTGCTCCAGGCCTGACCGGGCGGCCCAGCCCCTCCCCCGTGCCGCCCGGTCCCCTTTCTTGCGGAGGCTTGAAGTCGGCATTGCCAGACTTTGAAACGAGATCGCAGGTCATGGACTCCGAAACCTATTCCTCAATCGCAGCCGATGCTGACGTGCGGGTGGCACGGCAAATGGAGGCGGAAAACTCGCGAGGACCACTGGGGTCGCAGAATGTCAAAATGCACGAGGTTCGCTACTTCGTCCTTTTGGCGAGAACTCTTAACTTCACATCTGCTGCTGATCTCGCAAACGTTTCACAGCCAGCCTTCAGCCGCGCGATCAGAAAGCTCGAGAGCAAGCTCGGCGGCCAGCTTATTATTCGCGGCCCGGGTGGCGCTGTACTCACTGCTCTCGGTAAATCGCTGCTGCCGTCATTGACGCAATGTCTGGACTTGGTTGTCGGGATCGAAGCATCAGCCCGAACGCGTGAACTACCAGCTCGGGCTGTCATTCGCATCGCGATTGCCAACTCGGTAGGCATCGCCAGCATCGCAGCGGCCCTGGCGGCCCCGACCGCGGGCAACTGGCGAACGAATGCTATTGCGATCTCACGTCTGGACGGGTGGGAGTGCCTCGAAAGCCTGGAACGCGGCGACTGTGATTTTGCTATTGCACCGATGATGTTGACGCGGGCCGACAGCCTCGTGGCCACGTCCATCTACTCCGATCATCTCGGTCTATTGGCGCCCAGCGGTCATCCGATTTTTGCCCACGAACGGCCGGTTCTGAATGATGTCGGCACTGCATTTCTGGTGGAGCGACGCTACTGCGAATACTACACAGCAGTGAGCGGAGCTTTGGTCAATTCGGGCAAGGTGGTTGCGCGCAGAATATCGATCAGCTGTGACGATCAGTTGGCCCCACTCCAGTGCGCTCTCGGCATTCCCGCAATTGCTCCGTCAAGTCTGTGCGGTCGTTCGCAGCGATGGTGCCCGATCGACGATCTTCGGATCAGCCGACGTGTGTCTGTATTCGAGCGTCGGGGGCATCACAGAACGGCCGCCGGCCAGTCACTCGTCGAGGCCCTGGCACGAATCGGCGGATCCGTTGCCCTGCCGGTCGTCAACGGGGTTTGGTCTCAAGAAGTCCCCGTGTAACCGATGGAGAATCCAATGACGGCAAGAATCTCGATGATGAAAGTACTTACGGCGACTGCGTTCGTCGGCGCTACACTTTCGAGCGCTTTGGCCGAGCCCGCCTACTTCAAGGAGTTCCAGAGCCTGCGGATGACACGCGACGCCGCCGGCGTTCTCGTCGTCGAGATGAACAGCAAGGGTGGCCCGATCACATTTACCGCAACCGATCATGACCAGTTCGTCGACGCCTTCTACAAGATCGGCCGGGATCGCGACAACAAGGTGGTCATCCTGACGGGTGCCGGCGGCGAGTGGATGGCCAGCATCGACTTCCCGAGCTTCGGCAACGTCGGCGACGGCGACAACTGGGCGAAGACGCACGACGAGGGCGTGCAGATCCTGGAGAACATCGCCAACATCCGGGTTCCGATGATCTGCGCGGTCGAAGGCAAGGCGTGGATCCATTCCGAGTACTGCCTGCTCGCCAACGTGATCGTGGCCGGCGAAGGCGCCAGCTTCAACGATGCGCCCCACTTCGCCGGCGGCATCATCCCCGGCGACGGCATCTTCACGACGTGGTCCTACTTCGCAGGTCCCGGCCGCGCACAGACCTTTCTGATGGACCCGAAGCCCATCTCCGCCGCGACGGCCAAGGACTGGGGCGTCGTCTCCGAGGTCGTGGCGAACGGGAAAGCCGTCGCGCGGGCGAAGGAGATTGCCGCCGGCTGGCTTGCCAACCGCCCGCATCTGACGCTGCGCAACACGCGCATCCATTTCATCCAGCCGCTGAAGGAGCGGCTCGTGCGCGAGGTCGGCTATGGGCTGAGCCTGGAAGGCGCCAGCGCCAACGCGCTCTTCAAACAACTCAACACGAAGAAAAATCCATGAACAGGGAGCACCTCGCCCCCTCGCGCCGGCAGATGCTGATGGCTCTGCCGGCCGCGGCCGTCGGCGTCACGGGCCTTTGGTCCTGGGCAATCCTCGCCCAGGCGAGCACACGGGACTTCGACCCTGACCGGCATCCTTGGGCTGCCGATCTCTCGCGCGTCGGTCTTCGCCATCACCGTCGCAAGGTCAATGGCATCGAGATGCACTACGTCGAGGCGGGCAGCGGTCCTCCCGTCGTCCTGCTGCACGGCTGGCCGTTCACCTGGTTCTCGTGGCGGAAAAATATCGCACCGCTGGCCGAGCGCTATCGGGTGATCGTCCCCGATCTGCGGGGCTACGGCGAGACCGACAAGCCAGCAACCGGCTATGACAAGCGTATCATGGCGACCGACGTTCTGGAGCTTTGCAAGGCACTCGGGATCGGGCGCATCGCGCTCATCGGCCACGATCGGGGCGCGCGCGTCGCGACGCGCTTCGCCAAGGACCACCCAGCCGTCGTCGATCGCCTCGTGACGTTGGACAACATCCCGACGGTCTACGTCGCCAAGCGAATTGATGCGCGCCTTGCCGGGAAATACTGGATCTTCTTTTTCAACCAGGTACCCGATCTGCCCGAGGCGCTGATCACCGGGCGGGAGGACATTTGGATCCGCCACTTCGTCCGGACTTGGAGCTACGATCCCGAATTCCTGACCGAGGAGGAGATCGCGGTTTACGTGCGCGCTTACGCCCAGCCGGGCGGTCTGCGTGGCGGGTTCAACGATTATCGGGCGGGTGGCCAGGACGTCGCTCAGGACAAGGCCGATCGCCAGATCAAGATCACCTGCCCTGTGCTCACCATGTGGGGTCGCGAGTTCGAGCTCGTTGGTGGCTTGTTCGACGTCGAGGCCGTCTGGCGCGAGTTTGCGTCGAACCTGACGGCAAAAGCGGTGCCTTTCGCTGGCCATATGCCGCATGAAGAGAACCCCGAATTCGTCAACGCCGAGCTCCTTCGCTTTCTCGACGGCTGGAAGGGTTGAAACGCTGTTGAAGCTGTGCCGACAGAGCGGCTCGCACATCAAAAGGAAAGCCCATGACACCGAAACTCTTCACGCCGCTCGCGATTGGTCCGGTGACGGTGCCGAACCGCATCGCCGTCTCGCCGATGTGCCAGTATTCGGCGGACGATGGCGCGATGAACGACTGGCACCTGCAGCACCTGATGCAACTCGCCATGAGCGGGGCCGGCCTCGTCATGATCGAGGCAACCCACGTCGAGCGCCGCGGACGCATCACGCACCACTGCGTCGGACTTTACTCTGACGCCGACGAGGCCGCTCTGGCGCGCGTTCTCACTGCGGCCAGGCGCGTTGCCCCAAAGGGAACCATCTTTGGTCTCCAGCTTGCTCATGCTGGCCGCAAAGGCTCGGCGCAGAGACCGTGGGAAGGGCGCGGCGCACTCGAAGCGCACCAGGACCCGTGGCCGACCGTGGCGCCCTCAGCGATCCCCTTCGCCAATGGCTGGCACACGCCCGAGGCGATTGATGCATCGGGCCTCGCTCGCATCAAGGAAGCGTTCGTCGCATCCGTCGAGCGCGCACTACGTCTCGGCTTCACGGTGATCGAACTCCACTGCGCTCACGGCTACTTGATGCACAATTTCCTGTCGCCTCTGTCGAACACGCGCACGGATGGCTACGGCGGCTCGCCCGAGAAGCGCATGCGGTTTCCGCTCGAGGTGTTCGAGGCCATGCGCGCTGTTCTGCCGCCGCACGTTGCCCTCGGCGCGCGCATCACGGGCACCGACTGGCACCCGCAGGGCATCACGATCGAGGAAGCCGTTTCATTCGCCG
>CAYYGO010000104.1:0-4422 GCA_964471635.1 uncultured Hyphomicrobium sp.
GACCCTTTTTCATGAGCGGGCGCCGGTCACGTGCAGGTCTTTATCGTGTGCGGAGCGGGTCGTGTTCGACGAAGCGTTGCTAGAGGGCCTCGAGCCATCCCGCACAACGACCAATATTGCTATAGTGAAGGATCGCGGCGGGCGATCACCGGGCTCGCAAGGGCGCAGTCGAAGGTTCGGGCGACGTGGTCTCATTAGGCAGCAGTGATCTGGATCTGGTGGCTCGCGCCACGTCGGAGGCGGCAACGCTCCCGCCGCAGCGGGTTGTGGTGGCGATGTCGGGCGGGGTTGATTCGTCAGTGGTCGCCGCACTCCTCCGGCGCGCCGGCCATGAGGTGATCGGCATCACGCTGCAACTCTACGACCATGGCGAAGCGACCGGCCGCAAGGGCAGCTGCTGTGCCGGGCAGGACATCCACGACGCGCGCCGCGTGTCCGACGTGATCGGCATCCCGCACTATGTGCTCGACTACGAGGAGCGTTTCGCCGCGACGGTCATAGACGGGTTTGCAGCGAGCTATGCCGCCGGCGAGACGCCCATTCCCTGCGTGACCTGCAACAGCCAGATCAAGTTCCGCGACCTGCTCGAGACCGCACAGGGCCTCGGCGCGAGCGTGCTCGCGACCGGCCACTACATCGCCCGGCGCGAAGGCACCGCCGGGCCTGGTCTTTACAGGGCTGTCGATGCGGACCGCGATCAAAGCTACTTCCTGTTCGCGACCACCCGCGCCCAGCTCGAGCGGCTGTGGTTCCCCCTCGGGGGGCTCGCCAAGGCCGAAGTTCGCGCTATCGCACGTGCGCTGTCGCTGCCTGTCGCCGACAAGAGCGACAGCCAGGACATCTGCTTCGTTCCGCAGGGCCGCTATGCCGACGTGATCGAGAAGTTGAAGCCCGGAGCGATGCGCCCCGGCGACATCGTGCATGCCGACGGTCGGCGTCTCGGACGCCATGACGGCATCATCAATTTCACCGTAGGACAACGGAAGGGCTTGAGGCTGCCCGGCGCCGAGCCCTACTACGTACTGCGCCTCGACGCTGAGCGTAATCTCGTGATCGTGGGACCGCGCGAGCAACTCGCAACGACCGCTCTGGTGCTGCGCGGCTTCAATTGGCTCGGCGCACCGGACCGGGCGCCCGGTCCCGGTGATCGTCTCGACGTTCATGCGCGCGTCCGCTCGTCGCAGCCGCCGCGCGCCGCATGTCTTTCGGTCGATGACAACGGGCTCATCACCGTCGGCCTTGCGTCCAGCGAAACCGGCGTCGCGACGGGGCAGGCATGCGTGCTCTACTCCGACGACGGTCCGGGCGCACAGGTGCTCGGCGGCGGCTTCATCGGCGGCACCGTTCGCGCCGAGACAGAGACATCGCTTGCCGCGCGGGCAAGATGACGGCAGCACACGATCGGCAACGCGCCGCCGAGAGGGGGCGGCGCCGCGACCGGCGCGGGCGCGTAAGCGGTCCAGACTGACGACGACAGAGGAGCGAGTACAAGCGATGACAGCGTCTTCCAAGAGGGTGGAACGGCGCCGCGCCCCGGCCATCGAGCGGGAGCGAGGCCGTATTGTCGGCATCGGCCGCATCGACGAGGACGCCGTAAGGTCCGCCTATCGCCGGTGGGCGCCCGTCTACGATCATACCTTCGGCCGCATCGCCGCCGAGGGCCGCAAGAACACGGTCGAGATCGTCAACACCCTCGAAGGGCGCGTGCTGGAGGTGGGCGTCGGCACCGGGCTCTCGCTGCCGAGCTACGCGAGCCACCTCGAGATCGTCGGCATCGACCTATCTCCGGACATGCTCGAAAAGGCGCGCGAGCGCGTGGCGGAGGAGCGGCTCGACCACGTCAAGGGCCTCTACGAGATGGATGCCGGCGCACTGACGTTCGCAGACGCGACGTTCGACGTCGTGGTGGCCATGTATGTGATGACGGTCGTGCCGGAGCCCGAGAAGGTGATGCGCGAGCTGGCTCGGGTCTGCCGGCCTGGCGGCCAGGTCATACTGGTCAACCACTTCAGCCAGGAAGAGGGCATGCGGGGCTGGGTCGAGCGGCGCATGGCACCGTTCGCCGAGCAGCTCGGCTGGCGCCCGGTTTTCGACATGGCCCGCGTGATGGGCTGCGGCGATCTCTCACTTGTTGAGCGGCGTGCCCTGCGCCCGTGGGGCCTGTTCACGATGATGCGCTTCGAGAAGGACGCAGCGCAGCGGCGCATGGCGGCAGAGTAACCAGCGGTCGGCTGAACCGGTTGGCGTCACCGGCCGGGCGGCTTGACAGCGCCCAGCACGCGCGACATTAAGTTCGCCTTGCGCTGCGGCGCGGCGTGGCGGGATAGCTCAGGTGGTTAGAGCGAAGGTCTCATAATCCTTAGGTCGGCGGTTCAAGTCCGCCTCCCGCTACCACGCACGCCGATCGTTCGTGTTGCCGAACCAGCGCCTAGCCGAGCGTGACCCCAAGACGCGCGGGCCACGAGAGCCCGGCCAGCGTTCCGGCGCGCGGGCGATACTCGCATCCGACCAGTCCGTCGTAGCCCGTAGCGTCGATCATGGCGAGGAGCCCGCGGTAGTCGAGCGCACCGTGGTCTGGCTCGCCGCGGTCAGGCGGACTTGCGATCTGGTAATGGCCGACGAGGGGCGCGTAGACTTCGATCGCACCCGCTGCATCGCCCTCCGTGATGTGCCGGTGGTAGAGGTCGAGCTGGATGCGGAGGTTGGCTGCGCCGACGGTCTCGACGATCTGGCGGGCGTCGGCCGTGTGCGTCAGGAGATAGCCCGGCATATCGCGCGTGTTGATCGGCTCGATGAGAACGGTGATCCCCTCGTCCGCGGCCCATGACGCGGCGAGCGCGAGGTTCGCCTCGTAGGTCGCGCGGTTGGCGCCATGCTCGACGAGCCCCGCCATGGCATGCAACCGCGGGCAGCCCAGCGCCTCCGCATAGCGCAACGCGAGATCGACAGCGTGCGCGAACTCGTCCTCGCGGCCGGGAATGCCGGCGTAGCCCCGTTCGCCTTTGTCCCAGTGCCCGGGCGGCAAATTGAACAGTGCCATCTCGAGGCCATGCGCGTGCAGCCGCGAGCGAATCTCGGCCGGCGGATAGGCGTACGGGAACAAGAACTCGACCGCTCGGAAGCCCGCCTCGGCCGCCGCCTTGAATCGATCGAGAAAGTCGAGCTCTGTGAACAGGAAGCTCAGGTTAGCGGAGAACCGGGGCATCTCAGTCTCGGTCGGCACGCGACTGGCGGAGGCGCTTCGTCTCGGAGCGCCGGCTCTTTCCGTCAAGGCGTCGCTCCTTCGCGGCGCGGGTCGGCTTGGTCTTGAGCCGCGGCTTTGGCACGATCGTCGCCTCGCGGACCAGCTCGACCAGCCGCTCACGTGCATCCTCCCGGTTGCGCTCCTGCGTACGGAACCTCTCGGCGCGAATGACAAGCACACCCTCGTCGGTCACGCGACGCCCGGCGAGCTTCATCAGCCGGATGGCAACGACATCTGGAAGGGATCGCGACCGGCGCACGTCGAAACGCAGCTCGACGGCGGTCGATACCTTGTTGACGTTCTGTCCGCCCGGTCCGGACGAGCGCACGAAGCGTTCCTCGAGCTCGCTCTCGTCGATGGCGATAGACGGCGAAATGCGCATGGCGGTTTCCTCAGCGCGATCCGATATCCCAGTAGTCGCCGCGAAAGTAGAGCAGCGGCTGGGCCTCGGCGCGGAACTGCCCGGCGACGACGCACCCGATGAAGATCGAGTGCGTGGTGAACTCGTGGCGGTCGACCAGCTCGCAGTCGAGCGACGCGAGCGCTCCGACGAGAACCGGCGCTCCCGTCACGAGCGTCTGCCACCCGAGCCCATCGAAGCGCGCAGCACCCATGTCGCCCCTGCGTCCGGCAAAGCGTTCCGCCACCGCCTGCTGGCCGCTGGCGAGCACGTTGACGCTGAACGCGCGCGCCGCCGTGATCGCGTCGTGGGCACCTGATTTGCGCTGAATGCAGGCGAGAATCGTCGGCGGGTTGTCCGACAGCGAGGCGACCGCGGTGGCAGTCAGGCCTGCGCGCGCCTGCCCCTCACCGGTCGCGATCACGGTGACAGCGCCGGCCTGATGGCGCATCAATGCCCGGTAGCGGTCTGCGTCCATACCAGGGCTGGCCTTGGCTTGTTTCGGCACGATTATCACTGGCGAGGCTCTCCGGGCCCGATGGCGACGGCACCCTGACGAACGGTCGTGCCACGCGAGAAGATCACGCGGCAGCAAGCGGGGTCAACCGTGGTCATCGTCGGCCGCCGGGACCTGGCACGCGCCTGCGCTTCACGTCACGGATGATCTCGCGCGCCGCGTTGTGTCCGGGCACGCCCGATACCCCGCCACCCGGGTGCCCGCCCGCACCGCACAAATAGAGGCCCGACACCGGCATCCTGTAGTCGGCGTGCCCGATCA
>CAYYGO010000105.1:0-4088 GCA_964471635.1 uncultured Hyphomicrobium sp.
GCTGCCCTGAGCAAGTGAAGCATGCGTGGTAAGTCGGCGCGCGCCCCGCAGAGAATTCGGACAAGGGCGAGACAATCCCGTCAGCTCCACGATTGGCAATCTGTCACGTCCGCCAGCACTCCGTCAGGCGACTTTGATTGTTTTGGGCTATGAGCTGAGCCCTAAGACATCCGCTCTCGCGCGCGAGTTCCACGCGTTCATTCAGAGTCAAGCGCAATCTCGGCAACGACCATGGCGCGTGGATCGGACCAGGGCCTTCCTACTCGCGCTTTGCAAGCAGGTCAGACCGGTTGATGCGCTGTAAGGAGGATTCGACACGTTCCTTGTCGCGGCGAATTTCGGAGACCGTCTCGAAAGTGTAACTGATGTGCGCGGCGCCTGCGTCACGGGCCTTCATAGGATCGCCGGAGAGCACGGCCTCGGCAATCGCCAAGTGCTGTTGCAGAAGCTTTTCGCGCACGCCGGGACGGACATAGAGCTGCTGACGGTTGTAGAAGATATTCTCGCGCAGGAGTTCAGCCAGGGCGCGCATGACGTGCAGCAACACGATGTTGTGGCTGGCCTCATAAACCAACACGTGTAAGTCGACGTCGACTTCGCCTTCCGCGGTCGGATCATCGAGAGCATGCGCCGTCGTCATCCGCTCGGCACACTGCCTTATCGCCTGCCGGTCGACGTCGGTGGCCCGCAATGCCGCCAGTCGCGAGGCTTCGCCCTCCATGCAGCGGCGGAACTCGAAATAGTCATCGGTGACGCGCGGCTTGTCCCCGAGAAGCGTGGCCAGCGGTCGCATCAGCGGTGAGAGGAACTGCGCCACGCAGGTCCCGCCAGGCTTGGTCTGAATCAGGCCGCGCTCGGCGAGCATCGCCAGCGCGTCGCGCAGCGTTGGTCGCGACACGTTGAGCGTTTCGGCCAACTCGCGTTCCGATGCCAACTTCTCTCCGGGCCGCAGGACTCCTTCGAGGATCAGCCTTTCGATGTGCTCTGAGATGGCTTCGGCCACCTTAGTGGTACGGATCCGCTCTGGCATCGGCACGTGCAAGTCCTTGTTATTAAAAGCTTCAAATCGGAGTTTGCACCAACTAGCAGGTATGGTCAACGACGCATGTGCTCCATTCGTATTGGTCTGTTATTTGATCCATTGACTCATGCGGTATGTTTGTTTTACCAACATGCAGATGGCGGCCATCTGCCATGACCGAACCGCAGGTCTCGCCCGTTTGGAACGCGGACGCTGGCGCATCTGATCCTCGAACAGGCCGGCCAATCCTCGACCTCGAAGGCAGATGACGTTGAGGGTCGGTATCGAAGGGAAAGTGCGCGGACATCGACACCGATGGGGTCATTCCCGTCGCGAGAGACTTCGCGCAGTCGTCGTTATCGCACGCCAGTTCAAAACTGGAGTCCAACAGGGAGAGGACCAATGAGGACGTTGTTCACGCCGCTGGCCATTGCGGCTTTGCTCGGCATGGCTGCTACAGATGCCGTCGCACAGGACAAGGTACGCTGGGGCGTGCCGATGTCGTTTGGCTCCAACCTGACCGCACTTGGCGACACGATGCCGTGGGTCTCCGAGCAGCTCAAGAAGGCTTCCAGCGGCAACATCGACCTCAAGGTCTTCGAGCCCGGCAAGCTCGTTCCGGCACTTGCAGTGTTCGACTCGGTCAGTCAGGGCAAGGCCGAGGCCGGCTACAGCTTCATGGGTTACGAGCTCGGCAAGGTGCCGGCCTCGGCGCTGTTCGGTGCCATGCCGTTCGGAATGGAATCGCCGATGTATGCGGCCTGGATCTACTACGGCGGCGGTGATGCGCTCCTGAAGGAAACCTACAAGCCCCACAATGTTTATCCGATCTTCTGCGGCTCGATCAGCCCGGAAGCGGCCGGCTGGTTCCGCAAGGAGATCAAGACGCCCGCCGACCTCCAGGGTCTGAAAATGCGCGCCGCAGCTCTCGGCGGCAAAATCTATCAGAAGCTCGGCGCGTCGGTCACGCTCTTGCCGGCCGGCGAGTTGTTCCAGGCCCTCGAGAAGGGCGTGCTGGATGCCACCGAGTTCTCGCTGCCGACGGTCGATGATCAGCTCGGCTTCTACAAGGTCGCCAAGTTCTACTACCTGCCGGGGTGGCATCAGCCATCGACCAACCAGTTCCTCTACGTGAACCTTGCCGCGTGGAACAAGCTGAAGCCGGAGACGCAGGCACTGATCGAGACGACCTGTACGGCCGGCGTCACGATGGCGATCGCCAAGGCTGAAGCGTTGCAGGGTGATGCGCTCGCCAAGTTCGAGAAGGAAGGCGTGACGGCGGTAAAGGTTCCCGATGAACTGCTCAAAGCTTTCCAGAAAGCCGCCAAGGAAGTGGTCGCCGAGGAATCCGCCAAGGACGCGATGTTCAAGAAGGTCGCGGAGAGCATGACGGCGTTCCAGGCGAAGAACCAGAAGTGGCACGAGTTTGGCTACCTGCCGCGCAACTTCAAGTGATCGTCTGACGATCCGGTGCGGGTGAGTACCACCCGCACCGGGCCGCCAGCTCAAGGCGCACTGCTGGTTTGCATGCATGTCTCATGCGCAGCGGTACACGCTTCGATGCGTGCTGGCCCGCGCAGAAAACGCGAGGTGCCGCTCATGAAGGTTCAGCCAACGACCGACGAGATTCCCGAGACTGGGCCGTCGGGTCTGCATCTGCCCACAACGGCGCTGTCTAAGGCGTTCGACCGCATCATCGGATTTTTCGGTGAGATCGCGAGCTGGTTGTGGACGGTGCTGATGCTTCTCATCGTGTTTCAGGTCGTCCAGCGCTATGCCTTCGGCAAGGGCTCGATCATGATGGAGGAGATGCAGTGGCATCTCTATGCGGTCGGCTTCCTGCTCGGCCTCGCCGTCACCGAAATCCGCGAGCGCCACGTCAGAATCGACGTGCTTGCCGAGATGATGCCACAGCGAGTCCGGATTTGGATCGAGTTGTTCGGCATTGCCGTCCTGCTGCTGACATTCGTTGCCGTGATGTTGTGGTTCGCTTGGCCCTTCGTCCAGAGCTCGTACCAGCTTCATGAAGTTTCGGCGGCACCCGACGGCTTGCCTTATCGCTGGGCGCTGAAGTCCTTCATCATTACAGCCTTCGTCCTCTTAGGAATGGCTGGCCTGTCACGGCTCAGTCGCGTCATCGCCGCGTTGCGCAGCTAGGATCGGGAGGGTTCATCATGCCGCTCTACGAGATTCTCGCCATTGGTCTGATGGCGACGTTCATCCTCTCCTTGTTTGCCGGCTATCCGGTTGCCTGGACGTTGTCCGGTATCTCGCTCGCGTTCGCGGCGGTCGGCATCTTCCTGTCCGGCCTGGGTTACGACATGTTTCTCCTCACGAGCTGGGCCAAATTCGGCTCCGTCATCGACCGGCTCGACGGCATCATGTCGAACTGGGTGCTCGTGTCACTGCCTATGTTCATCTACATGGGCTTGATGCTCGACAACTCGGGCGTGGCTGATCAGATGATGCGCAATTTCGTGAAAGTGTTCGGCCATTTGCGCGGAGGCCTTGCACTTACCGTGGTGGTCATCGGAATTCTTCTGGCTGCGTCCACCGGCATCGTCGGCGCCTCGGTTGTGCTTCTCGCTGTTCTTTCGATGCCGATCATGCTCGAGAACCGCTACTCGAATGCACTCGCGTCCGGTGTCGTTGCGGCATCGGGAACACTTGGTATCCTGATCCCACCGTCGATCATGCTGGTCCTGATGGCCGATCAGGTGTCGGTGTCGGTAGGCGACCTTTTCATGGGGGCGTTCGTTCCCGGGGTCAGCCTCGGCGTCCTCTACATGATCTACGTCTACCTCGTTACCATCTTTAACCCGTCCGCGGCGCCGCGACCCGAAAATCTGGAACACTTGACGGCGCGCGAGATCTTCACGGCCTTCCTATCGACGCTACCGACCGTCGGATTGATCCTCGTCGTGCTCGGCTCGATCTTTTTCGGCATCGCAACGCCGACCGAAGCTTCCGGGCTCGGGGCATTCGGCGCGACGCTGTTGGCTCTTGCCAATGGCCGGCTCAATCTGCAGGTCGTTCGAACCGTCGGATATCAGACGACACTGACGAC
>CAYYGO010000106.1:0-3852 GCA_964471635.1 uncultured Hyphomicrobium sp.
AGTCTGGGCCGTGTCTCAGTCCCAGTGTGGCTGGTCGTCCTCTCAGACCAGCTACTGATCGTCGCCTTGGTGAGCCATTACCTCACCAACTAGCTAATCAGACGCGGGCTCATCTGTCGGCGATAAATCTTTCCCCTCTCGGGCTTATGCGGTATTACCCCAAGTTTCCCTGAGCTATTCCGCACCAACAGGAAGATTCCCACGTGTTACTCACCCGTCTGCCACTCCCCTTGCGGAGCGTTCGACTTGCATGTGTTAGGCCTGCCGCCAGCGTTCGTTCTGAGCCAGGATCAAACTCTCATATTGAAAGATTTGATACTGGTTTTGGCTTGGAGGTTAATCCAAGGATTCACTGCGTAACGGGCACCTTCACACAATCACGCACAGTCTGCAGGTTGCCCCGCCGACGTGCGCACTTGGTGATGGCTTGAAACGCAGTGATCGCCAGAGTTCTTTCGGCCCTTGTCCGTTGCCGGACAAGAGCGCGCCAGGACCCCGCCGCCTGCGTTTCCCTTCCTTCAAATTCAATTTTCAAAGAGCAAGCCGAGACAGCTACGCCCTCACCACCCTTGAGGAGTGGCTTCAGAGAAAACTAGCTACCTTCCGGGTGGAACCGGCTGGCTGCCAGCGTCTGAGCGAGAGAGCAAAGCCCGTCAGGGCGGCGGAGCAACGTGTGCGCCGCTGATGTCCGAAATAAACAGCATCGCTTCCCCCTTGTCAACCGGCTCGTTAAAAAAACTTCGCGAATCGATCGAGGAGAGACTTACGCGAGGCGGATTCCGTTGCAGTTTCATAAACATCGCTGATTTTCCACAGGGTCGGCGTCGATCCGTGGCGAGGGGTCCTGATCGGTCCGAGGCTAGTCCGTCGACGGCCCCCGACCGACCTCTGGCAGGCAGGCGGCAAAAGTGCGGTGTCGCCATGGGCGCGCCGCCTTTGCAGACCACTTGAACCGGGGCAGTGGCTTGCGGTGCAAGGAGCGAGGCTTCGCCACACGGGAGTTTCAACATCGCGGCCCGTACGAGCTGTTGACTTGGACCTTGGCGGTACGGACTATCGAAGCATGCCGCTGTTGCTGCGGGCCCGCGCCCGCGGGGGGGATGCCGGCGTGAAGGGGACACCTTAGGGTGCTGGAGCGGACGATACCTGGGACGCGCGGTCGCCGCAGCGGACCGCCGACTGCGCGGGCCCCCGGTGGGCTTCCTCTGGTCTATCGCGGCCGGGCGCGTCGACGGTGGCAGGACGTCTACGACCGCGACCACGCTGACGAGCGCGACGGCGGCCGTTTCCGCTGGCTCATGAGCACATGCATCGCCGGCGCCGTCGGGGCGCTCGCGATTCTGGTCGTGATTTATGGCTCGTCAGACCAGCGCGAGGGTAGCGGGGGGTTGCTGCCGACGCTGACCCGCATGCGAGAGGCCACTCGGCCACCTCAGTCCGCCCCTCAGACCGAGCGCGACAGGGGGCTTAACTGGGTGTTGCCCAAATCGGACCGACTGCAACTCGCGACCGGTGCCAGCTCGACGCGGTTCATCATCCATGAGACGCTGAAACAGAGGCGGAACGGGCGCGAATATATCCACGCCAAGCCCTATGCGCGGATCGTGGCCCGACTCGCTCCGGTGCCGGAGAACTCGCAGTTCGCCGACGTCATCCCACCATTCAACCCCTTCAAGCTCTATGCCAGCACCCAGCCGGTCAGCTCGGGGGAGGAGGAGGACGGGGAGGCAGGGGGACGATCCGACGTCGCAGTCAAGGTCGTCGAGCTTTTGGGCGGGATCCTGCCCGGCGAGGACGGGCAGGAACTCGATACGGTCGAAGTCGCCGACATCGTCGAGCGCACTCAAGGTGGCGGCACGGCCGCAGCGGAAATTGCGGCTCTACAGGTCGCACCCGAGGCCTCCGGACCCGCGCCCTCAAAGACGAGGCCTGAGGCCGAGCCCGTGCCGCCCAACACGTCGCAACTCGCGAAAACCACGGCTGACCCCGACGACGCCGCAGACGACCTCGAACGGCGCGAGGTGCGCGTCGTAAAGGCCGCCAAGGGCGATACGCTGGTCAAGATCCTGGTCCGCACTGGCGCGGACCAATGGCAGGCGCGGGCCATGACAGAATCCGCCAAGAGCGTATTTCCAGAAGGCGACCTGACACCCGGGCAAGAGGTGCACATCACGCTGGTGCCCTCGCTGACCAAGGCCAACAGACTGGATCCATCGCGCTTCAGCGTTTTCGACGACGGGCACGTCCACCGCGTCACGGTCGCACGAAACGCCGCCGGCGAATTCACCGTCAGCGCCACCCCGCTCGACGACAATTTCGCGGCCCGCGCCGCCTTGGCCGACAGCGATCAGCCGCAGGCGTCGAGCGTCTACTCGAGCCTTTATCATGCCAGCCTCACGCAGAGCATCCCGCCCGAATCTATCCAGAGCGTGCTGCGCATCCACGCGTACGACACCGACTTCCGCCGCCGTATCAGGGCCGGCGACATGGTGGAATTCTTCTTCGACATGAAGGACGAGGCGTCAACGAACGGCCCGCCGGGAGATCTGCTTTTCACCGCGATCACCGTTGGCGGCGACACCTCGCGGTTCTGGCGCTTCCGTACGCCCGATGGCTTCGTCGACTACTATGACGAGCAGGGCAACAACTCGAAGAAGTTCCTCATGCGCCGGCCGGTCAGGGGTGACGACGTGCGGCTCACGTCTGGTTTCGGCTTCCGGTTCCATCCGCTGCTCAACGAGCGCAAGATGCACACGGGCGTCGACTGGGCAGCGCCGATCGGAACGCCGATCCTTGCCGCCGGCACGGGCGTTGTCGAGGAGGCAGGGCGCAAAGGATACAATGGAATATATGTCCGCCTTCGCCACGCAAACGGCTATCAGACCGCCTACAGCCACTTGTCGCGCATCGCGCCGGGAGTGGTTCAAGGCGCCAAGATCCGCCAGGGTCAGATCATTGGATACGTCGGCTCGACGGGCCTATCGTCGGGACCGCATCTCCATTACGAGGTGCTGGTCAACAGCCGTTTCGTCGATCCGTTGTCGATCCAGGTGCCCCGCGAGCGCCAGCTCGCCGGCAAGCAACTGGCCGACTTCCAGAAGGATCGGGCACGCATCGACGAGCTGATGCGCCGCGCTCCCGTGATGCAGGAGAACCGGTAGCGCGCCGCTTCTGGCGGACACCAGGGAACCGGGATGTATCCCGGCCCCGCCTCAGCTTTCCAGAGCGCGCTCCGCTTCGGCGCGGGCTGACACTTCCGAACTCACGCGGCGACTTTCACCGGCCAGCCGTTGATGATGATCACCCCATCGCGCACGGACACGCGGACGGTATCGCCGTCCTTGACGCCGCCCGCGAGGATCTGCTCGGCCAGCGGATCCTGGACGTGCTTCTGGATCACGCGCTTCAACGGCCGGGCGCCGTAGGCCGGGTCGTAGCCGCGGTTGGCAAGCCAGCTCCGCGCCAAATCGTCAAGCTCGACGATGATCTTGCGGTCTACCAGCAGCTTTTGCAGACGTGCCATCTGGATATCGACGATCGCACCCATGTCGTTCCGCTGCAAGCGGTGGAACAGGATGATCTCGTCGAGCCGGTTCAGGAATTCCGGTCGGAACCGCACCCGCACCTCGGCCATCACCTCTTCACGGACGGCGTCGGTGTCGTCGCCCTCTTTCTGCGCGACGAGGTAGTCGGCACCGATGTTCGACGTCAGCACGATCAGCGTGTTCTTGAAGTCGACCGTGCGGCCCTGGCCGTCCGTGAGCCGGCCATCGTCGAGAACCTGCAGCAGCACGTTGAACACGTCTGGGTGCGCCTTCTCTATCTCGTCGAACAGGATCACCTGATAGGGAC
>CAYYGO010000107.1:0-3828 GCA_964471635.1 uncultured Hyphomicrobium sp.
CGACGCCGCAGGCGACGAACATGTAGCCGAGCTGCGAGCACGTCGAATAGGCGATCACCCGCTTGATGTCGTTCTGCACGAGCCCGACCGTCGCCGCGAAGAAGGCCGTCACTGCGCCGACCAGCGTCACGATCTGGAGTGCGTCCGGCGCAAGCTCGAAGATCGGCGACAGCCGCGCCACCATGAACACGCCCGCGGTGACCATCGTCGCGGCATGGATCAGCGCCGAAACCGGCGTCGGGCCCTCCATCGCGTCCGGCAGCCACGTGTGCAGCAGGAACTGGGCACTCTTGCCCATCGCGCCCATGAACAGCAAAAGCGCCAGCGTGGTGAGGATATCGACCTCGTAGCCCACGAAGTTCATGGTCTTGCCGACCGCAGACGGCGCCGCCGCGAACAACGGGTCGAGATTGATCGTCTTGAAGACGAAGAACAGGCCGAAGATGCCGAGCGCGAAACCGAAGTCGCCGACGCGGTTGACCACGAACGCCTTGATCGCGGCGGCGCTCGCCTCGGGCTTCTTGTACCAGAAGCCGATCAGCAGATACGACGCGAGGCCGACGCCCTCCCAGCCGAAGAACATCTGCAGCAGGTTGTCGCTCGTCACCAGCATCAGCATGGCGAACGTGAACAGCGACAAGTAGGAGAAGAACCGCTCGCGGCTGTCGTCCTCGTGCATGTAGCCGATCGAGTAGAGGTGGACGAGCGACGACACCGTCGTCACCACCACGAGCATCACCGCCGTCAGCGTGTCGATGCGCAGCGCCCACGACACGTCCAGATCGCCCGAGGTGATCCAGCGCAGCACGGGAACGCGGGCGACCTCGTGGCCGAAGCCGACGCGCACGAACACCACCCACGACAGCACAGCCGCAATCAGCAACAGCGCGGTGGTGATGACCTCGGTCGGGCGCGGGCCGATGAAGCGGCCGAAGAAGCCGGCGATGATCGCCCCGAGGAGAGGCAGGAAGACGATGGCCTTGTAGATCATGGGCTGCACTTCTCCCTGTCCCCGTTCCACCGCACTTGGACTGGGGAGCGGGCCGGAGCGAAGGGCGGTAACGCGCCCTGGGGCGTGACGCTGCCCTTGACCCCGACCGTCGCCCCGCAAGCGGGAAGCGGGAATGAACCGAGCATGGGATGGATCGCTCGCATCGCGCCTCAGCCCTTCATCATGTTGATGTCGTCGACCGCGATGGAGCCTCGGTTGCGGTAGTAGACGACGACGATGGCGAGCCCGATCGCGGCCTCGGCCGCCGCCACCGTCAGCACGAACAGCGCGAACACCTGGCCGACCAGATCGCCGAGAAAATGCGAGAAGGCGACGAAGTTGATGTTGACCGCGAGCAGCATCAGCTCGACCGACATCAGGATGACGATCACGTTCTTGCGGTTCAAGAAAATGCCGAGAATGCCGAGCGTGAAAAGGCACGCGGCGACCGTAAGATAATGGCCGAGCCCAATCGTCATTTCATGCCTCCCGCCGCCCCGAACAGTGCCTTGCCCGCCCAATACCAGCCAACCAGCACCGCAAGCGGTGCGCCATACATGACTGCCGTCCGCACCACGCGCGACCAGGGCCAGCGGTCCCGCGCGGCTTGCAGCGCCTCGCGGCGTCGCCGGCGCTTCACATCCGCGATATGCCGCCAGTCGTCCGTCTGCCGGAACAGGCGCTCCGGCATCTCATCGGGCTGGCGCTTGTCCCCCGCCGCCATCGCTGCCTCACGTCCGGCTCTCGGCCGTCGGCACGACCGCGCTGCCCGAGGGCACCTTGACGATCTCGATGGCGGTCGCCGGCACGCGCGCGTTCTGTGCCGCAACCGACTGCCGCTTGACGCCCTCGCGCACGCGAAGCGTCAGCACGATGGCGCCGATCATGGCCACCAGCAGAATGAGCCCGGCGCTCTGGAAGAAGAAGGCGTATTTCGTATAGATGAGCTGGCCCAACGCCTCGGTGTTGGAGATACCCGAGCCCGGCGCCGGCATGGCCGCGCCCGGCGCGCGCGCGACGCCGAGCGCGAACCCTTTGGACAGGAACAGCAGCGCCAGCTCGACCAGAACCGTGCCGCCGACCAGGAGGCCGACCGGCGCATTCTTGATGAAGCCTGCCTTGAGCTCGGCGAAATCGACGTCGAGCATCATCACGACGAACAGGAACAGCACCGCGACCGCGCCGACGTAGACCACGATCAGCAGCATCGCCAGGAACTCGGCGCCGAGCAGCACGAACAGTCCGGCCGCGTTGAAAAACGCCAGGATGAGGAACAGCACCGCATGAACGGGGTTGCGGGCGATGATCACCATCGCGCCCGAGGCGACCGCGAGCACGGCGAAGATGTAGAAGAAGACTGCCGTCAGAGCCATTGTGTCGCCGCCTCAGCGCCCCTCGCCCGCTCCGCCCGTCTTGCCGCCGGCCGAGCGCCGCTGCCGCTCGCTCGCGACGGCCTCGACGTGGCTCTGCCACAACGTGCGGGACTTCTTGATACGATACGGCACATACCCCATAAGCCCTGCCAAACCAAGTGCGCCGAAGGCATCACGACCGAGCCCGGCGCGCACCGCCGTGATCAGGCCGACGAGCGCGACCGGGCCTGCCAGCACGGCAGAGACCATAAGCAGCGGCTGCCAGCGCTCCTCGCGCCGCACCTGATCCCGGGCGATCCGCTCGTACTGGCCGAGCTCCTCCTCGGTCAACGTCTCGAGCAGCCCGCGCGGGCCCGCGGCCCCACCGGCGCCCTGCATCACCGGGCCAGCCGACGGCATCACCGGTACTTCGCATCGAGCGCCAGGTTCTTCGCGATCTCGCGCTCCCAGCGGTCGCCGTTCGCAAGCAGCCGCTCCTTGTTGTAGAACAGCTCCTCGCGCGTCTCCGTCGCAAACTCGAAATTCGGCCCCTCGACGATCGCATCCACCGGGCAGGCCTCCTGGCACAGCCCGCAATAGATGCACTTCGTCATGTCGATGTCGTAGCGCGTCGTGCGCCGCGTGCCGTCGTTGCGGCGCGGACCCGCCTCGATGGTGATCGCCTGCGCCGGGCAGATCGCCTCGCACAGCTTGCAGGCGATGCAGCGCTCCTCGCCGTTGGGATAGCGGCGCAGCGCGTGCTCGCCGCGGAAGCGCGGCGACAGCGGCCCCTTCTCGAACGGGTAGTTGAGCGTGGCCTTGGGCTTGAAAAAATACCGCATGGTCAGAAAGAAGGCCGACACGAACTCGGCCAGGAAGAGCGACTTGATGCCCTGCACGACGCTCGTCATCACAGCCTCCCGAAATGCAGCACGCTGGCGACCACGACGACCATCACAAGCGACAGCGGCAGGAACACCTTCCAGCCCAGACGCATCAGCTGATCGTAGCGGTAGCGCGGCACCATCGCCTTGACCATCGCGAACATGAAGAAAACGAACGTGCACTTGCCGATGAACCAGAAAATACCCGGGATCCAGTTCAGCGGCGCGACGTCGAACGGCGGCAGCCAGCCGCCGAGGAACAGGATCGTGGTCAGCGCGCACATGGTGGTGATCGCCACGTACTCGCCGAGCATGAACAGCAGATAGGGCGTCGAGGAGTACTCGACCATGAAGCCGGCGACGAGCTCGCTCTCGGCCTCCGGCAAATCGAACGGCGGCCGATTCGTCTCGGCCAGCGCCGAGATGAAGAACACGACGAACATCGGGAACAGCGCCAGCCAGTGCCAGTCGAGCACCGAGGACGGCAAGCCGAGCCGCGTGCCCGGCCCGAGCTTCTGGGCGTTCACGATCTCGGTCATGTTGAGGGAGCCGACCAGCAGCAGCACCGTGATGATCACGAGCCCGATCGACACCTCGTAGG
>CAYYGO010000108.1:0-3799 GCA_964471635.1 uncultured Hyphomicrobium sp.
AGCCTGCTCGCGGCGCTGGAACGCGATCCGGGCAGCGACATCCGCATCGTCGGGGTGTTCGATGACCGCGACGGCGGACGCAGCCCGCGCATGCTTGCCGGATACCCGAATCTCGGCGGCCTCGACGACCTTGTGGCAACGGCCCGGCGATCGCGCATCGATATCGTCATCGTGACGCTGCCGATGGCGGCGGAGGATCGGCTCGCCACAGTACTGAAGTCGCTCTCCGTGCTGCCCGTCGACATCAAGCTGCCGGCACACGCCAGCGCCATCCGCTTCAGCCCGCGGACCTACTCCCGCATCGGCGGGGTCGCCATGATCGACCTGTGCGACAAACCCATCTCGGATTGGGGCGCTGTCGCCAAGTGGTTGTTCGACAAGTCCGTGGCGCTCGCAGCGCTCGTGCTCCTGGCGCCTGTGATGCTGGCGATCGCTGCCGCCGTAAAGCTCGACAGCCGCGGCCCTGTCCTCTTTCGCCAGAAGCGCTATGGGCTCAACAACGAGCTGATCTCGGTGTTCAAGTTCCGCTCGATGTACACCGACCGCTGCGACGCGGCCGCCGCCAAGCTCGTCACACGGGACGACCCGCGCGTCACCCGGGTCGGCCGCTTCATCCGCAAGACGAGCCTCGACGAGCTGCCCCAACTCTTCAACGTGCTGCTCGGCGACCTGTCGCTCGTCGGTCCGCGCCCGCATGCCGTCCAGGCCAAGGCCGGCAACGCGCTCTACGATGCCGTCGTCGACGGCTACTTCGCACGCCACAAGGTGAAACCCGGCATCACCGGCTGGGCTCAGGTCAACGGCTGGCGCGGCGAGACCGACACGCCGGAGAAGATCCAGAAGCGCGTCGAGCACGATCTCTACTACATCGAGAACTGGAGCGTGGTCCTCGACGTCTACATCCTCGCGCGGACGCCGTTCGCACTGTTGGCAACAGACAACGCGTACTGAGCCGCGTGCCCGCGTCGAGGCCGGTGCCCGGGCCGCCGGGCCGTGGGGCTGGCCTCGCCCCCTCCCGATCCAGATGCGGCATGCGATTTGCGACGCGCGTGGAGCGCGACCAGCGAGGCCTGCAATGACCGCTCTTGCACATCAGTTCGGCACACCGACGGCGCCGCATTTTCCTGATGCGGTACGTCACCGGCGCAGCGCGGTGCATCACGCCTCGCTCGCGCTCGTCTGGCTTGCTCTGGCAACAAGCGGGGTCGTGTTTGCCGAGCCCGCCCCCGTCGACGTCCTGCTTTTGGGGCTCGTGTTACTGCTGCCGCTCGTGGGCCTCGTGGCCGTCTCGGCACCGCTCCTGGGCTTTCTCGCGATCTGGCTCACCATCGCCGCTGCGCAACTCGTCGCCGCGCCGTTCGCCGATGACGTCTCGCGCGCGACGATCCACACCGTGGTCTCGCTTTACCTCTCGGTCGCTGCGTTCGTTCTGGCGGCTTTCGTTGCGCGCAGTCCGGTTCCTCATCTTCGGCTGTTGTTGAACGGCTACCTGGTGGCCGCCGTCGTCGCCACGGCCGCGGCGCTTATCGGCTACTTCGCGTTGTTGCCGGGGGCTTACGAGCTGTTCACCAGGTTCGACCGCGCCGCCGGCACTTTCAAGGACCCGAACGTGCTCGGCGCGTTCCTGGTTGCGCCTGCCGTCTACTGTGTGCACCTTGCGCTCGAGCGCCGCCGCCTCGCGGCCGTGTCGGCGCTTGCGATCGCCGGCCTGCTGATGCTCGGAATCGTGCTGAGCTTCTCGCGCGGCGCCTGGATCAATCTGGCGCTCGCTCTCGCGGTCTACGGTTATCTCTCGTTTGTGACCGCTGGCACCAACCACGCCCGCCTCCGCATTGTCGGGCTGGCCCTGGCCGCAGCGGCAATTCTGGCGGCGGTCGCGGCTGCGGCACTCCAGAACGATGCGGTTTCGCGGCTCATAGAGGACCGCGCCACGCTCACGCAGAGCTATGATGTCGGCCCCGAGGGTCGCTTCGGTGGCCAGGCAAAGGCGCTGCGGCTCATCTCCGAGCACCCGCTGGGCCTCGGCTCGCAGGAGTTCGCAGCCTCGCACCACCATGAGGAGGTGCACAACGTCTATCTCAGCATGGCCCTCAACGGCGGCTGGATCGGTGGCGCGCTGTTCATCGTCGTAAATGTGCTGACGGTCGTGGTGGGCTTCAGGTCCATCCTCGCGCATGCATCGACGCGGCCATTGTTGATCGTCGTCTATGCTGCATTTGTTGCGACGGCTCTCGAAGGGCTCATCATCGACAGCGACCACTGGCGCCATCTCTATGTGCTCATGGCGATGGTGTGGGGCATCTCCTTCCAGGCGCCGCCCCGTTCGGACGGAGAGCGGCGGCCGTCATGATGGCAAGCTCCCACCTCGACACGGCTGCCGGGCATCGGCTTACCATGCTTCTCGCCGCGGCCACGATCCTTGTTGCCGCGCTGCGGGCGGGCATGCCGGGCGATGCGGCCATCGCATTCGTCGCAGCGGCCGCACTCGGCATGCTGGCGCTGAACGCTCCCTGGCAGGGGGGCGCCGTGCGGTGGCCCTGGCAGACGGACAGGCGATGGCGGCGCCCGCCACGCATCGTCGCGGACCGACGGCCCATGTTGCGGCGCGCGGTCCTTGTCGTGCCGCCATCTCGGCGCGGCCCGCGGATTGTCGGGCGGGTGGTGCGGCGGACGCGTCTCGAAGGCCGGCTCGACATGCGCTCGCGCATCGCGCCAAGGCGCAGCGCGCGCATCGTCCGGGCCGTATCGAGCATGCGGCATCGTGATCTGCCGGCGTGATCTGAGCGTGTGGTCTGCGGCCTCGATCTGCGGGTGTCCTGAGCCGACGAGAGGTCCGCGTCGCGCCACCGCCGCCGGACACTCGCTCACCCAGCAATGGTGCCGGCTGCTCAGCCCGCGAACAGGCAGCGCGCGTGGAACGCCTCGGCTAGTCGCGTCGATGCACCGCATTCGGCGCCCCGCAGCCGCATCAGCGACCAAAATACGTCCTCCGAGTACCAGGGCTCCCTGGCACCGGACTGGGCGAGCTTGAGCAGCCGCTCGACCTTCGTCTTGCACATCCCCTCGGTCAACGGCACGTAGATATTGGGCCGTGCCATGACGCTACTGCGCCCGAACGACTCGTACTCGAGGATGGCGCGGTCCCGCCAGGTCGAGCGCGTGATCTCGGAAACGAAGCGGTGGTCGATGTGGCCATTGTCGTGGTTGGTCAGCACCAGATCCGGCGAGAACGCCTCCGAGATCTCCTCGAACGCCTCCGTCACCTGCTCTCCGTGAAAGCTCATGCAGCCGTCGCGAAAACCGTTGATGAGCACCTTGGTCTTGCTGGCGCCGCGCAGGAACAGTCGTGCCAGCCGGCGCGCGTCACGCGCCTGGCTCGGAACCTCGGCGCCAAGCACGACCCACCACACCTCTACGGATGGACTTGCCTCGATCAGATGCCCGATGATCCCCCCGGCACCGAGCGCGATATCCTCGCGGTGGGCGCCGATGCACAACACGCGCTGGATGCCTTGAAGCTGCAGGCGAGGTACGTTCGGCTGTCTGAGTGGCGTCTCGGTGCCAGCCCCGCCCGGTGGTGCCGAACGGGCCGCCTTCCCCGTATGGGCAACAGTCTCGGGGACGGAAACGGCGGGACTGGTTGTGTCGACCGGGAGCGCTTCTACTGCCCCCCAAAGCGCGTCCTCCGCCTGGCTGGACTCACCATGACGCACTGCACTCGTCTCTTCCCGGTGCGTCCCTGCGTCGCGCATGTTCCGGCAGCCTAGCTCGTGTTGTCAGTCGCCTCGTCACGCATGCA
>CAYYGO010000109.1:0-3441 GCA_964471635.1 uncultured Hyphomicrobium sp.
CCACGGCGGGCGGAATGGCGGCCAGGGTCGGGATGCCGACATGCTCGATGAACACGTCCTGCGTCGCCGCCGTGCCGCCCTGCATGCCGTCCAGCACCACCACGTCGGCGCCCGCCTTCACCGCGAGTGCCACGTCGTAGTAGGGCCGCGAGCCGCCGATCTTGATGTAGATCGGCTTCTCCCAATCGGTGATCTCGCGCAACTCGAGGATCTTGATCTCGAGGTCGTCGGGGCCCGTCCAGTCGGGATGCCGGCATGCCGAGCGCTGGTCGATGCCCTTGGGCAGCGTGCGCATTTCGGCGACGCGGTCGGAGATCTTCTGCCCGAGCAGCATGCCGCCGCCGCCGGGCTTGGCGCCCTGGCCGACGACGACCTCGATCGCGTCGGCCTTGCGCAGATCGTCGGGGTTCATGCCGTAGCGCGACGGCAGATACTGGTAGACCAGCGTGCGCGACTGCCCGCGCTCCTCGGGCGTCATGCCGCCGTCGCCCGTCGTCGTCGAGGTGCCTGCCAGCGTCGCGCCGCGCCCGAGCGCCTCCTTGGCCTGCGCCGAGAGCGAGCCGAAGCTCATGCCCGCGATCGTGATCGGGATCTTGAGCTCGATCGGGGTTCGCGCGTGGCGCGTGCCGAGCACCACGTTCGTCGCGCACTTCTCGCGGTAGCCTTCGAGCGGATAGCGCGACATCGACGCGCCGAGGAACAACAGGTCGTCGAAGTGCGGCACGCGCCGCTTCGTGCCGCCGCCGCGAATGTCGTAGATGCCGGTCGCAGCCGCGCGTCGGATCTCCGACAGCGTATAGTCGTCGAACGTGCTCGACTTCCGCGGGGTCGTCGGCGGGTTGCGGTAGGTCATCAGTAGGCGTCCGCGTTGTCGATGTGGAACGTGTAGAGCTTGCGCGCCGAGCCGTAGCGGCGGAACGCGCCCGTGCTGACGCCGTTGATGCCGGCACCCGACAGCAGCGTCTCGAGCGCCGCGTGATGCTCGGCCCGCATTTCCTTCTCGATGCAGTCGGCGCCGAGGCTCTTCACCCGACCGCGCACGAAGATCCAGGCCTCGTAGATGCTGTCGCCGAGGGCCTCGCCCGCGTCGCCGAGCACCACCAGCCGGCCGGACTGTGCCATGAACGCCGACATGTGGCCGATGTTGCCGTGCACGACGATGTCGATGCCCTTCATCGAGATGCCGCAACGCGAGGCGGCGTTGCCTTCGACGACGAGCAGGCCGCCGCGCCCCGTGGCGCCGGCATATTGGCTGGCGTCGCCCTTGATGCGCACCGTGCCCGACATCATGTTCTCGGCCACGCCCGGCCCGGCCGAGCCGTGCACCGTGACCGTGGCGCGCTTGTTCATGCCGGCGCAGTAGTAGCCGACGCTGCCGCGCACATCGACGGTGACCGGCGCGTCGACGCCCGCCGCGATGGCGTGCAGTCCGCGCGGGTTCAGCACCTCGTAGGCGGTTGCATTGCTGCCGTGGCGCTGGCGGTGCAGCTCCTGGTTGAGCTCGCGCAGCGACTGGCTCGCCAGATCGTAAGTGCGCATCCCTCAGCGCTCCCAGAAATAGACGGTCGCCGGCTCCGGCTCCCACACCCGCGCGGCGTCGATCCCGGGCAGGCCGGCCAGCGCGCGGTACTCCGACCCGAACGCCACATAGTCGTCGGTCTCGGCCAGAACCGCCGGCTTGCAGGCGATGGGGTCGCGCAGCACGCCGAAGCCGTCCCTCGTGCCGACGACGAACGTGAAGAAGCCGTCGAGGTCGGCGAGGCTCCGCTCCAGCGCCGCGCCGAGGTTCATGCCCTGCGTCATCCGCCACGTCAGGTAGGCCGCGGCGACCTCGCTGTCGTTGTCGGTCTCGAAGCGCATGCCGTCGTGCGCCAGCGCGCGGCGCAGGTTGTTGTGGTTCGACAGCGAACCGTTGTGGACAAGGCACTGGTCGGGCCCGGTCGAGAATGGATGGGCGCCGTTGGTCGTCACCGCGGATTCGGTCGCCATGCGCGTGTGGCCGATGGCGTGCGTTCCTGTCATCGACGCGAGGTCGAACCGCCGCGCGACATCGCTCGGCCAGCCGACCTCCTTGTAGATCTCGATCGCCTCTCCGGCCCCCATGACGCGCACGCGCGGCCGCGTCGACGCCAGATGCGCCCGCGCCGCCTCGATCGCAACGGCCGGCAGGGTCAGCACGGCATGTGTCGTCCGCCGCACCATCGTCACGGGCGCTGCAATCGACGATCCGAGCGCTTCGGCGAGGCCCGCGAAATCCTCGTCGGGCAGGGGCGAGTGCACCGTCATCTTGGCCTCGCCGGGACGCCCCTCGCCGTAGACCGCGAAGCCTGCCGAATCCGGTCCGCGCTCGCACATCGTCGCCAGCATCGTCGACGTCATGGCGCCGAGCCGGGGTTCCAGAGCCGGATTCTTCAGAAAAAGCCCGATAATGCCGCACATGCCTGTGCCTCGCTCGCTCGATCTCACGAGGCGCGAAACTCGCACACCGGCCGGCGGGCGTCAATCCAAGAGCAAAGAGTTTGCGTCACACGAAAATTTTGCGGCGCCGGGACACGTTGCTCCGGTCGCTTCAGCCGCGCGGATAGATGATGATCGAAAGATACGTAGCCGGCAGCCTCACCATGCGTTCGGGCCCATGGAACTCGGCAGAGTCGAACAGCAGGCTGTCGCCCGGCTCGAGCCGGTAGCTTCGGTCGCCGTGCAGGTAGTCGACCGCGCCCGTCAGCATGTGCAGATACTCGATGCCGCCGTGTCGGAACTCAGTGTAGGGCTCGGCGTTCTCGTCGAGCACGATGAGGTACGGCTCGACCGCGATCGGGCCGCCGAGCGACTGCCCGAGCATGATATACTGATGGCCGACTTTGGTGCCGCGTCGCCGGATCGAGACACCCTGTCCGCCCTTCACGAACGAGCAGCCGCGGCTCTCCTCGAACGAGGCCAAGAGCGCCGACAGCGGCATGTTGATGGCCCCCGACAGCAGTTGCAGCGTGTTGAGCGAGGGCGAGATCTGTCCGGTCTCGATCCGCGACAGCATCGCCGTGGAGATCTCGGCGGCACGCGCGAGCTCGGCCAAAGTCAATCCGGCTGCCTTGCGGCGGTCGCGCACCCGCGCGCCGATGGCCTGCTCCAGGTTCTTGGCCACCACCTCCGGTGCGCCCGATCCGGTCGTGAGCCGATCCTCCGGCGTGGCACGCGAGGCGGCTTTGTCGTCTTTCCGGCTCGCCATGGCGTCAGGCGTGCTCCCTCGCTGGCGCAGCGTTGTGTGCCGCCGCTGCGCATGGGCTCGTTTGCAGAGAAGGCCCGCCGTTGGCACGGCGTCCGCCCCGTACCCTCGCAGCAATTGCCGCCGAGCGCGAGCCTGCCCGTTTGCACGAGGCCCGATGGCGACCCCGGCGTGACTCGAACACGCAACATCCTGCTTAGAAGGCAGGTGCTCTATCC
>CAYYGO010000110.1:0-3231 GCA_964471635.1 uncultured Hyphomicrobium sp.
GGCGGCCGAATTCCCCTCGAACTGCCGCTTGGGAGGAAATTCAGTGATTCCGCGGCGGCCTACAACGAAGCACTCCTTTTCAACAGCCAGAGTCGGGACGAAGTGACAGCTAAGACACAACAGAATTTGTAAGGACGGCCGATTCGCACCAGTGCAAGGTCTTCAGGAGCGAAGTCTGTGGATCATCTCGGCGCATCTTGGCCAGACAGCCACACTTTATCTGGTCATTGAGCCGGTTTCCGCTCTCGTCCGTGCAGCCCAGCGACGAATGCTTGCCGCAAGTGCGCCGGTCGGCATGGCGGTCTTTGCTTTCAGATTTGGGTGGTCTGATTGCCGAATGGCAGTGCGTTGCCGGAAGCGGATCCTTGCACGGGGCTTCGCGGCACTATCGCCAGGGTCAGAAACGGCGCACCCAATCACCTATTCAGAGCACGGGTCCATCTTGCGTACGGGCCCCATGTGGCACGACGGTCCTCTGTGCGGCTCGGCGGGCCCGCAGCGTCGCCGCTACAAAGCAACAACGCCGCCCTTTCGGGCGGCGTTGCGCAAGTCGGAGGCAATCGTCCGAGCGTCGGATCAGAAGCTGATCAGCGCGCCGAACTTCACGAGATCGAAGTCCTCGAGCTGGACCGCGGAACCGTTCACGAGACCATCGATCTCGGGCTCGAAATGACGCCAGGAGACCCACAGCGACATCGCGGCAGCGTCGATTTCCTGCACGACGCCCACACCATACTGCTCGAGGTTCGAGCCGGTCGCGCCGGCCTGCACGAGAGCAACCGAGAGGCGGTCGTCATTCTCGCCGTACTCGCCGTAGATCACCGTGTGACCGAGCGGCGACCAACGCCGGCGAACACCGGCCTTAATGTACCACTGGTCGCCTTCGGGCTTGTTGTCGAAGGCCGCGACGCCCGTGTTGGAGTCGACGTATTCCTTGCTGTAGGCACCGTAGACGAACAGACCTGTCGGCACGTGCTGAAGATATGCGCCCAACTGGAGCCCAGCGCCGTCGAAGCCTGCAGGCCTGCTGAGGCCGGCGGGACCGTTCTCGTCGGAGTTCTCGCTGTAGGCGATGGCGGCAGCAACCTTGACGCCGTTGAACTCGCCCGCGTAGCGCGCCGACACCGCCCAGGTGTCGTCCTCGCCCCAAGAGGCGGAGGCGGAGAAGCCGGCAAACGTCGGCGAGTCGTATCGGATCACGTTCGACGGGTAGCCGTCGCAGTCGCCGGCCACACCGCCGCCGCCCGCGAGGGGATAGCAGTTGGCAAGGTCGCCGAAGTTGAAGCCGAGCAGCGCGCCGTTGGTCTGACGCAGGAAGAAGCCGTTCACGTCATAAAGAATGTAGTTGGCCTGCACCAGCGAGCCCGAGGCGTCGGGCAGAACGGCGGCGTTATCGGCCGCGGTCGACTGCTGGCCGATCGACAGGCGGCCGAGGTTCTTGTTCTTCAGGAACCAGTAGGAGCTCTCGATCGCGATCGGGCTCGACGAGCGGCCGGCGACGGCGCCGAGCGCGTTGGCGCCAGGATCGTCGTTGTTCTGGTTCACGAGCAGCGAGTCGTTGTTGATCACCTCGACCCGGAGCACATAGCCCGCCGACCAGTCGTTGTTGATCTGTGCCTCGCCCGTGAACTTGAAGTGCGAGCCGATCGACACCGAGCCTGTGTCGGTGATGTAGGCGTTGCTCTCACGCCCGTCGTCCCAGACGAGAAGCTGCTGGGCAACGAAGCCGGATACCGTGAGCGAGACCTTCCGGTTGCCCTTGCGTGCGGTGGTGGCCTCGAGCTCGGCGATGCGCTCCTCAAGGTCGGCGCAGCAATTGCCCCCAAGGTCTGCCGCTTGCGCGCCGGACGCCAGGCTGCCCGCGAGCAGGCCAGCCGCCACCAGGGCGCTTACGTTATACTTCTTCATTTTGACCTTCTCCCGTCTACTACACTTCTGATGCGCATGTGCCGGAGTTGGTAAGTGACGCAGTGCGCTGTTCCCGACAGACTGTTCTTACTTCTTTGAATGCGGGTAGGAGTCCCCCTCCGAGTGACCGCTTCAGGCCGGATACTAAACAAGTTAAAGAACCGTTGGGAATGCCTGACGAGGGTCGGTTCTCCTGATTCGTCGGAGGTAGTGGCCTGGATGCCACGGAATTGGGCAGCGGGTCGGTTTCAGGCTTTATCTCTTAAAAACAACGTATTGATGCCGCTTGATGGGCGAATCGGGGAGCCAGTCAAGCGGGATGGTGCCCTGGGGCATCCACATGGCGAGGCGCCGCTCCGTGCATGCAGGCACTCTCCCGGCGATGTCGCGACCCTCTCCAAGCACGCCGGCTTGGGCGCCGGGCGAGCGTCGCCTGCGCGCTACAGCGAGCGCCGCCGCCGGCTCTGGATGAAGTGGCGCGAGGTGAGGGCCAGAATGACGACCACGAAGGCCATGCCGTGCGTCACATAGACGATGTCCGGGCGGTTGGCGAAGGAGGCCAGCACGAACTGCTCGTAGAACGCGGGCCGGAAGCGCTCGACCTGGCCGAACAGCGCCCGGTACTGGTCCTGCATGGCGTCGAGCAGCAGATACGTGTTCTGCAGCGCCTTGCCATTGATCCAGTCGAACATCGCGATGCCGATCACCGCCAGCACGCGGGCAATGCCATTCATGCTCTCGACCGCCTCGTCATAAATGAACAAGAGCGCGAATACGGCAATGTGCACCGTGACGAAGAACTGCCACAGGAAATCGACCTGCGCGCGGGTCATCATGATCGCCTCGATGAGAGAGGACTCGGGCATCTCGGCCATGAACGCTCCAGACTGTGCAAACTCGAGCGCCGCGCGCTCGCGCTGGGATACTAGACGCTCATCATGACACATCAAGTGCAAGCAGGGCGGCGCCATTGTGGGCACTGAGGCTGTCGCCGCGTCGCTCCTGTTGCGGCGCAGCGAGACGAGTAGGATCGTCGGCGCGTGCATGACCTTTGCCGCCGTAAGTCAGCGATTGCGGTGCCTGCATCGCACGCCGCCGCTCCCCACAAAGTTGGGCAAGTACAAAGACCGCTCAGTGCTTGTTGAGTGTGCGGGCCTCGTGTACGACTTGAGAGAGTGGCTTCGCTGCGATGCGATAGCGGGGGGTCCGGAAAGGGCTTGCGCCAGTGCAGGTGTGGAAGTTTTGCCATATTTGCGTGCTAATCGCGCCACAGGAGTGTGTGCGGCGACGTTCGCGGAATGGCAGGTGCCGGTCCGGCGCGGG
>CAYYGO010000111.1:0-2913 GCA_964471635.1 uncultured Hyphomicrobium sp.
ACCTCGTAGCCATAGGTCGGATCGTAGGAGACGCAGTTCGGGATCGTAGCCGAGAAGATGTGGCTGTGGCCGTCCTCGTGCTGCAGACCCTCGCCGTTCAGCGTGGTGCGTCCCGACGTGCCGCCGACGAGGAAGCCGCGCGCGCGCATGTCGCCCGCCGCCCACGCCAGATCGCCGATCCGCTGGAAGCCGAACATCGAATAGTAGATGTAGAACGGGATCATCGGGCAGTTCGACGTCGAGTAGCTGGTCGCCGCCGCGATCCAGCTCGACATGGCGCCCGCCTCGTTGATGCCCTCCTGGAGCATCTGACCCGACTTGTCCTCCTTGTAGTAGGAGAGCTGGTCGGCGTCCTGCGGACGGTAGAGCTGGCCGACCTGCGAGAAGATGCCGTACTGGCGGAACATGCCCTCCATGCCGAACGTGCGGCTCTCGTCGGGCACGATCGGAACGATGCGCTTGCCGAGGCTCTTGTCCCTGAGCAGCGTGTTGAGCACGCGCACGAACGCCATCGTCGTCGAGATCTCGCGACCCTCGCCAGTGGCCTTGAGCTGCGCCTCGAAGGCCGACAGCGGCGGCACCTCGAGCGCGACGTCGGTCCTCTGCCGCCGCTGGGGCAGGTAGCCGCCGAGCGCGGCCCGCCGCTCGCGCATGTAGGCCATCTCGGGCGCGCTCTCCGGCAGCTTGATGAGCTTCAGGCTCCGCACCTCGTCGTCCGATAGCGGCACGTTGAAGCGGTCGCGGAACTTCAAGAGCGCGTTCTCGCCCATCTTCTTCTGCTGGTGAGCGATCATCTGGCCTTCCGCCGCCTCGCCCATGCCGAAGCCCTTGACGGTCTTGGCGAGGATCACGGTCGGCTGGCTCTTGTGCTCGACCGCGGCCTTGTAGGCGGCGTAGATCTTCACCGCGTCGTGCCCGCCGCGCGTCAGCGACCAGATCTTGTCGTCCGACCACTCGGCCACCATCGCCGCCGTCTCCGGATAGCGGCCGAAGAAGCTCTGGCGGATGTAGGCGCCGTTCTTCGATTTGAAGTCCTGGTACTCGCCGTCGAGGCACTCCTCCATCAGCTGGCGCAGCCGGCCCGAGTGATCCTTTGCCAGCAGCTCGTCCCACTGCGAGCCCCAGATCACCTTGAGCACATTCCAGCCCGCGCCGCGGAAGTCGCCTTCGAGCTCCTGGATGATCTTGCCGTTGCCGCGCACCGGTCCGTCGAGCCGCTGCAGGTTGCAGTTGATGACGAAGATTAGGTTGTCGAGCCGTTCGCGGCCCGCCAGCCCGATGGCGCCCAGGCTTTCGGGTTCGTCCATCTCGCCGTCGCCGCAAAACACCCAGACGTGACGGTTCGCCGTATCGGCGAGTCCGCGCCCGTGCAGGTACTTCAGGAACCGCGCCTGGTAGATCGCCATCAACGGCCCGAGCCCCATCGACACGGTCGGGAACTGCCAGAAATCCGGCATCAGCCACGGATGCGGGTAGCTCGACACGCCCTTGCCGTCGACCTCCTGGCG
This sequence comes from uncultured Hyphomicrobium sp., assembly GCA_964471635.1. GTDB lineage: Bacteria > Pseudomonadota > Alphaproteobacteria > Rhizobiales > Hyphomicrobiaceae > JAKAML01. The sequence goes on from CAYYGO010000111.1 coordinate 1,509, forward strand.
GAAGTTCGTGATCTGCTCCTCGCTGAGCCGCCCTTCGAGGTAGGCACGCGCATAGATGCCGGGTGCCGAATGGCCCTGCACGAACACCAGATCGCCGCCGTGGCCCTCGTGCGGGGCATTCCAGAAGTGCGTGAAGCCCGTGGCATAGAGCGTCGCCGCCGACTGGAACGAGGCGATGTGGCCGCCGAGCTCGCTGCTCTCCTTGTTGGCCTTGAGCACGATCGCCGCCGCGTTCCAGCGGATCGCCGCGCGCACCTTGAACTCGTACTCGCGGATGCCGGGGTAGGTCGGCTGCCTCTCGGGCGGGATCGTATTGATGTACGCCGTGTTGGCCGCGAACGGCAGGTGCGCGCCCGAGCGCCGCGCCGTCTCCACCACCTCGGTCAGGATGTCGTCGGCGGCCCCAGTGCCCTCGAACGCGATCACCGAGTTGATCGCGTCCTTCCACTCCTGCCGCTCAGCAACGTCGTCGAGTTTGGCCATGACGATCCTCAGTATCCAAGTTGACTACGCCGGTTCAGCTGCGCCCGTGTTCTTTAGAAGTCGCGGCGGCGGCGTCTACGCACGCCGCTGCGGATCGGAACTCACGTCAATCGAAACCGCAGGGCAAGAAGCGCCACCTTGGTTCGGTTGGAGCAATCGAGTTTTTCCAGAATCGCCGACACATGCGATTTGACGGTCGATTCATGCAACCCGAGAAGATTGGCAATCTCCTTGTTCGTCGCCCCGTCGCCGAGCAGTTCGAAGACGATGAACTGCTGCTGAGACAGAAGGTCGGAGGGGCGGCCCCCTCCGGAGTTCGTCGCGCCAGCCTCCCGATCCAGACGACTGAACCGACCTCCGGACGTAGTGCTTCTGATCGGTTTCATCGCCGTCTACTTCACTACGCCGCCGTACATCTGCTTGGGCAGCCAAGTGATGATCTCAGGCCATATGAAGCAAGCGGCGACCATCAACAGCTGCAGCAGCACGAAAGGTATGACGCCAACGTAGATGTCCTTGATCGTGACGCTCTTTGGCGCGGCTCCCTTCAAATAGAAGAGTGAGAAGCCCACAGGCGGCGTCAGGAACGATGTCTGAAGCATCACAGCTACGATGACCAGAAACCAGGTCATGTCGATGTTGAGATCCTTGATGACGGGAGCGAGCAGCGGCAGGACGATGAGGACTATTTCGAACCAGTCGAGGAAGAAACCTGCGACGAACACGACGGCCAGAACCACCAAGATCAAGCCGTTGGGTCCGAGTCCAAGCCCCTTGAACAGGCCGACGATCAACTCATCTCCGCCGAGCGACCGCAATACGAAGGCGAACACGGTAGCGCCGATGAAGATCGCGAATATGAAGCACGTCGTCAGTGTCGTCTGATATCCGACGGTTCGAACGACCTGCAGATTGAGCCGGC
>CAYYGO010000112.1:0-2907 GCA_964471635.1 uncultured Hyphomicrobium sp.
CGATCGCGCGCATCTCCTATTTCTACAAGCACGAGAGCTGCGGCCAGTGCACGCCCTGCCGCGAGGGCACGGGCTGGATGTGGCGCGTGATGGAGCGCATGGCCGAGGGCCGTGCCGAGAAGCGCGAGATCGACCTGTTGTTCGAGGTGACGAAGCAGGTCGAGGGGCATACCATCTGCGCGCTGGGAGACGCCGCGGCCTGGCCGGTGCAGGGCCTCATTCGCCACTTCCGCCCGCTGATCGAGGCGCGCATCGACCAGTACCACCGCACGCACGCCAAGCAGGCCGCCGAATAACCGCGAGACAGCGAGCCCATGCCCAAGCAACTCATCATTGACGGCAAGCCGATCGAGGTCGAGGACGGCACCACGCTGTTGCAGGCGTGCGAGCAGGCAGGCGCCGAGATCCCGCGCTTCTGCTACCACGAGCGGCTCTCGATCGCCGGCAACTGCCGCATGTGCCTGGTCGAAGTCGAGGGCAGCCCGAAGCCCGTCGCCTCATGCGCGATGGGCGTCAACGATCTGCCACCAAACCGCGACGGCAGCCCGAAGAAGATATCGACCAAGAGCGCCATCGTGAAGAAGGCGCGCGAAGGGGTGATGGAGTTCCTGCTCATCAACCATCCGCTCGACTGCCCGATCTGCGACCAGGGCGGCGAGTGCGACCTGCAGGACCAGGCGATGGCCTACGGCATCGGCGGCTCGCGCTACCAGGAGAACAAGCGCGCCGTCGAGGAGAAGAACATCGGGCCGCTGATCAAGACGATGATGACGCGCTGCATCCACTGCACGCGCTGCGTCCGCTACATGACCGAGATCGCGGGCGTCGAGGAGCTCGGGCTCATCGGCCGCGGCGAGGACGCCGAGATCACGACCTATCTCGAGAAGGGCATCCTGTCGGAGATGAGCGCCAACGTCGTCGACCTGTGCCCGGTCGGCGCGCTGACCCACCGTCCGTGGGCGCACAACGCGCGTCCCTGGGAGATGAAGAAGACCGAATCGATCGACGTCATGGACGCGGTCGGCTCGGCCATTCGCGTCGACACGCGCGGCCCCGAGGTGATGCGCATCCTGCCGCGCAACAACGACGGGGTGAACGAGGAGTGGATCTCGGACAAAACGCGGCACGTTGCCGACGGGCTGCGGACGCAGCGGCTCGACCAGCCCTATGTGCGCAAGGGCGGTCGGCTCGTGCCGGCCGGCTGGGACGAGGCGCTGGCCGTTGTCGCCGAGCGGCTGAAGGCCGCCCGTCCCGACCGCATCGGCGCCATTGCCGGCGGTCTCTCGGGCGCTGAGGAGATGTTCGCGCTCAAAGAGCTGATGACGGGGCTTGGCGCATCGAGCCTCGACTGCCGCGAGGCGGGCGAGGCGCTCGACCCCGCGCTCGGGCGCGCGAGCTATCTGTTCAACGCCACCATCGCCGGCATCGACGAGGCCGACGCGATTTTGATCGTCGGCTCGAACCCGCGCCTCGAAGCGCCTGTGCTCAACGCGCGCATCCGCAGGCGCTGGCGCCAGGGCGGTCTACTCGTGGGTCTCATCGGCGATAAGGCCGACCTCGGCTATGCCTACAATCACCTCGGCACGGACGCCGAGGCTATCGCCGACCTGATGAAGCACAGCGCCGTCGCGAAGCAGCGCCCGATGATGATCGTCGGCATGGGAGCGATCGCGCGCCCCGACGGTGCAGCCGTGCTGTCGGCGGCCGCCAAGCTCGCGCTGCAGCTCGGACTCGTGAAGGACGGCTGGAACGGGTTCTCGGTGCTGCACACGGCTGCCTCCCGCGTTGCCGGCCTCGACCTCGGCTTCGTGCCGGGAGCGGGCGGCAAGCCGGCCGCCGAGATGGCCAAGGCCGGTGCGCTCGATGTGCTCTACAACCTCGGCGCCGACGAGATCGAGATCGCACCCGGCGCGTTCGTCGTCTATCAGGGCAGCCACGGCGATCGCGGCGCGCACCGTGCCGACGTGGTGCTGCCGGGCTCGGCCTACACCGAGAAGAGCGCGACCTACGTCAATACCGAGGGCCGTGCGCAGATGACGGCCAAGGCTGCGTTCGCGCCGGGGCTGGCCAAGGAGGATTGGGCGATCGTTCGCGCTCTCTCGGGCGTCATCGGCCGCGCGCTGCCCTTCGACACGCTGGCGGCTTTGCGGGCGGCGATGTACCGGTCGGTGCCGGCTCTGGCACGCATCGACGCTGTCGAGGCTGCTCCGACCGGCGGCGTCGAGGCGCTGGCGGCACGCGGCGGCAGCATGGGCGCGGCACCTTTCGCTCCGGCGATCGGCGACTTCTACCTGACGAACCCGGTCGCGCGGGCCTCCGCCGTGATGGCCGAGATGAGCGCGCTGAAGGCGATGGCCAAGGGGCAGGCCGGTCTGAGGGCCGCCGAGTAGCGCCCCTGCGGCGAACGGCAGGCACGGGCAGCACGAGGAAGGGCAGGGCGGAACGATGAACGCGAATGAGCTCGCGACGTGGTGGGACTGGGCGATCTGGCTCGTGCTGACGGTTGCCGGCAGCCTCGCCGTGCTCCTCGGCCTGCTCATCATCATCGCCTTCCTGCTGTTGATGGACCGAAAGGTGTGGGCGGCGGTGCAGTTGCGACGCGGCCCGAACGTCGTCGGCCCCTTCGGCCTGCTGCAGTCGTTTGCCGACCTATTGAAGTTCGCGCTGAAGGAGCCGGTGATTCCGGCCGGTGCCGACAAGGGCGTGTTTCTGCTCGCGCCGCTCGCGACCGCCACCTTCGCGCTGGCGGCCTGGGCGGTGATCCCGGTCAACGAGGACGGCTGGGGCAAGTGGGTGATCTCCGACCTCAACGTCGGCATCCTCTATCTGCTCGGGATCTCCTCGCTGGGCGTCTACGGCATCATCATGGGGGGGTGGGCGTCCAACACGAAGTATCCGTTCATGGGC
>CAYYGO010000113.1:0-2828 GCA_964471635.1 uncultured Hyphomicrobium sp.
GGTCGGGCGGTACGGCGGCGAGCGCGAGATCGAGCAGATCGTCGATCGCGGCACGGCGTCAGAGCGCGCGGCACTGTTCTGGCGCTGGACCATGGGCTTCAATGCCTCGATGGAATCGATCCATCGCTGGGCGTGGTGGTTTGCGGTGCTCTGCACCCTCACCGGCGGCATCGGCATCTTGCTGACCGGCACCGTGGTCGACAACTGGTACCTCTGGGGCGTGAAGCACAGCATCGTGCCGAGCTATCCGCAGGTCTATCCGACCCCGATCATCGATCCCTCGACGCTGCCGGGAGCAGTCAAATGACCAAGGCACCCCGCATCATGTTCGCGCTGCCGGCCGCCGTTGCCGCAGCTCTCCTGCTCGCCGCCTGCGAGCGCCCGCCGACCAAGAGCACCCAGCAGGGCTATCGTGGCGTCGGCATGGAGCAGGTCATCAATCCACGGACGGCGGCCAAGACGGCCGCTGCGACGAAGCTGCCAGACCTCATTCCGGCGGCGGATCCGGGCGGAAAGAAGGCCTCCGAGGTCTACAAGAACGTGAAGGTTCTGGGCGATCTTACGGAGAACGAGTTCAACCGTGTGATGGCGGCGATCACCGAGTGGGTGTCGCCGGAGCAGGGTTGCGCCTATTGCCACAACGTCGAGAACATGGCCGACGACGGTCTTTATACGAAGACCGTCTCGCGCCGCATGCTTCAAATGACGCGGCACATCAACGAGACGTGGAAGACGCATGTCGGCGCCACCGGCGTCACCTGCTACACCTGCCATGCCGGCAATCCGGTGCCGAAGAACATCTGGTTTTCGGACGACTACAAGGTCGTGCCGACGCGCATGGCGGGATACACGGGCGGCGGGCAGAACCACGCCAACAAGTCGGTCGGACTGACGTCGATGACGGCAGATCCGTTCACCGATCTGCTCGGCGGCGCGGCAAACGAGATCCGCGTGCAGTCGGCAAAAGCGCTGCCCGGAACGCATACGGCCTCGATCCAATCGACCGAGAAGACCTATGCCCTGATGATCCACATGTCAGAGGGGCTCGGCGTCAACTGCACCTTCTGCCACAACAGCAGGGCGTTCGGAAACTGGTCGACGTCGACACCGCAGCGTACGACAGCGTGGCACGGCATCCGCATGGTGCGCGACCTGAATGCGGCGTTCCTGACGCCCCTCAAGGCAACGTATCCGGCAAATCGGCTCGGGAAGCACGGCGATGCGCCGAAGGCGTTCTGCAGCACGTGTCACCAGGGCCAGGCCAAACCGCTCAACGGCGCGCAGATGCTCAAGAGCTACCTCGAGCTCAACAAGACGGCCTTAAAGTGAGCCGACGGCATAGTGGGCCGACTTGCGGCCGGCTCACTGTCCGTTGGCCGGCCGGTGCTTCCCCCCGGTCCGGCCAACGGACACTGCATGCGCGGGGGCGAGACCCGGATCCTTTTGGCGATGTCGGGGCGGGCAGGATTCGCAAGCCTGCCGCATCGCTCTGCGTCGCTCGCGATAGTCCCTAAGTTACATCGTAGAGGCCTTGCATCTTCTGTGGCGATGGCTGCAGTATCCCCAAGCGCTCGCACTTTGAGTTCGGCCTTTAGAGTTCGGCCTGTAGAGGGAGCACTCCGATGTCCGTTGCAAACCCGAATTGGCTCGCCGTCGTAGGCTTGGTTTATGCCGGCGTAGGTGTCGTTCTGCTCTCCACCGCTCTGGTGTCGGCAACACGGCTCGCAGGGGGGGCAGCGGCCATCAGGGCCAGCGCCGCACCCCAGCTCGGTGCGTTCGGAGGCTTCGGTGCTGTCCTGGCCGGCGCCGGATTCTTTCTCCAGTCGGTTGCCCAGTTCGTGATCCTGCCGGCGGGAAGCCCCGTGGTTCTAATGCTGGCCGGGCTGATGGCGCTGCTGGCCATGTTCGCAGGCGCGCTGTTGTACCCACCCGCAGCGCGCGTCGCCGACGCGGATCAGACGGCACGCCCGTCCGTTCAATCTCATCCGCCGCAGGTGACCGTGACTATCAGCGAGCCTGCCGCTCCCGCGGCGGCGCCGGCCGCGGTCAAGCTCGTGTCCTCCGCAGGCTGACACACGGCAAGGCTCGGCGCCTTCGTTCCCCGGCTACAGGTCAACGTTCGCTCGGTCCAGGATTTAGCTGGGCTATCGCGTGATTGCTTTGGTGCGCGATGTGGATCGACGCTGCATGATTTGCGCTCGGGCACAGTTGAGCGTCGACACGACGACAGTGCGTACCGATGTCGTCGTGCGAGTCACGTGCGCGCCAACCGGCAGAGCGACCTCCGCCCCCGACCGGTCAGCCGCGCGGGGGCTTGGGATAGGTCGGGCTACGTCAGGAAGCGGCGACGGCCGGGGGCGCGCCCCCACACGTCGAGCGGGGACACGGATCCGGGCCCATCGCAGGCGCTGACAGGCGGCGCGGATTACTCCGCTGCAAGTCGGATAAGCTGCTCCTGCCCCACCGGACAGGCCTGCCAGAGCTCTGTCATTGCTGAGACGAGCTGGTCGATGTGCGCGTTCGTATGCAGTGGCGTGGGCGTCAGGCGAATGCGCTCGGTGCCCCGCGGCACGGTCGGATAGTTGATCGGCTGGGCGTAGATCGCGTAGCGGTCCATCAGCGTGTCCGTTACCGCCTTGCAATGAACCGGATCGCCGACGAGAACGGGGACGATGTGGCTCGGATTGTCCATAACAGGCAGGCCCGCGTTCTTCAGACGGCTCTTGACGGCGCGCGCGCGTTCCTGGTGACGGGCGCGCTCGAATGGCATCGACTTCAAATACCGGATGGAAGCGAGGGCACCGGCGGCGATGGCGGGTGCGATGGAC
>CAYYGO010000114.1:0-2820 GCA_964471635.1 uncultured Hyphomicrobium sp.
CCATATGCGACGCGACGCATTCTCTATCGCGGAAACACCGGAGATCTCCTCGCCCATGAACGTGCGCGACGAGCCGGTCACGGCGTGAATGATCGAGATGTTGCCGGCGAGCAGGTTGGACAGCTGGGCGAGGAAGAGGGTCGGCCGGAGTGCCGTCGGGAGAATCTCTTTGGCCAGTACGGCCGTATCCGCTCCGGTCGAGATGGATTCGAGCACCTTCGCGTCGACCGCCGTGTCGCGCTCGCCGCTGCCGGCAGCCACAAGTAGGTTCGTTCGGCCAAGAAGGTCCGAATTGCGCGATAGCCCTGCATCATCGAGCGCAAGCCCCGCACCGTGCACCCCTATCCGCTGCCAGCCCTCCATCTGCCGGAGATCCGACTTCTTGGGTATCTGCCTGGCGAAGTCGATGCTTGCGAGCTTATGGACCGAATAGGGTGCGTAGACCGTGTCATCGACCGCGGGCGCACTGCCGACCGCCGCGTGGTGATGCGCACCACCCTCGCCGAGCGCGCTCAACAGCCCGATCCCGGTGATCCAGACCTCTCGCGACCGATCATTCATCACGCGTGTCTCCAGCTTTCAGAGGGTGACGACGATCTTGCCGAAGACCTGCCGCGACTCGAGCCGCGCGAGCCCGTCCTCGAGGCGGTCGAGCGCGAGCATGGTGTCGATCACCGGCCGCGCGAGCCCCTTGGACATCTTGTCCATGCTGGCGCGCATATTGCGGCGCGTGCAGCCGAAACTTCCGAAGATCCTGAGCTGCTGCTGGAACAGCATATGAAGGTTGGTCTGCGCCATGATGCCGGTGGTCGAGCCGCAGGTGACGAGCCGGCCGCCGCGCTTCATCGACAATAGACTGCCCTGCCACGTCTGCGGGCCGACATGCTCGAAGACGACGTCGACGCCCCTCCGCCCCGTTAGCTTGCGCACCCGTCCCTCGAAGCGCTCCTTCGTGTAGTTGATGACGTGATCGGCGCCGAGGCTCGCGGCCTTCTGCATTTTCTCCTCGCTGCCGACCGTGGTGATTACTGTGGCTCCAGCCGCCTTGGCGAGCTGAATTGCGGCGCTGCCGATGCCGCTGCCTCCAGCATGGACCAGCACAGTCTCACCCGGTTCAAGCCTCGCATTGTCGAACAGCATGTGCTCGACGGTGCCGAATGTGATCGGCGCCAGCGCGGCGGCGACGGCATCGATTCCCGCCGGCGCTTTGACCGCGAGCCGCGACGGGATGTTCATCACCTCACGGAAGAAGCCGTCGATGTGGAAACCGTAAATGCTGTCCAACGCCTCGCAGAAATTGTCCCGGCCGCCGACGCAGGCGGTGCAACAGCCACAGGTCCGCGCGCCGTACAGCGCCACGACGTCGCCGGGCGCGAGGTCGCGAACGTCTTGTCCCACCGCCACGACCTCGCCGGCAGCCTCGGCACCGGCTACGAGCGGCAGCGTCCGGCGCGCGAACGCCATGCCGCGCCACCCCCACACATCGATGTGGTTGAGGGCCACGGCGCCAATGCGAACCTGCACTTCGTCTGGGGCCGGCCGCTCGGGGCGCGGCAGGTCGACGAGCGACAGCCGGCGCTCGGCCACCACCTGAACCGCACGCATCGTCGCTGCCGGCGCCGCGACCTGATGCCCTGCCCCGCCGCACGCTCCGCAGCAGCTGCCCGTCTCGTCGCGTGTCGTCATGATGCTTGCCTCACGCTGGAGCTGCGGCCAGGACGAGGCACACGTTCTGCCCGCCAAAGCCGAAGGAGTTGGAGAGCACGGTGCGAACGTCTGCCTCTCGCGCCTTATCCCGCACGACGTCGAGCGGCAGATCCGGGTCCGGGTCCTCGCAGTTGATGGTTGGCGGCAGGACGCCCGTCCCGAGGCTCATCAGCGAGAAAACAGCCTCGACCGAGCCCGCTGCGATCAGCGTATGGCCGATCATCGACTTGTTGGAGCTGACGGGCGTGCGGTCGAGGTGCGGGCCGAGCACCGCGCGCAGCGATAGGTACTCCATCTTGTCGTTCTCGGGCGTACTGGTCCCGTGCGCGTTGACGTAGTCGACCTCATCTGGCGCAGCGCACGCGTCATCGAGGCATTTCCTGATCGCACCGATCATGGCCGTTCCATCAGGCCGCGAGCGCGTGCGGTGATAGTCGTCGGCCTTCTCGCCTGCGCCGCGGACGAGGGCCAGGATATTGGCGCCGCGGGCGCAGGCCCGCGCATAATCCTCGATCACTACGGCGCCCGCGCCTTCGGCGATGACGAAGCCGTCGCGGCTTTTCGCGAACGGCCGCGATGCCGATTCCGGACGTTCATTGCGCGTTGACAGCGCCGATAGCAGCGAGAAGCGGATCAGCCCCTCGGGATGCACCGTCGCATCCGTGCCGACGCACAGCGCAGCCGCAGTGTCGCCGCGCCTGATGGCTTCGAGCCCCATCTGGATGGTGGTGGCGCCCGATGCGCATGCCGTACAGATGGAAAGCGGCTCGCCTCGGGTGCCGAATCGGATCTGCATCCGGTCGGCGATGCTCGCAAACTCGGCATGTCTGGCCAGATCGGCGTGCCGCCCGTTGCGCGCCGCCTCGATCAATCGGTCATAGCCATACAGCCCCGATACGGGATCGTCGGCATAAAGGCGCGATAGCGACGGCCATTCGATCTCCGACGGAGGCGTCGCGATGAAAAGCGGTCCGGGGAACCCTGCATTGGCCGCAATCCCGGATTGGACAATCGCCTCCTCGGCGGCCGCCTCCGCGATGGCATAGGAGAGCTCGTAGGCCGAATACGGCTCGACGCCCATGAAGTCGACGGTTCCTGCGATGGTCGTGCGCA
>CAYYGO010000115.1:0-2568 GCA_964471635.1 uncultured Hyphomicrobium sp.
CTCAACAATCCGCTGAAGGATAACCGCGGAAAGTTAAGCCCGGCCTTAGCATTGCGGCTCCGGGGGCGGTTGGGAACCCGCCGATGGCGTGTCGGCCCCGTTCAGCGGCCTGCTAGGATATCAGCTCGGGTAGTCGTAGTCAGTCGTCGCCGCATTGCCATGGAAAGCTGACGGTAAAAGCGGAGCACCGGAAACTGGTCGCATGTTTCCACCTGGCCCCAACCGACGGGCGCCTCCCATCTTGCCGATGTACGAAACTGAGGGGTAGGCTGACAGTTGTCAAGCCCGTGGCAGCTAACGGTCGTGCAGCTTCCATCGTTCGCTTGTCGCTCAATCGACCTTAAGGACCCCGAACTGCCATCCATAGAATGTTCGGAGAGCGTCAGCTTGTCATCCGTGCGCGTTAGGACGGATAGTGCACCGGTATGCGTGGCAGCAGTCAACCTTTGCGCTGCCACTCGCCATCAACAAGCTGATAGACGACCCTGAATGTCTTCGTGACTTGTTGACCATCCATAACGCTAGTGCCGAGGTAAAAGGTCAATAAAGCCACATTCGCTGCTGGGTCCGTGGAGAGTTCTTTGTGCAACCGATCAGAGAACAACCGCTCGGCAAACGCAATCATAGTAGCTGGTTCTGTATTTGGCGCTGCTGATATGTGGGCTTGAAGGCCGACGTGGCGCTCGTTGCCCCCCGGTTTCGGAGTGAGGACCAAAAGAAGCGGCTTCACCTCGCGCAGAACGATGCCTTGAACTTGAGAATTTTTTTTGCATCCGCTGCAAAGCGCTGTCGCCAGCACAACTACGAAGGCAATCAAGGATTGGCGCATGGTCCGCTCGCGTCCGCGTAAGACCTCGATAGTCGCCGACAATCACTAAGTTGGGGTTTCCCTCGAGTCGTCTGCCCCCGATCCGGAACGAACACAGTCGCAAGCGCTAAACACGATGTCGATACGGTCGCTTCTGGCCCACCTCGACCGTCGGGATCGCATCGTCGCCACCCCCCGTCACCCCGACCCACTCCCCACGGAAGGAGTGGGGAGTGGGAATTGCGCCAGCGTTCAGCGCAGGGAACGACACGGGAGACAGGACGCTGCAGCGGCGCGCTGCAGATCGCGCAGGCTCGTCGCGGCTGCCCGTATGCCTAGCTATGGTAGCTGGCCTCCCAACCGTCCGGGCGCCCCACCACAGCGCTGCCCCATTGACCACTCTGGCGGCCTCCTCCTACACACAGGCCATGACCATCGCGCCCGACAGCAAACCCGCAGCCTCGCCCGCGCTCCGTGCAGCCATCGCGCTCGCGGTCACCGTGGCGCTGACCGTGGCCGCGATCACGATCATGGGCGACGCCGCCTATCTCTGGGTCAAATCGGTGCATGTGATGGCGATCATCGCGTGGATGGCGGCTATGCTCTATCTGCCGCGCCTCTTCATCTATCACGCCGAGGTCGATCCGAAGTCCGACACCAGCCAGACCTTCAAAGTGATGGAGAAGCGGCTCCTACGGATCATCATGAACCCGGCGATGGTGATCGCCTGGGTGCTCGGGCTGTGGCTCGGCTGGAAGGCCGGTTACTTCCAATCCGGCTGGTTCCACGCCAAGCTGGCGCTGGCGATCGCGCTGTCGGCGATGCACGGTTATCTGTCGGCGGCGGTCCGGCACTTCGCCGAGGACCGCAACACCGTTCCCGCGCGCACGTGGCGCATTCTCAACGAGGTCCCGGCGCTGCTGATGGTCGGCATCGTCATCCTCGTCATCGTCAAGCCGTTTTGACGCGGCGCTTTGTCGTTGGTGCCGCTTCCTCTCGCGCGACTCGTCTGCTATTGATGATTTGATCCCGAGACGAGCAGCGGCTTCTCAGGCCGTCGGCACGCACGCTCCTGTCCACGTTCCCCGGCAGGACGCCTCTCGCGGCGCAGCTCCCGCTTGCGCCAGCGTCTTTCAACGAACATCCGTCCCCGGCCCATACCCCTCCCGCCCTTGCCAGGGACTCTCCGGAGCCTTCCCATGAAGGAAATGAAGCTCGAAGAGCTTAAGCAGAAATCGCCGACCGAGCTGTTGAGCTTCGCCGAGGAGGTCGGCGTCGAGAACGCCAGCACGCTGCGCAAGCAGGAGCTGATGTTCGCGACGTTGAAGCAACTCGCTGCGAAAGAGATCGACATTATCGGAACCGGCGTCGTCGAGGTGCTGCAGGACGGTTTCGGCTTCCTGCGCTCGCCCGACGTCAACTACCTGCCCGGTCCCGACGACATCTACGTCTCGCCGTCACAGATCCGGCGCTTCGCGCTGCGCACCGGCGATACCGTTGAGGGTCAGATCCGGGGACCCAAGGAGGGCGAGCGCTATTTCGCCCTGCTCAAGGTCAGCCGCATCAACTTCGAGGACCCCGAGGCCACCAAGCACAAGATCCACTTCGACAATCTGACGCCGCTCTATCCGACCAAGTGGCTCAAGATGGAGATCGAGGATCCGACCATCAAGGATTTCTCGGCGCGTGTGATCGACGTCGCGGTGCCGCTCGGCAAGGGCCAGCGCGCGCTGATCGTGGCGCCGCCGCGCACCGGCAAG
>CAYYGO010000116.1:0-2254 GCA_964471635.1 uncultured Hyphomicrobium sp.
GTCAGGCGAGGGTGTGCAGCAGGCGCTGCTCAAGATCATGGAAGGTACTGTCGCTTCGGTGCCGCCTCAGGGCGGGCGTAAGCATCCGCAGCAGGAATTCCTGCAGGTCGATACGACGAACATCCTGTTCATCTGCGGCGGTGCCTTTGCCGGCCTCGAGAAGATCATCGCGCGTCGCGGGAAGGGGACCTCGATCGGCTTCGGCGCGCGCGTCACGGGTCCCGACGAGCGGCGGACCGGCGAGATCCTGCGCGAGGTCGAGCCCGAGGATCTCCTGAAGTTTGGCCTCATCCCGGAGTTCATCGGCCGCCTGCCGGTGATTGCGACGCTCGAGGACCTCGACGAGACGGCGCTGGTTCAGATCTTGACCGAGCCCAAGAACGCACTGGTCAAGCAGTACCAGCGCTTGTTCGAAATGGAGGACGTCAAGCTCACCATTACGCTCGATGCGCTGCGCGCCATCTCGCGTCGCGCCATCGAGCGCAAGACCGGCGCCCGGGGCCTGCGTTCGATCATGGAGGCGATCCTGCTCGACACAATGTACGACCTTCCGACGCTGAAGGGCGTCGAGGAGGTGGTGATCGGGCCGGAGGTCGTCGAGGGCTCGGCAAAGCCGCTGCGCATCTATTCGGATCGTGCCGAGGAGAAGGGCTCATCGGCCTCGTGACACCCGTACCGGCGTTGCGCGGCTTCGGGTGCGGCTAGGGGCAGATCGGCCGCTAGCCTCGGGCGGAGGTCTGGGGTGCTGGCCAGAAGCGTGGTCTTGTTTGGGGCCGGGTTGTAACCATTTGTGTCAGCGGGATCGCTGGCGGTGCCGTGGCGAGGGCGGCCTCAAGTCACACGCGGCATGCGCGCGGTGCCCGTCGAGGCGTCGGCAGCGGAGGAGCGGTGGGCCGGTTGGCACTGCGTCTCCGGCTCGACACAAACGCCGTCGATGATCGTGGACATTCGGCGCGGGGCCATGAGGCACGCGCCCGGAACGAGGATCGGAAACACCATGAGCGAAGAGACCAAGGCGCGCGAGAAGGCCGGAGGCAAGGAGCTTTATCCGGTGCTGCCGCTGCGCGACATCGTCGTGTTTCCCTACATGATCGTGCCGCTGTTCGTCGGGCGCGAGAAGTCGATCAATGCCCTCGAAGAGGTGATGCGGACCGACAAGCAGATCCTGCTTGCGGCGCAGAAGAACGCTGGCGACGACGATCCGGCGACCGACGCGATCTACCAGGTCGGCACGCTTGCGTCGGTGCTGCAGCTGCTGAAGCTGCCGGACGGGACCGTGAAGGTGCTGGTGGAAGGCACCGCCCGCGCGAAGATCACGCGCTACACCGCCAATGCTGACTACTTCGAGGCAGAGGTCGAGCGCATCGGCGAGGAGATTGGCGCAAAGGACGAGATCGAGGCGCTGGCCCGGTCGACGGTCACCCAGTTCGAGAGCTATGTGAAGCTCAACAAGAAGATCTCGCCGGAGGTGCTCGGCACCATCACGCAGATCGAGGACTACTCTAAGCTCGCCGATACCATTGCCAGCCATCTGGCAGTGAAGATTTCCGACAAGCAGGAGGTGCTCGAGACCACCGCGATCTCCGAGCGGCTCGAGCGGGTCTTCACGCTGATGGAGAGCGAAATCTCCGTTCTGCAGGTCGAGAAGAAGATCCGTTCGCGCGTGAAGCGCCAGATGGAGAAGACGCAGCGCGAGTACTATCTCAATGAGCAAATGAAGGCGATCCAGAAGGAGCTTGGCGACAACGACGAGCGTGACGACATCTCCGAGTTCGAGGAGAAGATCGAGAACGTCAAGCTGTCGAAGGAGGCCAAGGACAAGGCGCTCGCGGAGCTCAAAAAGCTCAAGCAGATGAGCCCGATGTCCGCCGAGGCGACGGTGGTGCGCAACTACCTGGACTGGCTGCTGTCGATCCCGTGGGGGATCAAGGGCAAGGTCAAGAAGGACCTCAACGAGGCGCAGGAGGTGCTCGACAAGGAGCACTACGGTCTCGAGAAGGTGAAGGAGCGCATTCTCGAGTACCTTGCGGTGCAGGCGCGCACCAACAAGCTGAAGGGGCCGATCCTGTGCCTCGTCGGTCCGCCAGGCGTCGGCAAGACCTCGCTCGGCAAGTCGATTGCCAACGCGACCGGGCGCGAGTTCGTGCGTATGTCGCTCGGCGGTGTCCGCGACGAGGCGGAGATCCGTGGCCACCGGAGGACCTACATCGGCTCGATGCCGGGCAAGGTCATCCAGTCGATGAAGAAGGCGAAG
>CAYYGO010000117.1:0-2182 GCA_964471635.1 uncultured Hyphomicrobium sp.
GCAGCCGCGCGCCGGCGATGCCCTCGATGGCTGCGATGCCCTGGCCAGACGAGAAGCCGCGCGCGAGCCCGAGCTGGACCTCGGCCGCCGGATAGAGGTTGTAGCGCGGCACGCGGTAGGCGCCGGTGGTGTCGCTGAAGGTCGCCACAGCGCCGATCGGAACCATCTCGCCGGTGACGTTGCGCGTCTTGAGGTTCGACACGTCGCGCAGGGTCAGCCGGTAGGGGTTGTCAGCCTGGGCCGTGACGCGGAACGTGCGGCCGAGGATGTTGAAGTCGTTGACGAACGCCGAGCCCATGTAGATCGACAGCGTCTCGAACACGCGCCCGATCGGTACCCCGAGCTTCTCGGCCTTGGTGCGGTCGATATCGGCGTAGATCTGCGGTGTTCGGGTGTTGAAGAGCGTGAACGGCTGCACGATGCCGGGTGTCTGCATGGCGGTGCCGGCGACGGCCCAGGCAGCACCCTCGAGCGCGGGCAGCCCGCGACCGGAGCGATCCTGCACGTAGCCCTTGAGGCCGCCGCCGGTGCCGATGCCGGGCACGGACGGCGGCTCGAGCACGAACGCGAAGGCATCGCGGAGCTGGAACATCTGCGAGCGAAGATCGCCGAGAACGCCGTCCTTGGTGAGCCCCTTCTTGATGCGATCCGGGAAATCCTCGAGACGCACGAAGATGACGCCGGTGTTGGGGGCGTTGGTGAAGGTGGCGCCATCGAAGCCGACAAAGGCCACGGCATCCTTCACGCCGGGCCGGGTCAGCATGATCTCGCTGGCACGGCGCACGACGGCGTCGGTGCGGTCGAGCGTTGCGCCCGGAGGCAGCTGGAAGGCGGCGATGAAGTAGGCG
This sequence comes from uncultured Hyphomicrobium sp., assembly GCA_964471635.1. Classification (GTDB taxonomy): domain Bacteria; phylum Pseudomonadota; class Alphaproteobacteria; order Rhizobiales; family Hyphomicrobiaceae; genus JAKAML01. The sequence goes on from CAYYGO010000117.1 coordinate 849, forward strand.
CGGTCGAGCTGCGGCACGAGGCCCGTCGGCGTGGAGGCGAGCCGATCGTAGGTGAGGTAGAGCAGCCCTCCGTAGAGCAGCATGAGGATGGCGCCGATGCGGGTCAGCCGGGCGGTCAACGCGCCATAGCTCTCCGATAGCCCGTCGAACAGCCGGTTGAACCCGTCGAAAAACCAGCGGACTGGCGCCCCGAGCGTGTTGAGGATGCCATGCCGCGTCTCGCCGTGCGCCGCGTGCGGTCGGAGCAGCAGCGCGGCCATAGCGGGCGACAGCGTCAGCGAGACGAAGGCCGAGATAGCCGTCGAGGCCGCAATCGTGATCGCGAACTGCTTGTAGAACGAGCCCTGCAGCCCGGTGATGAAGGCGGTTGGCAGGAACACGGCGATAAGCACGAGCGAGATGGCGACGAGCGCCATGCCGACCTCGTCCATCGTCTTGTAGGCCGCCTCGCGCGGGGTCATGCCCTGGCGCAGGTAGCGCTCGACGTTCTCGACGACGACGATCGCGTCGTCGACCACGATGCCGATCGCAAGCACGAGGCCGAACAGCGACAGCGTGTTGAAGGATATGCCGAGCAGGCTCATCACGGCGAAGGTGCCGACGAGCGACACCGGAATGGCGAGGATGGGGATGATGGCCGCTCGCCACGTCTGCAGGAACAGGATGACGACGATGACGACGAGCAGAACCGCCTCGAGCAGCGTTGTCAGCACGGCGTCGATGGAGGCCTGGATGAACTCGGTCGGATTGTAGACCACCGAGTAGCCGACGCCGGAGGGGAAGTCCTTCTTCAGACGATCCATCTCGGCCTTGACGCTGGCGGCGGTCGCCAGCGCGTTCGAGCCCGGGCGCTGGAAGATGACGAGCGCGGTCGCGGTCTTGTTGTTGAGGTAGGCGTTGACCGTGTAGTCCTGCGATCCGAGCTCGACCCGGGCGACGTCGCGCACGCGAACGACCGAGCCGTCGGGCTCGGCGCGGATGACGATCTCCCCGAACTGCTCGGGTGCGGTGAGCCGGCCCAGCGTCTGCACCGACAGGGTAAACGCGCCCGGCGAACTGGCGGGCGCCTGATTGATCGAGCCAGCCGCGACCTGGAGATTGGCGGCGCGCATGGCTGCGACGACCTCGGTCGCGGTTAAGCCGCGCGCGGCGACCTTGGCCGGATCGAGCCAGACCCGCATCGAGTAATCGCGCGCGCCGAAGATGTTGACGTTGCCGACGCCGTCGATGCGGGAGAGCACGTCCTTCACGTAGAGCGTGGCGTAATTCGAGATGTACTGCTGGTCGCGCGTGCCGTCGGGCGAGGTCATGTGCACGACCATCATCAGGTCGGG
>CAYYGO010000118.1:0-2165 GCA_964471635.1 uncultured Hyphomicrobium sp.
CGTTTGGGCGGCCGATCCAGGAGACCCCCATGACCGACCTATTCTCGACGGCCGAGAACGCCGACCGAAGCGCCGCGCTCCTGCTGCAGGATCGACTCCGCGCCGGCGACAGCATCACGCGGGCCGCCCTCAATGAGGCCATGACGAAGGCCTATGGCGGCACCGACGCGCAGGGATGCTGGACCCAGCGCGAGAGCTTCGAGGTGCTGGAGCACGCGCTCGCCGTCCACCTGCGGACGGTCCCCCACGCGCTCCACGCCTTGCCCGATGTTGCCCACGCCATCCGGCTCATGGCGGCGCTACCCACCCAGACTGTCCGGAGCGAGGAGCAGCTCGAATGGCAGCAGTTCTCGACACCGGCAGACATCGCCGCTCTGGCCGTGCTCCTGGCGAACGCACAGGAAGGCGACGTCGTCCTCGAACCCAGCGCCGGCAACGGCCTGCTCGTCGCGCAGCTGCGCCAGGACGTCACGCTTCAGCTGAACGAACTCGACCCGGCTCGACGGGCACGGCTCGCCCACAGCTTTCCCGGCGCGCCGATCACCGGCTACGACGGCGCAGCGCTGACGTCGCTGATGGCATCGTCCGAGCGTCCCACGCTGGTCCTGATGAACCCGCCGTTCTCGCGCTCGCTCGGCCGCGGCGCCGACGACTTCGCGGCCGTGCGCCACCTACAGGCAGCCTTGCGCCGCCTGCGCACCGGAGGACGGCTTGTCGCGATCATGCCCGACTGGTTCGGCCCCAGCGCGCGTCTGCGTGACCTGTTCGACTCCACGCTGCGCGATGTCGCGGTCCGAACCTCGATCCGCCTCGAAAAGTGCTACACGAAGCACGGCACCTCGATCGCGGTCCGCCTCTACGTCATCGACAAGGCACCGGGCACGACGATCCCCTCGACGATCCAGCGCTCGTCGGTCGCCGAGATCCTCGACGCGGTGACGATCGTCGACCGGCTGAAGCCGAAAACGGACGTGCCAATGGCTCCTGTCCGGAAGACCGGCACGACCTCACTGTTCCGTGCCGTGAAGAGCACGCGCCCTGCCGAACCGCGCGCCTATCATGCCCCCGTCCGCAACGAGGTTCTCCCCGTCGATTTCACGCCGCTGGAAACCCCGGCGCCGCTTCTCGGACAGACGGGCGTCTACCTGCCCTATCGGCCGAGCCGCCTCGTGTTCACCACCGCCGGCGAGCATCCGACCGCACTGGTCGAGTCCGTGGCCATGGGCTCGATCCCCGCGCCAATCCCCCATCATGTCCCGCGCTTGCCCGAGCGGACGGTTGCCGAGCGTCTGCTGTCGGCCTCGCAGCTCGAAACAGTCGTCTACGCCGGCGATGCTTGGACCCAGATGATCCCGGGCCGGTTCCGCCCGAGCAAGGAGGGCGTCGGACTGGACCTGTCCGAGGACGGCCGCGAGTATCGCAAGGGTTTCTTCTTGGGCGACGGGACCGGGGCGGGGAAGGGCCGGCAGATCGCCGCCTGCATCCTCGACAACTGGCTGCAGGGCCGCCGCCGCCACATCTGGATCACCAAGAACGAGCCCCTCCTCGAGGATGCCCGACGGGACTGGACCGCGCTGGGCGGCATGACGGCTGACATCCAGCCCCTTACCAGCTGGAAGATCGACGAGGTGGTCAAGCTCGACCAGGGCGTGATCTTCGTCACCTATCCGGCGCTCCGCTCTGCTCGGGGTGATCACACCCGGCTCAAGCAGCTCATCGATTGGGCACGCGAAGACTTCGACGGTGTCATCGCCTTCGACGAGGCACACGAAATGGGCGGCGTCGCAGGCGGGGAGGGCGCTCTCGGCGCGAAAAAGGGTTCCCAGCAGGGCATCTGCGGGGTGCTGCTCCAGAATAACCTGCCCGGCGCGCGCGTGCTCTACGCCTCGGCGACCGGAGCCTCCGACGTCAACAATCTCGCCTACGCCGTCCGGCTCGGCCTCTGGGGACCGGAGACCGCCTTCGCCGACCGCGAGCAGTTCATCAGCGGCATCCGCAAGGGCGGGATCGCCGCCATGGAGCTCGTCGCTCGCGACCTCAAGGCGACCGGCCTCTACATGGCGCGCGCGCTCAGCTTCGCCGGCGTCGAGTACGACATCCTCAAGCATGCGCTGACACCCGACCAGATCAGGATCTACGACACCTATGCGGATGCCTGGGGCATC
>CAYYGO010000119.1:0-2078 GCA_964471635.1 uncultured Hyphomicrobium sp.
CGGTAGAGGTCGTTGAGATCGGACGTGGCGAAACGGCCGCCGTCGAGCGGCACCAGCGGACGCAGCTCCGGCGGGATCACCGGCACCTGGGTCAGGATCATCCATTCGGGACGGTTGCCGCTCTCGAGAAACGCCTCGATGACCTTGAGCCGCTTGCCGAGCTTCTTCGGCTTCAAGTCGGTGGTCGCCTCGGCGATCTCCTGGCGCAGGTCGGCGGCGATCTTCTGCAAGTCCATCTGCGACAGGATCTCGCGGATCGCCTCCGCGCCGATGCCGGCTGAGAAGCTGTCCATCCCGTGCTCGTTGAGCGCGGCATGGTACTGCTCCTCCGAGAGGAGCTGCTTCTCCTTGAACGGCGAGATGCCAGGCTCGGTAACGATGTAGTTCTCGAAGTAGAGAACCCGCTCGAGATCCTTTAGGCTCATGTCGAGCAGGAGGCCGATGCGCGAGGGCAGCGACTTCAGGAACCAGATGTGGGCGACGGGAGCGGCGAGCTCGATGTGGCCCATGCGCTCGCGGCGCACCTTGGCGAGTGTCACCTCGACGCCGCACTTCTCGCAGATGAGGCCCTTGTACTTCATGCGCTTGTACTTGCCGCACAGGCACTCGTAGTCCTTGATCGGACCGAAGATGCGGGCGCAGAACAGGCCGTCGCGCTCCGGCTTGAACGTCCGGTAGTTGATCGTCTCGGGCTTCTTGATCTCGCCGAACGACCACGACAGGATGTCCTCCGGCGACGCGATCGAGATCTTGATCTGATCGAACGTCGGCAGCGGTGCTTGCGTCTTGAAGATGTTGGCGATCTCGTTCATCGGCTCTCTCCGCTACGAGGCTCCGGGCAGGGCGGCCCGCACCTCAGGGCGTCAAACTCGGTTGCGCTGACGTGAAAGGGACGCCGGCCACGCGCGCCGGCCTCCGCTGCAATCGTCCAGGCCCGGGACAGGCCGCGCGGCCCGCCCCGGGGTCGAGGCATCACTCGGCGGCGGCGGGCGGCAGCAAGGGACGCTGCTGCGTCTCCTCGACCGGCGGCTCCGCGACCGGCACGTCGGTGTTGAGCAGCTCGACGTTGAGGCCGAGCGCCCGCATCTCCTTGACGAGCACGTTGAAGCTCTCGGGCACGCCGGCCTCGAACGCATCGTCGCCGCGCACGATGGCCTCGTAGACCTTCGTCCGGCCGGCCACGTCGTCGGACTTGACGGTCAGCATCTCCTGCAGCGTGTAGGCGGCGCCGTAGGCTTCGAGCGCCCACACCTCCATTTCGCCGAAGCGCTGGCCGCCGAACTGCGCCTTGCCTCCGAGCGGCTGCTGGGTGACGAGCGAGTAGGGTCCGATCGAGCGGGCATGGATCTTGTCGTCGACGAGGTGGTGCAGCTTCAGGATGTACTTGTAGCCGACCGTGACCTTGCGATCGAACGGCTCGCCGGTGCGCCCGTCGAAGAGCGTCACCTGTCCAGAGCTGTCGAAGCCGGCCTTGCCGAGCATCTCGACGATGTCCTTCTCCCGCGCGCCGTCGAACACGGGCGTGGCGATCGGCACGCCCTTCTTCAGCTTGTCGGCGAGCTGAACGAGGTCGTCCTCCTTGACCTGCGACTTGAACTCGTCGCGGCCGTAGATGTCGGTCATCGTGTCGCGCAGCGCCTTGGCCTGCCCGCTCTCGTGGAACTTCTGCAGTGCCTCGTCGATGGCGCGACCGAGCCCGCGGCAGGCCCAGCCGAGATGCGTCTCGAGAATCTGGCCGACGTTCATGCGCGACGGCACGCCGAGCGGGTTCAGCACCACGTCGACGTGCGTGCCGTCCTCGAGGAACGGCATGTCCTCGCACGGCACGATCATCGACACGACGCCCTTGTTGCCATGGCGGCCGGCCATCTTGTCGCCCGGCTGGATCTTGCGCTTCACGGCGACGAAGACCTTGACCATCTTCATGACGCCGGGAGGCAGCTCGTCGCCCCGCTGCAGCTTGTCGACCTTGTCGACGAAGCGGCGCTCGAGGCTCTTCTTGGCGTCCTCGTACTGCTTGTTGATCGCCTCGAGCTCGGCCTGCGCCTTCTCGTCCTTGAGGCCGATCTCCCACCACT
>CAYYGO010000120.1:0-2006 GCA_964471635.1 uncultured Hyphomicrobium sp.
ACAGCATCTGGAAGATGGCGCCGTCGACGCCCTGGGTCGTGAAGGTGAAGATGCCCATCGTCACGTAGCCCATGTGGGCGACCGACGAGTAGGCGATCAGCTTCTTGACGTCCTCCTGGGCGAGCGCCACCAGCGAGGTGTAGACGATCGCGATAACCGACATCGCGAACACCAGGACCGCGAGGTCCTGGCTGGCCAGCGGGAACATCGGCACCGAGAAGCGCAGGAAACCGTAGCCGCCCATCTTGAGCAGGATGGCGGCCAGGATCACCGAGCCCGCGGTCGGTGCCTCGACGTGCGCGTCCGGCAGCCAGGTGTGCACGGGCCACATCGGCATCTTCACCGCGAACGAGGCGAAGAACGCGAGCCACAGCCAGTACTGCATCTCGCGCGGGAACTTGGACTGCATCAGCGCCATGATGTCGGTGGTGCCGGCGTGCCAGTACATCGCCATCATGGCGAGCAGCATCAGCACCGAGCCCAGCAGCGTGTAGAGAAAGAACTTGAAGCTTGCATAGACGCGCCGCTTCCCGCCCCACACGCCGATGATGACGAACATCGGGATGAGCCCCGCCTCGAAGAACACGTAGAACAGCATGAGATCGAGCGCGCAGAACACGCCGATCATCATCGTCTCGAGGACGAGGAAGGCGATCATGTACTCCTTGATCCGCTCCTCGACGCTCTCCCAGCTCGCCAGCACGCAGATCGGCATCAGGAACGTCGTCAGGATGACGAACAGCATCGAGATGCCGTCGACGCCCATCTTGTACTTCAAGGGCCCCAGCCAGGCCCGCTCCTCGACGAACTGGAAGCCGCCGCTCGAAGTGTCGAAGTTCCACCAGATCATCAGCGACACCGCGAACGTGACGAGCGTCGTCCACAGCGCTACGTAACGGGCATTGCCGTGCGCGTCCTTCGGCAGCAGCGCGATGAACAGCGCCCCGACCAGCGGCAGAAACGTGATGATCGACAGGATGGGAGAGGTCGCGAGGTTCATTTGAGCGCCCCGCCCTGGAACATGAAGTAGGTCACGAGCGCTGCCACCCCGAGCATCATCGCGAACGCGTAATGATAGACGTAGCCCGTCTGCAGCTTGACCGCCTTGCCCGTGGCCCAGCCGACGCCCGCCGCCGTGCCGTCGATCGTGCCGTCGATGACCGCGCCGTCCCCGCGCTTCCACAGGAACCGCCCGATCGCGAACGCCGGCTTCACGAACAGCCAGTCGTAGAGCTCGTCGAAGTACCACTTGTTGAGAAAGAACAGGTAGAGCGGACGGAACGCCTTGGCCGTCGCCTCCGGCAGCCACGGCGCCTGGATATAGAACAGCCACGCGATGCCGAAGCCCGCTGCCATGGCCACGAAGGGCGACCAGGGCACCCAGCCCGGCACCTCGTGCAAGGCATGCATGATGTGGTTCGCGGAGCCCTCGAAGATCGCCTTGCCCCAGAACTCCTTGTAGTGGTGGCCGATGAACTGGCCGGAGAACGCGATGCCCGCAAGCACGGCGCCGGCCGCTAGCACGGCGAGCGGCACGAGCATCACGGCCGGGCTTTCGTGGGCGTGCTTGAACGTGTCGGGCTCGGCGCGCGTCTTGCCGTGGAACGTCATGAAGATGAGGCGCCAGGAGTAGAACGACGTCATCAGCGCCGCCGCGACCAGCAGCCAGAAGGCGTAGTTCGACGGCGTGTGCGCCGCGTAGGCCGCCTCGATGATGGCGTCCTTGGAGTGGAAGCCCGCGAAGCCGCCGACATGCGGGATGCCGACGCCGGTCAGCGCCAGTGTGCCGATCAGCATCATCGCCCAGGTGAAGCGGATCTTCGGCGCGAGCCCGCCCATGTTGCGCATGTCCTGCTCGTGGTGCATGGCGTGGATCACCGAACCGGCCCCGAGGAACAGCAGCGCCTTGAAGAAGGCATGCGTGAACAGGTGGAAGATGCCGACGCCGTAGGCGCCGACGCCGCAGGCGACGAACATGTAGCCGAGCTGCGAGCACGTCGAATAGG
>CAYYGO010000121.1:0-1577 GCA_964471635.1 uncultured Hyphomicrobium sp.
ACTGTCCGCGGACAAGGCCCTCGGTCGAGTCCATCGCGATGGTGCGGACGGTGTTCTCGCCGAGATGCTGAGCCACTTCGAGCACCAGTCGGTTGCCCTGGTTCTTGGTCTCGAGCGCGTTCAGGATCTGCGGCAGCGCACCGTCGAACTGCACGTCGACGACGGCACCCATGACCTGACGAATTTTACCAACCTGGTTCGACATTGCCTTTGTCCTCGCTCGCGGGTGGGATCAGAGCGCCTCGGCGCCCGAGATGATCTCGATCAGTTCCTTGGTGATGTTCGCCTGCCGCTGACGATTGTACTTGATCGTCAGTTTGTTGATCATGTCGCCCGCGTTGCGCGTTGCGCTGTCCATGGCAGACATGCGCGCGCCCTGCTCGGACGCCGCGTTCTCGAGGAGCCCACGGAAGATCTGGGTGGAGATGTTGCGGTCCAGAAGGTACGACAGCACTTCCTCCTCGGAGGGCTCGTAATCGTAGATCGCAGCGACCGCCTCGGCCTTGCCGGACCCGGCCTTGACCTCAGGCACGCGGGCAGGAATGAGCTGAAGCGCGGTCGGCTTCTGGGCGATCACCGACTTGAACTCGGAGAAGTACATGGTGGCCACGTCGAACTCGCCCGCCTCGAACATCGCCAGCACCTTGGCTGCAACCTCCTCGGCGTTGGTGGCGCTCACCTGGCGGACGCCGCGCAACTCGATGCGCTCGACGATCTGCTTGCCGAGATCGCGGCGCAGGTTGTCGGCCCCCTTGCGCCCCACCGTCATGATCTTGACCTGCTTGCCGGCGGCCATGAGCCGCTGGGCATCCTGCCGGGCGAGCTTGGCGATGTTCGAGTTGAAGCCGCCGCACAGGCCGCGCTCGGCGGTCATCACGATCAGCAAATGAACATCGTCCTTGCCGTTGCCGACAAGCAGTGGCGAGGCCGTCTCGCGGCTCGTGACCTTGCTCGCGACGTTGGCCAGAACCTGATCCATGCGCTCGGCATAAGGACGCGCCGCGGTTGCAGCCTCCTGTGCGCGGCGCAGCTTGGCAGCAGCCACCATCTGCATCGCCTTGGTGATCTTCCGCGTCGCCTTGACCGAGGCGATGCGATTTCTCATTTCCTTCAAGCTCGCCATAGGGCGCTCTCCTTGGGATCGCGCTCGATCAGGCGGTGAAGGTCTTGGCGAACTTGTCGAGGTAGGCGATGAGCTTCTTCTCGGTGTCACCCGAGAGCGCCTTCTCGCTGCGGATCGCCTCCAGCATCGACTTCTCGTCGCGCAGCCCGCGCAACAGCTCCTGCTCGAACTTGCCGACCGCCCCGACCGGCAGCGGATCGAGGTAGCCGCGCGTGCCTGCGAAGATCACGCAGACCTGCTCCTCCATCTTCAACGGCGAGAACTGCGGCTGCTTCAGAAGCTCGGTGAGGCGGGCGCCACGGGCCAGCATCTTCTGCGTCGCGGCGTCGAGATCGGAGCCGAACTGCGCGAACGCGGCCATCTCGCGGTACTGGGCGAGCTCGCCTTTGATCTTGCCGGCGACCTGCTTCATCGCCTTGGTCTGAGCCGACGAGCCGACGCGCGACACCGACAG